>NZ_JBFTIJ010000008.1:0-310161 GCF_056394705.1 Variovorax sp. 10N420 | reverse complement strand
TCCCATCCCGAACAGGACAGTGAAACGCCTCAGCGCCGATGATAGTGCGGGTTCCCGTGTGAAAGTAGGTCATCGTCAGGCTCTTACAGCCCCAAAAAGCCCAGCCCTCTCAGGCTGGGCTTTTTGCGTTCCGCGCCCTCCCATCACCTGCACACCGCTCCACGCCCCTCCCGGTAACTTCCCTTCCAATACGCTCAAGCGACAAGGCCAAACCCCCGGAGCGGTGTTGGTCCAAAAACGCCAGCAAGCGTGTCTCGTGCGCGTGCAGTAGGCGAATACTTGGCGCGGACTGGTCAAATTTCGCCCATTGGCTCATCGCTTCCGAATTCGCAGCAAGCAGGGCGGCGAATTCCAGAACAGCAGGATGCACGTAGGCTTTCTTGCAAACGGCCGGGGTATTGCCCAGGCGGCTTGCGACAGAAGACAAGACCTCCTTGATGCTGACGCGTGCCAAACCCTCGCCCTGAGTCTTGCTCCCGCAGTCGCAAGCCAGCCGCAAAAATTCCAATGCTTCGACGGTCCCATGCCAGGTACGGAAGTCCTTCGCTGTAAATTCCTCTCCGGATGCTTCTCGCAGGTACTCGTTGACGTCGGTCGAAGAAATGCTGTGGGGCGTGCCGTCCTCGCTTTCATACCGGAAAAGCTCTTGACCGGATAGCTGCTGGCACCGACGGACCACTTTTGCGACGCGCGGGTCATCGACGCGCGCTTCATGCATGACGCCGCTTTTGCCACGAAAGCGAAGCTTGAGCGTGCCTCCGCGCGCCTCCGCATGCTTGTTGCGGAGTGTCGTGAGGCCATAGGAGCCGTTGTCGGTCGCATAGGCCTCATTGCCGACGCGCAAGAATGTCGTGTCGAGGAGCCGCACGATCGTTGCCAAGACCAAGTTGCGGTGAAGAGGCTGCTTCGCCTCGATTCGGAGATCCCGCGCAACGCGACGCCGTATCTTGGGGAGCGCCCGGCCGAACGCTGCCAAGCGATCGAACTTTGTCTCGTCCTTCAGGACGCGCCAGTCGTTGTGGTAGCGGTACTGCTTGCGACCTCGTGCATCGATCCCCGTCGCTTGAAGGTGACCGTTCTGCAATGAGCAGATCCAGACGTCTTTGTAGGCCGGTGGAATCGCGAGTCGCCGGATACGGGCGAGCTGTTCAGGGTCGCGCACCCACGCGCCATTCGAATCCTTGTAGCGGAAAGTGTCGCCGCGCTTGAAGCGCCGAATGCCAGGCATCGCGGGGTTGATGTAGACCAACCCGTTGGCGAGGGGCACCGGGCGAAATCCGTTGGCAGGCATGAGCTTTGCGACAATCCTTCTCGAATGCAGACGGGAGGCTGACCGCGCGGTGACTTCACCGCTGTAGGACGCCGCAAACGAAACAAGTGCGCTGCCGTCTGCCCTCGGATTCCATTTCCCAACTCGGAGAAGCTCTATGTCCCCCGTCCGGTCCCTTCGTGCGCGTCTGCTCGCGATGTTTGCGGTCATGTTCTTGGCCGCCGGTTGTGCGTCGACCTCGCAGCCGCGCCCCACCGAGCCGATCAAGGTGAAGGTGTTCGTCGCATCGATGTTCGAGATTGGCAAGAACACGGGCGACCGTGCCGGTGAATTCCAGCACTGGTATGAGCGCTACTGGATGAACGCAACGCCGATTGCGGTACCTGGAGCACTGCAACCGGTGTATTGCAATGCCGATGGCGTCTGCGGTGCAGTCCTCGGCATGGGGAAGGTGAATTCGTCGTCATCGATGCAGGCGATCCTGCAGAACCCACAGTTCGACTTTTCCAAGGCCTACTACGTCATCTCCGGGGTGGCCGGTACGCCGCCATCGCGCGGCACCATCGGCGAAGTGAGCTGGGCGACGTGGGTCGTCGACTATGACCTCGGCCACCGCTGGGCCCCCGAAGAAAACAAGGCAGGCGAGCCGACCTTCATGCCCCGCAAAGGCTACGAGGAGTACCGTCGCTTCAAGCTCAACCCGGAACTGATCGCGTGGGCGATGAAGCTTTCAGCCGGCACCCCGCTGAAGGATTCGGAAGCCGCTCGCGCCTATCGACAGCGCTATCCGCAAGCTGCTGCCCGACGCGCTCCTTTCGTAGGCACCGGAACTCACATGACCGGCGACACCTTCTTCCATGGCCCCGGGATGTCCAACCAGGCGCAATACATCGCTAAGCTGTATGGCGCGGATGACTATGTCATCACCGAGATGGAAGCGGCGGCGATCACGCTTGTGATCAAGCGCAGCCATGGAATCGATCGCGTGATGAGCCTGCGCGGCGCCGTAAATTTCGATCAGGGAAACCCACGTGAAACGACTCTGCAGCACCTGGATCCGGCGCCGGGTGAAACGGCGGGCGGCTTCGCAGAAACCGTCGAAAACGTCGAGCTCGTGGGCAGTCGCGTTGTCGACCACATCGTTGGCAACTGGGCGCAATGGCAGAAGGGCGTGCCACCGCTCTGAGCAGAGCCAAAGATCGAACAGAAAGCCCTAGAACAGCGAGGCTGTCCTGGCAGTCGACCCGGCGTCGCCCGGCAACGCGCGGCGCGCGCCCGACGCGGGCCGCGCAAGCGCCATCGAATCGGCCTCGCCCGCTTTCGCCAGCGCTCCGACCCGCACGCCGAGCAGCCGCAGCGGGCGCTGGAGCGGCACCCGTTTGAGACAAAGTCCGGCGATGTGCCGGATGGTCCTGGCATCGGCTGTGAAATGGTCGATCGTCTGGTCGCGCGTGGCAATCTTGAAGTCGTCGTAACGCAGCTTGATGCCGATCGTCTTGCCGACGTAGCCTTTGCGTTGCAAATCCTCGGCGAGCTTCTCGCAGAGGTGCGTGAAGATGGCGCCGAGTTCGGCCCTGTCACGCACGGCCTGGAGATCGCGGTCGAAGGTCGTCTCGCGGCTCATCGAGACCGGCTCGCTTTCAGTGACCACCGGCCGGCTGTCGCGCCCCCAGGCGACCTCATGCATCCAGGCTCCGGTGGCCTTCCCGAAATTCGTGATCAACCAGTCGCGATCCCGCGCCGCGAGCTCGCCAATGGTCTGGATGCCGTGCCGCTGCAGCTTTTCGTCCGCCTTGGGCCCGATTCCATTGACCTTGCGGCAGGGCAGCGGCCAGATGCTCGCCTGGAGATCGGCCTCGAACACCACTGAAATCCCGTTCGGCTTGTTGAATTCGCTCGCCATCTTGGCCAGCAACTTGTTCGGTGCGATGCCGATGGAGCAGGTGAGCCCCGTCGCCTCGAAAATCGCCCGTTGAATCAGCCGAGCGAGGACGCGCCCGCCTTCTCTCTGGCCCCCTGGCACTTCGGTGAAATCGATATAGACCTCGTCGACTCCCCGGTCCTCCATCACAGGCGCGATTTCAGTGATGATTTGCTTGAAGGCCCGCGAGTACTTGCGGTATTCGTCGAAGTCGACCGGAAGGATGATGGCCTGCGGACACAGCTTCGCGGCCTTCATGAGGCCCATGGCCGAGCCAACCCCGAATTGCCGAGCCGGATATGTTGCCGTGGTGATCACTCCGCGGCCCGCGTAGTCCTTGAGCAGAGGAAACGACGCCAGCGGAATGTCCGCCAGCGTGCCGCCCGCCGGCACGTCGCGCAAGACCTCGTCCACCTTGCGGCGCCCACCGCCGATCACCACCGGGAGCCCCTTGAGCTGCGGATAGCGCAGCAGTTCGACCGATGCGTAGAAGGCATCCATGTCGAGGTGCGCAATGCGGCGGATCGGTGCGGTCGTCACGGCCGTCATTGTCGTCTGGGCAAAGCAGGGTTGCGCACAGCGGGCACCCAGTGCCATCATCCACAGTATGCAGACGGTCGCTTCCATGCTCTGGCGCCGCCTCGGCACTCCGGGGCACGATGTCTGTCGGCTCGACCGCAACGGCGAGAACTGGCAAATCGACGGCGCCGCGGCATTCCGCAATGAAGACGGGCGCTATGCCCAGCTGCACTACCGCGTGCGGTGCGATCGGGCCTGGCACACCCAGTGGGGAACAGTGCGCGGTTGGCTGGGAAGCGAAGCCATCGACCTGTCCATCGTGCGGGATTCGCACGGCGCCTGGAAGCTCAACGACGTCCCCGTCGCCGAAATCGGTCATTGCGTGGATCTCGATCTCGGGTTTACGCCAGCCACCAATCTATTGCACCTCCGACGGCTTCACCTCGCGCCTGGCGAGGCTTCCGATGCGCCGGCCGCCTGGCTCGATCTCGAAAGCGCAACCCTGGTGGAACTCAGCCAGCGCTATGAGCGGCGCGGCGAAACCGAGTACTGGTACGCAGCGCCGCGTTTCGACTATGCGGCAATGCTCGACGTGACCGAGGACGGCTTCGTCAGGCATTACCCCACCTTGTGGGAAGCAGAGCCTTGATCCGCGGCGGCAATCAGGCGTTCGCCGCCGGGCGGATGTTCTGGTTCACGCGGAAGAGATTGCCCGGGTCGTACTGCTTCTTCACGGTCGCCAGACGGTCGTAGTGTTCGCGGTAGGTCGCCTTCACGCGATCTTCGCCCTCGTCCATCATGAAGTTGACATAAGCGCCGCCCGCCGAATACGGATGCAGGGCGTCCCAATAGTTCTTGCACCACGCGGTGATGCTCTCGCGATTCGCGGGGTCTGGATCGACGCCGACGATCACGGAAGCCCAGCGGGCGTCGCGATAGCTGAAAGGGGTGTCCTTTCGGCCGACCCGCTGAACGGCGCCATCGATCGGATACATGTGCATCGATGACTGCATCGTCGGCATGAGCGAACCGTGCTTGACGTGCTGCGCAATCGCCTCATCAGAGAGCTCGTTGACGAAGTCGGCCCGCCAGTACCACTGGTGCCCTGGCGGGTAGAGCCCGTCGAACGCGCTCTGCAGCACCGGGTAGGGCATGGGCGCGACGCCGTAAAGCGCAGGCTCCTTGGCCCGGACCGGTGCCAGCGCTGCTTCGGCCCCTGCGGGATCGCCGGCGTAGCACCAGATCACGCCGCACATTTTCTTGAGGTGCAATTCTTCCGGGAACGGCGGCGCAGGCGGCACAGTGAGGAAAGCAAAGAAGCCGCCCAGTTCGGTCGGCGCCTTGCCGATGAAGTCGCGGTACCACGAGAGGATTTCCGCAGCGCGTTCGAGCGGCCAGAGCGTGGGCCCCGCGACCACCGTGCTGAGCGGGTGCAGCCGGTATTCGAAGGAGGTCACCACGCCGAAATTGCCGCCGCCGCCGCGAACCGCCCAGAAGAGGTCTTCGTTCTCCTTGGCGCTGGCGGTCACGTAGCTTCCGTCTGCGAGCACGACATCCACGCTCAACAGGTTGTCGATCGTCAGCCCGAATCGCCGCGAGAGGTGCCCGATGCCGCCGCCGAGGGTAAGGCCTCCGACGCCCGTGGTCGAGATGATGCCCGCCGGCGTCGCCATGCCGAAGGCGTGCGTCGCATGATCGACGTCGCCCCAGGTGCAGCCGCCTTCCGCGCGCACGGTGTGGGCTTTCGGATCGACTCGGATGCCGCGCAGCCTCGACAGGTCGATCACGAATCCGTCGTCGCACATGCCCAGCCCGCCGCCGTTGTGCCCGCCGCCCCGCACTGCCAGCAACAGGCGGTTGTCGCGCGCAAAATTGACCGATGCGATCACGTCGGCCACATCGGCGACGCGGGCGATCAACAGGGGCCGCTTGTCGATCATTGCGTTGTAGACCTTGCGCGCTTCCTCGTAGCCGGCGTCTCCGGGTTGAATCACAGTCCCGCGCAATTGGGCTTTGAAGGTCTCCAGACTGGCTTCGTTGAACATGTTCACTCCTTGTGTGTGGGTGAACAAAGTCTAGGAAGCGGCCGGCCAATTGACGATCCGCCGGATTGATCATTTTGAAAATCGAGCCGGGACAGGTCGAATGGTCAGGATTGACTATGCCGGTCGTTGCGTTGACCGAGACTTCGATTTGTCGCCCAATTCCGTTTGCGGCCCATCATGGCCTGCTGGAAAAGAGGTCGTATGCCACTGTTCCTTATTGAGCGACAGTTCGCCGAGGAGTTGGAGCTTGCCGCGGCGGACGTCGCTGCCATTCAGCGCGTCAATTCGGATGTCGGTGTGAACTGGCTGTTCTCGTTCCTTTCCGCGGATCGCAAGAAGACGTATTGCCTCTACGAGGCGCCGAGCGCCGAGGAGATCCACAAGGCGGCGCGCCTCGCCAGGGTTCCTGCGGATGTGGTGATCGAGGTCAACCAGATTCGTCCCGAAGCGGTCGTCTAGCGGCGCCGCTTCCGAAACCACGAGGACCGCGCCGTGCAATGCACCCGCTGCGGTCGCGACGCCAGACTGGACGCGACCTTCTGCGACGGTTGTGGCGCGCCGCTGCAGCCGCCCCCACTCACGACTGTGGAAAGCGACGACGCGGTACGTCTGCCGGCCGAGCGATTCGTCGGGCGCGAGCGCGAACTCGCCGCGCTGGACGCCGGTCTGACCCGCGCCCTGGCAGGCAACGGCGGCACTGCGGCGCTGGCCGGCGAGCCTGGCATCGGCAAATCGCACACTGCGCAGATGCTGACCCAGCGCGCGGCGGCGCGCGGCATGCAGGTGCTCTGGGGGCGCTGCAATGAGGAACCCGGCGCGCCCCCCTACTGGCCCTGGCTGCAACTGCTTCGCGCATGGGTTGAGACGCACGATGACGCAACCGCACGGCGCATTCTTTCGGACGCGGAGTCGCCCCTGGGTGAAATCCTGCCGGATCTGAAGCAACATCCGCCGGCGGGTGCGCAGTCGCTGCCGATGTTCGATCCGGCGCAGACGCGCTTTCGTCTTTTCGACGCCATGGCCAGCTTCTGGAAACGTGCGGCGGCCGAACAGCCCTTGCTGCTCGTGCTGGACAACCTGCATTGGGCCGACGCTTCGTCGCTGCGCCTGCTCGAATTCATCGCGCCCGACCTGTCGACCTGCCGGATTCTGGTGGTCATCACCTATCGCGACATGGAGCTGTCGCGCCAACATCCGCTCTCGGCCACGCTCGGCGAGTTGGCCCGGCAGCCGGGCTTCGAGCGCTTGCGCCTGACGGGCCTCGGCCGCGACGAGACGATCCGCATGATGGCTCTGGCTGCGGGGAGCGCCAAGGTGCCGCTGGCCCTTGCCGAGGCCGTCCATCGCCAGACTGAAGGCAATCCGCTTTTCGTCGGGGAAATGACCCGGCTGATGATTCAGGAACAGGTGCTCGCCGACGGAACGCGAGCCGTGCCTTCGTCCCTGCTGGCGCCGGCCGGTCCGCGGCGCATCCCGGAAGGCGTGCGCGAAGTGATCGGGAGGCGCCTGAATCGCTTGTCTCCGCTCGCCAACCAGGTGCTCGCCTGCGCATCGGTGATCGGCCGCGCCTTCGACCTCGACCTGCTGCTGCGCGCCATTGACGACGTGGAGGAGGACGCATGCATGGGCGCGCTCGAAGAGGCGCTGCAGTCGCGCGTGATCGAGGCGCTCGACGATCCTGGTCGCTACCACTTCGGACATGCGCTTTTCAGGGAGACGCTGTACGACGAAATTCCGCCGCCGCGCCGCAGCAGATTGCATCTCAGGGTGGGCAGAGCGATCGAACAGGTTTTCGGAGATGCCGCGACCGATCAGCTCCCCGCGCTGGCCCATCACTTCTGGGCTGCACTACCGGGGGGCGACGCCGCGCGCGCCATCCACTACGCGCAGAAGGCTGCCGAGAGCTCCGATGCCTTGCAGGCCCATGAAGAAGCAACGCGCTACTACCGACTCGCGCTCCAGGCGATGGATGTCATCCGAGGCGGGGATGCATCTGCGGGATTTGCGCGTTGCCGCACCCTGAACGCACTGGGAGAGGCACACACCCGTGCCGGCGAATATCTGCAGGCTCGACAAGCCTTCGAACAGGCGGCGCGAACCAGCATGCAACTCGATGCCGCGCACGAACTTGCCCGGGCCGCCATCGGATTCGAGATGGCTAGCTGGTGTCCCGGGCTGCCCGGCATCGCAGCGGCGCGGCTTCTGCGCGATGCGCTGAACGCGCTTGCCGTCGATGACCGCGCACTGAAGGCGCAACTTCTCAGCTCGCTCGCGCGGGCGCTCATCTTCAGCGGCGAGGAGGTCCAGGCAACGAAGGTGCATGCCGAGGCAGTGAGCGTTGCCCGACAGGCGGGCGATCCGTCCACGCTTGCGGTGACCCTGCTGGCGACACTGTCGGCGCGATGGCACCACGACCGCATCGGCGAGCGAGTGGCGAATGCGGACGAGGCGATGGAGATCGCGATGCAGCAGGGCGACCGCTTCCTGATGTGCTCTGCATTGGCATGGCGCATGTTCGACACCTTCGAACTCGGGGACATGGCGACCTGGCGCGATCAACTCGAGCGCTACGAGCGCGGCGGGGAAGAATTCAGGCAGCCCTTCTTCCGGTACGTCGGCTCGTCGTCTCGCACCATGCATGCGCTCTTCGAAGGGCGCTTCGAGGACGCCGAACGGCTGGCGCGGCGCACTTTCGAGATCGGCAATCGCATGCCCGGACTGGATGCGGCCGGCGTCTACGGCGTACAGATGTTCACCTTGCGCCGCGAGCAGGGACGCTTGCAGGAGGTGGCCCCGCTGGTCCGCCATTTTGTGCAAGGCAATGCCCAGAGCAACCTGTGGCGGCCCGGGCTGGCACTGATCTACGCCGAGCTGGATCAGCTCGAAGACGCGCGCTCCGAGTTCGAACTGCTGGCGGCGAGCAGCTTCGAATCATTGCCGCGCGACGGTATCTGGATGGCGAGTCTGGCCTATCTGGCACAAGTGTGCGCCGCGCTCGGCGATGCCGCGCGGGCGGCGGTGCTCTACAAGCTGCTGGAGCCGTGTCACGGGCGGAATCTGTTCGTCGGCACATCGATCGCCTCGTTTGGCGCTGCGGACGCCTTTCTGGGCCTGCTGTCGTCCACCATGCGCCGATGGGATGAAGCCGAAGCGCATTTCAAGGCGGCGGTGTCTATGAATCGCGGCCAGAACGCGCGACCCGCCTTCGCGCACGCGTGCCTCGGCTATGCGCGCGTGCTGTTGGCCAGGGATGCGCCCGGAGATCGCGACGCGGCGCTGGACCTGCTCGAGGATGCCGCGGCGGAAGCCGCAGCGCTCGATATGCGCGCGCTCGCGGTTCGCGTCGAAGTCTGCCGCACGAGGATGGAAGCGACGACGGCAGTGCCCCGCTACCCGGCCGGACTGAGCGGCCGAGAGGCGCAAGTCCTGCGTCTCGTCGCGGCGGGCAAGGGGAACCGGCAGATCGCGCGCGAACTGTTCGTCAGCCCCAACACAATCGCCAACCATGTGCGCAGCATCCTGAGCAAGACGCAGTCGGCAAACAGGACCGAGGCCGCGGCGTTCGCCATCCGGCATGCGCTGGCCGACGCAGAGGATCGCGCGTGAATGCAGTCGCTGTCAGTGATCGTGGTGCAGGTAGGCGGCCTGTCGCGGCAGCCGCCAGCTGACGAAGAAGGCAAGCACCATCATTGCGGTCACGTACCAGTAGAACGCCGTCTCGTGCCCGATCGACTTGAGACCGAGCGCAACATATTCCGCCGAGCCTCCGAAGATCGCGTTGGCCACCGCATAGGCAAGCCCGACGCCGAGTGCGCGCACCTCGGGCGGGAACATTTCGGCCTTCACGATGCCGCTGATCGAGGTGTAGAAGCTGACGATCGCCAGCGCAAGGATGATGAGCAAGAACGCGACGACAGGACCGGTCACGCTCTGCAGGCCCGTCAGGATCGGCACCGTGGAGAGCGCGCCGAGGCCGCCGAAGAGCAGCATGTTGGTCCGCCGGCCGATGCGATCGGAAAGCGCGCCGAACACCGGCTGCATGCACATATAGACGAACAGCGCGATCGTCATCACGTAACTGGTGGTCTTGATCGGCATGCCGACCGTGTTGACCAAGTACTTCTGCATGTAGGTCGTGAAGGTGTAGAAGATCAGCGAACCGCCGGCGGTGAAGCCCAGCACGGTGAAGAAAGCAGCCTTGTGATGGCGGAACAGAACCGAGAGGCTGCCGGCTTCCTTGTTGGCGCGGATCTCGGCGGACTGCGTTTCCTGCAACGTCCGGCGCAGGAAAAGCGCAACCACGGCGGCGATGGCGCCGATCACGAACGGAATGCGCCAGCCCCAGGCCTTGAGCTCGGCCTCGCTCAGCAACTGTTCGAGCACCACAATGACCAGCACGGCGAGCAATTGGCCGCCGATCAGCGTGACATATTGGAAAGAAGAGAAGAATCCGCGCTGGCCGCGCAGCGCGACCTCGCTCATGTAGGTCGCTGTCGTGCCGTACTCGCCACCCACCGAAAGACCCTGGAACAGGCGGCACACCAGGAGCAAGAAGGGCGCCCATGCGCCGATGGCGGCGTACGTGGGCAGGCATGCGATCGCCAACGATCCCGCGCACATCATCGTCACCGAGATCAGCATCGATGTCCTGCGGCCGTACTTGTCTGCCACGCGACCGAACAGCCAGCCCCCGATGGGCCGCATCAGGAAGCCAGCGGCAAACACGCCAGCCGTGTTGAGCAACTGCGCCGTCGGGTCGGACTTCGGGAAGAACGAAGGCGCGAAATACAGCGCGCTGAAGGCGTAGACGTAGAAGTCGAACCACTCGACGAGGTTGCCGGACGATGCCGCCATGATCGCGAAGATGCGATGGCGCTTTTCTTCGCTGGTGTAGGCCCGGTGGGATGCCTCAGGATCGAGGGGAGTGGCCCCCGCTGGGGATGTGATTGTGCTCATAACTGGACTCGCGCCTCTCTGATTTGCGATCGATAGGGGCGCTGAATATACTGCCGCCCCCGAGGCGCGCGTGCTGTCAGCCAGCGCCGCGATCTGGTCAGAATGTGCCGGGGAGCAGGATGCTCGAATCGACCTCGTCGATCTGCGTTCGGCCGCAAAACGCCATGGTCAGTTCCAGTTCGCGCTGGATGATCTGCAACGCGCGCGTCACACCGGCCTCGCCGTACGCGCCGAGTGCATAAAGAAAGCTCCGCCCGATCATCGTCCCGCGGGCGCCGAGCGCGCGGGCCTTGAGCACGTCCTGGCCGCTGCGGATGCCGCCATCCATCCAGACTTCGATTTCAGTGCCCACAGCCTCGCTGATGGCCGGAAGCGCGGCAATGGACGAAGGTGCGCCGTCGAGCTGGCGGCCACCATGGTTCGACACGATCAGCGCATCCGCGCCGCTGGAGGCCGCAAGGCGCGCATCCTCGACGTCCATGATGCCCTTGAGGACCAGCTTGCCGCCCCAGATTTTCTTGATCCACTCGACGTCGGCCCAACTGAGGGTGGGGTCGAACTGTTCGGCCGTCCATGACGACAGCGACGACAAATCCTTCACGCTCTCCGCGTGGCCGGCGATATTGCGGAAAGTGCGGCGCTTGGTGCCCAGCATGCCCAGGCACCAGTGCGGCTTGGTCGCGAGATTGATGAGATTCTTGATCGTGGGCTTGGGCGGTGCGGTCAGGCCGTTCTTGATGTCGCGGTGCCGTTGCCCGAGGATTTGCAGGTCGAGCGTCAATTGGAGCGCCGACACGTTGGCTGCGCGTGCGCGTTCGATGAGCCGTTCGATGAAATCTCGATCCTTCATCACGTAGAGCTGGAACCAGAAGGGATGGCGATCGGTCGCTTCGGCGATGTCTTCGAGCGAGCAGATGCTCATCGTCGACAGCGTGAACGGAATGCCGAAGGCTTTCGCCGCGCGCGCGCCGAGGATTTCGCCGTCGGCGTGCTGCATGCCTGCCATGCCCGTCGGCGCGATGGCGACGGGCATCGCGACTTCCTCGCCGATCATGGTGGTGCGTGTCGAGCGGCCATCCATGTTGATGGCGACGCGCTGGCGCAGCTTGATCTTCTGGAAGTCCTCCTCGTTGGCGCGGTAGGTTCCTTCGGTCCAGGCCCCGGAGTCTGCGTAGTCGTAGAACATGCGGGGCACGCGGCGCTTGGCGATGACTCGCAGGTCTTCGATGTTCGTGATCTTGGAGAGGTCTGGCACTGGAAAGGGCTCCTGGGTTGTCTGTCTTGAGTAGTGCCTATTATCCGCAGGCCCCGAGCGGGTCGGTGAGCAAGACTTTTCACCGCGGCGCAGAATCCGCCTTTTCATCATTCGAGCGGGAACAATCCGATGCGATTCCTGGTTGTGGGCGCCGGTGCGCTGGGTGGGTATTTCGGTGGCAGGCTGTTGCAGGCCGAAGAAGACGTGACTTTCCTGCTGCGCCCTCGACGAGCGGCACAGCTCGCCAAGACGGGCCTCGTGATCAAGAGCCCGCACGGCGGCTTCATCCTGCCTTCGCCGCCCTCGGTGCAGGCAGATGCCATCGGCGGTCCCTTCGATGTCGTCATCGTCGGCTGCAAGGCCTACGACCTCGAGGAAACGATGGATTCGTTCGCGCCCGCCGTGGGCCCTGACACCGCGATCCTGCCGGTCTTGAACGGCATGCGCCATCTCGACGACCTTGCGCGGCGCTTCGGCAAGGAGCGCGTGCTCGGCGGGCTTTGCATGATCTCGGCCGTGTTGGACGACGAAGGCGCCGTGCTTCATCTGAGCGACGTGCACAGCCTGGCCTACGGTGAACTGGACGGCACACGCTCCGCGCGAGTGAAGGCGCTGGAGGCCGCGTTCGAAAAGCCGGTGTTCGACGCCAACGCTTCGGACAACATCCTGCAGGACATGTGGGAGAAATGGGTGCTCATCGCATCGGCCGCGAGCATGACTTGCCTGATGCGGACGGCGGTCGGCGACATCGTGCGCGCTGGCGGCGCCGATCTTGCCGTCGGCATGGTGGACGAGTGCGCCGCCATTGCCGAGCGAAACGGGTTCACGATGCGTCCGGCCGCTCTCGAGCGTGCTCGCGCGATCGTCACCGCGCCGGAGTCATTGATGACCGCGTCGATGTTCAAGGACATCGAGCGCGCAGCGCCGATAGAGGCGGACCACATCATCGGTGACCTGATAGCGCGTGGCGATGGAGATGGCAAGCCGTTGTCGCTGCTGCGGGTGGCCTACGTGCACCTCAAGGCATATGAGGCGCGCAGGGCGCGAGAGTCGAAGCAAGCCTGACCGTGGGAGCCTCACCGTAGATTCAAGCTACTTCAGCCGGCAGAAGGGCCAGCCTTCGATGCTCGCCCAGATGCATGCACGAATGCATTCGATGACGACCTGCGGGTCCTGAGACTGCGGCACTGTTTTCATCCTGATCAACATTTCGCGCTCCCGTTCTTGTTGGTGGACTGTTGAAGCAGTGATAGTCCTGGGGCGGCGCTCGTTCCAGCAGCGCGCTGCTCTGCCTGGCGTGGGTTGGGGAGCGACATGGGTGTCCGACATTCGACAGCACGGCGGAGTCGATGTGCACTGACAGCTGTCGGATTCAGCGCTTCACGCTGGCCACGACTCCCGCCCCGCGCACTTCGAGCTTGATCTGGTCCACCACGCGGTCCTGGGCATCGACAAGCTCCACCACATGGCGGCCGGGCCATGGCAGCCAGAGTGCGGTGCTGCCGCGCGTGAAGGCCTTGCCGTCGATGCGCCACCGCACGCCACGGCCTTCGGCCTCGAAGCGCACGCGCTGGCGATCGGGCGGAATGTCCGGATCGAGCGCGATGATGGTTCCGTTCGAGGGCGATGTGATGCGCGGCGACGATTCGGCAACCGACACGCTTGGCGCCAGCGAGAACACCGGCTGTTCGGTGCCGGCGATGAACCATTCGTCTCGCGCTGCCTCGATTTCTTCACCGAAACGCACATGCGCCTGCACGAGCCCGGCTGGCGGCGAAGGGGCGAGGCTGCGTTCATTGCGATGCAGGAAGCCCATCAGTTCGGCCCATACGGGCGCCGCGCCGCTGGTGCCGCTCACATCCCACATCGGCGCGCCGCCGGCGTTGCCCACCCAAACGCCCACGGTGTAGCGCTGCGACCAGCCGATGGCCCAGTTGTCGCGCATGTCCTTGCTGGTGCCGGTCTTCACCGCCGTCCAGAAGCGCGTACCGAGCACGCTGTCGAGCCCGAAGGTGCGCGCGCGTGCATTGGCGTCGCTCAGGATGTCGCCGACGATGAATGCGGCCCGCGGATCGATGGCCGGCGCATCGTTCACTGCCCTGCCGACGTTCGGCGTGGTTGGCGTCCGGGCCGGCAGGTAGCGCGTCTCTCCGAACCGGCCGCCGTTGGCGAGCGTCCTGTAGCCGTTGGTCAGCCCCAGCAGCGAGATCTCGGCGCTGCCCAGCGCAAGGCTGTAACCGTAGTAATCACCGCCCTGTGCGAGCGTCATTCCGGCCGACCGAAGCTGGCGCGCGAAGGCATCGGGCGAAACCATCATCAGCGTGCGGACGGCAGGCACGTTGAGCGAGGCCGCCAGCGCGGTGCGCATGGACACATAACCCTTGAACTGATGGTCGTAGTTCTGCGGAATATAGAGGCCGCTCGCCGTCGCGATCTGCGCCGAGGAATCGTCGAGCAGCGAAGCCGCCGTCAGCCGCCGTTCGGCGATCGCCTGCGCGTACAAGAAGGGCTTGAGTGTGGAGCCCGGCTGCCGTTGCGAGAGCACGCCGTCCACTTCCGCCGCGCGGCTGATGCCGCCCGACGAGCCGACCCATGCGAGCACTTCGCCCGTCGGGTTGTCGAGCACGACGACGGCGCCGTCTTCCACATTGCGGCCGCGCAGTTCGCGTAGATGCCGTTGCAGGCTGCCCAGCGCAACCCGTTGCAGTGGCGCGCGCAAGGTGGTGCGAATGCTGTCCGGTGCGCTGTCGCCCCGCGAAGCGACAACCCGCCGCGCAAGATGAGGCGCGATGCCTTCGCTCGCGTCGAAGCTCCGTCGCTGCAATGCAGCGCTCGCGAACATGTCAATCGAATCGCAGTCGGGCCTGCTTGCGGGCTCCATGGATTGCATCAGTTCGCACGCGCGCTGGGCAACCGCCGCCGGCTTGGCATTGGGTGCGCGCACCAGCGCCGCCGCGACGGCCGCTTCGCGCGCGTCGAGACCGTGCGGCGCCTTGCCGAAGAGCGTGCGCGAGAGTGCGTCGATGCCGACGATTTCACCGCGAAACGGCACGACGTTGAGATAAGCCTCCAGGATCTGGTCCTTGCGCCAGCCGTGCTCCAGCCGCTGTGCCGCAACCGTCTGCCCGACCTTTTGCGCCAGGCTGCGGCCGCCGCCACTGCGCCGCAGATCGTCGTCGAGCAGCCCGGCAAGCTGCATCGTGATGGTCGATGCGCCGCGCGTGCGCGTGTTCCACAAGTTGCCCCAGGCGGCAGCGGACACTGCCCGCCAGTCGACGCCGCTGTGTTCATAGAAGCGCTTGTCTTCACTCAGGACCATCGCGGTGCGCAAGCTAGGCGAGATGTCCGGGAGGGCGACCCATTGGCCGCGTCGCGCAGTCGCATCCGTGCGCACGCGTTGCAGTAGCTCGCCGTCCCGGTCCAGCACCATCGTGTCGGAAGGATGGAAGTCGCGACGGACCTCATCAAACGTGGCAAGCGCCCACGCGGGTGCGGCGAGCAGCGCCCCGAGGGCGGGCAGCACAAAGAGAAAGGTCGGGAGGCGGCGTGGCATGAGCGAGGTGGCCGCGCATGACGGCCAGCCTGTTAGCTTGCCACAGCCGCGGCGGGTTCGATCGATTCCATGTGCTCGCAGATGGCGCCGGGTTGGGTGAACCAGATTTCGCCGCGATCGCGCATGCGGGCCAAGTGCGAGAGTGCGCGCCGCAGATGGCGCAGGCGGTACGGCTGCCCGACGATGTACGGATGCAGCGCAACGCCCATCACCAGCGGCTGACGGCGCGACTGGTCAAGCATCTCGTCGGCGTTGTCGATGATCGCCTGGGCGAAATCCTTGGCGTCCATCTGCCGCGCCACGATCATCGGGATGTCGTTCAGCTCCTGCGGATACGGCACCGACCACAGCGGAATTCCGCTGCGCGTGCGCATGCGGATGGGCTGATCGTCATGGCACCAGTTGAGCGTGTAGCTGTAACCTGCCTCCGCAAGCAGATCGGGTGTGCAGTGGCTTTCCGATATCCAGGGCGAAAGCCAGCCGGCGGGCGCGGAGCCGCTGTGCGCCAGCATGCTGGCACGGCAGTGCGCAAGCAGCGCCGCTTCGCCGGCCTCGTCAATGTCCGCCTGTCGCTCTGCGTTGCTGTGTCCGTGCCCGATGAGTTCATCGCCGCGTGCCATCGATGCCGCGACGAGCTCGGGGCAGTGGTCATACAGTGCCGTATTGAGGAGTGTGCTGGATGGCAATCCCAGGCTGTCGAACAACTCCAGGCAGCGCCAGGCGCCCACGCGATTGCCATATTCGCGCCACGAAAAATTCAGCACATCGGGATGCGGCGCCATCGGGCCAATGCATGCGCCCAAGCCTTCGCCGAAGGCGAAATGCTCGAGGTTGAGTCCGATATAGACCGCCAGGCGCGCGCCGTTCGGCCATGCGTGATTCGGCCGTCGGGTGATCGGTGTGTAGTCGAATCGGCCGTGCGTGGGCAAGAGGCCGAGGTAGCGCGCGTTCATGAGGTCTCCAATTCGAGGCGTCCCGCGGCCCCAAGACCTCGCGACCTCATCGGGCCAGCAAGACGCGTGCCCCGGGCCGAACCTGCGAGAACGACCGCGGGCGTACTTTTCAGCCGGGACGCCGCGCCAGGAGCGCCCAGACCCCCGCGATGGAGAGCAGCGAACCGCCCGCGAGATTGAACCGCCGTTGCGCGCGAGGCGATGAAAGCAATTTGCGCGCGGAGCCTGCGAACACCGCGTAGAGCGTGGCGTTCAGCGTCGCCATGCTCACGAAGGTGATCGCGAGCATCCAGAGTTGTTGCGTTGCATCGGCGCGGGGATTGATGAACTGCGGCAGGAACGCCACAAAGAACACGATGCCCTTGGGGTTCAGCGCCGTGACCAAGTAGGTATTGGCGAAGAGCCGCAAGCGCGAACCGGGCGCCGCGGGCGCCGCGATTTCGGTCGGAGAGATTCCGGCACGCAGGAGCTTGATCCCGAGGAAGAGCAGGTACAGGCCGCCCGCCCACTTGATCACCATGAACCAGAACGCGGACGTCGCCAGCAAAGCGCCCAAGCCGAGCAGCGAGACGACGAGGGCCGTCGAGTCGCCCAGCGCCACTGCTGCGACCAGCGGCACGTTTGCGCGCCGGCCATGCGCCACCGAATAGCTGATGACAGTCAGGATGGTCGGCCCGGGAATGATCAGGAGCACCGCCGAAGCAGCGATGAAAGCGAGCCAGAGTTCAATGGACATTCAAAGGTCTTTCAGATGAGGGTCATGCGACCGGTCCGCCCGTTTCTCGTTCTTTCGTTCAATGGCTCGTGCCGAAGCGCTCCGCACTGCGGGCGCGGGCGCGGGCCGCTTCGATCTCGCGATCGCGCGGATCGGCAGTCGTGACCAACGACGTGATGAGCGCGCGCGCCGCGGCCGTCACGTCCTCCACCGCACGATCGAAGGCCGCCTCATTGGCCTTCGAAGGATGGTTGAACCCGCTGAGCTTGCGGACGAACTGCAGCGACGCGGCGCGCATCTCGTCCTCGGTCGCGGGGGGCTCGAAATTGAACAGGGTCTTGATGCTTCTGCACATCGTCTTCACTCCTTGCGGGCAGCGCGCAGTTTGCTCAAGTTCGAGCAGAAGCTCAAGCCCGACCGCTACTTCGGCGCCTCCACCTTGATTCGGGCATTGGGGGCCTCGCCAAACATTTCCGGTGCATACAGCGCTTCGACGCGGCTGGGCGGCAGCGAAAAATCGCCCACGTTGTTGAGCCGGAAGGTGTATTCCATCTTCACGACCCCCTTCGGAAGGTACTCGTAGTAACTGCGGAAGGACTCGAAGCTGCGTTCCTCGAAGGCAGGCCAGCCGCTGCCGGAGCGCTTCTCGCCCTGGGTCGCTATCTGCGAATCGCGCCCCAGCCCGCTGCCGAGAATCGTCGCCCCGCCCGGAATCGGATCGGTGATTGCCACCCAGGTCATGTCCGCGCTCGCATTCACTTCGAGGCTGACGCGCAGCACGTCGCCGCGCGTATAGATGCCGGGCACCGCCTGCTCGACGGGGGTGATGGTCTTCTTGATCGCATAGCCCGCAGCGAAGGGCGCCTTGAGTTCGACAGCGGCGATCGACTGCGCCGTCAACCACGGTTTGCCGGCGCCGTTTTGCGTCACGAGCAGTGCGTCGTGGGCGGACTGCGGTGCCGGCGATGTCGACGAAGTCGGCCACGGCAGGAACATGCTGTTGTTGCGCAAATTCCCCGGCGACGCCGGAGCGCCGAACGCGGTCGTCTGGTTCGGCGCGCCGCCGGCATCGCCGGGTTTGACGCGTTCGACCTTGTTCCAATCGACCTCTGCCTTGGCGGCACCCAGACTCGCGGCCGTGACGCCGGTGACGGGTGCGCTTTCGAACTGCTTCGAGAATTTCTCCAGCGCCAGACCACCCCACAGGTTGGCCGTGGTGGTGTGCCATGCGCCGTTCTGTTGCCGGCCGATGAAGCCGTTGGCGAGCTTCGCAATATCGTCCTTCCAGGCGGGATCGTCCATCACCGTCAGCAGGAGGCGCGCGGTGTTGACGTCGCCGTTGGTCATCAGCCACCACCAGTTGTCGTCCTGTTCAGTGCTGAAGATCAGCCTCGTGCCCTGATAGCTCAGGCGTGCCTTGAGCACGTTGTTGGCTTCGTCCATCCGCTGCTGGCGCTGGGGCACGTCCGGCACGCGCTTGAGGATGCTGAGCCAGTCGATCACTGCGCTGGTCGGCCATTGGTTGGGCGCGATCGTGATGCTGCCGGCCATGCGGCCTTGCGCCTTTCCGTAGCGCGACAGCGCTTCGAGCGCGGCGATCTTGCGCACGTCCAGGTCTTTGCGCGGGCTCCAGAACTCGCGCTGGATGCGGCCCTCGACGAACGCGATCAGGCCCTGTTCCATCGGTGCGCGCGCGGCGTCGGGCAGCGCAAAGGCCGGATCGAGCGCGGCCGCTTCGTGCGTTGCGCCCAGCAGGTAAGCGGTCAGGATGTCGCTGCCGCGATTGGCTTCCCCGTCACGCGGGGGAAAGTAGTTGGCGAGCCCATCGCTGTCGAGGTAGCTCGGCAGCTGCCCGACGACGGCCTGCCATGCCTTGCCGTCGCGCAGGCCAATGGATTTGCTGGTCTTTTGCTCCAGACAGGCGTACGGATAGGCCGCAAACCAGTCCCGCACGCCGGTCAGTCCTTCGGCCAGGCGAGGCTGAAGCGAGAGCCGCACGCCGCCGCGACCGGGCAGGGCGTCGGCCGGCGGCGCCACCTCGAGGCTGAAGGGCGCCTCGATCTGCACGAGCGTGGCTTGCTGAACCGTCAGCGGTACCGCAGGCACGATGCGTTGGCGCACTGTCAGCGCATCGCGAGCATCGCCTAGCGTGTCGCGAGCCTCGATCTCCCACAGGATCGCTTCGGCGCGCGTTTGCGCGAGTTGCGCCGGGGCCGTCACCGTCCAGCCGATTTCGCGGGCCTCGCCGGCGGGGATGTCCACCGTCTGCGGCGGCAGCGTCAGCAGGGTGGCGCGCGGCGTCGCCTCGACCTTCATGTCCTTGTGGGTTGTGTTGCGCAGCGTGATCTGTGCGCGGAACTGGTCGTCCTCGCGCACCAGCGGCGGCAAGCCGCTGATGATCTGCAGGTCTTGCGCCGACTGGATCGATGTCTGCCCGGTGCCGAACAAGCCCGTGCCGGCATCAGCGACCGCAACGATCCTGAAGGTGGTGAGCGCATCGTTCAGCGGCACCGTGACGGTAGCCTGTCCATTGGGATCGAGCACGATCGCAGGCTTCCACAGCAGCAGCGTGTCGAGCAGTTCGCGCGTCGGGCTCTTGCCGCCGCCTCCGCCGGCCGGCACCGCCTTGCGCCCGTAATGCCGCCTGCCGACGATCTCCATCTGCGCCGTGGAAGTGCTGACGCCCCAACTGCGCCGCTGCAGCATGGCTTCGAGCAGGTTCCAACTGTCGTTGGGCATCAGTTCGAGGAGCGACTGGTCGACTGCGGCCAGTGCCACTTCGGCACCGGCAGCCGGCTTTCCATCGGGCAGCTTGCCGGTGATCGTGATCTGCGCTTGGCCGCGCACGGGATAGCTGAGCTTGTCGCTCGCCACCTTCACGTCGATCTGGTTGGCCTGGGTGCCGACGCGGATTTCCGCGAGCCCCAGTCTGAACGCGGGTTTGCTGAGGTCCACCAATGCGGTCGGTGCGACGTATTCCTTGCCTTCGTACCAGAAGGCCGTCCACCATTCGCGCGGCGCCTTGAAGCCCCAGGTGAAGAAGCTGTACCACGGCACCTCGCGCAGGCGACCGCGCAGCGCGAGCACGCTGACGTAGACATTCGGCCCCCAATCGGGCTTGATCTGCAGGCTGACCGTCGGGTCCTGTCCGTTGAGCTGCACCACGTGCGTCTCGATGACGCCTTCGCGCTCGACGGACACCAGCGCCGTCGAAAAGCGGAACGGGCTTCGCACCTGGAAACGGGCGACCTCGCCGGGCTGGTAGCTCTTCTTTTCCGGAAGAACGTCGATGCGATCGTTGTCCTCCCCGCCGAACCAGAGCTCGCCCTGTCGCGTGACATAGACCGAACTCGCAGCGCGGCTGTCGCGGCCTTCCTTGTCGGTGGCGCTGGCGACGAGTTCGATCTCGCCTGCTTCCTTGAGGTCGACCTCGCACAACAACAGCCCGCGCGCGTCGCTCTTGCCGCTGCAGACCGTTCCGATGTCCCTGACATCCGTCTTGTTGTCGTAGGTGTAGAAGCCGCCGACCATCCGCTTGCGGCTGGTGGTAGTGATGCGCGCGACCGCACGCACGTTGAGCGTCACGCCTTCCTGCGGCTTGCCGGCCAGATCGAGCGCGAGCGCCTGAAAGCGCATCTTCTGCTTCGTCGAAACCCATCCTTCGGTCTTGATGCCGGCGATCACGCCCGCGGGCCAGAGCGTCTGCGTGCTGCGCAAGGTCTGGACTTCGCCATTGGGATCGGCATAGGTGGCCTCGAGAAGGAGTTCGCGCGGCGTGGCCTTGTCGACGGGGATCTTGTCGATGACGACCTTGCCGGCGCCATTGCGGTCGAGCGTGAGCGGCAGCTTGTCCGCGACGATGCGCGCGTCGTCGGGGGTCGATTCCTCCTCGCCCGTGTCGCTGGCCGCCGTGCGCTCCCTTCGAGGCGGCGAGAAGCTGAACGACTCGAAGTCCGGGAACGAAAGGCTCTTGCCACGCACCATCGCGGACACGCGCACCGGCAGGCTGGCCGCGCCGCCGCCCGCCACGTAGTTGATCTGCACGTCGACTGGCACGGACGTGGCCGCCACCAGCGGATTCTTGTCGGCGGGTGCGATCCGGCCTTCGAGCACCGGAAGGCGGAACTCTTCGACTCTGAACTGTCCTGTGGCGTAGGTGCGGCGGCCGTCTCCGGCGCCAGCGCGCAATTCGACTTGGTAGATGCCGAGCTTGGCGGCCGGTGGAATGTCGAAGGTGTTTTCCGCGCTGCGCCCACCGGTTGGGGTGTTGCGCCATTTGACGGGCTGGGTGAACTGCTGTCCGCTGCCGACATGCGTCACGACCAGTGTGTCGGGGAGGTCAGGAGGCAGTCCGAAGCCGCTGCGCATCTGCGTGCGCAGGATGTGCTTCATCGACACCGTTTCGCCGGCGCGCAGCAGCGTGCGGTCGAACACCGTGTGGGCGATGCGGTCGGGCTCGGCGTCCAGGCTCGTCGGGACATTGAAGCGCCAGGGCTCGATGCCGCGCTGCCAGTCGCTCCATGTGAAGGCGAGGTCCTCGACGCCTTCGGCATCCTTGGCGCGGGCACTGACGAAGTAGGCGTCGGCGCTGTAGTCCTCGTCGGTGGAGCAGCCTGGGGCATTGGAAGAAATGCCTGCCAACTGCGCGATGCCCCTTGAGTCGGTCGTGCCCGAGGCCACTTCCTTGCCGTCGCAGCTCGACACGCGGACGCTGGCGTTCGGCACCACCTTGCCCTTGTCCAGCGTGGTCACCCAGGCCAGCGAATTCTCGCGGCCGAGCTTGAAGTGCACGGCGAGGTTGGTCGCCAGCGCGGTCGTCCGCACGTACATCGTGCGGCCGCTGCCGTAGCGCTCGTCGAGCAGTGCGTCGCCCAGCTTCTGCGATGCGATCTCCAGCACGTGAAAGCCTGGTGTCAGCGGAATGCCAACCACCTCGAAAGGCCGGGGGTCGGTGCCTTCGGTCTTCGGCATGTCCAGCGATTTGACGCCGCTCTGGCCCGCCAGCAGTGAAATCATGCGCGTCTGGATGTCGTCGCGATCGTCCTTGTCGATCACCTTCGGCAGCGCGCCCTTGACGTCCCGGGCTGCGAGCTTGCGGGACACCGTGTAGTTGTCATAGCGGCGAACCTTGCGGAACCACGCGATGATTTCCGCGTCGGTCTTCGGGTTCATGTCGCTGACCTTGCCAAGCGTGAGCGCCCGCACCTGCAGCGCAGGCTCGACCCGGCGCACCGTCACTGGCATCAGCGCGACGCCATCGGGCTCCGCCAGGCGCTCGACAACGCCGAACGGAGAGGCCGCGAACTTAGCCAGCGGTGGCATCGCGCCGGTCGCGACCTTCATCGGAAAGCTGCCCTGCGAAGCCAAAGGGCGACCGGAGGCATCCTGGAAGTTCTTCGGCAGCTCGATCGTGTACGGCGTCTGTTCCGCGAAAGGCGCCGGGAAGCTCACGGATTCGACCACCGCGTCCTCGTCGTTCGTGGCGTTGTCGTCGAACTTCGGCGGCAGGCTCTTGCCGTTGCCTTTGAGCACGATCTGTGCGGCCAGCTTGCGGGTCACCGATGCATTGAACCGCAGCTCCATCGGCCGCAGCGGCAGGCAAGCGGACTGCGCGTTCTCGCGCTCGCAGCTGAACGAAATGGCGAAGGGTTCGCGCACTTCGAAGTTCAGCCGCCGTTCGACCGTGTTCACGACCCCCGAAGGTGTGGCCACGCCCTTGCCGTAGACCAGCTGCACGCGGCCGCCGGCGGGCAGCGTTCGATTGCACTGCAGGGTCACGAAGCGCAGGGGCGCCTTTTCTGCCTCCTTGTCGCGCCCGAAAGACTTGAGCAGGGCCTCGCGTTGTGCCCCGTCGACGAGCTTGACCGGAATGCGTTCGCCGATGCCGTCGGCGGCGCACCACACGTTGGCCTGCACGCTCTCGCCCGTGGCGGGGCCGTTGAGTTCGAGCATGAACAACTGCTGCTCGTCGATCTTTCCGTTGCTGGGTTGCCAGTAGCGAATGAAGGGGCCGCCGCTGTTGAACTGGTAGCGCTCGGGGCCGGTCAGTTCCGCGCCCGCAGGCGACTTGAATCCAGCCACGCGCGTCGCCGTGCAGCGCACGCCCGGTGGCAGATCGTTCTCGAAATCGAAAACCCATTGCTTCTCGCCGGTCCAGCGCCCGTTGCCCTTGGCGGCTTGCGCGTCCGAGCAGCTCACGGCGAGCGGCGCCGGTGCCTTGGGGTCGCCGAACTTGACGGCAGCCTGGTCGAACTTGGCGACCACCTGGCGAATGCGTGCGACTTCGCCTTGTGGCGTGAGGCTGGCGATCTGAAAGGCGTGTGCGCCGAGCGCGGACAGAGCCAGCGCCATGGCGCTCACACAGCGCAATGTCATTGTTGTTTTCAACAGACTTCTCCTTCGGCCCGAAGGGTAGCGCATCGACCACGCGCGGCTCTGGCACGCGATGTGCCTCCACTATGATCGATCGATATGAAATTGCTGTTCAGCCATCCCGCCGGCAACCAGAACGTCCGAGCCATGCTCGATGGCCTGGAGGGGGCGGACATGCTGGCTCGTTTTGCAACGACTTTCGCGGTCGGCCCCGACAGTGTCGCCGTCAAGCTCGTGCCTGAGCGATTGGGCCGGCAGCTTCTTCGGCGGCGCTTCGACCTTCCCAGCCGCAAGATCATCCAGCATCCTTGGCGCGAGTTCGCGCGGATGATCTGCAACCGATACGGCTGGGACTATTGGCGACGACATGAAGCGGGATTCGCGTCGATTGATGCCGTGCTGCACGATTTCGATCGCTTCGTCGCGCGAGCGCTGCCGGGCGTGCATCGGCAGCAGCAACTCGGCGCCGTCTACAGCTACGAAGACTCGGCGCTCGACAGTTTCAGGGCAGCGAAGGCGCTCGGCATTCACCGTGTCTATGACCTTCCGATCGCCTACTGGGAGGTGGGCCGCAAGTTGATGCAGGAAGAGGCGCAGCGCCTGCCCGAATGGATCGAAACCCTGGGCGGAGGCATGTCCGATTCGGAGGCCAAGCTGGAGCGCAAGGTCCAGGAACTCGAACTCGCCGACCTGGTGGTCGTTCCGAGCACCTTCGTCGCTGACTCGCTGCCGGCCTGGGCTGCCGGCAAGGCACGCGTGCTGTCGCCTTTCGGCTCGCCGGTGTCCGCAAACCTTGGGGCCTTGCAAGCCGTGGATCCGTCGCGCCCGTTGCGGGTGCTGTTCGCGGGCTCGATGGGACAGCGCAAAGGCCTGGCCGACTTGTTGCAGGCCATGCACCTGCTCGAGGGCGAGAACATCGAACTCGTCGTCATGGGCACACTGCTTGGCAGCCACGAGTTCTATCGCCGGCAATATGCGGGCTTCACCTACGAAAAGGGCCGGCCGCACGCCGAAGTGCTGGCCTTGATGCGAAGCTGCGACGTCTTCTGCCTGCCTTCGCTCTTCGAGGGGCGCGCGCTCGTGATGCAGGAGGCCATGAGCCAGGGCTTGCCGCTGGTCATCACGCCCAACACCGGCGGGGAAGACCTGATCATCGAGGGCAAGACCGGTTTCCTGGTGCCGATTCGCTCGCCCGAAAAAATCGCGGAAAAACTCGCCTGGTTCAGCCAGAACAGGCAGGAACTCCCCGCGATGAAACAACAGGCGATCCAGCACGCCGCCACCTATACGTGGCGCAACTACAGTGCCACCGTGATCGACGCGATCCGCAAACTGGCCTGACCTTTCTTCAGACGAACCCGAGCATCCGGTGAAACGCTACTGGGAGATCGATGCGCTGCGCGGGCTCATGCTTGTGCTGATGACAGTGACCCACTTGCCGACGCGCCTCACCGATCCGCTGGGGCAGCCCTTCGGATTCGTCTCGGCGGCGGAGGGCTTCGTGTTGCTGTCGGCCTTCGTGTCGGGAGGGGTCTACAGCCGCGTCAGCTACAACCAGGGCGTGAGCTCGATGCGCCGGGCTTTCTGGCGGCGCGCGCTCAAGGTGTACCTGAGCCAGGCCGCGACGCTGTTGTTCCTGTTCACCATCATCTCGGCAGTGGGGCTGCGCATCGACCAGCCGGCAGTCAAGAACCTGTTGTCCTTCTATCTCGCCAATCCGCGCGAGGGCTTCATCTATTCGCTGCTGCTGATCTATGAACCGGCACTGCTCGACATCTTGCCGATGTACATCTTCTTCATGCTGATGAGCCCCTGGGTCTTGGCTTTCGCACTGCGGCGTGGCTGGATCGGCGTGATGGCGGCGAGCGCAACCGTTTGGGCGCTGGCGCAGTTCGGCTTGAGCGAGTGGCTCTACGAAGCGGCGGCACGGCACCTGGGCCTGTCGGTGCCGTTCCATGAGACGGGGGCTTTCAATGCGTTTGCATGGCAGTTCCTTTGGTTCGCCGGCTTGTGGATGGGCGCGAGCCGCAATGCGCCCGACGCGCAGCCTTTTCGCTTTCCAAGGTGGTTGATCACGCTCGCTGGCGCGACGGCGATCTACGGCGTTTACTGGCGGCACCACGGCATCAACGGGCAAGCGCCTTTCGGGGGCGATACGGAGCTCAACCTGCTGTTCGACAAATGGCTGCTCGGTCCGCTCCGGATCGTGAATCTCGTCGTGCTCGGCATCCTCGCCATCCAGTTCGGTCCGGCCTTCATGCGGCGCATACCGCGCCTGCATTGGCTGGAAGCGATGGGGCGCGCTTCATTGCCGGTGTTCTGCGCGCAATTGGTGGCGGTCCTGCTGGTGCTCGCGATCTACGGCGACAGCCAGACCGTGCGGCCTTGGTGGGGCGACGCCCTGCTGCTGGGCGCGGTGTTTTGCGGGCTCTACGCGGTGGCGCGGATCAGCCTCTGGGGAGACGAGCGAAAGAAAATGCCCGCCCGTCTAGCGCAGCCCCTGAGCGACTGACGGATCGGGGCGCTGGGTCGGATCGGGCAGGTGCGACGCGATCAACGACTGCCACAAGCGATAGCCTTCGTCGTTCATGTGCAACTGGTCGGCGCGGAACAACTCGGGGCGGGGCCGTCCGTCCGCGCCCAGCATCGGCGTGTATACGTCGATGTAGTCGCTGTTGGGAAGCCTGCGAAGATAGGCCGCGATCGCGTCGTTGGTTTCCCGGATCTGCGGCATCAGCTTTTCCCGGGAGGGGCTGGGCTTGACCGAGATGAAGGCGATGCGAGTGTCCGGCAGATCGGAGCGCACCACGTTCGCGAAGCGCGCAAAGCTTTCAAGCACTTGCATCGGCGAGCGGCCCTCGGCCAGGTCGTTGTCGCCGGCGTAGACCAGGACGATTCTGGGCCTGTAGCGCACGACGAGTTCCCGGGCGAACAAGCTGGAATCTTCCATGGTCGAGCCGCCGAACCCGCGATTGATCACCACCGGCTGGTCCCGAAAGTCGCGCGCGATGTCCTGCCACATGCGAATGGTCGAACTGCCGACGAAGAGCACGCCGTCCTTGGCGGGGGGATGCTCGCGGTCGGCTTGCGCAAAGGCATTGAGCTCGCCTTGCCAGCGGGCCTGAGCGGAGACGTTTTGCGCCTGCGACGCAAACCCGCTCAGCAGTGCCAGCGAGAGAACGGCCAGCCGGGCAGATTTCAACGCCATCGACACGGACTCAGAAGCTGTTGCGCCCGATGCCGTGATAGACGATGCCGGCTTGCTTCATCGTGCTCGGCTCGTACAGGTTGCGGCCGTCGAAGATGACCGGCGACTTCATCAGCGACTTGAGCCGCTCGAGGTTGGGGCTGCGATAGGCCTTCCACTCGGTGATGATGATCAGTGCGTCCGCGCCGTCCAGCGCGCTCATCGGATCCTTGGGCGAGCAGTAGCTGATCTGCTCGACCAGCGAAGGCGCGTCCGCAAAGTCGAGTTGCAGCACGCGCCGGGTTTCCTCGACCGCGATCGGGTCATGCGCCACCACCTTGGCACCGGCACGCAGCAGCACGTCGATCACGACGCGGCTCGGTGCTTCGCGCATGTCGTCCGTATTCGGCTTGAAAGCCAGCCCCCACAGCGCAAAGGTCCGTCCACTGAGGTCGTTGCCGAATCGCGCGAGCACCTTGTTGGTCAGCGCGCGCTTCTGCTCGTTGTTGACGGCTTCCACGGCTTCGAGCACGCGCAGCGTCTGCCCGTTGCCCCGCGCGGTGCGCGTCAGCGCCTGGATGTCCTTGGGGAAGCAGCTTCCGCCGTAGCCAGTGCCGGCATACAGAAAGCTGTAGCCGATGCGCGGATCGGACCCGATGCCCTGGCGCACGGCTTCGATGTCGGCGCCCACGCGATCAGCCAGATTGGCCAGCTCGTTCATGAAGCTGATGCGTGTGGCGAGCATCGCGTTGGCGGCGTACTTGGTGAACTCCGCCGAGTGCACGTCCATCACCCGCGTGCGCTCGTGGTTCCGATTGAAGGGCGCATACAGCTTGCGCATCCAGCGCAGTGCCTCGCGGCCGTGTTCGTCGTCCGAATAGCCGATGACGATGCGGTCGGGCCGCATGAAATCCTCGACGGCCGCGCCTTCCTTCAGGAATTCGGGGTTGCTGACCACGGAGAAATGCAGGTCGGCGCGTCCGCGCTTGTCGAGCTCTTCCTGGATCACCGCCGTCACGCGATCGGCCGTGCCCACGGGCACCGTCGACTTGTCGACGATGACCTTGAAACTGTTCATGTATTTGCCGATGTTGCGCGCCGCGGCCAGCACATATTGCATGTCGGCGCTGCCGTCTTCGTCGGGCGGGGTTCCGACGGCGATGAACTGGATGTCCCCATGCGCCACGGCGGCTTCGATGTCGGTGGAAAAGGAAATCCGCTTGGCCGCGACGTTCGACTCGACGACTTCGGCCAGGCCAGGTTCGTAGATCGGAATGCCGCCCGAATTGAGCGTGGCGATCTTGCGTTCGTCCAGGTCGAGACAGAAGACGTGATTGCCGATGTCCGCCAGGCACGCGCCCGTGACAAGCCCGACATAGCCGGTGCCAATGATGGTGATATTCATGAGGTCAGGTCGCGGCAGGTTCCGCGAGGATCTTGTCGAAGTAGGCGATTGTCTGCTTGAGACCTTCGGCGAGCTGAGTGCGGGGCGCCCAGCCGTCGAGTTCCTTCTGCGCCACTGAAATGTCCGGCCGACGCTGCTTGGGATCGTCGGCAGGCAGCGGCATGCGCACCAGCTTGCTCTTCGAACCGGTGAGTTCGATGACCTTGCTCGCCAACTCCAGCATCGAGAATTCGCCGGGGTTGCCGATGTTGACCGGCCCGGGAACGTCGTCGCCGGTGTTCATCATGCGCATCATGGCTTCGACGAGATCGTCCACGTAGCAGAAGCTGCGCGTCTGGTGGCCGTCGCCGTAGATGGTGATGTCCTGGCCGCGGAGCGCCTGCACGATGAAGTTCGACACCACGCGGCCGTCGTTCATGTGCATGCGCGGTCCGTAGGTGTTGAAGATGCGCACGACCTTGATGCGCAGCTTGTGCTGGCGGTGATAGTCGAAGAACAGAGTTTCGGCGCAGCGCTTGCCTTCGTCATAGCAGCTTCGGATGCCGATCGGGTTCACACGGCCCCAATACGACTCGACCTGCGGGTGGATCTCCGGGTCGCCATAGACCTCGCTCGTGGAGGCCTGCAGGATCTTGGCGCGCACCCGCTTGGCCAGGCCGAGCATGTTGATCGCACCGTGCACGCTCGTCTTGGTGGTCTGCACCGGATCGTGCTGGTAGTGAACCGGCGAGGCGGGGCAGGCGAGATTGAAGATCTCGTCCACCTCGACATAGAGCGGAAAGGTCACGTCGTGCCGCATCAGTTCGAAGCGCGGGTGGTCGAGCAGGTGCTCGACATTGCGCTTCGTGCCGGTGAAGAAGTTGTCGACGCACAGCACGTCGTGCCCCTGTTCGAGGAGGCGGTCGCACAGATGGCTGCCGAGGAAACCGGCGCCGCCGGTGACGAGCATTCGCTTGGAGGCGTTGTATTGACGCATGCGCGTGATCACTCCGTAAAGATCAGTTCAGGGTTTGCTGGGTGCGTTTCTCGTACATCTTCGCGTCTATGAGCATGCGAAACCACAGCGCCTGGAAGAAGGCGAAGTAGAAGCCCCTCGTGCCATCCAGGAAGCCGAGCCGAAAAACATAACGGTAGACGAAATAGCTGAGTGAACGAAGTCCCGTGGGGAGCTTGTAATAGATTTCCTTGATGAAGCGCGTCCGTTCGCGCGCATCGCCTGTCAGCCGAGCTTGCAAGACTTTGTCGGATGGGGCGCGGGGGCCGAGCTTTTCCTTGGCTTCGGCATCGCTCCAGCGGTTGTGGCTGGCGATCCAGTCCGTCAGCCTCGCCGAGTTCTTGTCGTGCATGTAGCCGCTCAGCCGGCCCGGCTTCGCGGGGCTGATGAAGTGCTGGTCGTAGAGCCGGGATTCGCAGTGTCCGACGCCAGAGCGAAAGAGCCGCAGGTGCCAGGGGTTAACGCCGCTGAAACGCAGCATCTTGCCCATGAAGTAGTCGCGCCGTCTGATGAGGTACGCATCGAATTCAGGCGTGCCGGCCAGGACGGCGTTGATCTCCGCCACCGCCCGCTCGTCCAGCACTTCGTCCGCGTCCAGATGGAGTTGCCAGCCATACGACGGCTCGATCTGTGAAATGGCCCAGTTTCGCTGGTCGCTGTAGTTCGAAAACGGGCGCTGCACCACGGTGCAGCCGAGTTCGGCCAGGATCGCGGGCGTGCCATCCGTCGAATGCGAGTCGACGGCAAACACGTGAGGGCTCACCTTCTTCGCCTGGGACACGGTTTCCCGCACGATCGAGGCGGAGTTGAAAGTCAGGATGACGACGACGCAGCTGGGTGTTTCCATGAGTTAGACGCTAGATGTCGACCTTCGGGCGGCAGGTCTTGCTGAAGTGCAAGCGCGAAGCGTGCCAAACTTTAGCACTACAAACTTACAATTGGGAACACTCCCGACGGCCGACGCGGCCTCGCCCAAGGGCGTATTGCTCAGGAGAGGCGTGCGCGGTGCCGTGCGATCTGTTGGCGCACCTGGGCTGGCGCAGTCCCGCCGAGAACATTGCGCGCGGTCAGTGAGCCGCGCAAGCTCAGCACGCTGTAGACGTCCTTGTCGATGGTCGGATTGAAGCCCTGCAGCACGGCAAGCGGCAGCTCCGACAGGTCCACCTTGTGCGATATCGCTGCCTTGACGGCGTGCGCCACCGTCTCGTGAGCGTCGCGGAAGGGCAGGCCCTTCTTCACCAGGTAGTCGGCGAGGTCGGTTGCGGTTGCATAGCCGCGCAGGGCGGCGATTTCCATGGCTTCGGGCTTGACGGTGATTCCGCCCACCATCTCGGAAAAGATGCGAAGCGTGTCCTTGAGCGTGTCGACCGTGTCGAAGAGCGGCTCCTTGTCTTCCTGGTTGTCCTTGTTGTAGGCCAGCGGCTGCCCCTTCATGAGGGTGATGAGCGCCATCAAATGCCCGACCACGCGGCCCGTCTTGCCGCGCGCGAGTTCAGGGACGTCCGGATTTTTCTTCTGCGGCATGATCGAGCTGCCCGTGCAGAAGCGGTCGGCAATGTCGATGAAGCCGAAGGACTGGCTCATCCAAAGCACGAGCTCTTCGCTCAGCCGGCTGATGTGCACCATGGCGAGCGAAGCCGCGGCGGTGAATTCGATGGCGAAATCCCGGTCGCTCACGGCGTCGAGGCTGTTCTGGCAGACGCCGTCCATGCCCAGCGCCTTGGCAACGGCCTCGCGATCGAGCGGGTAGCTTGTCCCCGCCAAAGCGGCGGCGCCGAGCGGCAGCCGGTTGACCCGCTTGCGCACGTCGGCCATGCGCTCGGCATCGCGCGAGAACATCTCCACGTACGCCAGCATGTGATGCCCGAAGCTCACCGGCTGCGCAACCTGCAGGTGGGTGAAGCCCGGCATGATCACGTCGACGTTCTTGTCGGCGAGCTCGAGCAGCGACCTCTGAAGATCGACCAGCAACCCGCCGATGAGGTCGATCTCGCCGCGCAGCCAGAGCCGGACATCGGTCGCGACCTGGTCGTTGCGGCTTCGGCCAGTATGGAGCCGCTTGCCGGCGTCGCCGACCAATTGCGTCAGGCGCGCCTCGATGTTCAGGTGTACGTCTTCGAGATCGAGTTTCCAGTCGAAGCTGCCGGACTCGATTTCCTCTGAAATCTGCTTCATCCCGCGTTCGATTGCGGCGTGGTCCTGCGCGCCGATGATGCCCTGTGCTGCCAACATCGCCGCATGCGCCAGCGAACCCTCGATGTCTGCCTGCCACAGCCGCTTGTCGAAGAAGACGCTGGCGGTATAGCGTTTGACCAGGTCGCTCATCGGTTCGGAGAACAGGGCGGACCAGGCTTCGGATTTCTTGTCGAATTGGTTTTGGGTCATGGGAAACAGTCGGGAGGCAATAATGGGTTGGTCACCCAGTGTTTCATTGATGCGAAACCCGTCGATTTTATCGGCCACCCCTTCTTCGCCCACGCCTTCGCAAGCCGGTGTGCGAGCGCCGCTGCGCGACGGGTCGGTGGTTTTCGATGCGTGCCAGATCGGCGTGGTGCTGCGTGCGGTGCTGTTCGTCGAGACAGTCGTCGCGATTGTCGCGCTGTTTCTCGCGTCGACGATCGCCGAGTGGCTGCTGCTTGCAGCCACCGTGACAGGCGGCGCGCTGCCCGCGACCTTGCTCTGGCTGCTGGCTGCCTGTGCGCTCAAGAAGCTGCTGGGGCGATTGCCCCAGCGGGGGCAGTACGCAGCCGGTGCCATCCTCGGCGCTGCGTCAGGGCTCTACGGATGCGCCCTGCTTCGCCTGACCGGCGCGGTCGGCGTCGCCCCATGGATCGGCAGTGCCCTGGCGGGCGCGCTGTTCGCAAGCTTGATGATGGCGGCATTGATACTCCGGGCGCGCGGGCAGACGCCTGCCGCCACCACCGCGCGGCTCGAAGAGCTTCAGTCACGCATCCGGCCGCACTTTCTCTTCAACACCCTCAACAGCGCCATCGCGCTCGTGCGCGAAGAGCCCGCGAAAGCCGAGGCAATGCTTGAAGACCTGAGCGAGCTGTTCCGGCAGGCGCTCGCCGATCCCGGGGACTCGGTCACCCTTGCTGATGAAATCGCGCTGGCGCAGCGCTACCTTGCCATCGAGCAGGTGCGCTTCGGCGACCGCATGCGGGTGCGTTGGGACATCGATCCCGATGCCAATTCGGCTCGTCTGCCGCCACTGCTGTTGCAGCCCCTGGTGGAAAACGCGGTCAAGCATGGCGTGGAGCCGAGCCCTGAAGCTGCCAAGCTTCGCATCCGCACTGAACGCCGGGGCAGCCTGGTGCTGATCGAAGTCATCAACAGCCTTCCTCCACTGCGATGGGCGGACCAGCCCCTTCCGCGCGGCCACGGGATCGCGCTCGCCAACGTGCGCGACCGGCTGCGGCTTCTGCACGACATGCAGGCGCAATTCAGTGCCGGCATGGACCAGAAGCACTACCGTGTCCGCATTGCCATTCCCGCTGCATCATGAGCACTCTACGCACATTGATCGTCGATGACGAAGCCCTGGCGCGCTCGCGCATGCGCGCGCTGCTGGCCGAATGCCGGTCGCCCGCGGCCGAAGTGGTGGCCGAGGCCGCGAACGGTGATGTCGCGCTGAAATGCCTCTCTGCAACGCACTTCGACCTGGTGCTGCTGGATGTCCATATGCCCGGCATCGACGGCCTTGAACTTGCACGCAGTCTGCGCAGCCAGCAAGGTGCGCCGGCGGTGGTGTTCGTCACGGCCTATGCCGCTCATGCCGTGACAGCTTTCGACCTGGAGGCCCTCGACTACCTCACGAAGCCGGTAAGGGGCGAACGCCTTCAGCAAGCGCTGCAGAAGGTCGAGCGCCATCTCCGCGATCGCCGCGCCACCCCCCAGGCCGAGCCGCAGGACGTGCTGCTCATCCAGGACCGCGGGCGTACCGAAAGAGTGCCGCTGTCCGAAGTGCTGTATCTCAAGTCCGAGTTCAAGTACCTGACCGTTCGCACGGCATCTCGCAGCCATATCTTCGATGGCTCGCTTGCCGAGCTCGAAGAGCGCTACCCGGCGCGTTTTGTGCGCGTGCACCGCAATGCGCTGGTGGCACGCGGGGCGATCCGTGCGCTCGAAAAATACGATGATGGCGAGGATGCGGAAGGCTGGGCGTTGCGGCTGGACGGTATTCCCGAGCCGGTTGTGGTCTCGCGGCGTCAGCTGCCGACGGTTCGAGAAGTGTTGAAGGAGCCGCGATGAGCGCCGTGACCGAGTCCGACTTGAAGATCGAGAAAAAACTCGAAGTCGTCGAGGTCGAAGGCGAAGCCGAACTGGCGTCTGCAGAAAAGGCGAGCGAAAGAACCGGAGAGGAGGTTCCGTCCGCCGAAGAGCCGCCGACCGAACGCGTGCTGCTGCACATGCCGGTCGATGTGCGCAGCGCCTCATTGGTGCTGCTTGCCGTCCTCGCCAGTGTCTTCGCGCTGCATTGGGCAGCAGCGGTGTTCATTCCATTGATGGTCAGCCTGATGCTGACCTATGCCCTGTCGCCTCTGGTCGACCTGCTCGAACGCTGCAGGATCTCGCGCTGGATTGGCGCGGCCGTGATCCTGCTCGGCGTCGGCGGAGCTTTCGGCTGGACCGGCTATTCGCTTTACGGCAATGCCTCGGCGCTGCTCGATGCCTTGCCGGTTGCGGCGCAGAAGCTGAGGCTCGCGATGCGCACCAGCCCCCGCAACACGGACACGAGTGCCCTTGACACCGTGCAGAAGGCAGCCGCGCAGCTCGAGCAGGCGGCGGAAGAGAACTCGGCCAAGGTTGCGGCCCGCAAAGGCGTGGCTCGCGTGGTGATCGAGAAGCCGTCGTTCAATGTGAGTGACTATCTGTGGAGCGGCACGGTCGGCCTGATCGCCGCCGCCGGCCAGCTCACGCTCGTCGCCTTCCTGACGTTTTTCGCGCTGGGGTCGGGGGACACGTTTCGCCGCAAGCTCGTGAAGATCACAGGGCCCAGCTTGGAGAAGAAAAAGATCACGGTGCACGTGCTGAACGACATCACCAAGAACATCGAGCGCTACCTGATGGTGCAGATCCTGACCAGCGCGCTGGTCGGCGTTGCCACCGGCATCTCCTTCTGGGGCATCGGACTCGAGAACGCGGCGGTCTGGGGCATTGTTGCGGCGGTGACCAACCTCATTCCGTACATTGGCTCGGTCATCGTCATGGCCGCCGCCGGGCTGGTGTCATTCCTTCAATTCAACAGCATCCAGATGGGGCTGCTGGTGGGGGGCGTTTCGCTGTTGATCCACACGCTGGTGGGCAACCTGCTCGTTCCGTTTCTCACGAGCCGCTCGAGCCGCATGAATCCCGTCGCCGTGTTCGTCGGGGTGATTTTCTGGGGCTGGCTCTGGGGCATTTGGGGGCTTCTGCTCGGCATTCCGATCATGATGGTCGCCAAGGCCATCTGCGACCACATCGAGGATCTGCAGCCGATCGGAGAGCTGCTGGGCGAGTAGCTCCCCGATCGGCCTTTCTAGCCGGTGTTTCGAAGCCCTGCGGCCACGCCGTTGATCGACATGTGGATGCCACTGCGAAGGCGTTCATCGACCTGGCCGGCGCGATAGCGTCGCATCAATTCGACCTGCAGGTGATGAAGCGGATCGATGTACGGAAAGCGATGGCGGATCGACCGCTGCATCTCGGCATTCCCCTCCAGCCGCTGGCGCGCGCCGGTGATCAGAACGAGGGCGTCCGACGTGCGGTGCCATTCGGCCTCGATCATCGAAAAGACCTTCTGCCGAAGCTTGCGCTCGGCCACGAGTTCCGAATAGCGCGACGCCAGGGCCAGATCGCTCTTGGCGAGCACCATGTCCATGTTGGACAGCAGGGTGCGAAAGAACGGCCATTGCGCATACATGCGTTGCAGCAGCGCCTGGCGCTCCTTGCGCGCGGCCGGATTGCCAGCCGCCAGGAACTGCTCGATGGCGGAACCGAAGCCGTACCAGCCCGGCAGCGTGAGCCGGCATTGCCCCCAGCTGAAACTCCACGGCACGGCGCGAAGGTCTTCGATGCTGCGGCTTGGATTGCGCGAAGCGGGGCGCGAGCCGATGTTGAGTTCGGCGATTTCGCGGATCGGCGTGGCGCTGAAGAAGTAGTCGCCGAAACCGGGCGTCTCGTAGACCAGCGCGCGGTAGGCGGCCATGCTGGCGGCCGAGAGTTCTGCCGCCGCGGCCATGAAGGTGCTTGGCGCCGCCTTGGCCGTCGGCAACAGCGTGGCTTCGAGCGTGGCCGCGACCAGGGTCTCGAGGTTGCGCCGGCCGATCTCGTGGTTGGCGTACTTGGACCCGATCACTTCGCCTTGCTCGGTCAGCCGGATCTGCCCGCGCACGGTGCCGGGCGGCTGCGCAAGGATTGCCTGGTAGCTGGGGCCGCCGCCACGGCCCACAGTGCCGCCACGGCCATGGAACATGCGCAGGCGGATCGGCACGCGGCTCTCCGCATTCAATTCGTCGAACAATGCCACGAGGGCCAGCCCGGCGCGATAGAGCTCCCAATTGCTGGTGAAGATCCCGCCGTCCTTGTTGCTGTCGCTGTAGCCGAGCATCACGTCCTGCTCGGCGCCCGAGCGCTGGATCAGGGCATGGATGCCGGGCAGGGCATAGAAGGCGCGCACGATCGGCGCGGCGTTTCGCAAGTCTTCGATCGTCTCGAAGAGCGGCACCACGATCAGGTCGCAGGTGGCGTTGCCGCGCGCAGCGCCGGGCCGCCCCAAGCCAGCGCGCTCCCCCTCGGGGGGCAGCAAGGACACGTCAGTGCCGTGCGTGGGGGCACCACCACCCAAGGTGCCGCGCAGCAAGCCAACCTCTTTTTGAAGAAGCAGCGCTTCGAGCAGGTCGCTCACGGTTTCGGTGTGGCTGATGATGTAGTGACGGATGGCCGCCGCGCCGAACCTCGCGCGCGCGGCGCGGGCCGCCGCAAAGATGGCGAGTTCGCTCTTCGCGAGCGGCGAGTAGTCGGCATCGGGAACGCGCAAGGGGCGCGCATCGTCCAGCAGACGCAGCAGCAGCGTCTGCTTGGCTTCTTCGGGCAGCGCGGCGTATTCGGGCTCGATGCGCGCATTGGCGAGGAGCTCGGCCACCACTGCCTCGTGCTTGTCCGAGCTTTGCCGGAGGTCCACCGTGGCGAGATGGAATCCGAACACCTCCACTGCGCGGATGAGCGGATGCAGACGTGAAGAGGCCAGCACGGCGCCGTGCTGATCCACCAGGGACTCTTCGATGGTGTGCAGATCGGCGAGGAACTCCTCGGCCTTGAGGTACGGATTCTGCGGCGGCACGGCGTGGCGAGCGGCTTGCCCGCCGGTCAGATCACGCAGCGTGGCTGCCAGCCGCGCATAGATGCCGGTCAGCGCGAGGCGGTAGGGTTCGTCGACGCGATGCTCGTTCTTGTCGGGCGAGCGCTCGGCCATGGCCTGCATCTCCACCGACACGTCCACCAGCGTGGCCGACAACGAAAGCTCGCCGCCGAGGAAGTGCACTTCGGTCAGGTAATGGCGCAATGCCAGCTCGGCTTGGCGACGCAGGGCGTATTCCAGAGTCTCGGCGGTCACATTGGGGTTGCCGTCGCGGTCGCCTCCGATCCACTGGCCCATGCGAAGAAAAGGCGCCACGGGAGGCGCGCTGCCGGATCCGTTGCCCAGCGCTTTCTCAAGCTCGGCATACACGCGCGGAATCTCGCGCAGAAAGGTCGCTTCGTAATAGCTGAGTGCGTTCTCGACCTCATCGGCCACCGTCAGCTTGGAAAAGCGCAATAGGCGCGTCTGCCACAACTGGGTGACGCGGGTGCGCATCTGCTTCTCGTTCTCGGCGTATTCGATGGGCGTGAGGGCATCTTTCTTGCCGGCGAACGCGAGCTGGCGCAGCGCGATGTCGTCGCGCGCCGCGAGCAGTTGTGCGATGGCGCGCTCGGCGTCGAGGATGCTCTTGCGTTGCACCTCCGTCGGATGTGCCGTGAGCACCGGAGACACATAGCTGTGCGCGAGCGATTCGACCACGGCTTCGGGCTTGATGCCGGCTTTGCGGATGCGTGCGAGGGCGACCGCCAGGCTGCCTTCGGCGCTTTCTCCGGCCCGTTCGGCCTCGGTGCTGCGGCGGATCTGGTGCCGGTCTTCGGCGAGGTTGGCCAGATGGCTGAAGTAAGTGAACGCGCGAATGACCCTGACCGTCGCCTCGGCGCTCAGACCCTTGAGCAGATTCTTGAGCGCTCGGTCCGCGGCATGGTCCGCGTCGCGCCGAAAGGCAACGGACAGCTTGCGGATCTTCTCGACGAGTGCATAGCTCTCCTCGCCTTCCTGCTCGCGGATCACGTCGCCCAGGATGCGTCCGAGCAATCGGATGTCGGCAATCAGCGGCAGGTCTTCGTCACTGGGCCTGCGCTTGGCGGCAGCAGGGGCGGGGGTCGTCTTCATGCGAATCTTCTCCTCGTCAGGTCGGCCTGCGGCAACGTTGCTGCGGCGCAACATGCTAGCATCCCTGCAGGTACTCTCTCTCACTGGAACGGTCTTGAGCAACATCGTGATCGCCACGCGCGAAAGCCGCCTGGCAATGTGGCAAGCCGAGCATGTCAAGGCGCTGCTGCAAGAACAGGGCCACACCGTCAGTCTGCTCGGCATGACGACGCGTGGCGACCAGATCCTGGATCGCTCGCTCAGCAAGGTTGGCGGCAAGGGCCTGTTCGTCAAGGAACTCGAACTCGCGCTCGAAGAAGGGCGCGCCGACATCGCCGTGCACTCATTGAAGGATGTGCCGATGGATCTTCCCGAAGGCTTCGCGCTCGCCTGCGTGCTGGAGCGCGAAGACCCGCGCGATGCCCTGGTCTCGCCGCGCTATGCCTCTCTCGACGAACTGCCTGCGAACGCTGTTGTCGGTACTTCGAGCTTACGGCGCGTGGTGCTGCTGCGTGCACTGCGCCCTGACCTCCGCATCGAGCCTTTGCGCGGCAACCTCGACACGCGCTTGCGCAAGCTCGATGAAGGGCAGTACGACGCCATCGTGCTCGCAGCCGCCGGGCTCAAGCGGCTCGATCTTGAATACCGCATCCGCGAAACATTCGAGCCCGACACCATACTTCCCGCTGCGGGACAGGGCGCACTGGGCATCGAAATCCGGGCAGATCGCGCGGACCTCATCAACCTGCTCGCGCCGTTGTCGAGCCGCACCGACGGAATTGCCACGGCCGCCGAACGCGCAGTGAGCCGCGCCATGGGCGGTAGTTGTTCAATGCCGCTCGCGGCGCACGCCCGATGGCAGTCGAACGGCGCATTGCGCATCGATGCCGCCTGGGGCGACCCTGAGGGCGTGACGCCGCTGGTGCGCGTGCATGCCGTGGCCGAGGCGGCTGATCTTGCCCAGGCTGGCGCGCTTGGTGACTCCGCCGCCAGGATGCTGCGCGCCGCTGGCGCCCGTTGAGACCATGCCGCGGCGAGTGATCGTCACGCGTCCTGCCGCAGAGGCGGTGAAATGGGTGCATGCGTTGGGTTCGGAGGGATGGGATGCGCTTGCGTTGCCGTTGATCACCATCGCCCCGCTCCACGACCGGACGTTGCTTGACGCTGCACGCCAGCGTGTCGGCGAATACGACGCCTTGATGTTCGTGAGCGCGGCAGCCGCCGGCCATTTCCTTCGCGAGTCGGAGGTCGATGCGGCCGTTCGCTGCCGCTTCTGGGCGACCGGGCCCGGCACGACCCGTGCACTGTGCGAAGCGGGCGTGCCTGGGTCGTCCATTGATGCTCCGGCCTCCGATGCCGCGCAATTCGATTCTGAGGCGCTCTGGCAGCTCGTGCGGGGCCAGGTGCAGCCGGGCACCCGCGTGCTGATCGTTCGCGGCGGCGACGCGTCCGGGCAAGCGACCGGTCGCGACTGGCTCGCTCGCGAAATCACGGAGGCAGGCGGCATCTGCGAAGGCGTGGCCGCTTACCGGCGCGTGAGCCCCAGCTTCAGCGACGATGAGCGGCGGCTCGCGGCCGAAGCTGCAACGGGTTCCGCAATCTGGCTGTTCAGCAGCTCGGAAGCGATCACCAATCTGCAGCGGATGACCCCCGGTATCGCCTGGCACGACGCAAGCGCAATTGCCACGCACGAACGCGTGGCGGACGCCGCGCGTGCAGCGGGTTTTGGGCGCGTGATCGTCTCCAGCCCGTCCCTGGCGGCACTGATCGCATCGATAGAATCCTGCGCATGAGCGACGCTTCCGTCCTGATCGAGCCCATGCCGGATTCCACTGTCCGCCCCCCTGTGCAAGCCGCTTCCCTGTCCGGCGCATCAGCCGCTGCCTTGCTGTGGAGATTGCTGATCGGATTGCTTGCGGTCGTGGCGCTGGTTGCGCTCATCATTTCGCTGGCGCTGTGGCAAAGAGTCAGCGGCATGCAGGAGCAGCTGGCGCGCCAAAGCGCCGATGCCCTGGCACAGTCCCTCGAGGCGCGCACATTGGCCCGCCAGGCCCAGGAGATCGTTCGCGATACGGCCGGCCGACTCGCACTCGTGGAGACGCGCGTCGGCGAAGTCGCGCTTCAGCGTTCCCAACTCGAAGAGCTCATGCAAAGCCTCTCGCGCTCGCGCGACGAGAACCTGGTGGTCGATATCGAAGCGGCCATTCGGTCGGCATTGCAGCAAGCGCAGGTCACTGGCAACGTGCAGCCGTTGCTGGCGGCCCTCAAGGCCGGCGATCTGCGGATCGACCGCGCCGGGCAACCGCGCCTCGCGCCGCTGCAGCGTGCGATGCAGCACGATGCCGACAGGCTCCGCGCCAGTGCCAACGCCGATGCCGGCGACGCGCTCCGGAGACTCGACGACTTGATCCGCAGCGTCGACGACCTGCCAGTTGCCAATGCTGTCTCCGCGGGCGGCAGAGGCGTGAATTCGCTTCAGTCCGAACCCTTGCCGCCCGGCGCGCCATGGTGGAGGCGTTTCCTCCTGCTGGTCCAGAACGAAGCGCGTTCGCTGCTGCGTGTCGGCCGTGTGGACCGACCGGAAGCGGTGCTGCTCACGCCTGACCAGACCTTCTTCCTTCGGGAGAACCTGAAGCTCAAGCTGCTCAACGCGCGGCTTTCCGTGCTGTCGCGCCAGGTGGAAACGGCCCGCGGAGAGCTGGCGTCCGTCTCGACGTCGATCAATCGCTATTTCGATCCGGCATCGCGCCGCGTGCAGGCTGCGGCGACGATGCTTCAGGAGATTCAGGGGCAACTGAAGACCAGCGAGCCACCGCGGGTCGATGAAACCTTGGCCGCGCTTGCCACCGCGGCCGCCGGTCGCTAGGCCCATGCGCGCAGCTCTCTGGCTTCTCGGACTGTTCGCCGTCGCGGCCGCCGTTGCCCTTTTTGCGGGCAACAACCAGGGCACGATCACCGTGTTCTGGCCGCCATGGCGAGTTGATCTGTCGCTGAACTTGGTGCTGTTGCTCCTGCTGGTGGCCTTCGTTTTCCTGCACTTCGCTTTGCGTGGTCTTTCGGCGCTGTTTTCGCTGCCGAGGCAAGCGCGCCAATGGCGCCTGCAGCAAAAGGAGCGCGCGTTGCACGGCGCGCTGCTCGATTCGGCCGTGCAGCTTCTGGCGGGGCGCTTCTCGCGCGCGCGCAAGGCGGCACTCGCTGCGCTGGTCCAGGAAAGGACGCTTGCCGCACTGGACGCCAAGCTTCCGCAGGCGCACCAGGTTCGCGTGATGGCGCATCTTTTGGCGGCTGAAAGTGCCCAGGCCCTTCAGGACCGGGCCGCGCGTGACGCCCACCTTCAGCAGGCGCTCAATGAGAGCGCGGAGCGCGGACTGATGGTCACTCCGGAGACGCGCGAGGGCGTGCAGTTGCGCGCTGCCCGATGGGCCCTCGACGATCGCGATGCGCCGGCTGCGCTGGCACGCCTCGAAGAGCTGCCGCACGGCGCCCAGCGGCGGACGCTGGCGCTGAGGCTGCGCCTGAAGGGCGCGCGGCAGGATGGGCGGACGCTGGAGGCGCTCGAAACCGCTCGGCTGCTGGCGAAGCATCGGGCGTTTTCGCAGTCGGCGGCGCAAAGTATCGTGCGCGGCCTGGCGACCGAGCTGCTGTCGAGCGTGCACGATCCGGCCCAACTGATGCGCGCATGGAGTGCATTCGAAGACTCCGAGCGCGAAATGCCTGAGGTCGCAATCCATGCCGCACAACGCATGGTGGCACTGCGCGGCGACCTGACGGTGGCGCGCGCGTGGCTCCTGCCGATCTGGGAACGCATGGTTCAGCAGCCGCAGAGTCTGGGCGAATCCCTGCGTGTGAAACTGGTACGGGCGCTTGAAGCGGGGCTTGATTCGGTCGACGCAGAGTGGCTCGCCCGCATTGAATCAGCGCAGAAGAACAACCCGCGCGACCCCAACCTGCAATACCTTGCCGGCATGGCCTGCATGAAGCGGCAGCTTTGGGGCAAGGCCCAACAGTTGTTGACTCAGGCAGGACTGGGCCTACAGGACGCTAATTTACACAGGCGTGCCTGGCAAGCGCTTGCGCAACTGGCCGAAGCTCGCGACGATGCCGATCAGGCTTCCGCAGCCTGGAAGCGTGCCGCGCAAACCGAAAGCCCGTGAGGCCGCGCGGCCGGCTGCGGAAAAGTGCTATTGAATCAATAGCATGCCGATGAGGGCACATCGGCCGTAGAGAGGGTCGGGCATTCTGGACGACGTCCCGACCGGCCTTTTTCCTACGCCGCCCTCTACCTAATGAACTACGCCAAGAAAGGGTTTGAGTGCCAGCCTTAGCTGAGGTACAGTGCGTAACTGTTTGCAAAAGTATTCATTCTTGGGTCACGATGAGGTCGGTCTTGAAACGTTTTTCACTACACGCCGCTTGTTTGCTTGCTGTCGGTCTCCTGGTACAGGGGTGCGCGCCGCTGGCGCCAGGCTTCCGCTCCGCGGGCAACGATGCCGCTAAAGCCGTTTCGCCTTCCGGCTTCTCGACGGCCGAGATCGATCCCCCGCCGGCTGGCGCCATCACCGAGATCACGCCGCAATTGATCCAGGCCCAGCGCGCTGCGACGCAGAAGACCACATTGGGTACGGAAATCATGGGCTTGCTCGGCGAGCCGGGCCCGTACCGACTCGGCCCCGGTGACGTCGTCGGCATCACCGTGCTGGACCACCCGGAAATCGTGTTCAGCGGCGTCCCAGCGACAACCGTGGCCGACCCGGCCAGCGTTTCCCCGGCGCCGGGCTTCATCGTGTCGAACACTGGCCAGTTGAGCTTCCCGTACGCCGGCTCGCTCGTGGTCACCGGCATGACCATCCAGGAAATGGAAGATGCGCTGGTCAAGCGGCTGTCGCGCGTCTACCGAAACCCGCAACTGAGCGTCCGTGTGGAGGCTTTCCGGAGCAAGCGGGCCTACATGGAAGGCGAGATCCGGCAACCTGGCTTGCTCGTGTTCACCGACATCCCGATGACGCTCTCCGAGGCGATCAATCGCGCTGGCGGCATATTGCCGTCGGGCGACCGCTCGTCCATCAATCTGACGCGCGACGGCAAGACGATTCGGCTCAACCTGATGGCCATGGCCGACGCAGGGATCGATCCGAGCCGCATTCCCTTGAAATCGGGGGACATGATCTACGTGCGCAACCGCGATGAAAGCAAGGTCACCGTGATGGGTGAAGTGACCCAGCAGCTTGGCATCCTGATGCGCAACGGCTATCTCTCGCTCAATGACGCCCTGACGGAAGTCGGCGGTCTGAACCTGACCACGGCGAATCCGCTGCAGATCTACGTCATCCGCAACGAAGAGAAGGGCGGCCAGTCGATCTTCCATCTCGACGCGGCGACGCCAACGGCGATTGCAATGGCGAACGGCTTCGACCTTCGTCCGAAGGATGTGGTGTACGTGGACCCTGTTCCGCTGGTGCAGTGGAACCGCGTGCTTAACCTGATTCTTCCGACCGCGACCACCGCGACCACGTATCGCGCGGTCGTCAGGCCGGTGCAATAGGCGCGCAACGTGAGCATTCGAAATGTCCTCATCGTGTGCATTGGAAACATCTGCCGCAGTCCGATGGCGACCGGGTTGCTGGGCGCTGCCTTGCCGCAAGCACAGCTCTCCTCGGCCGGCCTCGAGGCCTTGGTCGGGCAGCCGCCGGACCCGATCGCCTGCGACTTGATGAAAGAGCGGGCGGTCGACATTGCCGGCCATCGCGCGCAGCAGGTCAACAAGGACATGTGCCAGCGGGCCGACCTGATCCTGGTGATGGACCGCGAGCAACGGCGCGAGATCGAGACGCGCTATCAGTTTTCCAAGGGCAAGGTATTTCGGCTTTGCGAGTTCAGCGATCAGGACGTGCCCGACCCCTATCGCGAGGGTCGCGATGCATTCAGGCGCGCTCTGGCGCTGATCGAGGACGGTACCCAGCAGTGGGCCAAACGCATTTCTAGAGTATCCAGTTGATGAACTCCTCATTCACACCCAAGACCGGACCCACTCCGAGTCCCAATCCAAGTCCCAGCTCGTTCGGCCCTACCGAGGAAGAGGATTTCGACCTCGGGCGCTACGTCGAGGTGCTGCTTGCAAACAAATGGTTGATCGCCGCCATCACGCTCGTGGTGTTCGCCGTCGGCTTCGTCTACGCGTTCCTGGAGAGGCCGGTCTATGAAACCAACATGGTCATCCAGGTCGAGGAGCCGGACACGAGCGGCAAGGGCGTCCTGGGAGAGGCCGGCGGCCTGATCGACCTGAAGACGCCCGCGAGCGCGGAAATCGAAATTCTCCGCTCGCGCTTGATTGCGACCCAGGCGGCGGAAGCGACGCGGCTCTACATCGTCGCGGGTCCGCGCTACATCCCCTACATCGGTGGCTGGTTGGCACGCCGCTCCACCGGCCTCTCGGACCCGGGCTTTCTATGGCTCGACGGCTATGTTTCGGGCCAGGAAGCCATCGCGGTGGATCAGTTCGACGTGCCGGTCGAGTTGGAGGGCGCGCTCTTCACGATCACTGCAAAGGGCGACAACAACTTCACTCTCTCAGGCCCGGGCTTGACCGAGCCGGTCGCCGGCACCGTGGGCGCGCCCCTGAAGACTGAATCCACGCGCGGGCCGATCGAACTGGTCGTGACCAAGCTGGCCGGCAAGTCCGGCGCGAACTTCAACCTCCAGCGACTGGCCAAGCTGCCGACCATTCTCGGCCTGCAGAGCAGCCTCAGCCTGACGGAACGCGGCAAGGCTTCCGGCATCATCAATGTCTCGCGGGAAGACACCGACCCGTACCGCTTGACGCGGATCCTGAGTGCGGTCGGCGACCAGTACGTCAAGCAGAACATCGAACGCAAATCGGCGGAGGCGCAGAAGACGCTCGCCTTCCTCGACGTCCAGTTGCCGCAATTCAAGAAACAACTCGAGGCTTCGGAAGAGGTCTACAACCGCTATCGGAACCAGAAGGGCACGGTGGCTTTCACCGAGGAAGCCAACCTCGTGCTCGGCCAGGCCGTCGACCGCCAGACGAAGCTGCTCGAGGCAGAGCAGCGCCGGCGTGAACTGGAAAGCCGCTTCACCTCGGCGCACCCGTTGATCCAGACGCTGGACTCGCAGATCGCGGCCCTCAAGACGGACATGGGCGACATCCAGGCGAAGATCAAGGGCCTGCCAGCGATCCAGCAGGAAGCCGTGCGCATGGAGCGCGACGTCAAGGTGAACACCGAGCTTTACCAGTCGCTGCTGAACAACGCGCTGCAGTTGCGCCTGGTCAAGGAAGGCAAGGTCGGCAATGTCCGCGTGCTCGACCAGCCCGTGCTGCCGCTCTATCCGATCAAGCCGAAGCGCAACGTGATCATGGCCGCGGCCCTGGCGCTGGGGCTGTTCCTTGGCATCGTCGCCGCGTTCGTGCGCAACGCCTTTGTGGAGCGCCGCATTCGCGATCCATACGAGGTCGAGGCCAACAGCGGCTTGCCGGTGTTCTCTTCGATTCCGATGAGCGCCAACCAGGACGCCATTGCCAAGCGGCGCCTGACCGGCGCGACGGGCGTCAGGCTGCTCGCGATCGAGCATCCGGACGACCCTGCCGTCGAGAGCCTTCGCAGCTTGCGTACGGCAATGCAGTTCGCGATGCTGGAGTCACCCAACAACCGGGTGCTGATCACGGGACCGACACCGGGCGTCGGCAAGAGCTTCGTCTCGGCCAACTTCGCCGCGCTGATGGCTGCTGCCGGGCGCCGCACCTTGCTGATCGACGCCGACCTGCGACGCGGCCACACGCACCAGTATTTCGGCTTGCAGCGCCACGGCGGGCTTTCGGAGTTGATCGCCGGCAGCTTGACCGTTCAGCAGACTGTGCACCGGCAGGTGGTTCCGGGCCTCGATTTCCTGGCGACCGGCCAACTGCCTCCAAACCCGGCCGAGCTGTTGGTGTCCGACTCGTTCAAGTCGATGCTGGAACGCCTGTCGGAGCAATACGACCTCGTTGTCATCGACACGCCGCCGGTGCTGGTGGCGGCCGACACGAGCACGGTTGCTGCGCATACCGGCACCGTGCTGCTGGTGGCGCGATCCGATCTTTCGACCATGGGTGAAATCAAGGAAAGCACACGACGGCTTTCAATGGGCGGCAAGGTCGCCACTGGTGTGCTGCTGAACGCGATGAATATCGGGCGCAGAGGCTACACCGCCTACAAGTACGGCCGCTATCGCCACACCAACTACAACTACGAGAGCATCCTGCCCGAAGAGCAGTGAAGCATTAGCGTCGACGGGGCGATAAAGGAGCGGCGGCGTCAGCCGCCGGAGCCTGAGCCGTTGACGCAGGCCACCAGATCCTGCTCGAACTGCTTGAGCACGGCGTCACGATCGAAGCGTTCTTCGGCATAGCGCCGCGCCGTGAGGCCAAGTTCACGTCGCAATTCAGGCTTCGATGCGAGTGAAACCACGGCGGCGGCGAAGGCTGCCGGATCGTCGGGGGCAACCGCAATCCCGCAACGCGAGGCGACTTGGCCGAGTTCGGTCTCGGGCCGCGCCCCGGCCACCACGGGCCTGCCGCTGCTCAACATGCCCGTGAGCTTGGATGGCATCACGAGGTCCGCCGCATCGGCGCGCTGTGGCAGCAGATGGATGTCCGCAAGCCCCAGAAGATCACCGAGACGTTCCCTCGGCTGAAGATCGAGAAATCGCACGTTCGACAGCTTTTCGCATCGCCGCATGAGTTCTGCGCGGCCCGCGCCGTTTCCGCAGAACACGAACTGCAGTTCAGGCCGGCCTGCCAGCGCGGAAGCAGTCTCCGCCAGCGTCTCCAGCCCTTGCTTGGCGCCCATGTTTCCAGAATAGAGGGCGACCACCGCATCCGACGCGATGCCCAACTCGGCGCGATACGGGCTTTCCGCACTGAGCGGCCGAATGCCGGAGACATTGGCCCAGTTGGGGAGCGAGACGAGGCGCGCCTCGTCGATGCCCTTGCTGCTCGCGCGCTCCCGCATGCGCAATGAAATCGTGGATATGCGGTCGAAGCGTCGCATCAGGCCGCGTTCGACTGAAGTAACCAGTGATCGCAGCCGCGCGCCCTTGAGCAAACCCAGTTCGAACGCCGCATCCACTTCGTAGTCCTGGATGTGCAGCCATGCCTTGGCTGAACGAAGACGCGCAAACGCCAGGGCGGCGGGCGAGCAGAACAAGGGGGGCTCGGTGACCCAGACCACATCGGGCTTCCACTTCCATTGCGCCAGAAGGGCTGGAATGCTGGTCAAGGCAAAGCTGCCCAGGTGGAGCAGGCGGCGCAGCCCGGTCACCTTGCGGGGCACCCAGAGCGGCGTACGAATGACCGTCGCTCCATGCCAGTCTTCGCGGGCATAGCGCGATGCACTGTAGGCGGGCCAGACGGCCCAGTCGGGGTAGTAGGGCGGCGCCGTGACCACGCGCACTTCGTGCCCTTGCGCAGTCAGCCAGGCGACCATTTCACCGGTGTATTTGCCGATGCCGGTCAGTTCAGGCGCGAAGTTGATACCGTAGACGAGAAGCTTCATTGACCCTCAGGCGGCATTCCGATGCTCGCTCGGCGCGCGCTCGATGGGGCCGAAGTGCGAGGTGCCGGGAGAGTGGTCACCGATGATACGAACCAGCGTCTCCGCCACCTGTCCGATCTGGAATCGTTCCTGGAAGCATCGCAGTGCCGCGATGCGCATGGCGGTCACTTCCGCGCTCTGCAACGCCAGCCAGCGCTGGAGCAGATCGACGGTGCCTTCGAGCGTGTCGGCCGCGACGATACCCGCGCCGTCGTTCATGATTTCGCGCCAGATGTTCACCTTGTCGCTGATGAGCACGGGCTTGCCGCAAGCGAGCGCTTCGACCACGGCAATGCCGAAGTTCTCCTGGTGCGAGGGCAGGCAGAACACGTCGGCGGCGTAGAACGCTCCCCACTTGAGATCGCCGGAGAGCATCCCTGTCCAGCAGATGCGCGAAGCGATGCCCAACTCCTGGGCACGACTCTTCAGCCGGCCGACGATGTCGTCATCACCCGGGCCGGCCATCACCAGATGCAGGTCTGGCGAGTCGGCGAGCACGCGCGCAAACGCATCCACCAGCAGATCGCCGCCCTTTTTTTCATGGATGCGGCCGAGGTAGAGCACAAATCGCTTGCCTTGAAGCTCGGGATATGCCGACAGGAACGTCGATGAGAGGGTTCGGCCATTCGAAGGCGGTGTCGAGGTTCCGTACGAGCCGACGACTTCGCGCGCCCTGTAGAGCCAGAAGGATTCGCGCGCGAGCAGGCGTTCTTCTTCACATGTGAAGATCACCGCCGCGGCGTCGCGCAGCACGCGGTATTCGCCCCAGGGCCAATACAGCCACTTCTTCATGTGCTTGAGCGGGTAGCGGCGCTTGAACCATGGGTCCAGCATGCCGTGTGTATAGACGAAGTACGGTGTCGTCGAACTGCGCAGCGCGCGCCATGCGGCAAGCCCGGTGTATTGCCAGAGGCCGTTGACGATCACCGCGTCGTACTCGTCGGCATGCGCCTGCAGCCAGGGGACCACGCGATCGTTGTAGAGATAGCTGCCGCGCGAGGGTCCGAGCGCGGTGACCTGGCCGGGAAACCCGGTCACGTGATCCGCATCGGGGCTGTCGAGCGTGATCAGATCACCCTGGTGCCCAAGCTCCGCGAGGGCATCCCGAAGCCGCCTGACGCCTTCGACGGTGCCGCCGCCACGCGGATCGACCGATGGAACGAAGTGGAGCAGTCTCACGTTTGAGAGATACGACGCGGAAAGATCTCGAGCCTCGGGTAGCGGAAGACCAGGAGGGCGAAGGCGAGCACGATGCCGAACAGGCCGTTGGCGGTCAACTGACCGCTCGACTGCCACGTCAATATGGCCAGCGTAGCGGCGAGCCAGACGATCAAGGGATAGGGTGAGTTCGTCTTTGCGCTAAGGCGCAGGCTCTTGAAGATGCCGACTCCGATGACCATGATCTTCAAGAACGTATAGGCGAAGCCCAGGAGGCCGCCTTCGAGCAAGATGCGCCCGCCCTCGGATTCGGCCAGCGCGAAGGCCTCCGAAGTGCCGACGCGCACGAAGGTCGCCAAGTTCGAACCGTAGCCTACGCCGCTGCCTAACCAGCCGACCGCCTTGTAGACGTCCGATTCGCCGAACAGGATCGTGAGAACGCGACCCCAGAAGTTTTCCGCTTCCGACGCTTGTTCAAAACGAGTTTGGGTGACGCTGATCGACTCTTGAAAGAAGTAGGCGAAGAGCGCGAAAAGCGCCACTGCGGCAACGACGGCGAGAGCAGCCGCCGGCTTGTGCTGGACTTTCGAGAAAAAGAGCCGGCCGGCAAGGTAGGCCACGAACATCATTCCTGACGAGATCACGGCGGTTCTCGAGCCGCTCACCAGCGCCCCCACGGCGAAGGCCGTGAAGACCGCGAGCGCGAACATGAATTGCCAGGTGCGGTTCTTGCGCGCCGACAAGATACCGAAAACCAGCGGTGCGATCGTCGTCATGAAGGTGGCATAGCCGGACGTGAAACTGAACGTGCCGGTTGTGCGCACGACCCCGACCACGGCGACGAAGATCCCTTCCTCGTCTGTGGTGTCCAACTGTGTGTTGATGCGGGCACCTGGCGGAGAGAAGTGCTGCACCACGGCAAGCGGCGCCATCACCAGCATCATGCAGGCGCCTGCGATGATCGAAGCCCGGTAGTCGGCCTCGGTCAAGCTCGCAAAGGCAGCCACCGCGAACCAGCTATAGAGCAGCCAGAAGCGCAAGCCGATGATGAGGATGGTCGGCGAGCTCTCGCTTCCGACGAGTTGCAGCAGCCCCCATCCGAGCACCAGGCACGACCAGGCGATCATCACGGACACGACCTTCATCTGCCGTCTCAGGTGGCCGTATCTCCATGCGTGAAAGATCAAGAGTAGCGCCGTGACGTCGCGCAGCAGGATCAGCGGCAACGTGACCGAAGACGCCAGCCATTTCCGCAATGCGCCTTCGAAAACGATGATCACGAACACCGTGAGGAACATCCAGCCGGCGCGGCTGAGCGCCAGCGGCTTGTTCAAAGCCCGCGGAAAGGCGGAGTTGGCGAGCGTGGCGCTCATGGCAACGGCTTTTCCGGATTCATCGAGCCCTTGTCGGATGCCGGGAAAGCATCGGCCGAAGCGACGAGCGGACCCTTGCTGCGCCCGATCCAGGCTTCGTAGGGCGCCAGGAAGATCACGGGGTCGTAGTCGAGGTCGCGCGGCCGCACGTCCAGGCGAATGCTGGCGGGATTGCCCGTCGCAACCGCCAGCGGTGGAACGTCCTTCGCGACCACGGCGCCAGCACCGACGACGGCGCCATAGCCTATCGTGACGCCCGGCAGAATCGTCGCACCGACGGCGATCCACGCGTAGTCGTCGATACGAACGGGCTTTCGGAACTGGCGCCAGGTCGGATCGCCGACGTGGTGACTCCCAGTGAGGATCGTCACCCGGTCGTTGATGACCACCCGCGAGCCGATGGTGACCTTTTCAAGGGCGACGATTTCCACCGAACGGGCGATGAATGTCCGCTCCCCGATGCTGATGTTGGCGCCGGGCCCCTTCAGGTCGGGCGAGTCCAGCACTGAAAGCCGTCCAATCTGAGTGCCTCTTGAACGCAGCTTGCGCCTGTGCCAGGTCATGGACATGAGCGCGCGGAACTGAAGTGCACGTTTCGCCCAGACCACCACCCAGCGCCTCGAACCCAGTTCGGGGCGCTCGCGTGACGTCCAGAGAAATTGCAGGTCGTTCACTTTACTTTTGGACCTCGGTCACCAAAGTCTTCAACGCGGACACATGCGCATCGATGCGATGGGGTTCATACCACTGGCGCGCCTCGCGGCCGATGGCCAGTGTGTCCGAAGTCGCAGGGTCCAGCGAGGCGAAGCCCGCAGCATAGTGCACGCTGGGCCGCAGCCCGTCATGGGCGTCGTATTCCTTCGAAAGCAAGACAGGGCAGATGCCATGCGCGCAGTAGGCGGCAAAGACGCCGCTCTTGGAAACGTAGTCCGTGGGATAGGCGAGGGCGCCGCAACTTGCCTGCGACAACTCCTTGCTGACCTGGTCTGCCGAAAGCTTTCCGTGCGATACGACGCCTTCTGCTCGAAGCCGCTGGACGAGCAACGGGTCCTGCGAAGCGGGCCCGATGTCATGGATTTCCAGGCCGGACTTCCTGGCCCAGCGGAAAACCTCGCCCTCGGCCCATCGGTAGACATTCGCACGAACGCCTGCGCTGCCGAAGACGACGAGCCTCGGAAGTCTCTCGGCATCGATCGATTGCGGCTCTCCGACGTTTGAAAAAACCGGCAGCACCCGATGGGGCGTGCCTTGGCGTTGGTCGAGCAGCCAGCGAGCCGACTCGTCCCGATTGGTCAACCAGAAGTCTGAAACGGACACCAACTCGCGCGCGATCCGCTTCTGAATGCTGTTGAGCCAGAACGCCGAGCCCCAAGGCGGCCCGAACGCAAAAAGTTCATGGAAGACGACGCCGAAGGAGCCGAACTGCGAACGCAGGCTGTCAATCCTCTTGAGGAGCCACAGGGGCACGCCCCTTTTCTGGAAGCCGTAGCCGCTGAAGTGGAGCAGCAGAAGATCGCCGGACCACGATGATGAGTCTGTGTCCGGCGTGAGTTCGAGCGGCGGAGCGTGAAGCGGACCTGCGATGGTGCTCGCATAGTCCTGCACGCCACCGCCGCCGGGGGGAATCAATGAAACCGATGATCTTTGCATGTTGGCGAACCCGGCCCGGCAAACCCCGCTCAGGCGACCAGTTCTTCGCTGCAGAAATCTTCGTAGGCGTGCGCAATCCCGTCGTGCAGCGACATCCTGGGCGTCCATCCCAGCTTGCGAATCCTTGAAATCTCCAGCAACTTGCGCGGCGCACCGTCCGGCTTGCTGGTGTCGTACTGAATCTGACCGCGATAGCCCACCACGTCGCTCACCAGCTGCGCCAGCTCGGCGATCGACAGATCCTCGCCGGTTCCCACATTGATGTGGCTCGCCATGACTTCCGTGTGGGCGGCATAGACCTCGCGCGGAAGGTCCATGACGTGGACGCAGGCGCTTGCCATGTCGTCCACGTAGAGGAATTCGCGCTTCGGCGAGCCCGTGCCCCAGATCACGACCGCAGGTGCGTCGGCCAGCTTTGCTTCATGAAAGCGGCGGATCATTGCCGGCAATACGTGGCTGTTCTCTGGGTGGTAGTTGTCGCCGGGTCCGTAGAGATTGGTCGGCATGACGCTGCGGAAATCGCATCCGTATTGCCGGTTATAGCTCTCGCAGAGCTTGATGCCGGCAATCTTTGCGACGGCATAAGGCTCGTTGGTCGGCTCCAGCTTGCCCGTGAGCAAGGCATCCTCGGACATCGGCTGCGGCGCGAGACGCGGGTAGATGCAGCTGGACCCCAGAAAGAGAAGCTTGCTCACGCCCGTGCGCCAGGACTCGTGAATCAGGTTCGCTTCGACCATCAGGTTCGAGTAGATGAACTCTGCCGGATAAGTGTTGTTGGCGTGGATGCCGCCGACCTTGGCGGCCGCCACATAGACCTCTTGCGGCTTTTCGGCGGCAAAGAAAGCTCTGACCTCAGCCTGGTCGGTGAGGTCGAGCTCCGAATGGCTCCGGCTGATGATGTTCGTGTAGCCCTTGTCAGAGAGGCTGCGGACGATCGCGCTGCCCACCATCCCGCGGTGGCCCGCCACAAAGATTCGCTTCTGAAACTCGTTCATTCGATGTCACCTCGGCGCAGGATTGAAGATTCAGGCGAGCTTTTTTTCGCCTTCTGCGGCCGCGGACGCCTCGTCGAAACGAACGACATCGTCATCGGCCAAGTAGCCACCCGTCTGGACTTCGATCACTTCGAGCGTGGTCTTGCCCGCGTTTTCAAGCCGATAGACCGCACCGACGGGGATGTAGATCGATTCGTTTTCCTTCACGAGCCGCACCACGTCGTCACAGACGACCCGCGCAGCCCCTTTGACGACCACCCAATGTTCAGCGCGGTGATGGTGCATCCGCAACGCAAGTCGCGCGCCGGGTTTGACGGTCAGCCGCTTCACGGCAAAACGCTCCCCGTCGTCAATGCTGTCGTAGGCCCCCCACGGCCTCGGAATGCGGCGATGCCGGGTTGCCTGGCTTTGTCCTTGTGCGGTCAGCAAGGCGACCACATCCTTGACCTGCTCCGCACACTCACTGTGAGCAACGAGCAGCGCGTCGGGCGTGTCGACGACCAGCAGATCCTTCGTACCCAGGGCGACCACGGGCCGGCTGGGCGCATGGATGAAAGTATTGCTGGCGCCCATTGCAAAGCCGTGGCCGCTGATTCGGTTGCCGTTGACATCCGCGTCGTGCAGATCGGCGACCGCATTCCAGCTGCCGACATCGCTCCAGCGGCCCTGAAAAGGGATCACCGCGACCCGGCTGCATTTCTCCAGTACCGCGTAGTCGATGCTTTGGCTGCGGCAGCGTCCGAAGGCTGCGCTGTCCATGCGGAGGAAATCCCCGTCCCTCTCAATCGCCGCAGTGGCCGCCTTGCATGAGTCAAGAATGTCGCCGGCATGCTCCGCGAGTGCGGCGATCAGCACTTTGGCCTGCACCAGGAGAATGCCTGCATTCCAGAGATTGCCGCCCTCAAGCAGCAACTGTTCGGCACGTGCCGCGGCCGGCTTTTCGATGAACGCTGCCACCGCATGGCCTGCCTCGGTGGCAAGCGCGCCGTCGAGCTTCTCGCCTTGACGGATATAGCCGTAGGCCGTGCTCGGAAAAGTCGGCTCCACGCCGAACGTCACGAGGTAGCCCTGCAGCGCTGCGGGAATCCCCTGTTGGATGGTCGCAACGAACCGGTCACCTTCCGGGATGTGATGGTCAGCCGGCGCAAAGAGCAGCAATTGATCGGGTTCAGCCAGGAGCGCCACCGCTGCCATCGCGGCGGCCGTATTTCGAGCGACAGGTTCGAGCAACTGCTTGCCGCTCACTTGTGCGGCGTCAATGCCTTCCTGGACGAGAAACCGATGCTCTTCGGCGGCTACACAAGTGACTTCAGTATTGAGCTTGCGAAGGCGCTCGAGCGTGAGCAGGAGCAGGCTCTTGTTGTCCACCAAGGGGGCGAACTGCTTGGGCAGAGTCTTGCGCGAAAGTGGCCACAGGCGCGTGCCACTACCACCGCAGAGCACGACGGGCTGGACGGAATTCATCGAGACCCCTCTCCGCTCACGACGGCCCGAACCGTTTTCAGCAGGATCTTGATGTCGAGCCAGAGCGACCAGTTGCAGACATATTCAACGTCGAGTTCGACGCGGCGCGCATAGGAGAGCCGGTTGCGGCCGCTCACTTGCCAAAGGCCGGTAATGCCGGGGCGCACTGCGCAGTAGTGTTCCCAGCCTTTTCCGTAGAGACTCCGCTGGCGTTCCATGCAGGGGCGCGGCCCGACGAGACTCATGTCGCCCTTCAGCACGTTCCAGAACTGGGGCAGTTCGTCCAGGCTGAGCTTGCGAATGAACATTCCGATGGGGGTGATCCGCGGGTCTTTTTCGAGCTTCTGGAACGTGTCCCATTCGGTCCTAGCCATGTCGTTGCGGCTCAGGAACTCATCCAGTACGTCCTCCGAGTTGCGCACCATCGAGCGAAACTTGTAGAAGCGAAACCGCTGTCCGCGTTCGCCAAGCCGGTTTTGCCAGAAATGCACCGGCCGACCCATGCTGACGGCCACGCTCAACGCCACGATGAGGTACAGCGGGCCGAAAAGGGCAAAGAAAATGAGCGCACCGACGATATCGATCATCCTTTTGGCTGTGCGTTCTAAGTAGCTCAACCGCCTTGGCTGCGCGTAAGCAGGGGGCACCGAAGGGCCACCCCCTTCGGAAGAAAAACGCCGGACCACGTTGCCATTTGCGGTCGAGTCGGAACGAAACATTTGAACTTCTCCCGTATCGGGTGCTGCCTCAATCGAGTGAGCGGGGCAGTGTAACGCTTTACTACTATCGGCAAGAATTTGAACATATGCTGCTGCCGCTGTCGTGTCAACAAAAGCCGTACATCTTCCGCCAAACGGCCTAGGCTTCCCCTCTGTAAAGGGAAGCGTTCGGATGCTTGGTGCATTGCAACATGCTCGGTGACAGTGTAGTCCTTTGGTATGACAAATTGTTAACGAGGCTGTAGGAAAAGGTGTTGTTTACATACGCCGTTTGGCGAAACGTGAAGAAATCCCAACGGGAGTCTTGGGCGATGCGGCCTCAGGAATGACTCGGGAAGGCCGTTTCGGATGGGAGCTGGAGCTCCCGTGAGAGGAAATAGCGAGCCGCGCCGCGGCCCCTCGGGGCGCGGTGGTCGTAATGATGGTCAGGTGAAGGACGCCGCGTGCCAGCATTTGGCGGACACTCGTGTCGGCGGAGTCTGGCGATGAGGGCGGTCCCCGCTTTTTCTGCGCCTCGCCGGCCACAAGACGCAAAAAAAAGGGAGGACAAGCCTCCCTTTGATCGAGACGGAGGGCGAGCCTCCCCAGTTCAGGGGTGAGCGCCCGTGTCTTGCGTGGCCTTCTCGAAGGGCAACACCATTCCGGCCAGGTCCTTGCGAGTTTCGACCAAGACCAGCGGGCCTTCATCGATGACGATCGCCGGCGGCCGTGGGCGGGGAATGTGTGCCGGCTTCGGCTCTGCCGCTATGGCAGCCCTGACCTGCGCAACCCGCTCTGCATCCGAATTGACCCAATGCAAGCCCGATCCTTCGGCGACCTGCGCCAGTTCGTCCAGAGGCAGGACGAATGGCTGGACCTTCGGAAGTGCGCGGGCAGACACGCGAGGCTCGACTACGATCGGCGCTGCCGGGACGGCCAGCGCGGGTTCTTTGCGAGCCGGCGCCGACACTTCCCGGAGATGATCGCCTTCCGTGGCCGCCGGCGTCGCCATGGCCGTTGCGGTGGCTGGAGCCGTCAGCGGAGCAGCCGCATCGGTCTCTTCGCGCGGTGCGCGGTCGCGACGGTCGCGGCCGTAGCGATCACGGGAACGCCCGCGGCGCTCGTCGCCTTCGCGGCGCGGTGCAAGTTCCGCTTCCTGGCCGCGGTCCTCATGGCCGTCCGTCGCCGCAACAGCGTCGCGATCAAGCATCGGCTGCTGTTCCGGAGTAGAAATCTCCCCGGCTTGTGCGACGCTCTCGTTGCGCCGTTCCCGACGTCCTTCGCCGCGATCACCGCGATCGCCGCGGGGTGCGCGCTCTTCCCGAGCATTCCGCCCGCCGCGCTCGGCTTGTCCAGCATTCGGCGTCGCTTCCGCATTGAGGCTCGTGTCGCGGGTGGCTTCGACGCTGCGTTCGCCACGTTCGCCACGTTCACCCGTACGGTCTCTGCGCTCGCCGCGAGCGCGCGGAGTGCGTTCGGAGGGCGCTGCGGAGTTGTCCGGAGGGCTGGTCGAGGCCATTGCCTGCGCGTCGAATTGAACATCCGCCGCCTCGATCGGCTGTTGGCGTGCATCGCCTTCGCGTCGTTCGCCGCGACCGCGGCGTTCTCCGTCGCGGACGGGCCGTGCTTCTCGCGGTTCCCGGGTCTGGTTGTCGTTGCGCGCTTCGTTGCGTCCTTCGCGACGTTCGCCTTCGCGGCGTTCCCCCTCGCGGCGCTCGCCGGAGCGACCACCGCGACGTTCACCCTCGCGACCGTTGCGGCCTTCGCCGCGCCCGCGACGCTGTTCGCCGTCTCGAGCGGTGCGTGGAGCTTCGCCGTCTCGAGCCGTGCGGCCTTCCTTGCGAGGTTTCGGAGCTTCGACTGGAATGGCGGCGGGAGCGGGGGCGGCAACCGGAGCAGCACCGAAAAGGCTCTTGATCCAGCCAAAGAGTCCGGATTCCGCCGATTTGACTGGCGCCGGGGCCGCCGGCGCTTGGCTTGCAGCTGCCGGCGTCGCGACTGGAGGGCGAGCGGCTTCCGGCTTCGGTGCCATCACAGGCGCCGGCGCATCGGGCAGGACGCCCTTGATCACCGGCGTCTGCCTGTTGGTGGGCTCCTGCGATCGACGGGTCACCGAAGTTGGGTCCTCGACCTCGTCTGCCATCTTGTAGCTTGCTTCGATGTGGTCGAGGCGCGGATCGTCGTGCTTGAGCCGCTCCAGCTTGTAGTTGGGCGTTTCGAGCGTCTTGCTGGGCACCATCAGCACGGTCACGCGCTGCTTGAGTTCGATCTTGGCGATCTCCGGGCGCTTTTCATTCAGGAGGAACGAGGCAACCTCGACCGGAACCTGCACGTGGACGGCCGCGGTGTTGTCCTTCATCGATTCTTCTTGAATGATTCGAAGGATCTGCAGAGCGCTCGACTCCGTGTCGCGAATGTGGCCGGAACCGCCGCATCGCGGGCAGGGGATGGAGGAGCCTTCGCTGAGCGCCGGCTTCAGCCGCTGGCGGCTCATTTCCATCAGTCCGAACTTGCTGATCGAACCGAACTGAACGCGTGCACGGTCTTGTCGCAACGCGTCCCGCAGGCGGCTTTCGACTTCGCGGCGGTTCTTGGACTCGTCCATGTCGATAAAGTCGATCACGATCAGCCCGCCCAGATCCCGCAAGCGCATCTGGCGCGCCACTTCGTCGGCAGCCTCGAGGTTGGTTCGAGTGGCGGTTTCTTCGATGTCGCCGCCCTTGATGGCGCGTGCCGAGTTGACGTCGACCGACACGAGTGCTTCGGTGTGATCGATGACGATTGCGCCGCCGCTCGGGAGCTGCACGGTCCGGGCATAGGCCGATTCGATCTGGTGCTCAATCTGGAACCGGCTGAAAAGGGCCGCATCGTCGCGATAGCGCTTCACGCGCGACGCATGCTCCGGCATCACATGCGCCATGAACTGCTGCGCTTGGTCGTAGATGTCGTCGGTGTCGATCAGGATGTCGCCGATGTCGTGATTGAAGTAGTCGCGAATGGCGCGGATCACGAGAGACGATTCCTGGTAGATCAGGAAGGCGCCCTTGCCGCCCTGGGCTGCGCCATCGATGGCGGTCCAGAGCTTCAGCAGGTAGTTCAGGTCCCACTGCAGCTCTGGGGCCGAGCGCCCGATGCCTGCCGTGCGCGCGATGATGCTCATCCCCTTGGGGTATTCGAGCTGGTCCATCGCCTCCTTCAATTCGGCGCGGTCGTCGCCCTCGATTCGCCGGCTCACGCCACCGCCGCGGGGGTTGTTCGGCATCAGGACGACATAGCGTCCGGCCAGCGAAATGAAGGTCGTCAGCGCCGCACCCTTGTTGCCGCGCTCTTCCTTCTCGACCTGGACGACCAGTTCCTGGCCTTCCTTGATGGCGTCCTGAATGCGAGCCTGGCTTGCCGACACGCCTTCGGCGAAATATTGTTTTGAGATTTCCTTGAACGGCAGGAAGCCGTGGCGGTCTTCGCCGTAGTCGACAAAGCAGGCTTCAAGCGACGGCTCGACGCGCGTTACCACGGCCTTGTAGATGTTGCCCTTGCGCTGTTCGCGTCCTTCGATTTCGATTTCGTAGTCGAGGAGCTTTTGCCCGTCGACAATGGCCAAGCGGCGCTCTTCGGCCTGCGTGGCGTTGATCAGCATCCGTTTCATGATGCGTTGTCCTTCTGTATGTTTCGTCTCGTTCTACCGGTCCATGACGGACCTAACGATGCACGGACGACGCGTCGCGAAACGAAGGAATTGCCGCTAAGCCCTGGCAGATGGTGGCTGCCGCGCGAGCGCGAGCAGCCGCATCGAGAGTCAACTCGATGCCGGCCAGGGTGGGGGCGCATGGATGGGCGCGAGCCCGACGTGATGTTGACTCGCCGTGTTGTCAACGGCGACTGGCGCAATGGTGGCGCGCACAGCTGGCGGCTCAATGCCCGAACTCGTCGGCATCAGCCAACGCAGGACAAGTTGAACCAATAGCATCAACACAAGGTACTCGCTTCGATCCGCCGGCAGCTATGAGCCTGCCGGCTGGGGTATTCCGTATCGGTGTTTCGTGGGCGTCGGCTTGACTCGGGTGCAGTGCCCGCCGCCTTGCGCGTTTGCGCGTGGCTTGCGAACTCGACATCAAAGCGGCATCGACCTCACAGCGCCGCTTGCAGTGCTCTAAACTTCTGATTAATCAAGCACTTACATGGCCGCGCTGGTGAAAAACATTATAGGTGCGAAGCCGAGCCCCGCGGCGACCGAAGTTCGCTTTCTGACGGTCGACGAAGAGTCTGCCGGGCAGCGGTTGGATAACTTCCTTTTCCGCCAACTTAAGGGCGTACCGAAGACCCACGTCTACCGGATCATCCGGTCGGGAGAGGTGCGCATCAACAAGGGGCGCGTGCAGGCCGAGACTCGCCTGGCCTCCGGTGACGTCTTGCGTCTTCCTCCGGTCCGCGTATCACCTCGGTCAGAGGAGGGCGCATCTGCGCCAGCGCCCGCCCGTGAATTCCCTGTGATCCATGAAGACGATGCGTTGGTCGCCATCGACAAGCCTGCGGGCGTGGCGGTTCATGGCGGCAGCGGCGTGAGCTTTGGGGTCATCGAGCAATTGCGCAGGGCGCGGCCTGCCGCCCGATTTCTGGAACTCGTGCATCGGCTCGACCGGGAAACGTCGGGCATCCTCCTGGTCGCCAAGAAGCGCAGCGCATTGACCGCGCTGCAAAACCAGTTCCGCGAGCGCGAGACCGGCAAGACCTATCTCGCGCTGGTCGAAGGAAGTTGGCCGGCCAACAAGAAGGTACTTGACGCGTCCCTTGCCAAGTATTTGTTGCCGGGTGCTGACGGCACCTCTGATGCAGGAGAGCGGCGCGTGCGGGTCGTCGCCAAGGACCACCCGGACGCCATGCGGGCGGTCACCTTGGTGAAGGTGCTTTCCAGCTTCACCCTGAAGGGAGACACTGCGCCTGTATCACTGCTGTCGGTCACCATCAAGACTGGCAGAACGCACCAGATCCGAGTGCATCTTGCATCGGCAGGTCACGCGATCGCGGGCGACGACAAATACGGCGATTTCGAGCGCAATCGAGCCCTCCAGAAAATCGGCCTCAAACGCATGTTTCTGCATGCGTGGCTCTTGCAATTCACCCATCCAGCGACCAATGAACGCATGGAGCTTCGGGCCAATCTGCCGCCTGAACTGCACGCGTTGATGCCCCAAGCTGCACTTGAAGTGCTCGCGACCCATTCCTCGACGATTCCACATGACTGATAGCCGCCCACGCCGTTTCGATCTGATTGCTTTTGACTGGGACGGGACACTTTACGACTCGACCCGCCTCATCGTTCGGTGCATTCAGGCGGCGGTGGTCGACGTCGGCGGTGCCAAGCCGAGCGAAAACGACGCCGCCTGGGTGATCGGCCTCGGCCTTGCCGAAGCGCTCGCTCGAGCCGCCCCGGACGTACCGAAGGAAAAGTACGCCGAACTGGGTGCGCGCTATCGTTATCACTATCTTCAGCATCAGGACGATCTTGTGTTGTTCGACGGCGTTCTGCCGATGCTCGATGCGCTTCGGGCGCGCGGCTACATGCTCGCCGTCGCAACCGGCAAATCGCGCCGCGGACTGAATGAGGCGCTGGCTACAGTTGCTTTGCGCGATCGGTTCGATGCTTCTCGCACGGCCGACGAGACCTTCGGAAAGCCGCATCCCCGGATGTTGCTCGAACTGATGGAAGAGCTCGATGCGTGCCCCGAACGAACCCTCATGATCGGGGACACCACGCACGATCTGCAACTCGCGATCAACGCCGGCTGTGCGAGTGTCGGCGTCAGCTACGGAGCCCACAAACCCCATGAGTTCGACGCCTTGTCTCCGCTGCATGTGGCGCATTCAGTCTCTGGTTTGACCGACTGGCTTCTTGGGAACGCGTGACAATTCGCGCATGAGCGAGTGCATTCCTCTTTGCAATGCCGCTGATCTGGTCGAGGGCGGGCGTGGCGTGCCGTTCGATGTGGTGCATGGCGGGCAAGCATGCCGCGCCTTTGCGATCCGATTCGAAGGCCGGCCATATGCCTTTCTGAACCGCTGCAGCCACGTCGCGATGGAGTTGGACTTCCAGCCCGATCGCTTTTTCGACGACTCCGGGCAGTGGCTGCTGTGCGCAACCCATGGTGCCGTCTACAAGCCCGACACAGGGGAATGTGCCGGGGGCCCTTGCCGTGGCGGGCTGGTGAAGATCGCGTTGAGCGAGCATGACGGCGTTGTCCACTGGCATACTGACTGGAACCTCCAACCTCTCGTCTTCTGAAATGACAGATTCCACCCGCAAGGAGCCCGAGGGTTTCGAGCCTCTCCAGCGCACTGCGCCCGGCCCTAACCCAACGATCATGTCAAAGAACGACCCGACGCAGCAAGCCGGCTGGGAGCGCGCGACCCTTGAAAAGCTGGCCTTTGCTGCCTTGCGCGAACAACGAGCCAGCCGCCGTTGGAAGATATTCGTTCGGCTCGCGTGGCTGGCGTTCTTCATCTTCCTGGCGTGGTTTGCCGTTTCGCGCGCGACGCCAACAGCCGCCAAGACGACCGCGCATACCGCTGTGGTTGAAATCAAGGGCGAAATCGCGGCGGGCGCGGATGCGAGCGCTGAATTCGTGGTCGCGGCTATGAAGACGGCGTTCGAAGACGACGGCGCAAAGGGCATTGTGCTGCTGATCAACTCGCCCGGCGGCAGTCCGGTGCAGGCCGGCATCATCAACGACGAAATCAAGCGTATGCGCGCCAAGTACAAAAAGCCGATCTACGCCGTTGTCGAGGAGACCTGTGCTTCCGCCGCTTACTACATTGCCGCCGCAACCGACAAGGTTTTCGTCGACAAGGCCAGCATTGTCGGAAGCATCGGTGTGCTGATGGACGGTTTCGGATTTACCGGCCTCATGGACAAGGTCGGCGTGGAACGCAGGCTTCTGACCGCGGGCGAAAACAAGGGCTTCCTGGATCCATTCAGCCCGATGAATGACGCCCAGCGTGCGCACGCGCAGCAAATGCTGGATCAGATCCACGCGCAGTTCATCGACGTGGTCAAGACCGGCCGCGGCAATCGGCTCAAATTGGACACTCCCGGCTTGTTCAGCGGTCTGTTCTGGAGTGGCCAGCAGGCGATCGAACTAGGGCTCGCCGATCAGCTCGGCAATGTCGACTATGTGGCCCGCGAGGTGATCAAAGCTGAAGAAGTCATCGACTACACGCGTCGCGACAACGTCGCCGAGAAGCTTGCGAAGAAATTTGGTGCAGCCCTCGGCGACGCCTCGGTGCGAGCCCTGCACGCCGCGCCTGCTTTGCGCTGAATTGAGCGGGCTACTCTGAATTGGCGCGGCGCGCCGACGCGGCGAGTCCGGCGGCAAAGACCACCACGACGTACAGCGCGGCCGTCAGACTGCTGAGCTGCGCAAGGAAGCCGATCACCGGCGGCCCTGACATGAAGCCGAGGTAGGCCACGGCCGATACCGCGGCGATGCCTTGTGCCGGATCGACGTCCGGCACGCGCGCAGCGGCCGCAAAAAGAATCGGCACCACATTGGCGAAGCCGACGCCAACACCTGCGAATCCGATCAGGGCCATCCAGGGCGTGTCCGTGATCAGCACCAGCGTCATCGACAAGGCGGCGAGCAGCGCGCTGCCGCGCAGGAGCACGTCCGGCGCAAAGCGCGCGCGCAGGGCATCGCCGCCGAAGCGGGTCAGAGCCATTGCCGCGGAAAAACTCGCATAGGCGAGGGCGGCTTGCTGCTGCGGGCTGCCCAATTCCTGCTGAAGATAGAGGACGCTCCAGTCGTAAATGGCGCCTTCGGCAATCAGTCCGAGCGCCGCCAGCACCCCGAGTACCGCGAGAGTGCCGCGAGGCATCCGGAAGCCTTCGGCCGCGCTGGCGGACGCCGTTGCCTCTTTCGGGAGCATCCGCCGCGCGGACAGTGAGACGGTGAGCGCCATCGCCGCCGCGACGAGCAACAGATGGTGGTGCGCGGCCATCCCCGCTGCAATGGCCGCACTGCCCGTGGTAGCGCCAACCATGCCGCCGAGGCTGAACATGCCGTGCATGCCGCTCATCAACGGTTTGCCGCCTCGAAGCTCGAGTTGCGCTGCCTCGGTATTGATTGCCACGTCGAAGACGCTCGTGGCGATACCGAATGCAGCGAGTAGGACGAGCAGCGCGGCATAGCCTGGCGCGATCAACAAACCTGCCAGCAGCAGCGCATATATCGAACCGCAAACGCCCGCCACACGAGCCGCGCCGTAGCGGCCGATCCATCGACTCGCCTGCGTCAGGCCCAGGAGCGCCCCCACTCCTGCCGCGAGCAGCGCGAGCCCCAATTGCGCTTCATCGACGCCGTAGTGCGCTTTCACGGTGGGGATGTGGACTCCCCACGTCGCAAAGACAAATCCTGAACAGAAGAACTGCGCTCGCGAAGCCCAGCGCATGCTTGCGGAAACGACCGTCATGGCGTCGGCGGGGTGGTCAGCGGCCGATGGCGAATACCGCCGGCGCACGCTCTTCCGCCAGCCGAGGACGCGCGCGCCAGGCTTTGACCGTTTCGCTGCGAACGTGCGAAGACCCCAGGGTGAGCCCGCTCGCGACGGCCAGGCGGGTGTTGTGCTGGAGCGTCTGCGTCAACGCCTGCAGCATCACGGCATTGCGATAGGGGGTTTCGATGAAAAGCTGCGTCTGGCCGGTCTTCAGGGCAAGCGCTTCGAGCTCGCGTATGCGCCGGATTCGCGCCTCGGTGTCCTGCGGGAGATACCCAACAAAAGCGAAGTTCTGACCATTGAGCCCGCTCGCTGCCAGCGCGAGCAGCAGAGATACAGGACCGGTCAGCGGAACGACCGCGATGCCCAGCTCATGCGCTGCCCTCGCTACGGACGATCCCGGATCCGCGACGGCGGGCATGCCTGCTTCGCTGAGCAGGCCGACGTCGTGCCCTTCGAGCGCAGCGGAAAGAAGAGGGCCGGCATCGAACTGGCCGCCGTGGTCGCCTTTCTTGTGCACTTCGCGCGGCAATTCCTGGATCTGCAGAGCTTGGAGCGGGGCCGCGAGCGGCAAGATGGCGTCGATCCGCTTGAGGTAGGCCCGAGCCGACTTCGCGTTCTCGCAGATCCAGTGCGTGATCTGGGCGGCCGCTTGTAGGGTGCCACGTGGCACTGTGGCTTGAAGATCCAGTTGCTCGTCACACCCGAAGTCCAGCGGTGCCGGCACGAGGTACAGCTTTCCGTAGGCCTCGATATTCACAGCAGGTCGACTCCTGCCGCGCGCAGCATCCTGGCTGTTCGAATCAGCGGCAGGCCGATGAGGGCGGTTGGATCATCGCTTTCGATGGCATCGAGCAATGCGATGCCCAAGCCTTCACTCTTGGCACTACCGGCGCAGTCGTAGGGTTGCTCCGCGTTCAAGTAAGCCTCGATGGCTGCGTCACTCAAGTCGCGAAAAGTTACCTTTACCGGCGCAAGGTCGCGCTGGGTGAAGCTGGTGCTTTGGCAAACAACCGCGACTGCCGTCTGAAAGATCAGGGTTTGGCCGCGCATTCGCCGCAATTGGGCTGTAGCACGTGCGTGGTCCCCAGGTTTTCCAAGGGGCTCGCCGTGCAGGTCGGCCACTTGGTCGGATCCAATCACGATCGCTTCGGGGAAAAGGCGCGCGACCGCTTTTGCTTTTTCGAGTGCCAGTCGATCGGCGAGCGCGGCTGGCGTTTCGCTTTCCATTGCAGTTTCATCAACTTCAGGCGCCTGAATGTCAAAAGGCAGGCGCAGTCGGAGCATGAGTTCCCGGCGATAGCGCGATGTCGAGGCAAGAATCACTTGGCGTTGCATGGTCATGATTGTGCGCGAGCGGTTTAGACTGGCGCGGATGACGAGAGAATTTGCCCCCAGCCGGCTCGACGTGAATGGCTTCGCCGCATCTGCTGCAGTCCTTTCCGCAAACGAGCCCCTCCAGAACTACGAACGCCTGCGCGCCGAGTTGGCGGCCCCCGCTGACGATTTGACCGTTCGATGGGAAGCCGCCGGCCAGACCCGCAACGGGCCGGAAGGCGCCAACGTGCCGTGGCTACACCTGACCGCGGAAGTTCGGGTTCAGCTGGTATGCCAACGTTGCCTTGCGCCTGTCGAGGTGACGCTGCATATCGACCGCTGGTTTCGTTTTGCCGCCGACGAAGCGACCGCCGCGGCGGAAGATGAGGAGGCGGAAGAGGACGTGCTCGTGGCGAGTCGTGACTTCAACCTTCACGAGCTCATTGAAGACGAACTTCTGATGGAAATCCCCGTCACGCCGCGGCACGAGGTTTGTCCTGAGCCGATGCGACTCTCCGCCGTGGACCCCGACTTCGAGGCAGCAGAGGCAGAGCGGCCCAACCCGTTCGCTGCCCTTGGCGCATTGCGTTCCGACAAGACAAAATAGGCCGCAACACTTCCATTTGGCGTGTGGTGTCGCGTTGGGCTATACTCACGGGCTTCGCGCGCGCCGCCGCTAGTGCTTCAAAGCGTTATCGCCGCCCCGCATGCACACCAACTCACCCGAATACTTCCAGGAGCCAGTATGGCCGTCCAGCAAAACAAGAAGTCGCCGTCGAAGCGCGGCATGCATCGTTCGCACAACGCGCTGGGCGTGCCCGGCATTGCCGTCGAGCCAACCACCGGCGAAACGCATCTGCGTCACCACATCAGCCCCAACGGTTTTTATCGCGGCCGCAAGGTGCTCAAGACCAAATCTGAAGCCTAACTTCTACTCAAGGCCAGGGCCCGAAGCTACTTTTCCCGTAGCGTCGGGCCTTTGTTTTGATGCCCACACCGCCTGCACTCGTTTCAGCGTCGCCCGTGATCACGCTTGCTGTTGACTGCATGGGCGGCGACCATGGTCCGCGGGTCACCCTCCCGGCATGTCGAGCATTTCTAGAGCGTCACTCGGAAGCATCGCTGCTTCTTGTGGGAATGCCTGACGCACTTGCAAATTTTTCGCACCCTCGGGCGACGGTGATTCCCGCTCGCGAAGTGATCGGCATGGACGATCCTGTCGAGGTGGCACTGCGAAAGAAAAAAGACTCGTCCATGCGAGTCGCCATCCAGCAAGTCAAGGATGGTGTGGCGCAAGCCGCCATCTCTGCCGGGAACACGGGCGCTCTCATGGCGATCGCGAGGTACTTGCTGAAGACACTGGACGGGATTGATCGCCCTGCGATTGCTCCGCAGTTGCCCAACAGCAAGGGCGGCGCAACAACAGTGCTGGATCTCGGTGCCAATGTCGACTGCGACGCCGAAGATCTGCTGCAGTTTGCGGTGTTGGGATCTGCGCTGGTGTCGGCGCTGACTGGCAACGAGGCCCCGTCCGTGGGGCTCCTCAATGTTGGCGAAGAAGCCATTAAAGGCAGCGAAACTATCAAAAGAGCTAGTCAGCTGCTACGCAAGGCTGCCAACTCGCAGGATCTGAACTTCTACGGAAACGTGGAGGGCAACGATATTTTCAAAGGGACCACCGACATCGTCGTCTGCGACGGCTTTGTCGGCAACGTCACGCTGAAGGCAACCGAGGGCGTTGCCTCGATGATCGTGGACTTTCTGCGGATCGAATACACCAATGGGCTATTCAGCAAATTTGCCGCGATCGTGTCCTATCCGGTCCTAAAAGCGCTCAAAAAGCGGCTTGACCACCGCAGGTACAACGGCGCAGCATTGCTCGGCCTGCGCGGCCTCGTCTTCAAGAGCCATGGCTCTGCCGATGAAGTGGCCTTCGGGCACGCGCTTGATCGCGCTTATGATGCCGCTCGCAACAACCTGCTCGATCGCGTGCGGGCTCGCATCGCCCACGCCGCGCCATTGCTTGCGCGTCAGAATTCGGCGGCGCCGGCCGCCGCCGCGGCGCTCCACGATTGATGACTCCTTTCTCCCGCATTACAGGCACTGGCAGTTACCTGCCACCTCGCCGTGTCACGAACGACGATCTCGCCAGAGACCTGGCCACCCGGGGCGTCGAGACTTCTGACCAATGGATCATCGAGAGGACCGGTATCCGGGCTCGGCATTTCGCGGCTCCCGACGTGGCGAGCAGCGATCTGGCCCTGGAAGCCGCAAAGCATGCGCTGGAGTCTGCCCGACGCAGTGCAGCGGACATCGACCTGATCATCGTCGCGACCTCCACACCCGACATGGTGTTCCCTTCCTCGGCAGCCATTCTTCAGAACAAGTTGGGCATTGCCGGATGTCCGGCCTTCGACGTTCAGGCGGTATGCAGCGGATTTGTGTATGCGTTGACGGTCGCAGACGCGATGATTCGGACGGGAAGTGCCAAATGTGCGCTCGTCGTCGGCGCGGAAGTGTTCTCTCGCATTCTTGATTTCAACGATCGCACCACGTGCGTGCTCTTCGGCGACGGCGCTGGGGCTGTCATTCTCGAGGCCAGCGACGAACCGGGAATACTTTCAAGCGATCTGCACGCCGATGGCAAGCATGTGGGCATCCTGTGCGTTCCGGGTCATGTGTCGGGCGGCTCGGTCCTGGGCACGCCATTGCTTCACATGGACGGGCAAGCGGTTTTCAAGCTCGCCGTGCGCGTGCTGGAAGACGCGGCTCGCGCTGCCTTGCAGAAGGCCGGCAAGTCGGACAACGACATCGATTGGCTGATCCCGCACCAGGCGAACATCCGCATCATGGAAGGCACAGCAAAGAAACTGAAGTTGCCTCGTGAAAAGCTGATCGTCACCGTTGACGAGCACGGCAATACTTCGGCAGCCTCCATACCGCTGGCGCTCGACCATGCTGTTCGAAGCGGCAAGGTGAAGAAGGGTGATACCTTGATGCTCGAGGGCGTTGGCGGCGGTTTCACATGGGGCGCGGTGTTGCTCAACTATTGACAAGCTGGTTTCCCCGACCGAGCCCCCGCTGAATCACCACGAACAATGAAAACTTTCGCTTTTGTCTTCCCTGGGCAAGGTTCCCAAGCTGTTGGGATGCTCGACGCTTGGGGTGATCACCCTGCAGTGACTGAAACCTTGCGTGAGGCTTCCGACGCTCTCGACCAGGACATCGGCCGTCTCATCAACGAAGGTCCGAAGGAGTCGCTGGCCCTCACGACGAACACGCAGCCTGTGATGCTGGTCGCCGGAGTGGCGGCGTGGCGCGCCTGGATTGCAGAGGGCGGCGATCTGCCGTCTGTCGTCGCTGGCCATTCGCTGGGTGAATACTCCGCACTGGTCGCGTCAGGGGCCTTGACGTTGGCCGAAGCTGCACCGTTGGTGCGCTTCCGTGCTCAGGCGATGCAGCAGGCCGTGCCCATCGGCGTCGGTGCAATGGCGGCCATCCTTGGCATGGATGCAGAGAAGGTCAAGGCAGGTTGCGCCGAGGTGACCCGAGCGTTCGGGGCTGCCAGCGCAGAAGTCGTCGAAGCGGTGAATTTCAATGATCCGCAGCAGACCGTGATTGCAGGCAGCAAGGCTGCCGTCGACAAGGCGTGCGAGGTATTGAAGGCGAGCGGTGCAAAGCGGGCGCTTCCTTTGCCAGTGTCGGCGCCCTTTCATTCAAGCCTGATGAAACCTGCCGCAGAGGCGTTGCGTGAGCGGCTGGCGTCGGTGGTGCTTGTGGCCCCGCGCATTCCGGTGATCAACAACATCGACGTGAGCGTGACGTCCGATCCCGAATTCATTCGCGATGCTTTGGTGCGTCAGGCAGCGGGCCCGGTGCGATGGGTCGAGACTGTGCGTGCCTTGAAGGAACGCGGCGTGGAGGTCATTGTCGAGTGCGGGCCAGGCAAGGTGCTTGCGGGCATGGCAAAGCGAATCGAGCCCGAAATTTCGGCGGCATCGGTCTACGACCCGGCGACGCTCGCCGAAACGCGGCAATTGCTCGGCGCTTGAGCCCGAAGGTTTTTCATGAGTACACCCAAATTCGAAGGACAGGTCGCGCTGGTTACCGGCGCGTCGCGCGGAATCGGCGCCGCGATCGCGGCCGAACTGGCGCAGCGCGGGCTCAAGGTCATTGGCACAGGCACCACCGAAGAAGGTGCGGCCAAGATCACTGCGGCGCTGAGCGCGCATGGTGGCCGCGGCTGTGCACTGGACGTCAACGACGGCCCGGCGGTCGAGGCGCTGATCGATGAGATCGTCAAGGTTTACGGCGCCATCCACGTACTGGTCAACAATGCCGGCATTACCCGAGACACGCTCGCCATGAGGCTGAAGGACGCTGACTGGGATGCCGTGCTGGACACCAACCTGAAGGCCGTTTTCCGCCTTTCGCGTGCGGTCATGCGGCCCATGATGAAGCAGCGCTATGGCCGAATTATCAATATCACGAGCGTGGTCGGCGCTTCAGGCAACGCGGGGCAAGCCAACTATGCGGCTGCAAAGGCTGGCGTTGCAGGAATGACGCGAGCCTTGGCGCGCGAACTCGGCAGCCGCAATATCACCGTCAATTGCGTGGCTCCGGGTTTCATCGAAACCGATATGACCGCCAGTCTCCCGGAGGCGCAACAGCAGGCGCTGCTCGCCCAGATTCCATTGGGTCATTTGGGCAAGCCCGCCGACATAGCGCATGCTGTCGCCTTTATGGCCTCTCCGCAAGCCGGCTACGTCACGGGGCAGGAACTGCACGTGAATGGCGGCATGCACATGTAAGCTGCGGGCGCAACACTTTTCACCAGCGGCTGTGCGGCAATTGCCACAACACGGCCGGCTAAAATCCACCGTTTACCTACAACCCTCAGAGGGAACAAAATGAGCGATATCGAAGCACGTGTCAAGAAAATCATTGCCGAACAACTCGGCGTTGAAGAGTCCCAAGTCACCAATGAAAAGGCATTCGTCGCCGACCTCGGTGCAGACTCGCTCGACACGGTCGAACTCGTGATGGCGCTCGAAGACGAATTCGGCATCGAGATCCCGGACGAAGACGCCGAAAAGATCACGACGGTCCAGAACGCCGTCGACTACGCCACCAAGAACCAAAAGGCCTGATCGGCCAAGCTGAGTCTCCGTTTCTTCGGCCCCGCAGTTTCCATGCTCGCGCGTGCCATGCAGCGGTCTCAGTGCTCCCAGAAAGGTTTGCCGGCATGACCAAACGCCGCGTCGTCGTGACCGGGCTCGGTTGCCTCGCTCCTGTCGGAAACACCGTCACCGAATCCTGGGCCAATCTCTTGGCCGGGAAGTCGGGCATCGAGACCATTACCAAGTTCGATGTGAGCGCTTTTTCCTGCAGGTTTGCAGGCGAAGTGAAGGGTTTCGACATCAAGCAGTACATCCCGGAGAAGGAAGCGCGCCACATGGACCGCTTCATCCATTTGGGGCTCGCCGCAGCAATGCAGGCAGTGCAGGATAGCGGCTTGCCAACCGGTGATGCATTGCCGGAAGAGCAGGCGGTGCGCATCGGATGCAACATCGGCTCCGGCATCGGCGGGCTCCCGTTGATTGAAGACACCCACGCCGAACTGGTGAACCGCGGCCCACGCCGTGTGTCTCCATTCTTCGTGCCGGCGTCCATCATCAACATGATCTCCGGCCACGTCTCCATTCAATATGGATTCAAGGGTCCCAACATCGCTGTCGTTACTGCCTGCACGACGGGCTTGCATGCAATCGGAACGTCCGCTCGCATGATCGAGTACGGCGACGCCGATGTGATGATTGCCGGCGGCTCCGAATCTACGGTTTCCCCCTTGGGATTGGGGGGATTTGCAGCGGCAAGAGCCCTGTCCACCCGGAATGACGATCCGTCCACCGCGTCTCGGCCGTGGGACAAGGACCGCGATGGCTTTGTACTCGGCGAAGGTGCTGGCGTTCTCGTGCTCGAAGAGTATGAGCGCGCAAAGGCACGAGGCGCCAAGATCTACGCTGAAGTCTCAGGTTTCGGAATGAGCGGAGACGCCTTTCACATGACTGCGCCGAACGTCGACGGTCCGCGGCGGTCCATGGAAATGGCGCTGGCCAATGCTGGCGTAAACCCTGATCAGGTGCAGTACATCAACGCCCATGGAACGTCGACCCCGTTGGGCGACTTGAACGAAACCAACGCCATCAAGAATGCGTTTGGTGATCACGCCAAAAAGCTCGTCGTCAATTCGACCAAGTCGATGACCGGCCACTTGCTAGGCGGTGCCGGCGGCATCGAATCGGTGTTCACGGTTCTTGCGCTACATCATCAAAAGAGCCCGCCGACGATCAACATCTTCAATCAAGACCCGGAGTGCGATCTCGACTACTGCGCGAATGTAGCGCGTGATCTCAAGATCGATGTCGCGGTCAAGAACAATTTCGGATTTGGCGGCACCAACGGCACGCTGGTGTTCAAGCGCGTTTGATTCTGTTCGACTCATGCACAGCGCCCCCTCGGTGAGCTATCCGGTGGGGCGCTCGCGCAATGCGGAGCGCATTCTGCTGATCTCGTGGGGACTTGGCGTCTGCGCTGTCTCGATTGCCTGCGTGCGGACGCCGAGCACCGGGTGGCGAGAGGGCCTTCTGCTGTTGACCGCCATTGGCGCGGGAATGATGGCATGGGTTGGCGCCATCCGTCACTCGGCATCGGCTGATCTGATCTTTGACGGGCAGCATTGGACAGCGTCAGGAGAAGCTCCGATTCAAACGGCTCGGGCAAGCGTGGCGTTGGATCTCCAGTTCCTGCTGCTGGTCTGCTTGTCTCAATCTGGTCGTAGGCGGCGCTGGATCTGGCTCGACCGCAATGCCATGCCTGCTCGATGGACAGATCTGCGCCGTGCGCTATATTCGCGCGCTGCTCCGACCGATCCATCAAGTCGCGCGCCGAGTTCGACTGGGCCGAACGCCCTCAAATCCTCATCATGACAGCTTCGCCACCCCCAGTGCCACCCGGCGCCGGTCTTGCCGATGGGCCGGCCGAAGCTGCCAAACCTGGGGAGGTCGATTTTCAGCTCGTTCAGCGAACAGTCGCCGGAGACCAGAAGGCGTTCGAGCTGCTCGTCATCAAGTACCAGCGGCGGATCGAGCGCTTGATTGGACGGATGGTTCGGGACGTCAATCTGGTCGAAGACATCGCCCAGGAGACTTTTATCCGAGCCTATCGCGCGCTCCATCAGTTTCGCGGCGAAGCTCAGTTCTACACCTGGCTCTATCGGATCGCAGTCAACACGGCAAAAAAGGCGCTGGTAGACATGAAGCGCGACCCGACGGTATCGGAGAGTGCCTTGCGTTCGTCTTCCGAAGACGACGATGAAACTTACCGACCCGGAAACGAACCAATCAGCGACGAGACCCCCGAATCCGTTTTGGCTGCCAATGAAATTGCGGCGGCCGTTGAAGCGGCGATGGAAGCACTGCCCGCCGAGCTCCGGCAGGCAGTGACGCTGCGCGAGATCGAGGGGATGAGCTATGAAGAGATTGCCGAAGTCATGAGCTGTCCGATCGGCACGGTGCGGTCGCGCATCTTTCGGGCACGTGAAGCGATTTCGGCCAGGGTCAAACCCTTGCTGGACAACCAGTCCGGCAAGCGCTGGTGAGCAGGTGAATAAGATGAACACAAACTTGGTTCGTGAGCAGGTGTCCGCGCTTGCCGATGGCCATCTGCGCGATGATGAATTCGCACAGATCATCGGCCGAATTTGCGTGGACGAAGAATTGCGTTCTGTATGGCAAACCTACCATCTGGTTGGTGATGTGCTTCGGTCGGGCGCGCATGCGGCATGCAGCGATAGTTCGACGTTCCTGTCCCGGCTGCAGGGCCGATTGGCGTCCGAGCCCGCAGCCCCGCCTCTCATTGCTGCACCGGTGGATGCAAGTCCGGTACAGAGTGTGCATGGCGAAGCCGCCAACGAACCTGCGTTTCGCTGGAAGCTGGTCGCGGGCGCCGCGTCTCTGGCAGCGGCGGCGGCGATAGGCTGGAACTGGGTGGGCGTGGGTGGTGGGCGTTCCGCGGATGCGCAACTGGCGCAGCAACAAGCTCCTTCAGCGGTCGTCGCAACGGCGAACACCCCCAGGCCGCCGCAGACATTGGTTCCTGCGCGCGTGCTCGTCGGGTCCGGAGATCCTCAGGTCATGATTCGTGACCCGAGGCTGGACCAATTGCTCGAGGCCCATCAGCAGGTTGGCGGCGCGTCCCAGTTGCCGTCGGGCTTCCTGCGCAATGCCACCTTCGAAAGACCTTCGCGCTAATTGCGTGCCTGTTCCTCATGCAATGACTGTCTCGATGCAAATACCCGCGCGCAGGTCCGCGATCCTCATGGCCGCACTGTGCATGGCGCAGTTTGCTGTCGGGCAGACGCGGATGCCCTCACCGCCAGCGAAAGGCGCCAGTAGTGCGGGCGACGCTCCGGCTCTGGGTGTCGTGGAGTGGCTCCAGCGCATGCATGCCGCTTCTCGGCAGCGTAGCTATGCGGGCACGTTCGTTGTTTCCGCCGAAGCCGGTAATCTCTCGAGCGCCCGGATCTGGCACGTGTGCGAAGGCGATCTGCAGATGGAGCGGATCGAAGCCTTGTCGGGGCCGCCCCGGTCCACTTTCCGGCGCAACGACCATGTCGTGACCTTTCTGCCGGAATCAAAAATCGTCAAAAGCGAAAAGCGGGAAAACCTTGAACTGTTCCCGAGTTTGTCGGGTTCTCCGGATTCCTCGATCGCCAATTTCTATGATGTTCGCGTGATCGGCAAGGACCGTGTGGCTGGCTTCGATACCGACGTGGTGCAACTCGAACCGCGGGATAGACTTCGGTTCGGCTATCGCGTGTGGAGCGAGCGGCGGTCAGGGCTGGTCTTGAAGCTGCAGACGGTAGACGGCGACAAAAAGGTGATCGAGCAGTCGGCTTTTTCCGAGCTTCAGCTCGATGCACCGATCAAGGTTCACGCGCTGACGCAGATGATGAGCAGCACCGCGGGTTACCGGGTCGAGAAGTCCGAGCTCGAGCGCACGACGGCGCAGCGCGAAGGGTGGACGCTGAAGAAAGACGTTGCCGGCTTCAGGCCGGTGAATTGCTATCGACGACCTACCGCCGGCGAAGGTCAGGGGCACACGATGCAATGGACTTTCTCGGATGGCCTTGCCTCTGTCTCGTTGTTCCTGGAGCCTTACGATGCCGAGCGCAAACCGCAGGAAGTGCTCCTTGCGCTCGGAGCCACTTTCACGCTCACGCGCCGCTTGGTCGACAAGGATGGCGAATGGTGGCTGACTGCCGTGGGTGAGGTGCCGCCGCAGGCGCTGGACGCTTTTGCACAAAACCTCGCGCGCTTGCATTGAGTGTTGGCGCGCATAGATGGTGTTTTCAGTCTAAGTCTCTCAAACGAAAGAAGCTGATGATGTTCAAAGTCGAGGGGAACACATTCCGCTCATGCTTGCTGGCCTGCGCTGTCGCTGTCGTATCGACAACTGCATTGCTGCCATCAACTCCGGCATCCGCCCAAACGCGCGTGCTTCCGGACTTCACCGATCTGGTCGATCAGGTCGGTCCCGCCGTGGTCAACATTCGTACGGTCGAAAAGGTGACGCAGGGCGGCAACCCCGAAATGGACGAGGAGATGCAGGAGTTCTTCCGGCGCTTCTTCGGCCAGCCCATGCCAGGGGTGCCGCGGCAGGGTCCCCGGCCGAATCGGCCTCAAGCGCCGCAGGAAGAGGAGCGGCCCCGCGGCGTGGGGTCGGGCTTCATCCTTTCGTCGGATGGCTTCGTCATGACCAATGCCCACGTCGTCGATGGCGCGTCCGAGGTGCTCGTGACCTTGCCGGACAAGCGTGAGTTCAAGGCCAAGATCATCGGCGCAGACAAGCGGACAGACGTGGCGGTCGTGAAGATCGATGCGACAGGTCTTCCTGCGGTCAAGGTCGGAGACATTTCGAAGCTGCGGGTCGGCGAATGGGTGATGGCGATCGGGTCTCCGTTCGGCCTCGAGAACACGGTCACCGCTGGCATCGTGAGCGCCAAGCAACGGGATACCGGCGACTACTTGCCCTTCATCCAGACTGACGTGGCGATCAATCCCGGAAATTCGGGCGGCCCGTTGATCAACATGCGCGGCGAAGTCGTTGGCATCAACAGCCAGATCTATTCACGGTCCGGCGGGTTCATGGGTATCTCCTTCTCCATCCCGATCGATGAAGCCATTCGCGTGAGCGATCAGTTGCGTGCGTTCGGCCGTGTTTCGCGTGGGCGAATCGGCGTGCAAATCGATCAGGTGACCAAGGATGTCGCCGAATCGATTGGCCTCGGCAAGGCACAAGGCGCGCTCGTGCGCGGAGTGGAGTCAGGGTCTCCGGGCGAGAAAGCCGGGATCGAGCCGGGCGACATCATCACCAAGTTCGACGGTAAAGCCATCGATAAGCCAAGCGATCTGCCGCGCCTGGTCGGAAACACGAAGCCCGGGACCAAGAGTTCGGTGACTGTGTTCCGCCGCGGCAATTTGCGGGACTTGAACGTGACAGTCGCTGAGATCGAACCTGACAAGCCAATCAAGCCAACCTCTGATCGGGAAGACTCGTCCAGCAAAACGCCAGCATCAGCCGCTGCCAAGTCGATGGGCCTGACGTTGAGCGATCTCACTGAAGCGCAGAAGAAAGAGCTGAAGCTGAAAGGTGGCGTGAAGGTCGATGCAGCCTCGGGTGCCGCGGCTCGGGCTGGATTGCGCGAGGGGGACGTGGTCCTCGCGATCAGCAACGTGGAAGTGGCCAATGTGAAGGACTTCGAGGCGGCCCTTGCGAAGTCGGACAAGAACAAGCCTGTGAGCCTGCTTTTCCGTCGAGGCGACTGGGCGCAATATGCGCTGCTCCGGCCCGCACGCTGAACTCTTCTCGTGCGTCAAGTGGCCCCACCGCGCGGTCGGGTTTGGGTTCGATTTTTTTCCGGGTTGTCGCGCGGAGACAGCGTCTCGATCAAAAAAAATCGACTCACCAAGCGTTGTTTCGTAGTTGGCACTCGCTAACTACAGGATCGGCTAACGACGAAAATCAGTAGAATATAGGAGCCGTGGCGGTTCAACTTTGCATAAGGAACCCGATCTTCTTCACGATGCGAGATGCCCAATAGCCGTCCACCGGTGGTCCACAGTTCGCCCACAAGTTGTTAAGCATTCGGTCCACCGATCCTGTTGATAAGCTGTTCATAAGAGCCATGTTGCTGGCCTGCAACGACCAATCCCGGACCTCGGTCCCGCTGTACGCGCACCCCTTTTTGCCTACAATGAAGTTCCAACTACTGCAGTTGCCATTGCTTGTTGGTTCAGGGCGCGTCTCTTGTAGACGCGCCCTTTTTTCTTGCCTGCTTCCGACTTCGCGCAAGCCAATTCAAGTACTTAAGCGTTCCCGTTGATGAATCACATCAGAAATTTTTCGATCATTGCGCACATTGATCATGGCAAGTCGACGCTTGCGGATCGATTGATCCAACGCTGCGGTGGACTCGCTGAGCGCGAGATGGAAGCGCAAGTCCTCGACTCGATGGATATCGAGAAAGAGCGTGGGATAACCATCAAGGCGCAGACAGCCGCGCTGCACTACAAGGCGCTCGATGGGCAGGTCTACAACCTCAATCTGATCGACACGCCGGGCCACGTCGACTTCTCTTATGAGGTGAGCCGCTCGCTCTCCGCATGCGAAGGTGCGCTGCTCGTCGTCGATGCAAGCCAAGGTGTTGAAGCACAGACAGTGGCCAACTGCTACACCGCATTGGACCTCGGCGTCGAGGTTGTGCCGGTGCTCAACAAGATGGATTTGCCTCAGGCCGATCCCGATAACGCGAAGGCTGAAATCGAAGACGTGATCGGCATCGACGCAACCGACGCGATTCCATGTTCGGCCAAGACGGGCATGGGCATCGATGAAATTCTCGAGGCGATCGTCGCGAAAGTGCCGTCGCCGCGTGGCAATCCAAACGGCGCACTGCGCGCGATGATCATCGACAGCTGGTTCGATGCCTACGTTGGTGTCGTGATGCTGGTGCGCGTTGTCGATGGCCGTCTCGCCAAAGGCGATCGAATCAAGATGATGGCCTCGGGCGCCACCTACAACGCCGACAACCTGGGTGTGTTTACTCCCGCAACTGAAGTGCGCCAGTCTCTTGAAGCCGGGGAGGTGGGTTTCATCATCGCCGGGATTAAGGAACTTCAGGCTGCCAAGGTGGGCGACACAGTCACGCTGATCAAGCCGGGCACGGGTGGTGCTGCCGCCACAGCGACCGAGGCATTGCCGGGTTTCAAGGAGATCCAGCCCCAGGTCTTCGCCGGGCTCTATCCCACCGAGGCGAGCGAGTACGACTCTCTTCGCGACGCCCTCGAGAAGCTCAAGCTCAACGATTCGTCGCTGCACTACGAGCCCGAGGTTTCGCAGGCACTGGGCTTCGGATTCAGATGCGGCTTTCTCGGCCTGCTGCACATGGAAATCGTGCAGGAGCGTCTGGAGCGTGAATTCGATCAGGACCTGATCACGACCGCGCCCAGCGTGGTCTACCAAGTCGTCAAGAACGATGGCGAAGTCATCATGGTCGAGAACCCCTCCAAGATGCCCGACGTCGGCCGGATGTCCGAGATTCGCGAGCCGATCGTCACGGTTCATCTCTATATGCCGCAGGAGTACGTCGGTTCGGTCATGACGCTTGCCAACCAGAAGCGCGGCGTCCAGATGAACATGGCGTACCACGGGCGGCAAGTGATGTTGACCTACGAAATGCCGTTGGGCGAGATCGTGCTCGATTTCTTCGACAAGCTCAAATCGGTGAGCCGGGGCTATGCATCCATGGACTACGAGTTCAAGGAATATCGCGCGTCGGACGTCGTCAAGGTCGACATCCTGCTCAACGGAGAAAAGGTCGACGCGCTGTCGATCATCGTGCACCGGAGCCAGAGCCAGTTCCGTGGCAGGGCCGTCGTTTCGAAGATGCGCGAAATCATTTCGCGGCAGATGTACGACGTTGCGATCCAGGCAGCTATCGGGGCCAACATCATTGCACGTGAGACAATCAAGGCTCTGCGCAAGAACGTGCTCGCCAAGTGCTATGGCGGCGACATTACCCGCAAGAAGAAGCTGCTTGAAAAGCAGAAGGCGGGCAAAAAAAGAATGAAGCAGATCGGCTCGGTCGAGGTCCCGCAAGAGGCCTTCCTCGCCATCCTTCAAGTCGAAGACTAAAGATGGCATTTCTCACTTCCCTGATTCTCGCGGCCTTCGTCGGCTATGTAGGCGCCTGGTATTTCGGCGCAGTCGAAGGCAACTTTGCGCTGCTGCTCTTCCTGGCAACAGTTGTCACCGGCGCCTATTGGCTCGCCGAGCGCTTCTATTTCCTGCCCAGACGCCGACGCGCGGCCGAAGCGCTCGACGCCTCGCTCGCGAGACGGCGTGAGGAGCTGAGTCGCCAAGGCATCACGCAGGTCGACACAGTCGACGCGAAGGCCAGCGAACGCCTGATCATGCAGCCATGGTGGCTGGATTGGACCGCCGGGCTGTTCCCGGTGATCCTCGTCGTGTTCCTGCTGCGGTCGTTCCTCTTCGAACCCTTCAAGATCCCGTCGGGTTCCATGATGCCGACGCTTCTCACGGGCGACCTGATCCTGGTCAACAAATTCGTCTATGGCCTGCGCCTGCCTGTGATCAACACCAAAATCACCGATGGTCGACCGCCAGCGCGGGGGGACGTTATGGTATTCCGCTACCCGCCCAAGCCGAGCATGGATTACATCAAACGCGTGGTGGGAGTCCCGGGGGACGAGGTGGCATACCTCAACAAGAAGCTCACGATCAACGGCCAGCCCGTGAGCAAGGACGCGGTGCCGGATTTCTTCGACGAAGAGACGATGCGCTACCTCAAGCAATACACCGAAAAGCTGGGGGACACGCAGCACAAGCTGCTCAACGACGATACGCGCCGAGCCGGGCTTTCCGAAGTTGAGATCATGCCGTTCCCTAATCAGGAAAATTGCCGCTACAGTGTTGAAGGTGTCGTGTGCAAGGTGCCGCCTGGCTATTACTTCATGATGGGCGACAACCGTGACAATTCGCTCGATTCGCGCTATTGGGGGTTTGTTCCAGACGCGAACATCGTCGGCAAGGCGTTTTTGATCTGGATGAATTTTGGTGACCTGAGGCGGATCGGCACATTCAAATAAGTATTCGGCAATTCATCGAGGGGAAAGAGGGCATGAGGACTCAGCAGGCAAAGCAGAAGCAGCGCGGCATCTCGTTCTTGGGACTTTTGTTCGTGGCCATTGTGGTCGCGTGCGTGGGCGTCGTGGTGGCCCAGGTCATTCCGACGCTGATTGAATATCAGGCGATCACCAAGGCCGCCAACAAGGCCAAGGAAGGCACGACCGTGCCTGAAGTCCGCGCCATCTTCGATCGCGCGCAGGCCATCGACGACTTCAAGTCCGTCAGCGGACGGGATCTCGACGTGAAGAAGGACGGCGACAAGGTGGTGGTGTCCTTTGCCTACGATCGTGAAATTCACCTTTTTGGACCCGCCTTTTTGGTGCTCAAGTACCGAGGCCAATCGAGCTAGATGAAACGCACGTCCAGGTTTGCCGGTGGCCGGCCCGCAGCGCCGATCGTGTCGTGACCGGCAATGGCCTGGCTGCGCTTCAGGCGCGCCTTCAGCATTCGTTCGCGGACCTGCGACTCCTGCAGCAGGCATTGACGCATCGCAGTTTCTCCTCTGATCACAACGAGCGGCTCGAATTTCTCGGCGACTCCGTCCTGAATTTGGCCGTCTCGCATCTGCTTTTCACCCGCCTTTCGGAAATGCCGGAGGGCGACCTGTCCAGGGTTCGGGCCAATCTGGTCAAACAGGAAACCCTGCATCAACTCGCGGTCAAGCTGGCGTTGTCGCCGCTCTTGCGATTGGGGGAAGGCGAGGCACGTTCAGGAGGGCCCAACCGGCCATCGATCCTGGCTGACGCTTTAGAAGCCGTCATCGGCGCGGTCTACCTCGACGCCGGATTCGTCGCTGCTCAAGCGCTCGTGCAACGCCTGTACGAGCCTGTCGAGATCAATCCGCGCATGGAAGCTGTGGCCAAGGACCCAAAGACTGAATTGCAGGAATGGCTTCAGGGCCACAAAATGAAGTTGCCGGTTTATCGCGTAGTCGGAACCCTCGGCGCGGCGCACAAGCAGACTTTCGAGGTTGAGTGCGAAGCGCCTGATCTGGGTCTGCGTGAGCACGGCATTGGCGGCTCGCGCCGTGCCGGCGAGCAGGCTGCCGCGGCGGCGATGTTGATCCGGCTCAAGGCGCGCGGCGCGAAAGCATCCCCATGAACGACCCCAAAGACTCCGCTCCCCAATTGCCAGAAGGTGGTGCGGAAGCCGCGCACACGGCCACAGCAGCCAATCCCGTTTCCCAGCGATGCGGCCTCGTCGCCATCGTCGGAAAGCCCAATGTCGGCAAGTCGACGTTGCTCAACGCTCTCGTCGGCCAGAAGATCAGCATCACTTCGCGCAAGGCACAAACTACGCGCCACCGCATCACGGGCATGCGCACGCTCAGAGCCACGCAGTTCGTGTTCGTCGACACGCCCGGCTTTCAGACACTCCACGCCAACGCGTTGAACCGATCTCTTAACAAGACGGTGGTCGGGGCGGTTTCGGACGTCGATCTGATCCTGTTTGTGGTCGAAGCCGGTAGTTTCACGCCGGCAGACGAGCGCGTGCTCAAGCTTCTCGGCACAGGTATTCCCACGGTATTGATCGCCAACAAGTTGGACAACGTGCATCGCCGCGCCGACGTCGCACCGTGGCTGCAGACGATGCAGCAGAAGCATGCCTTTGCGGAGTTCGTGCCCATGTCGGCAAAGAATTCGAAAGACATCGAGCGCCTCTTCGGCATCTGCGAAAAATACCTGCCCGAACAGGCTTGGTGGTACGCCGAAGACGAACTCACTGATCGCAGCGAGCAGTTCCTGGCGAGCGAGATGGTGCGCGAGAAGCTGTTTCGCCTCACGGGCGACGAGCTCCCTTACACATCCACCGTCATCATCGACAAGTTCGAGGAAGAGCCGCCTGCGCGCAAGGGCCAGAAGCGCCTGCTCAAGATCGCCGCGACGATCGTGGTGGAGCGGGACGGCCACAAGGCGATGGTCATCGGCGACAAGGGCGAGCGCATCAAGCGCATCGGTACCGAGACGCGCCAGGAGCTCGAAAAGTTGATGGACGCCAAGGTGTTCATCGAGCTTTGGGTCAAGGTGCGCTCCGGCTGGGCCGACGATGAAGCCCGTGTGCGATCTTTCGGCTATGAATGAGCAAAAAGGGTGACGGCCACCCGAGATGAGCAAGTCTGCGGGTATGCGAGCCACTCATGAGCCGGCCTATGTGCTGCATCGCTACGACTGGAGCGAATCGAGCCTGATCCTCGAGACCTTCACGCGGCACCACGGCCGCATTGCGCTGGTTGCAAAGGGGGCGAAGCGTCCGAGCTCGAATTTCCGGCCCGTCTTGCTGCCGCTGCAGCCGCTGCAGTTGAACTTCAGCGGCGATGCTGAAATCCGCACCCTCAAGGGCGCCGAGTGGATGGGTGGGCACGTGATGCCTACCGGCGAGGCGCTGCTGTCGGGCTACTACGTCAACGAACTCTTGCTGCGCCTGCTAGCTCGCGACGACCCGCACGAGGCGCTTTTCGATGCCTATGCGGCGGTTGTCCAGGTTTTGGCAGGTGACCACGCGGCCGCTCAGGCCGCGACGCAAGCCGCTGCACTGCGCGCGTTCGAACTGCTTCTGTTGCGCGAAGTCGGCTTGCTTCCAGCACTCGATGCGCAGACGCTGACCTTGGCGCCGCTGGCGCCCGCCGCGCGCTATGCGCTCGTGCCGGAGGCGGGCTTGCGGGAAGCATTCGACGACGAGGCTGCGCTCCAGGGCGCCGATTGGTTGCTATTGCAGACAGCGCTCGATGATCGCGCGCCATTTGCCTCGACTCTGCGAGTGTGTGCTGGTGTGAACGGCGCGCTTCGTACCCAATTGCGCACCTTGCTCAACTACCATTGCGGCGTTGCAACGCTGCGTACGCGACAGATGATGCGGGACCTGCAAGCCCTATGAGCACTTCCAACTCCACCGCCCTTTCGGTCAATCTCAACAAGGTCGCCCTGGTGCGCAATACGCGCCAGCTCGGCATCCCCAGCGTCGTGTTCGCGGCCGCCCTGTGCCTCGACGCCGGGGCGCATGGGATCACGGTGCATCCGCGCCCGGACGAGCGGCACATTCGCCCGCAGGATGTGCATGATCTGTCCGCGCTGCTGCACAAGGACTGGCCCGACGCGGAGTTCAACATCGAGGGCAATCCTTTTCACAACCTGATGGAGTTCGTCCGCGAACTGCGTCCGCACCAGGCGACCTTCGTTCCAGACAGCGAGTCACAGTCGACCAGCGACCATGGGTGGAGCTTTCCCGAAGATGCCGAACGCCTCAGGCCGGTGATTGCCGAAGCGCGCGCGCTAGGTGTGCGCGTGAGCCTGTTCATGGATCCGGATCCCGAAATGATGGCGGCTGCCAAAGCCGTCGGGGCCGATCGCGTCGAGCTTTACACGGAAGGCTATGCGGCCTCCCGTGATACCTCGAAGGCAGATGCCGTTTTGCAGCTTTACGTCGAAGCCGCACGGGCGGCGCAGGCGGCCGGTCTCGAGGTCAATGCCGGCCACGATCTGAGCCGCGAGAACCTCACGGAGTTTTTGCGCGCCGTGCCCGATGTCCGCGAGGTCTCCATCGGCCATGCCTTTGTCTCCGACGCGCTCGAACTCGGATACGCCGCCGCGACGCGCGAGTATCTGCGCCGAATCGACGAGGCCCAGTGATCTACGGCATCGGTACCGACATCTGCGACGTCCGGCGCATCGCCGCCACGTTGCAGCGACAGGGCGACCGGTTCGCCCGAAAAGTCTTGACTGACGCCGAGTACGCGACTTGGCAGGCCCGCAGCGCTCGCTGGCCCCACCGCGGCCTGCGCTATCTAGCAACTCGGTTTTCGGCCAAGGAGGCCTTCAGCAAGGCAGTCGGAATGGGCATGCGGATGCCGATGACCTGGCGGAACTGCGAGATCGCGAACCTGAAGAGCGGCAAGCCCGTGATCGTGCTGCACGGCGCCCTGAAGGAATGGTTCGAAGGAGAGGGCCTGATTGCCCACGTGACTGTGACTGACGAAACCGACTATGCGGCGAGCTTCGTGGTCGTCGAGCGAAAGCAATGACCGACGAAGCACCACACGCCCCGCTGATCATCGACGTCGCTGGGACCGAACTCAACGCTGCTGACCGCCGTCGGCTCGCTGATCCATGGGTCGGGGGAGTGATTCACTTCGCCCGCAACTGGCGAGATCGTGCGCAGATGTGTGCCCTGAATGCCGAGATCAGGGCACTGCGCCCGGACGTTCTCATCTGCGTCGATCACGAGGGTGGTCGCGTCCAGCGTTTTCGCACCGATGGGTTTACGCGTTTGCCGTCCATGCGCAAGCTTGGCGAGATGTGGATGAACGACCCGCTCCGGGCAGCGCAGGTCGCCGTGGCCTGCGGCTACGTCATGGCGGCCGAACTCCGGGCGTGCGGGGTGGACTTCACTTTCGCACCGGTGCTGGACCTGGACTACGGCGAAAGCAGCGTCATCGGGGACCGCAGCTTTCATCGCGACCCGCGCGTTGTCGCGATGCTGGCCAGGAGCCTCATGCATGGATTGCTTCAAGCGGGCATGGTCAATTGCGGCAAGCATTTTCCCGGGCACGGCTTCGTCAAGGCCGATTCGCACGTCGCGATGCCGGTCGATCGGCGCAGCCTCAAGGCAATCCTCGCGGGTGACGCTCGCCCCTACGACTGGCTTGTCGGCTCGCTCGCAGCGGTCATGCCGGCACACGTGATTTACCCCAAGGTCGATGGGCGACCGGCAGGGTTTTCCTCGAAGTGGCTGAAGGAGATCCTGCGCGGCAAGTTGCGCTTCGAAGGCGCGGTATTCAGCGACGACCTCAGCATGGAAGCTGCGCGCCGGGTACAGGGCAGACTGCTGAGCTATACGGACGCCGCCATGGCTGCTCTCCACGCCGGCTGCGACTTGGCGCTGCTCTGCAACCAGAGCCTGGGCGGCGGCGCTGTGCTCGACGAATTGCTGGATGGCTTCGCCGCGGCCGTCCGGGATGGCGGATGGGCGCCGAACCCCGCGAGCGAGACACGCCGCCTGAGCCTGCTTCCCAAGGTGCCGTCAGTGGAGTGGACGACACTCATGCAATCGACCGCCTATCGCCAAGCCATCGAGATGATGCAGCGGCTTGATTGAACGATGACCTACGCGGCGGTCACCGACCAGAGCCGTTCGCCGCCCAGGTCGAGATGCGTCAAATACAGACGCAGGTCGAACTCGAACTGGTGATATTGCGGCTCCATGTGCGTGCACAGTTGGTAGAACGCCTTGTCGTGCTCGCGCTCCTTCGTGTGGGCCAGTTCGTGCACCACGATCATCCGCAACCACTCTTCCGGCACTTCCTTGAACAGGCTCGCCACCCGGATCTCGCGCTTTGCCTTCAGGCGGCTTCCTTGCACGCGCGAAACCGTTGTATGCGTGCCGAGGGCGTTCCGGATCACATGGAGCTTGTTGTCGAACATGACCTTGGACACCGGGTCTGCATTGCGCAGGAACTGGCTCTTGATGTCGCCCACATAGTCGTACAGCGCGCGGTCGGTGCGGATGTCGTGCGTGCTGCCGTAGCGCTTTTGCAGCCACTCGCCAAGGCCGTTGCGCTCGATGAGTTGCTCGATCTGGGTGCGAAGCGCCGCAGGATATGCGGCCAGATACTTCATGCGGTTTCCGCGACGCGTTTCGAGGCCGCCGCATAAGCTAGCCCAGCAGCCACACCGCCGAAAAGATCGCCTTCGATCATCTCGACGTCGGGAAATGCCTTGCGCAGTCCGCTCTGGAATGGGCGCAGCGCCGACGAGCCGCCTGTCAGGTAGATCGCATCAAGCTTGTTGCCGCCCAACATCGCTCCCTGAACGCATTCCCGCGCGCACCTGATCACGTTCTCGAGCGCCGTGGCCAGGTGTAGTGCCATGGCGTCGGGCGCGAACTGCGCCGACAAGCCGGCCTCCGCACAAGACAGGTCGATGGCCACGCTGTCTTCGGCCATGGACGCTCGAATTTTGGCCGCTTCAACTTCGCTCGCGATGCGGTGGCCTTCGCGATTCACAAGCACGTTCATCAGGCGGTCGTGCAAACGCAGTTCGACGTAGTTGGTGCGCAGATCCTGAACCTGCCGGATCGCCTTCGGCGCGTAGAGCCAGTTGATCAGATGCCACGACGAGAGGTCGAAAAAGGTGCGGCTCGGCACCTCGCGGCCTTGTGGCCCGATATGGCGAAAGCCGAGCTGCGGCATCGCGCATTCAAGGCTCAGTCGCTGGTCGAAGTCGGTGCCGCCGATGTGGACACCCGTGGTGGACAACACGTCCACAGCGCGATCGCTGGCGGCCATGCGATCAGGCCCGAGGCGCACCACCGTGAAGTCGGAAGTGCCGCCACCGATGTCGACGACCAGGACCAGCGCTTCGCGCTTGATGCGCCGCTCGTAATCGAATGCCGCCGCGATCGGCTCATATTGAAAAGACACTTCGCCCAGTCCGGCGTTCTTCACCGCCCGCCGAAGGGTCTCCTCCGCGAGTTTGTCGCGGTCGATGTCGTCATCGACGAAACGAACCGGGCGACCCACCACCACGCGGCTCGGCTTCTTGCCGAGTTGCTTTCCGGCACGGTTTCCGAGCTCCGAAAGGAAGAGGGTGATGATGTCCTCGAAGCGCACCGGCTCGTTGAAGATCTCTGTCTGCTCCTGCACCAGAGAGCTGCCCAGCAGGCTCTTGAGCGATCGCATCAGCCGGCCTTCGGTGCCCGCCAGGTAGAGCGCGATTGCTTCGCGGCCGAAGTGCGTGGTGCGCTCCTCGGCGTTGAAGAAGACGGCGGTCGGGATCGTCGTCGCGGCGCCTTCGAGGGCCAGCGGACGCGCCTTCCCGTCCTCCGCGACGAAGGCGACGGCGGAATTCGACGTGCCGAAGTCGATTCCGATCGCCGATCCGCGGGTGTTCAAGATTCCCGACGCAAGGCAGGAAACAGGATCACGTCACGAATGCTCGGCGAATCTGTCAGCAGCATCATCAAGCGATCGATGCCGATGCCGCAGCCGCCTGTGGGTGGCATGCCGTATTCGAGTGCGCGCACGAAATCGTGGTCAAAGTACATCGCCTCATCGTCGCCGCTGTCCTTGGCTGCGACCTGCGCATTCAATCGCGCCGCCTGGTCTTCGGCGTCGTTGAGCTCGCTGAAACCATTGCCGAACTCGCGGCCCGTGATGTAGAGCTCAAAGCGCTCCGTTACTTCGGGACGATCGTCGTTGGCGCGCGCCAACGGCGAAATTTCAGTCGGATGTTCCATGATGAAGGTCGGCTGCCAGAGCTTCTCTTCCACTGTCTCCTCGAAGTACATCACCTGCAGGCTGGCGAGACTGCGTTGCGAGAGCTTGTCCTTCTCTTCGGTCAGGCCGAGCTTGCGCAGGGCGTTGACCAGCCAACTCGCGTCGTCGACGTTCGTTCCTGCATCGGTGTACTTGAGGATCGCCTCGCGGATCGTCAGCCGCTCGAAAGGCTTCGCGAGGTCCACTTCCTTGCCCTGGTAGCTCAGTTGTTGGCTGCCGACCGTCTTGTCGGCGATCGTGCGGATCAGCGTTTCGGTGAAGTCCATCAGGTCGCGGTAATTCCAGTAGGCCGCGTAGAACTCCATCATCGTGAATTCGGGGTTGTGCCGCACCGAAATGCCTTCGTTGCGATAGCTCCGGTTGATTTCGAACACGCGCTCGAAGCCGCCCACGATCAGCCGCTTCAGATAGAGCTCCGGCGCGATGCGCAGGAACATCTCCTGGTCGAGCGCGTTGTGGTGCGTCACGAAAGGCTTGGCGTTGGCGCCGCCCGGAATGGGGTGCAGCATCGGCGTCTCGACTTCGAGGAAGTCGTTTGCCACCATGAATTCGCGCAGGGCGCTCACGGCGCGGCTGCGTGCGGTGAAGCGTTCGCGCGCGGCCGCATCGGTGATGAGGTCGACGTAGCGTTGGCGGTACTTCTGTTCCTGGTCAGCCATCCCGTGGAACTTGTCGGGCAGTGGCCGCAGGCTCTTTGTCAGGAGGCGCAGCTTGGTGACCTTGACCGACAGCTCGCCGGTCTTGGTCTTGAAGGCGGTGCCTTCGGCGCCGACGATGTCACCCAGGTCCCAGCGCTTGAACTCGGCGTAGGCTTCTTCGCCGACGGCATCGCGCGTAACGTAGAGCTGGATGCGTTCGGTGGAATCCTGCACCGTCGCGAAACTCGCCTTGCCCATCACGCGCTTGAGCATCATCCGGCCGGCGACGCTGACCGGCACGGGCTTCGCGTCCAGCACTTCAGGCGGCGTCTCGCCGTGGGTGGCGATCAGCGCGGCTGCGCGGTCGGCTGGCTTGAAGTCATTCGGAAAAGCGACCCCTTTGCCTTCTGACTGTGCTTGACGCAGCGCCTTCAGTTTTTCGCGCCGTTCGGCAATCAGTTGGTTGTCGTCGATGGGCGCGGCCGGCGTTGCGGCAGGAGCGGGAACAGAGGGGATCAGGTGGTCGGACATGAGGCAGGATGGTGGCGCACGCGACAGGCGCGCGCAACCGGCCATTTTATCTCTGGCGGGCATGCCGCAGGCCGATGTCGACGGGGCGCCGACATTGGCGCCATCGCTATGGAACTTGTAGCAGGCTACCCGATGATCCCGGTGCGCGTCAGGACGTCGCTGACCAGTTCGAGCCGCATCAACGGACTGTCCAATTCCATCAGGCGCTGCTTGAGTTCGGTTTGCGCCGGCAGCAGTTCGCACCAGCGATTGGCAACCCATCCGCAGTCTTCGAACTTGTAGGGTTCCGGAATCGGCAATCGAACTGTGGCGTCACCTTCGTTGCGCCTGCGCTCTTCCAGCGTGTCGATCAGCCGGCGCAACGCGTCGGCAGCTGGCCGCAAGTCGCCAGGGACTTCGAGAGGCAGATCGTCGGCAATGGATTCGACATTGGCCGTCCACAACCCGTGCTTTTGCATTTCGCTCGAACGGATGCGAAAGCGCTGCGTGCCGAGGCATTCGATCTGCATGAGGCCGGCCTGCGGTGACGCGAATTCGCAGATCGCCGCGAAGGTGCCGACAGCGGCAAAGCTCTCGGCTTCGGCCCCGGCCCTGCGAACCTCCGAGCCTTGCGTGAGGCTGACCACGCCGAAGGGCGACCCATTCTTGTGGCATCTGCCGATCATGTCCAGGTAACGCACCTCGAAGATTCGCAAGGGCAGCAGTCCGCCGGGAAACAGCACGATGCCTAGCGGAAACAGGGGGAGGGAATGCAGAACGAGAGGTGTCGTCATCGGTGAACCTTGGCGTGGCTATCATCGCATTCCGCTCACGACTTCGCGCCATGCTCTATCAGATTCCATCGTTCCTGCTCGACGTGATCGTCGGCCTTCTGGGCGGCGCTTGCCTGCTGCGTCTGTACATGCAATATCACCGGGTGCCTTTCGGCAATCCGCTGGGGCGCTTCGTGTTCGCGATCACCGATTGGATCGTGCTGCCGCTGCGCCGCATCGTGCCGCCGATCAAGCGCTGGGACTTGGCCAGCCTGATCGCCGCCTGGCTGCTGGTCATGGCGAAGTTCGTTCTTCTCTGGTTGCTGATGGGCGGCCTGGGGCGCTGGGCGATCCTGCCGCTGGTGTCGCTCGTCGGGCTGCTGCAACTCGCAGTCTCGGGACTCACTGCGCTACTGATCGTCTATGCGGTGCTGTCCTGGGTGCCCAACGCGTCTTCCATGCTTCAGGACTTGATCGCGCGCCTCGCCAATCCGCTGGTGCGGCCGCTGCGTCGGTTCGTTCCGCTCATCGGCGGCGTCGACTTGTCGCCCATGGTCGCGATCGTGCTGTTGCAGGTCGGCGCCATCGTGCTGGGCAGCGTGATGGCGTCGGTCTTCACCCTCGGAGGGTGAGCCCGGTCTTTCCGGCGTCTGTCAAATGACCGCGTCTGCAGGCTGACGCAGCAGCATCGCCAAGGTGCTGGCGACGGTCTTGCGCAGTTCGCGCCGGTCGCAGATCAAATCGATCGCGCCCTTGGTCTGCAGGAATTCGGCCCGCTGAAAGCCTTCCGGCAAGGTCACGCGCACGGTGGATTCGATCACGCGCGGGCCGGCAAAGCCGATCAGCGCCTTTGGCTCCGCAATCACCACGTCACCCACGAACGCAAAACCTGCACTCACGCCGCCCATGGTCGGATCGGTCAGCACGCTGATATAGGGCAGGCCCTTCTTCGCCAGGTGGGTCAGCGCCGCGTTGGTCTTTGCCATCTGCATCAGCGAGAGCAGGCCTTCCTGCATGCGCGCGCCGCCGGTCGCGGTGAAGCAGATGAAGGGCACCTTCTGCTCGATTGCCGTCTGGACGCCGCGTACGAAACGCTCGCCCACGACGCTGCCCATGCTGCCGCCCATGAAGTCGAACTCGAAGCAGGCAACCACTACGTTGATGCTGTGCACCGAGCCGCCCATGACGACGAGCGCGTCGGTTTCGCCGGTGTTTTCCAGCGCTTCCTTGAGACGCTCGGGGTACTTGCGGCTGTCCTTGAACTTGAGGGCGTCGACCGGCAGGACTTCCTGCCCCACTTCGTAACGGCCTTCGGAGTCGAGGAAGGCGTCGAGACGCGCGCGCGCGCCGATGCGGTGATGATGGCCGCAGCTCGGGCAGACGTTCTGGTTGTGTTCCAGGTCGGTCTTGTACAGCACGGTTTCGCAACTCGGGCACTTGATCCAGAGCCCTTCGGGCATCTGGCGACGCTCGCTCGGGTCCGACGGCGCGATTTTTGGCGGTAGCAGTTTTTCAAGCCAGCTCATGGGGGCTCCTTGTGTTGGCGGCGATTATCGGCCAGCCGCGTTCTTGGGGATTGCAGCGGGCAGGGCGTCGAGTGCTTGCCGGATTCCGGTCAGGAATTCCCGCACCAGGGGCACGACAGCGTCGCGCGGCTGGCCGTCGATCAATTGAATGATCCGGCTTCCGATGACGACAGCGTCTGCCGCCGAGCCGACGGCTTGCGCGGTGCGTGCGTCGCGGATGCCGAAGCCCACGCCAACTGGCACTTTGACGTGCTGGCGGATGCGGGGAATCATCTGGCCGACGGCTTCGGTGTCGAGGTTGCCGGCGCCAGTCACCCCTTTGAGCGACACGTAGTAGACGTAGCCAGAGGCGATGCGTCCGACTTGCGCCATGCGTTCATCCGTGCTTGTGGGCGCGAGGAGGAAGATCAGGTCGATGTTGTGCGCCTTGAGGTCGGCGGCGAATTGCTCGCACTCCTCGGGCGGATAGTCGACAACCAGAAGGCCGTCCACGCCGGCCGCGGCGGCATCGCTGATGAAACTGCCCTTGCCATGCACGCCGTCATAGCGCTCGACCGGATTGGCATACCCCATCAGCACCACCGGCGTAGCGCCATCCATTTGGCGGAAGGCGGCGACCATGGCGAGGACCTGCTTCATGCCGATGCCCAAGGCAAGGGCGGCCTCGCCGGCCTGCTGGATCACGGGACCGTCGGCCATCGGGTCGGAAAACGGGACGCCGAGTTCGATTACATCGGCGCCCGCCTCGACCATGCCATGCATGAGTTCGGGCGTGACGTCGGCGTACGGGAAGCCTGCCGTCACATACGGAATCAGCGCCCTGCGACCGAGGGTCCGCAGGGCTTCGAAGGTGGCTGCAATGCGGCTCATGCCTTGCCTCCCTTCACATGGAGGCCGCGCATCGAAGGGCGGTCATAGAAGTCGACACCTGATAGGTCGGCGACGGTGCCGATGTCCTTGTCGCCCCGGCCGGAGAGATTGACCAGGATCGATTGGTCCGGGCGCATTGTCTTTGCCAGCTTCATGGCATAGGCCACTGCATGGCTCGATTCCAGCGCGGGGATGATGCCTTCGGTGCGGCACAGATAGTGAAACGCCTCCAAAGCCTCGGTATCCGTGATGCCGACGTACTCGGCGCGGCCGATGTCCGCAAGATAGGCGTGCTCAGGTCCTACGCCGGGATAGTCCAGACCGGCGCTGATGCTGTGGGTTTCCGTCACCTGGCCGTCTTCGTTTTGCAGGAGATAGGTGCGATTGCCGTGCAGCACGCCGGGGCTGCCGCGCAGGATCGAAGCCGAATGCTTGCCGCTGTCCAGGCCTTCGCCGGCCGCTTCGACACCGATCAGCCGCGTGCCTTCGAACGGTATGTAGGGATGAAAGATGCCCATCGCGTTGCTGCCGCCGCCGACGCACGCGACCACCACATCGGGCTGCCTGCCTTCAACTGCGTGGCCGGTGCCCTGCGCTGCGAGCATCGCTGGCATCTGCTCGATGCATTCGTTGCCGATCACGCTCTGGAAGTCGCGCACCATGGTGGGGTAGGGGTGCGGACCGGCGACCGTGCCGATGATGTAGAACGTGTTCTCCACGTTTGTGACCCAGTCGCGCATGGCCTCGTTGAGGGCGTCCTTCAAGGTCTTGCTGCCGGACTCCACCGGCACGACGGTCGCGCCCAGCAGGTTCATCCGGTAGACATTGGGGCTCTGGCGCTTGACATCCTGGCTGCCCATGTAGACCACGCATTCGAGCCCGTAGCGCGCGCAAATGGTGGCGGTTGCCACCCCGTGCTGGCCCGCCCCGGTTTCGGCGATCACCCTGGGCTTGCCCATTCGCTTGGCCAGCATGGCCTGGCCTATGGTGTTGTTCACCTTGTGGGCGCCGGTGTGGTTGAGGTCTTCGCGCTTCAGGTAGATCTGTGCGCCGCCCATTTCTCGGCTGGTGCGCGCTGCGTGGTAGATCGGCGAGGGCCGGCCGACGAAGTGCGCGAGCTCGTATCGAAACTCGGCAAGGAACTCCGGATCGTCCTTGTACTTCGCGTAGGCATCGCGCAATTCGTTGATGGCGTGGGTCAGCGTTTCGCTGGCGAAGGTGCCGCCGTAGATGCCGAAGTGGCCGCTGGCGTCGGGTTGCTGGTAGGTTTTCATGGTCTCGATCAGTGGGCCGGCACCCGACGGTCGAGACGGGCTGCCGACTGCAAACTAGGAGGAGGCGTCGGCCGCACGAACTGCGGCGACGAATTCGCGAATCCTTGCGGCGTCCTTGATGCCCTTGGAGGCTTCGACACCGGAACTCACATCAACGGACAGCGACTTGCAGCGAGTCCGTAGCTGGCGAATGCCATCGCCCACGTTTGCAGGTGTGAGCCCACCACTCAAGACGAGGTGAGCGTCGACGGCGGGTGGAAGAAGTGACCAATCGAATGCCTTGCCGCCGCCGCCATAGGCTTCGACATGGGCGTCGAGCAGGATGGCTTGGGCGTGGGAGTAATCGGACGCGTATTTTACGAGGTCGAAGGCTGCGCCGGCAGCCCCCAGGGGAATGCGGGCTGCCCGCATGTAACGGTGCGTGCCCTGGCCGCAACCTTGCCAACATTGCTCAGGTGATTCGTCACCGTGAAACTGGGCCGTGGCGCCGGCTACGGAGGAGAGGGCATGCATGCTTCTGGCGGGCGCCTCGTTCACGAAAAGCAGGACGGGCGTCACGAAGGGCGGAAGGCGTGCGGCCAATTCGGCAGCTCGCTCCGTCGTCACCGCGCGCGGGCTGGCCGCATAGAGGACAAAGCCGACCGCGTCCGCGCCGGCTTCCACTGCGGCCTCAACATCCTGTTCGCGCGTCAGCCCGCAGATCTTGACTCGGGTGCGAGCGAGTGGGGCGGCGACATTCATGGCGGGCCATCATACGCAGCGCCACCACGGTCGATCGTGGCCTCCGCAGGTAGACCCCATTCCGCGGCGTACAACGGTCCAAGGAAGTAGAGGCCGTTGGGCGAGAAGGTCGGCGCCGCAACCACGCGGCTGCGGGCTTCGAGCACTTCGAGCATCCATTCGGGCCGCTCGTCGCCCCGGCCGATGCGCACCAGACAGCCCATGATGTTGCGGATCATGTGATGAAGGAATGCGTCGGCCTCGAACTCAAAGTGCCAACGGCAACGGTCGGTGTCCCCATGCCGGGTGACGACTATTCGGCGCAGGTCCTTGACCGGCGAACGAGCCTGGCAGGCGGAAGCGCGAAACGAACTGAAATCGTGCTGGCCCACGAGCATCCCGGCAGCGGCACGCATTGCGTCTCCGTCCAGTGGATGCATCGACCAGCCTACGCGTCCAGCATCAAGGCTGGGGCGAACGGGCGATTGGGAAAGGATGTAGACGTAGCGGCGAGTCAACGCGCTCGCGCGACAGTGAAACTGAGCAGGGACGGGCTGTGCCCATTGCACGGCAATGTCGTCGGGCAGATAGCGGTTGGTGCCGCGCATCCACGAGAAGGGCGCTCGTTCAACAGAGGTGTCGAAATGCACCACCTGCATCAGCGCGTGGACGCCTGTGTCAGTGCGGCCTGCGCAGAGCGTGGAGATCGGCTGCGCTGCGAATTTGGCCAGCGCCGCTTCGAGCTTGTCCTGGACGGTACGGCCCGAAAGCTGGCTTTGCCAGCCTTCGTAGGCCTGGCCGTTGTAGCGGATGCCCAGAGCCAGTCTCACGACGGGAGCGGCGGCCGCACGGCCGCTCAGCGCAGCTGACCGAGCAACTGCTTGGCCTCGGCCTTGACGTCGCCGGAGCTTTCGGCGGCAACTTCCTCCACCAGCGAGCGAGCGCCTTCGACGTCGCCGAGGGCCTTGAGCTCGCGCGCCAGGGAGAGCTTGATCGCGTGCGGACCTTCGCCGTTTTCCTCCACGGTTTCGAGGCGACCGCGTTCGGTGTCGCCGGTCGTCCGGCTGGAAAGGCCCGCCAGCGAACTCATGTCGAATTCGATGAAACCGGAGTCGGCGGGTAAACCGGCGCGCAGCGGCGCCGGCAGCGTGCGCTCGTCATCGGACGATGAAGGTGCGCGCGTGATCGGCTCCAGTGCACCGGGAGCGGTATCGAAGTCGTTCTCGAGATCGAGCTTCGGTGCCTGCGTTGGAGCGGCATGCCCGTTCATGCCGCCGTTGGTCGGGACCGCACGAGGGATCTCGCGGATGGGCTGGGGCGGCACGGGCGGAAGCGTGGCGCTGATGGGCGCCGGCGCCGTTGCGGCGGGTGCCGGCGGCTTGCTCAAGTCGAGGTCGAAGTCCAGCGGTGCGACGGAGGGAACGAAGGCAGGTGGGGGCGCTGCCGCCGGTTCTGCGGTGCTTGCGGCCAAGGGGGCCGGCGCCGTCGAGGCCGCTGCAAGCGTTCCAGCGAAGGCTGCCGCTTCCGCTGCGGAGACGCCGCGGCTGCCCGACTCGTACAACGGGTTGCCAGGATCCAGCTCTTTGCCGAGTTCGACCACGCGGTTCCATTCGGTGCCGGCTCCGCCGGTCAACTTGTGGACGTCTGCGGCGAGCGCTTCGTAGGCGCGCAGGTCACGGCGCTTGGCGTGGATCTCGAGCAACTTGAGGTGAATCGCGGTGCGCTCGGGATTGGCACGCAGTGCCTCGCGCAGGATTTCCTCGGCTTGCAGATCGCGACCGTAGGCCAGGTAGACATCGGCTTCCGCGACAGGATCGACATCGCCGGCATCGAGTTGGCTCGGCGAGTAAGACAGCGACGAAACGACCGAATTCCCACGATTCTTCGTGTCGACCGATTCGCCTCCGCTGGCGCCGAAGAAGGAGTCCTTGGGAATCCGGCTTTCGATGAACACGCTGTCGCCAGCGTCGCGGCGCTTGCGGCCAAGCACTCGGTAGAGCAGGAATCCGATCAGCAAGGCGATCAGCGCCGCCGCTCCAACCATGAGAGGGTTGTCGAGCAACTCCGTCATGAAACTTGGCTCGGCAGGTGGGGGCGCAGCCGGCTTTGCCGCCTTCGGCGCCGGTATGGCCGCGGCGGCCGGTGCAGGTGCCGGTGCGGGAGCATCTGCGCCCGGCGTTGCGCCTGCCGCAGGCGCAGGAGCGGTTGCTGCGGAAGTGCTGGCTACGGCGGCCGCGGGAGAGGTCGGTGCGACGAGTGGTGGAACTGCGGGAGATGCGGGCGTGGCTGTAGCGCTTGGCGCCGCAGTGGCGGCGGGAGCAGAGGCAGGAGCAGGAGCAGGAGCAGGAGCAGGAGCAGGAGCAGGAGCAGGAGCAGGAGCAGGAGCAGGAGCAGTGGCCGCGGCTGGAACGCCAGACGCAGAACTCGCGGCAGCGGCAGGCGAAGCATTGGTGCCGGCAGCTTGCAGCTTGTTCAGATCGCTGATGTTCTTCGACAACTCGGCAACGCGGGCGTTGCTTTCCTGTGCCTGTCGGGCTTGGGCAATCTGCTCGTCGCTGGCGTGGCCCGCCGCGATGCCCTGCGAAATCTTCAGCTTGTCGCTGGAGGCGTTCGCTGCATTGCGATCTTCGACATTGGCTTGCAGCTTGCCGGTCGCCTGGCGGCTGGCATCGGCCACCTGGGACGCCGGTGCGTTTTCCGCAAGACGTCGGCGGTAATCGCCGAAATCACGGCTCTGTGCGACGACAGTGCGCTTGGCGTCACCCGGCGGAATCGCTTCGGCTTGTGAAGCACCTGGCACTTCCAGCACCGCGCCCGCCTTGATCCGATTGACGTTCCCACCGATGAAGGCATTGGGATTGGCGCGTAGAAGCGCCACCAGCATCTGGTCGAGCGATACGTCGGCGGGCTTGTACGCGCCGGCAATCTTGCTCGCGGTGTCGCCTGCTTTCACGGTGACCTGCTGGTCTCCCGATCCGGATCCCGAGCCTGTTCCCGTGCGAACCGCATCGGGCGCCGGAGGTGCTATCGGCGCCGCAGCGGGCCGCTGCGAGCGAACCGGCGGTGCCTGAACCGCGACGGGTGCCGCGGATTGCGGTCGCGCGCTGATCTGTGGCGCCGTTGGCGCAACGGGCGCGGCTGCCTGGCGGCTGGTAGGAGGATCGAGCAGTACCGTGTAGTCGCGGACGATTCGTCCGGAACTCCAGTTGGCTTCCAGCAGCAGATCGATGAATGGTTCGCTGACCAGCCGGTTGCTGGTGAGTCGCACCACGTAGCGCCCATCAGTCCGCCGCTGGACGCCGACACGGACGTCGGAAAGCGCTGAGTTATAGGGCACTCCCGCTGCCTTGAAGGCTTCCGACGAAGCGATGCTGACTTTGAGGCCGTCCGCTTCGGCTGGAGTGATGTCCGCAACTTCGACTTCAGCGCGAAGTGGTTCGCCGAGGGCTGATTGGATGTTGAGGCGCCCCAGCGTGACGGCGCTCGTGTCGGCGCTGAACGCCCCCAAGGCCACCGCGACAGCTGCACTTAGTACTGAAAGCTGCCCACGACCGATGGTCGTCGGAGCGGGACGTGTGGCCGAGAGGCGGGCCGCGGTCAACGGTTGTCGTGTCATGCTGTAAGGGGCAGCTCGGCCCAAAGTGTAAGGGGACGTTAACATCAACACCCCCCAGTGACAAGGCAACAGGCCTTATCTACCCAGTGCGTGCAAACTTCGTCATGCATCGCCCGTTGCGGCGCAGCAACGGCGCGCGTCCCGGAGGACGCGCTGGCGCCGGCTCAGGCTTCCAGAAGGATGCGCAGCATGCGGCGCAGCGGTTCGGCCGCGCCCCAAAGCAGTTGATCTCCGATGGTGAATGCGCCGAGATATTCGGGGCCCATCGCCAGCTTGCGAAGGCGCCCAACCGGGATCGACATCGTTCCGGTGACTGCAACCGGCGTCAGGTCCTTGACCGTGGCTTCGCGATTGTTCGGAACGACCTTGACCCACGGGTTGTCGGCAGCAATCAATGCCTCGACGTCGGCCACGGACACGTTCTTCTTGAGCTTGAAGGTGAGCGCCTGGCTGTGGCAGCGCATCGCACCGATCCGAACGCAAAAGCCGTCTACGGGGGTCTCGGCCGTTCCGAAGCCCGCGCCTTGGCCCAGGATCTTGTTGGTCTCTGCGCCGCCCTTCCATTCTTCCTTGCTCATGCCGTCGCCCAGATCCTTGTCGATCCAAGGGATGAGGCTGCCGCCGAGAGGCGCACCGAAGTTCGCCGTTTCAGCCGCGGAGAGGGATTGTTGCTTGGCGAGTACCTTGCGGTCGATTTCGAGGATGGCAGACTTCGGATCGTCGAGGAGCGCGCGGACTTCGGCGTTGATCGTGCCGAACTGGGTGAGCAACTCGCGCATGTGCTGCGCGCCACCGCCGGAAGCTGCCTGGTAGGTCATGCTGGTCATCCACTCGACCAAGCCTGCCTTGTAGAGCGCACCGACGCCCATGAGCATGCAACTAACGGTGCAATTGCCGCCGATCCAGTTCTTGCCGCCCTTGGCCAGAGCGTTTTCGATGACGGGCAGATTGACCGGATCGAGCACGATGATTGCGTCATCGTTCATGCGCAGCGTGGACGCCGCATCGATCCAATGCCCCTTCCATCCAGCCGCGCGCAGCTTCGGGAAAACTTCGGTGGTGTAGTCGCCGCCCTGGGCCGTGATGACGATGTCGCACTTCTTGAGTGCATCGATGTCATGGGCATCCTTCAGCGTAGTCTCGTTCTTCGCCATTGCCGGGGCCTTGCCGCCTGCATTGGAAGTCGAGAAGAAAACCGGCTCGATCAGTCCGAAGTCGCCTTCGGCCTGCATGCGATCCATCAGGACCGAGCCGACCATGCCGCGCCAGCCTACGAGGCCGACAAGAGGTTGATTTGCGTTCGCCATTTCAGTTTGCCCTTGTGAAAAAAGAAAGTTGTCTTCTCTTTGCGCCCGGCTCGTCAGAGCCGGGGAGGGGCGTGACGAATCGGGCTGCGGTTAGCCGGTAATCGTCTTTTTGGTGATGGCAGCCACCACAGCATCGCCCATTTCGCGGGTTCCGACCTTGGTGGTACCAGCGGACCATATGTCTGCCGTACGCAAACCCTGAGCCAGCACGTACTTGACCGCCGACTCGATTCGGTCGGCAGCTTCGGGTTGGTTCAGGGAAAAGCGGAGCATCATGGCAGCGGACAAGATTGTAGCCAAAGGGTTGGCAACCCCTTTGCCCGCGATGTCTGGCGCACTTCCGTGGCTGGGCTCGTAAAGGCCCTGATTGCTCGAGTTGAGCGACGCCGAGGGCAGCATGCCGATCGAGCCGGTGAGCATCGCGGCTTCGTCGGAAAGAATGTCGCCGAACATGTTGCCGGTGACCACCACGTCGAACTTCTTGGGCGCCTTGACCAATTGCATGGCCGCGTTGTCGACGTACATGTGGTCGAGCTCGACGTCCGGATATTCTTTGCCGACCTCGGTCACGATGTCCTTCCAGAACTGGAAAGTCTCCAGCACATTGGCCTTGTCCACGCTGGTCACGCGCTTGCTGCGCTTGCGCGCCGCCTGGAATGCCACGTGGGCGATCCGCTCGACTTCCGGGCGCGAGTAGCGCATGGTGTCGAAGGCTTCTTCGGTGCCGGGGAAGTGGCCGTCGGTTGCGGTGCGGCGGCCGCGCGGCTGGCCGAAATAGATGTCGCCAGTGAGTTCCCGGATGATGAGGATGTCGAGCCCCGCGATCAGTTCGGGCTTGAGGCTGGACGCATCCACTAGCTGCTCATAGCAAATCGCCGGTCGAAAATTCGCGAACAGGCCAAGGTTCTTGCGCAAGCCAAGAATGGCCTGCTCCGGCCGCAGGGAGCGCTCGAGTTTGTCGTATTTCCAATCGCCCACGGCCCCGAAGAGAACCGCGTCGGCTTCTTTGGCAAGCTTGAGCGTGGATTCGGGCAGCGGGTGTCCATGCGCCTCGTAGGCTGCGCCACCAACAAGCGCCGATTCGGTCTCAAATGAGAGGTCAAGCGCTTCGAGGACGCGGAGTGCCTCGGCCACGATCTCGGTGCCGATGCCGTCGCCGGGGAGTACTGCGATTTTCATGAAGGTCTGTCTTCCGGAGGTTGTGTTTTGGGGCGGTGAGGGGTCAGGCGATCAGCTGATGAGTCAGCCAAGGCTTCGTAGTCAGGCGTTCTGTTTCGAAAGCCTTGATCTTGTCCTTGTGGCGCAAGGTGAGGCCGATGTCGTCCAGACCATTGATCAGGCAGTACTTGCGGAAAGCCTGGACTTCGAACGGAATCTCGGCGCCGTCCGGCTTGACCACGACCTGGCGTTCAAGGTCGATCGTCAGGCTGTAGCCTGGAAACGCGAAGGTCTCGTCAAAGAGCTGCGCGACCTGCGATTCGCTCAGCACGATCGGCAGCAGGCCATTCTTGAAGCTGTTGTTGAAGAAGATGTCGGCATAGCTCGGCGCGATGATGGCGCGAAAGCCGTATTGATCGAGCGCCCACGGCGCGTGCTCGCGGGACGACCCACAGCCGAAGTTCTTGCGCGCAAGCAGCACCGAAGCGCCCGCGTAGCGCGGCTGGTTCAGCACGAAAGCCGGATTCGGCTTGCGGGACTTCGGGTCCTGGCCCGGCTCGCCCGGGTCCAGGTAGCGCCAGGCATCGAACAGGTTGGGGCCGAAGCCGGTCTTGCGGATCGACTTCAGGAATTGCTTGGGAATGATGGCGTCAGTGTCGACGTTCTCGCGGTCCATCGGCGCCACGAGGCCCTTGTGCACGGTGAATTTCTGCATGGTGTGTGCTCCTGGTTCAGGCGAATTGACGCACGTCGACAAAATGGCCGTGCACGGCAGCGGCCGCGGCCATGGCCGGGCTGACAAGATGGGTGCGACCACCCGCGCCTTGGCGTCCTTCGAAATTGCGGTTGCTGGTCGACGCGCAGCGCTCGCCCGGCTCCAGGCGGTCGGCATTCATCGCGAGGCACATCGAACAGCCCGGTTCGCGCCACTCGAAACCTGCGGCCTTGAAGATCTGGTCGAGGCCTTCTCGCTCGGCCTGCTCCTTCACGAGGCCGGACCCGGGAACCACCATCGCGAGCTTGACGTTCTTCGCGACCTTCTGCCCCAGCTTCTTGACCATGGCGGCGGCTTCGCGCATGTCCTCGATGCGGCTGTTGGTGCAGGAGCCGATGAACACCTTGTCGATAAGGATGTCGTTCATGGGCTTGTTCGGTTCCAACCCCATGTAGGTGAGGGCGCGTTCGATCGCGCCGCGCTTGTTCGCGTCCTTTTCCTTGTCCGGATCGGGCACGCGGCCGTCGACCGGCACAACCATCTCGGGCGAAGTACCCCACGTCACCTGCGGCTTGATCTGCGTTGCGTCGAGTTCGACCACGGTGTCGAAATGCGCGCCGGCATCGGAGTGCAGCGTGCTCCAGTAGGCCACGGCCTGGTCCCACTCGACGCCGTTGGGCGAGAGCGGACGTCCCTTGACGTAGTCGATCGTCTTTTGGTCCACGGCGACCAGCCCGGCGCGCGCGCCGGCTTCGATCGCCATGTTGCACACCGTCATGCGGCCTTCCATGCTCAGGTCGCGAATCGCGGACCCGGCAAATTCGATGGTGTAGCCCGTGCCGCCCGCGGTGCCGATCTTGCCGATGATCGCGAGCACGATGTCCTTGGCCGTGCAGCCCAGCGGCAGTTTGCCCTCGACCTTCACGAGCATGTTCTTCGCCTTCTTGGCGAGCAGCGTCTGAGTGGCCATGACGTGCTCGACTTCGCTCGTGCCAATGCCATGCGCGAGCGCGCCGAACGCGCCGTGCGTGGAGGTGTGCGAGTCGCCGCATACGACCGTCATGCCCGGCAGCGTGGCACCGGATTCGGGGCCGATCACGTGCACGATGCCCTGGCGCTTGCTCAGGAACGGAAAGAACGCGGCCGCGCCGAATTCCTTGATGTTGGTGTCGAGCGTGGTGATCTGCTCCTTGCTGATCGGATCGGCGATGCCGTCATAGCCGCGCTCCCAATGAGTGGTCGGCGTGTTGTGATCGGCCGTGGCCACGACAGAGCTGATGCGCCACAGCTTTCGCCCGGCTTCGCGCAGTCCTTCGAACGCCTGGGGGCTGGTCACTTCATGGACGAGGTGACGGTCGATGTAGAGGATCGCGGTGCCGTCTTCTTCCGTATGGACGACGTGTTCGTCCCAAAGCTTGTCGTAGAGCGTGCGTGCCATGGTGGTCTCTTTCGTGGGTGATGATTGTGTCGTGCGGAGGTGCCTACGCGGTGAGTTGGTCAGAGGCCCCGGAAGGCGCATGCAGATGTTTGACGAGCGTCCGGGCCGCTACGGGCAAGGTGGAGAAATCGCGCGCGATCAGGCGGATTTCGCGTGCAGCCCATCCGTCGTTGAGCGCGATGCTTTTCAAGCCACCGGCGATGCCGCCCTGCATGAGTTCGAAAGCGCGAAACGGCATGACCCCAATGCCCAACCCGTTGTCGATCATTCGGCACATGGCATCGAGTCCTGTGACGTGAATGCGCAGCTTGATGGTGCGATTTTCGGCAAGCGCGGCCTGGTGCATGGCAACGTAGATGGAACTGTTGGTGTGCAGCCCGACGTGGTCGAAATCCAGGGAGTCCGCGAAATCAACGGCTTGATTCACGCCAAGCGGATGCCCCGCCGGGACGACCAAGACCAGCGAGTCCTTGCGATAGAGCAGACTCTGCAGTTCGCCCGTGCCCTCTGGCAGATGGCAAACGCCCACGTCGGCGGCGCCTTCGTGCACGGCCCGGACCACCTCGCTGCTGAGATGCTCTTCAAGGTCGATCTTGATGGCGTCGTGCTCGCGCGCGAAGGCCCCGAGGTCTTCCGGCAAAAACTGGACGATTGCGGAAATATTGGCGTGAACCCGCACGTGGCCGCGCACGCCATCCGCGTATTCGCTCAGTTCGCCCTGCATCTTCTCAAGGCTGTAGAGGACCGATCTGGCGTGATGGAGCAGGCTTTCGCCCGCGGGAGTCAGGTCGACGCCGCGCGCATGCCGATAGAGGAGAGGAGTGCCGAGGGTGGCCTCGAGGTCCGACAGGCGCTTGCTGATGGCGGAGGCCGCGATGAACTCGCGCTCTGCCGCCCGTCCGATGCTGCCCAATTCGCAGACGGCCACGAACAATTGCAGCGACGTCAGGTCGATGCGGCGGGCGAAGCTGCGTTCGGAGGAGTTCATGGGGCTGTGGCATCTCGTTCAGAGATGGTGAGCCCTATTTTCTCTCTGTTTTCAATGCGTGGTCATCGTGATCTGCGATGACTTTATTGCCGCGGCGCGATGAGCGCCGCAGCATCTGTTTGCATTGCCTTCGCGTTTGCTTTTGCGCTATTGCTTCTTCTGCGCCGCGTCTTCCATCTTTTGCCCACCCTTCTGTATATCTTGGCCCGCGCCCTTCATGGTGTTGCAGCCGGCGAGCGGAAAGACGAAGGCGAAGGTGACGGCGACCAGTGCAGCGATCTTTTTCATGATGAACTCCTTAGGATTCGAATTGACGGATGAAGGAGTGACCCTCCGATCGCGAAGCTACCGATCCGGTGAATTCGATCCTGTAAGCCGAAACGCAAAAAAGCTGCCCGAAGGCAGCTTTCCTGGCTGAGGGCCAACCGGAATCAGCGTTGGGTGATCGGCTTGACGTCGCGCTTGGGCGAGCCTTCGAACAACTGGCGCGGACGGCCAATCTTGTAGTCCGGGTCACCGATCATTTCGTTCAGCTGGGCAATCCAACCGACCGTGCGTGCCAGCGCAAAGACGGCGGTGAAGAGCGGCACCGGAATGCCGATGGCGCGCTGCACGATGCCCGAGTAGAAGTCCACGTTCGGGTAGAGCTTGCGCGACACGAAGTATTCGTCTTCCAAAGCGATCTTTTCAAGCGCCATGGCCAGTTTGAACAATGGGTCGTTCTCAAGGCCCAACTCGCCGAGGACTTCCTTGCAGGTTTCCTGCATCAGCTTGGCGCGCGGATCGTAGTTCTTGTAGACACGATGCCCGAAGCCCATCAGCTTGACGTTGGAGTTCTTGTCCTTGACCTGCTTGATGAACTCGCCGATCTTTTCGACGCCGCCAGCCTTCTGGATGTCGTAGAGCATATTGAGTGCCGCTTCATTCGCGCCACCATGCGCCGGGCCCCAGAGGCAGGCGACGCCCGCTGCGATGGCCGCGAACGGGTTGGTGCCCGACGAGCCGCACAGGCGCACCGTCGAGGTCGAGGCGTTCTGCTCGTGGTCTGCATGCAGGATGAAGATGCGGTCGAGCGCGCGCTCGAGCACGGGGCTGACCTTGTACTCTTCGCAGGGGGTCGCGAACATCATGTGCAGGAAGTTGCCCGCGTAGCTGAGTTCGTTCTTCGGGTACATGTAGGGCTGGCCCACGGTGTACTTGTAAGCCATGGCGACCAGGGTCGGCATCTTGGCGATCAGGCGGATCGCGGCGATTTCGCGATGCTTCGGATTGTTGATGTCCGTGCTGTCGTGATAGAAGGCCGACAACGCGCCCACCAGGCCCGTCATGATCGCCATTGGGTGCGCATCACGGCGGAAGCCTCGCAGGAAGAACTGCATCTGCTCGTTGACCATCGTGTGGTTGGTCACGAGTTTCGTGAAGCCCACCTTTTGATCGGCGTTGGGCAGCTCACCGTACAGCAGCAGGTGGCAGGTTTCGAGGAAGTCGCAGTTGGTCGCGAGTTGCTCGATGGGATAGCCGCGATAGAGCAGTTCGCCCTTGTCGCCGTCGATGTAGGTGATGGCGGATTCGCACGAGGCCGTCGACATGAAGCCCGGGTCGTAGGTGAACATGCCCGTCTGCGCGTACAGCTTGCGGATGTCAATCACGTCGGGGCCCATCGTTCCCTTGTAGATGGGTAGATCGACGTTTTGGCCGCCGTTGCTGAATGACAGTGTGGCCTTGGTCTCGGATGCTTTCATTTCGGGTCTTTCAATGGATATGTTCAGGAAGATAGGAATTGCGCGCCATCAGTGCGCATCAACTGCAGCAGTTCGATCACTCCGGCCCCGGCCCGTTCGGGCTCAGGCTCCTTTCGGCGAAGCAAAAGGTCGAGCAGATCGTTGTCTGACAGGTCCATCAATGTCTCCAGTGCCTGCGCCTGCCCAACGGTCAGGCTTGCCTCGTGCCGCTCGAAAAAGCGGGCAATGAACAGGTCGTTTTCGAGCAAGCCGCGCCGACAACGCCATTTCAGCTTGCTCAGCGCTCGCTCGCTGATCGGCTGGTTGAGGTCGTCCGTGGCTTGCATGATGTCCAGGCTTGGCTTAGATGGCGCGGCGCACCATCAATTCCTTGATCTTGCCGATGGCCTTCGTGGGGTTCAGGCCCTTCGGGCACACGTCCACGCAATTCATGATCGTGTGGCAACGGAACAGGCGGTACGGGTCTTCGAGGTTGTCGAGGCGCTCGCCAGTGGCTTCGTCTCGGCTGTCCGCGATGAAGCGGTAGGCCTGAAGCAGTCCCGCCGGGCCGACGAACTTGTCTGGATTCCACCAGAAGCTGGGGCAACTGGTCGAGCAACTCGCGCAGAGGATGCACTCATAGAGCCCGTTGAGCTCGTCGCGCTCTTCCGGCGACTGGAGGCGTTCCTTTTCGGGCGGAACCGTGTCGTTCTGAAGATACGGTTTGATCGAGTTGTACTGCTTGAAGAACTGCGTCATGTCGACGATCAGATCGCGGATGACGGGCAGGCCGGGCAGAGGCTTCAGCACGATCGTGCCCTTGAGCGTCAGCATGTTGGTGAGACAGGCCAAGCCGTTCTTGCCATTGATGTTCATGGCGTCCGAGCCGCAAACGCCCTCGCGGCATGAGCGCCGGAATGACAGGCTCGGGTCCTGCGCCTTGAGCTTCATCAGCGCATCGAGCAGCATGCGTTCGTGACCGTCGAGTTCGATCTCGACGGTTTGCATGTAGGGCTTGGCGTCCTTGTCCGGGTCGTAGCGATAAATTTGAAATGTGCGCTTCATCGTGGGCCTTGTGATCTTGTGACGTGGAAAGGCTGATCGTCGAATATCAGAACGTGCGGACCTTGGGCGGCACGGAGTCGACAGTCAGTGGCTGCAGCTTGACGGGCTTGTACGAGAGGCGGTTGTCCTGGCTGTACCAAAGCGTGTGCTTCATCCAGTTGACGTCGTCCCGGCCGAGCGGCGCGACGGGATCGTCCGCCGGGCGCTCGTAGTCTTCGACCGTATGAGCGCCGCGGCATTCCTTGCGTGCGGCGGCCGAAACCATTGTTGCCTGCGCGACTTCGATCAGGTTGTCGACTTCCAGTGCCTCGATGCGTGCCGTGTTGAAAACCCGCGACTTGTCCTTGAGGGTGACGGCGGCAACGCGTTCGCGCACCGCGGCGATCTTCTGGACGCCTTCATCCATGGACGCCTGCTTGCGAAACACCGCAGCGTGCTGCTGCATGACCGCGCGGATCTCGTTGGCCACGTCCTGCGCGTATTCGCCGCTGGTGGATTGTTCGAGTTGGTTGAGGCGCTCCAAGGTGCGGTCGGCGGCGTCGGCCGGCAGCGGCTTGTGTTCCTTCAGCTTGTCGTTGAATTCGACAATGTGGTTGCCGGCCGCGCGGCCGAAAACCAGCAGGTCGAGCAGCGAATTCGTGCCCAGGCGGTTGGCACCGTGCACGCTCACGCATGAGCATTCGCCGACGGCATAGAGCCCATTGACCACGGCACTGTTGTCCTCGCCTTGCTGGACGACGACCTGGCCGTTGATGTTGGTGGGAATGCCGCCCATCTGATAGTGAATCGTCGGCACGACCGGGATCGGCTCCTTGGTGATGTCGACGTTGGCGAAATTGACGCCGATCTCATACACCGAGGGCAGGCGCTTGTGGATCGTTTCTGCGCCGAGGTGATCGAGCTTCAGCAGCACGTAGTCCTTGTTGGGACCGCAGCCTCGGCCTTCCTTGATCTCCTGGTCCATCGAACGCGAGACGAAGTCACGGGGTGCGAGGTCCTTCAGGGTTGGCGCGTAGCGCTCCATGAAGCGCTCACCGTTGCTGTTCAGCAGGATCGCGCCCTCGCCGCGGCAGCCTTCGGTCAGCAGCACGCCGGCGCCGGCCACACCGGTCGGGTGGAACTGCCAGAACTCCATGTCCTGCAAGGGAATGCCAGCGCGTGCGGCCATGCCCAGTCCGTCGCCGGTGTTGATGAATGCGTTGGTCGATGCCGCGAAGATGCGTCCCGCGCCGCCGGTGGCCAGCAGCACCGTCTTGGCCTGCAGGATGTGCAGGTCGCCGGTTTCCATTTCGAGGGCGGTGACGCCGACCACGTCGCCGTCGGCGTCACGGATCAGGTCCAGCGCCATCCATTCGACGAAGAACTGGGTGCGAGCTTCGACGTTCTTTTGATAGAGCGTATGCAGCATCGCATGGCCGGTGCGGTCAGCCGCCGCGCAGGCACGCTGCACAGGTTTCTCGCCGTAGTTGGCCGTGTGCCCGCCGAAGGGGCGCTGGTAGATCGTGCCGTCCGGATTGCGGTCGAACGGCATGCCGAAGTGTTCGAGTTCGTAGACGACCTTCGGAGCTTCACGGCACATGAATTCGATCGCGTCCTGGTCGCCGAGCCAGTCGGAACCCTTGATCGTGTCGTAGAAGTGATAGTGCCAGTTGTCTTCGCTCATGTTGCCGAGCGAGGCGCCGACCCCGCCCTGCGCGGCGACGGTGTGCGAGCGCGTCGGAAATACCTTGGACAGCACGGCCACGTTGAGGCCGGCACGCGCCAATTGCAGCGAGGCGCGCATGCCGGAACCGCCGGCGCCGATGATGACGACGTCGAACCTGCGCTTCGTGATTTGTTCTTTTGTATAGGTCATGGGGTCAGGACTCCTGCCGGGCCGTCCGAAGGGAGGCCTCGCCCTCTCGGGGGACAACGGTTACGTGAAACGAAAAGCTTGGAGGCATCACAGCCTCCAAAGCACTTGAATGGCCCAGCCCGCGCAGGCCAGAAGCCAGACCATCGTGAAGACTTGCAGCAAGAGGCGAATGCCGACAGGTCGGACGTAGTCCATCCAGACGTCGCGCATGCCGACCCACACGTGATAGAGCAGCGATGCAATCACGACGAAGGTAAGCACCTTCATCCATTGCGCGGCAAAGATGCCAGCCCAAAGGTCGTAGCCGATCGGGCCTCGCGAGAAGATCACCTGCGCCAGCAGGATGATGGTGAAGATCGCCATCAGCGCGCCCGTGATGCGCTGGCTGAGCCAATCGAACAAACCGTAATGCGCACCGACAACAGTGCGCTTGGAGCCGTAGTTCACAGACATCGAATGTTCCTTGTCAGTAGAGGCCGAACAGCTTGGCGCCGAGGACGATGGTCAGCAGAATGCTGATCGCCAGCGTGGCGACGGCAGAGCTCTTGCCGAAATCCTTGTTCACGGCCTTGTGGCTCACATCCATCCACAGATGGCGCAGGCCGGCGGTGAAGTGATGCAGGTAAGCCCAGATCATCGCGAGCACAACGAGCTTGATGAACCAGCCCGGCACGAAACCAAGGCCGCTGCTGAAGGCGGCTTTGAAGCGGGCGAACGAGATCTCGGAAGACACGGAGGTGTCGAACATCCAGATGATGAAAGGCATCAGCAGGAACAACAGCACGCCGCTCACGCGGTGAAGGATCGACACCACGCCGGCCGGAGGGAGCCGGTAGGTGGTCAAGTCGGTGATGGCGTTGATGTTGCGGAATTCACGTCGCGGTCGGGGTGGTGTGGCCAGCTCTGTCATGGGGACTTTCGGAATTTTTCGAGGGGCGGCTTGCTCTGTAGCAGAAATGCAAACAACTCAAAATTCTATTGCAATGCAACAAGCGTGTTGCTCGCGGCTTGCGAGAGGGTAGGACGGTACATCACCCGAGCTGGTTGCGGTAATGATGGGAGTCGGTCCTGTAGAGGCCGCGGCGCAATTCCATCGGGGTGTCGTGGTAAGTGTGGGCGACCCGTTCGACGCTGAGCAGCGGGGTCGCAGCCGGCACCGCGAGTAGCGCGGCCTGCGCGGCGTCGGGCAACACTGCGCGAATCTTTTCTTCGGCGCGGACCATGCGAACGCCGAACTCGGTCTCGAACAATGAATACATCGGTCCGTGCCATGCAGCGAGGCGCTCTGCCGTGAGTCCCTTGAAAGGCGCGCCGGGTAGCCAGAGGTCTTCGAGGATGGTGGGCGTACCGCGGTAGGCCAGCACGCGCCGCACTTGCAGCACGGCATCGCCGGTGCGAAGCGCCAGCAGGCGTGCAACGTCGGCGGTGGCGCGCTGACGCCGGCAGTCGACGATTTCGCGCTGGGCGGGGCCTTCGCTGTCGACGTCGCCGCTGTCGGGCACCAGCTTCAGGAAGCGGTATTGGACATGTTGTTCGGCATGGGTCGCGACGAAGGTGCCCTTGCCCTGGCGACGCACAACGAGGTTTTCGGCAGCCAACTCGTCGATCGCCTTGCGCACCGTGCCTTGGCTGACGCGGAAGCGCGCGGCAAGGTCGATTTCGCTCGGGATCGGCTCCCCCGGTTTCCACTCGCCGGCGTGCAGGCTCTGCAGGATCAAGGATTTGATCTGCTGATAGAGCGGGCTGAACGACGGTGCCGAGAGATCCGCGATGGCAGTGGGGGTGGTGGTCATGAGAGTCGATCGCAGGGCTGGGGCGCCGCGCGGTCGACATCTTATATAAGACATAAGACAGGCGCCATCGCTACTTCAAATCGGCATAAAATCGCAGACGGCCTGAAGCCAGGGCGCCATCGTCCGGGCCGACCTCGCGGCCGCACTCCGCGGCCATGCACCGTTTTCACCATTTCCTGGAGTTTTCCCATGAGCAAAAAGCCTGTTCGCGTTGCCGTCACCGGCGCCGCTGGCCAAATCGGTTACGCCCTGCTGTTCCGCATCGCCTCCGGCGAAATGCTCGGCAAGGACCAGCCGGTCATCCTGCAACTGCTCGAGATCCCCGACGAGAAGGCCCAGAAGGCGCTCAAGGGCGTCATCATGGAACTGGAAGATTGCGCGTTTCCGCTGCTCGCGGGCGTGGTCCCTACGGGTGACCCGCTGGTCGCCTTCAAGGACGCCGACTACGCGTTGCTGGTAGGCGCTCGCCCACGCGGACCCGGCATGGAGCGCGCCGACCTGCTGGCCGCCAACGCCCAGATCTTTACCGCCCAGGGCAAGGCGCTCGACCAGGTCGCGAGCCGCAACGTCAAGGTGCTCGTGGTCGGCAACCCTGCCAACACCAATGCGTACATCGCCATGAAGAGCGCACCGAGCCTGCCGCGCAAGAATTTCACCGCCATGCTGCGCCTCGACCACAACCGCGCAGCCAGCCAGATCGCCGCCAAGACCGGCACGGCCGTGGGCGACATCGAGAAGCTCACAGTCTGGGGCAACCACTCGCCCACGATGTACGCCGACTACCGCTTTGCCACCGTCGGCGGCAAGAGCGTCAAGGACCTGATCAACGACCAGGTCTGGAACGCCGACGTGTTCCTGCCGACCGTCGGCAAGCGCGGCGCCGCGATCATCGAAGCGCGCGGCCTGTCGTCGGCTGCGTCGGCGGCCAATGCCGCCATCGACCACATGCGCGACTGGGCTTTGGGCTCGAAGGGCAAGTGGGTCACGATGGGCATCCCGTCCGACGGCCAATACGGCATCCCCAAGGACGTGATCTTCGGTTTCCCGGTCACCACCGAGAACGGCGAATACAAGCTGGTCGAAGGACTCGAGATCGACGCTTTCAGCCAGGAGCGCATCAACAAGACGCTCAAGGAACTGCAAGACGAACAGGCTGGCGTCGCCCATCTGCTCTGAGTACGCACGCCAGCCATGCTCGACTGGAACCCCGCGCTCTATCGTCGATACGAGGATGAGCGCACGCGCCCCGCGCAGGAACTGCTTGCGCGGGTGCCTCTGACAGAGGCCGCTCGCATATACGACCTCGGCTGCGGCCCGGGCAATTCCACCGAGCTGCTGGTGCATCGGTTTCCGGCGGCGCAAGTCGTTGGGACCGACAACTCCGAAGCCATGCTGAAGAGTGCGCGCGAGCGTCTGCCGCAGGCGCGCTTCGAGCTCAGCGACATCTCCGCGTGGCAGCCGGAGTCGCCACCCGACCTCATCTACGCGAACGCGGCTCTTCAATGGGTGCCTGATCACGGGACGCTCATTCCGAGGCTCTTCGCTGCGTTGGCGCCAGGCGGCGTTCTGGCGATCCAGATGCCCGACAACCGGCAGGAGCCTACGCATCGCGTGATGCGCGAGGTCGCGGGCGAAGCGCCGTGGGCGCAGGCCATCGGCGATGCGGACAGGGTGCGCACGGAACTGCTGGGCATTGAGGGCTACTACGACCTCCTCGCCGCAGACGCGGAAAACGTGGATGTCTGGCGTACCGCCTATCAACATCCGATGGCTTCCGCGGCGTCCATCGTCGAATGGGTTCGCGGCACCGGCCTCAAGCCTTTCGTCGACCGCCTGACCCCGGAGCTGCAGGCCAGTTACCTGGCTGAATACGAGCGCCGGATTGCGACTTCATACCCACCGCGAGCCGACGGCCGCTTGCTGCTTGCATTCCCGCGCATGTTCATCGTCGCGCGGCGAAAGGCATGAGGTTGCACGAATGAGCGCGGATTCGTCAGTTGTTCATCCGCGCCAGGTTCTCCTCGGCGCCCAGGCCGGCGCGGTCGTGCTGCCCGTTTGCGATCACTACAGCGGAGTCGAGGCGCGCATGCGCAAGAGCCTTGCCTTGCAGGCGGAGATGGCCGCGGAGTTCGGCGCCTGCGTCTTCGACGTCACGCTGGATTGCGAGGACGGCGCTCCTGTTGGCGGCGAGGCGGAACATGCGGCGCTGGTCACTGAACTCGCGCTCGCTGCCGATCCGGCCATGCGAGTCGGGGTCCGTGTGCATCCGGTCAATCACCCGGCTTTTGCGGGTGACGTGATCACCATCGCGGGGCTCGCCGGCCACCGGCTCAGCCACCTGATGGTGCCGAAGGTCGAATCGATCGAAGACGTGCACGTGGCGGTTGAAGCACTCGATGCCGCCGGCGCCGAAGCACTGCCTTTGCACGTGTTGATCGAATCGCCGCTCGCCGTTCACCATTCATTCGAGATCGCAGCCCATTCGCGGGTGCAGTCGCTCAGCTTTGGCTTGATGGATTTCGTGTCCGCTCATGGCGGTGCGATTCCGGCCGATGGCATGGGGGCTGCCGGCCAGTTCACTCATCCACTGGTGGTGCGCGCCAAGCTTGAAATCGCTTCCGCCGCCCACGCGCACGGCAAAGTGCCCTCGCATTGCGTCGTCACCGAATTCAACGACATCGAAGCCATGCGTGGAGCAGCCAAAAAAGCAGCCAACGAGTACGGCTTCACTCGCATGTGGAGCATTCACCCCAGCCAGATCCGCCCGATCCTCGAAGCGTTTTCGCCCGATGATCGGCAGATTCAAATCGCTACAAAAATAATCGCGGCCGCAAGCGATGCCGCTTGGGCGCCGGTCAGCATCGATGGCACATTGCATGACCGCGCCAGTTACCGCCATTTCTGGCAGGTCTTGGAACGGGCGCACGCCACAGGCCGCACCTTGCCAAGCGAGGCGCGGGCATGGTTTGCCCCGTCGTCACCCTGAAACCCAACCCCCGAAAGAATCACACCATGAAGACAATCGCGCTGATTGCCGCTGCCGCCTTCGCAATGCCGCTGGCAGCTATGGCTCAGACCACCGCCCCGGCCAAACCCAAGTCGAAGATCACCCACAAGGTGCTGCCGAAGAAGATCGTCAAGAAGATGGAAGAAAAGCAGCCCATCAGCGAAGAAACCGACGTGACGTTGTCGCCCGAGGACCTGAAGGTCGCCGAACGCGTCTTCACGGGCGCCATCAAGTGCGAACTCGGCGCCAGCGTGAACATCCAGGCCGACGAGAAAAAGCCGGGCTTCTTCACGCTGACGCATGACGGCAAGCGCTATCGCCTCCACCCCGTCGAAAGCCGCACCGGTGCAATCCGCCTGGAGGATCCGCGTGCCGAAGCGATGTGGCTGCAGCTTGGCAACAAGTCGATGCTGATGAGCCAGAAGCTGGGCTTGCGCCTGGCTGACGAATGCCAGGCGGCCAAGCAGGTCGAGGTCGCTGAGGACATGAAGAAGAACCCGCCGAAGAGCCTCTTCGAAGGCGCTGATTCGGCGACTCCCGTGAAGAAGTAGCAGTCCCCAAGGCGCGGCTCTTGCTTCCCGAGCGGGAGCCGCCCACCCATTTGTGTATCCGGAGAAGAAAAGATGTTGCAAGCCTACGTTGACCATGTCGCCGAGCGCGCTGCGCTCGGCATCCCGCCGCTGCCGCTGACCGCCAAGCAGACCGCCGAACTCATCGAGCTCATGAAGGCACCGATCGTCGCCGAAGCCGAGTTCCTGCTCAATCTGCTGACGTATCGCGTACCTGCCGGCGTGGACGACGCGGCCAAAGTCAAGGCGAGCTATCTCGCTGCCGTTGCACATGGGACTGAGAAGAGCAAGCTGTTGTCGCGCGCTCGCGCCACGGAACTGCTGGGCACCATGCTCGGCGGCTACAACATCGGACCATTGGTCGACCTGCTGGACGATGCGGAAGTGGGTTCTGTCGCCGCTGAGGGGCTCAAGAAGACGCTCCTGATGTTCGATCAATTCCATGACGTCCAGGAAAAGGCCGACAAGGGCAACGCCAATGCCAAGGCCGTGCTCCAGAGCTGGGCCGATGCCGAATGGTTCACCAGCCGCCCCGAAGTCCCCCAGAGCCTTACCGTGACGGTCTTCAAGGTGAGCGGCGAAACGAACACCGACGATCTGTCGCCCGCCCCGGACGCCACGACCCGTCCCGACATCCCGATGCACGCATTGGCGATGCTCAAGAACGCGCGTCCCGGCATCCAGCCCGAGGAAGACGGCAAGCGCGGCCCCGTCAAATTCATCGAATCGCTGAAGGAAAAGGGCCATCTGGTCGCGTACGTCGGCGACGTCGTTGGTACGGGTTCGTCGCGCAAGAGCGCCACCAATTCGGTGCTGTGGTTTACGGGCGAGGACATTCCCTACATCCCGAACAAGCGCTTCGGCGGCGTGTGCCTGGGCACCAAGATTGCGCCGATCTTCTACAACACCATGGAAGACGCCGGCGCACTCCCGATCGAGCTGGACGTGAGCCAGATGGAAATGGGCGATGTGGTCGAGCTGCGTCCCTACGAAGGCAAGGCGCTGAAGAATGGCGTGGTCATCTCTGAATTCAAGGTCAAGAGCGATGTGCTCTTCGATGAAGTGCGTGCCGGTGGGCGCATCCCGCTGATCATCGGCCGCGGCCTCACGGCCAAGGCGCGCGAAGCGCTGGGTCTGCCTGTTTCCACGTTGTTCCGCCTGCCGGTCAGCCCGGTGGACACCAAGAAGGGCTTTTCGCTCGCGCAGAAGATGGTCGGGCGTGCATGCGGTCTGCCCGAGGGGCAGGGCGTGCGCCCGGGCACTTATTGCGAGCCGAAGATGACCTCGGTCGGCAGCCAGGACACCACGGGCCCAATGACCCGCGACGAGCTGAAGGACCTGGCGTGCCTGGGCTTCAGCGCCGACCTGGTGATGCAATCGTTCTGCCACACGGCTGCCTATCCCAAGAAGGTGGACGTGAAGATGCACCACGAACTGCCCGACTTCATCTCTACGCGCGGCGGTGTGTCTCTGCGTCCGGGCGACGGCGTGATCCACAGCTGGCTCAACCGCCTGCTGACGCCGGACACGGTGGGGACGGGCGGCGACAGCCACACGCGCTTTCCGATCGGCATCAGCTTTCCGGCCGGCTCGGGCCTCGTGGCCTTTGCCGCCGCCACGGGCGTGATGCCGCTCGACATGCCCGAATCGGTGCTGGTGCGCTTCAAGGGCAAGATGCAGCCGGGCGTGACGCTGCGCGACCTCGTCAATGCCATTCCGCTTTACGCCATCAAGTCAGGGCTGCTGACGGTCGAGAAGAAGGGCAAGAAGAACATCTTCTCGGGCCGCATTCTCGAGATCGAGGGCTTGCCGGATCTCAAGGTCGAGCAGGCGTTCGAGCTGAGTGACGCCTCGGCGGAGCGTTCGGCCGCCGGTTGCACGGTGCACCTGAACAAGGAACCGATCATCGAATACATCAACAGCAACATCACGCTGATGAAGTGGATGATCGCCGAAGGCTATGCCGACGCCCGCACGCTGGGCCGCCGAATTGCCGCGCAAGAGGCATGGCTCAAGGACCCGCAATTGCTCAAGGGTGATGCCGACGCCGACTACGCCGCCGTGATCGAGATCGATCTGGCCGACATCCACGAACCCATCGTGGCCTGCCCGAACGATCCGGACGATGTGAAGACGCTGTCCGACGTCGCCGGCGCAAAGATCGACGAAGTGTTCATCGGCTCGTGCATGACGAACATCGGCCACTTCCGCGCTGCGTCCAAGCTGCTCGAAGGCAAGCGCGACATCCCGGTCAAGCTGTGGATCGCGCCGCCCACCAAGATGGATGCGCACCAGCTCACCGAGGAAGGCCACTACGGCGTGTTCGGCAATGCCGGTGCTCGCACCGAAATGCCGGGCTGCTCGCTGTGCATGGGCAACCAGGCTCAGGTGCGCGAAGGCGCGACGGTGATGTCGACCAGCACGCGGAATTTCCCGAACCGCCTGGGCAAGAACACCAATGTCTATCTCGGCAGCGCAGAGCTCGCCGCGATCTGCTCGCGCCTGGGCCGTATCCCTACGCGTGAGGAATACATGACCGATGTCGGCGTGCTCGATGCTTCCAGCAAGCAGATCTATCAGTACCTGAACTTCGACAAGATCGACGACTACAAGGAAGTCGCCGCGACGGTCGCAGCCTGATCGACGGGCGGCCCGGGCCGATTCAGCCCGGCCGCTGCGCCGCGAGCGCAGCCAGGGCATTTGCAGTCTGCGCATCCGCTGGAAAGAACGATTCGACGGCAAGTTCCTGCAGCGTCACGTCGACCGGCGTGCCGAAGATGGTCGTGGTGCTGATAAAGCTCAGCAAGCCGTCAGGCGTCACCAGCTGAAAGGGCACCACCACGTTTGCCAGTTCGCCGCCGGTCGCCGGGGCATCGTGGCTGACCTCAGGTTGCGGAAAGCCGGCCAGCTCATCGTGAAGTGCCGATAGCGCGGTGTCGCCTGTGGCGGCAATCTGCTGCTGAAGGCGCTCCAGCAGATGCGCTCGCCACTGGCGCAGGTTGGCGATCCGGGGGGCGAGGCCGTCCGGGTGAAGGCTGAGTCGAAGGACATTGATGGGGGCCTGGAGCAGTTCCGGCGCAGCGCCTGCCATCAGGAAGGGCACCAGTGCGTTGTGCGCGACGAGATTCCAGTGCCGGTCGATTGCCAGCGCGGGAAACGGTTCGTGCCCTTTGAGGACCAGTTCGACGGCCCGCTTGGCTGAGGCCAGCGCCGGGTCGTCCAGCGAGCGCTGCCGGTACATCGGTGCGTAACCGGCGGCGACCAGCAGCGCGTTGCGTTCTCGCAGCGGCACTTCGAGCCGTTCGGCCAGGCGCAGGACCATTTCGCGGCTGGGCTCCGCACGGCCGGTTTCGACATAACTGAGGTGGCGGGTCGAAATCTGCGCCTCGTTCGCCAGATCGAGCTGGCTCAGGCGACGGTGCTGGCGCCAATGGCGCAAATGAGTGCCGAACGGGTCGGCCGCTGTCGGGGAGGCGTGGTGGATGCTCATGGCCACCATCCTAGTGAAGCTGCGCGCAACGGCCATGACCTCTCACGTCATCGCAAAGCCGCGCGATTGGCGCCCTGGGACTACTGCCGACGTCATGGAACCCTGCTATCTTTGGAGAGCTTCCACGAATTCACAGGAGTTTCCCTATGGCCAAAGAACTGGCTCACGCCTTTGCCCCCATGTTGAAAACCTTCAAGACCGCGTCGGGCAAGGCCGGGAAGTACTGGTCTCTCAAGGAACTGGCCAAGCAGTACCCGAATGTCGAAAAGCTGCCGGTCTCGATCCGCATCGTGCTCGAATCGGTCCTGCGCAACTGCGACGGCCAGAAAGTGACGGCGGAACACGTCAGTCAGCTCGCCAACTGGGCGCCCAACGCGGAGCGCACCGAGGAAATTCCCTTTGTCGTGACGCGGGTGGTTCTGCAGGATTTCACTGGCGTGCCGCTCCTGGCCGATCTTGCGGCCATGCGCAGCGTGGCAAAAACGCTGGGCAAGTCGCCCAAGACCATCGAGCCGCTGGTGCCGGTGGATCTCGTGGTCGACCACTCGGTCATGGTGGACTACTACGGTACGCCGAAGGCGCTCGACCTCAACATGAAGCTCGAGTTCCAGCGCAACAACGAGCGCTACCAGTTCATGAAGTGGGGGATGCAGGCCTTCGACACCTTCGGCGTGGTGCCGCCGGGCTTCGGCATCGTCCACCAGGTCAACCTCGAGTACTTTGCGCGCGGCGTCTACAAGAGTGCCAGCGACCACGGCGATCCCCCCGTGTACTACCCTGATTCCCTGGTCGGCACCGACAGCCACACGACGATGATCAACGGTATCGGCGTGGTCGGTTGGGGCGTGGGCGGCATCGAGGCCGAGGCTGCGATGCTCGGCCAGCCGGTCTACATGCTGACGCCGGACGTCGTCGGCTTTGAGCTCACCGGGAAGTTGCGCGAGGGCGTGACCGCTACCGATCTGGTGCTCTACGTCACTTCCATCCTGCGTGGCGAGAAGGTGGTGGGCAAGTTCGTCGAGTTCTTTGGCCCGGGTGCTGCATCGATAGGGGTGCCGGACCGCGCGACGATCGGCAACATGGCGCCAGAATACGGCGCGACCATGGGCTTCTTTCCCGTCGACGAGATGACGGTGGCCTATTTCAAGGGCACCGGCCGCACCGACGAAGAAGTCGAGCGCTTCGAGGCCTACTACAAGGCGCAAGGGCTTTTCGGAATGCCCGCGCCTGGCGCGCTCAACTACACCAAGGTGGTGAAGCTCGATCTCGGCACTGTGACGCCCAGCCTCGCCGGCCCGAAACGCCCGCAGGACCGCATCGATCTCGGGCACCTCGCCACCAAGTTCTCCGAGCTCTACAGCAAGCCCAACGAGGCCAACGGATTCAACCTGCCGGCCGATACGCTGAACGTGCGCTATCCCCTGACCACGAATGGCGAAGCAGGCGAACAGGACGTCGACCCCACGCCGGGCTCGCCTCGGCAGAATCTCGAAATGGTGGCAAACCGGACCACGCGGGAAGCTGCACACATTGGCGACTCGGCGCCGACGAACCCTGTGGGCAAGGTCACGATCGGCAACGGCGACGTCCTCATCGCTGCGATCACGTCTTGCACCAACACGTCCAATCCGAGCGTGCTGCTCGCTGCCGGACTGCTCGCCAAGAAGGCGGTGGAGGCCGGTCTTACCGTCGAGCCCCACGTCAAGACTTCGTTGGCACCCGGCTCGCGCATCGTCACCGAGTATCTGGAAAAAGCAGGGCTGCTGCAGTACCTCGAGAAACTGGGCTTCTATCTTGCGGGCTACGGATGCACGACCTGCATCGGCAATGCGGGTGACCTGGCGCCGGAGATCAACGAGGTCATCACCAAGAACAACCTTGTCGGCGCCGCGGTGCTGTCCGGAAATCGCAATTTCGAGGCACGCATCCATCCCAACATCAAGGCCAACTTCCTGGCGTCGCCGCCATTGGTGGTGGCCTATGCGATTGCAGGCAACGTGATGGTCGACCTCATGACGCAGCCGGTCGGCAAGGGCCACAAGGGGAAGGACGTCTATCTGGGCGACATCTGGCCGAGTGCGAGGGAGATCGACGAGAACCTGGCCTACGCGATGAACGCCAAGGCCTTCCGCAAGAACTACGAGCAGATCAAGGAGAACCCCGGCAAGCTGTGGAGCAGCATCAAGGGCACGACCGGGCAGGTCTACGACTGGCCAGAATCCACCTACATCGCGGAGCCGCCGTTCTTCGAGGGTTTCAAGATGGAGCCGCACGCGACCGACGCCGGCTTTACGGGCGCGCGCATCATGGCGCTCTTCGGTGACTCGATCACTACCGACCATATTTCGCCGGCGGGTTCCATCAAGGAAAGCTCGCCGGCCGGGATCTGGCTCAAGGCGCACGGCGTGTCGAAGGCGGACTTCAACAGCTACGGTTCACGCCGGGGCAATCATGACGTGATGATGCGCGGCACCTTCGCGAACGTGCGCATCAAGAACCTCATGATCCCGGCCGGGCCCGACGGCTCGCGTGAAGAGGGCGGGGTGACGCTCTTCCAGCCGGGCGGCGAGAAGATGTTCATCTATGACGCCGCCATGAAGTACATCGCGCAAGGCGTGCCGACGATCATCTTTGGTGGCGAGGAATACGGCACCGGCTCTTCGCGTGATTGGGCGGCCAAGGGCACGCAACTGCTCGGCATCAAGGCGGTGGTGGCTCGCAGTTTCGAGCGCATCCACCGTGCCAACCTGGTCGGCATGGGCGTACTGCCGTTGCAGTTCCGCGGCGCTGATTCCTGGGAGAGCCTTGGACTCACTGGCGAAGAAAAGATCGACGTGGTGATTGGTGGCGAACTCAAGCCGCAGATGGACGTCAAGCTTGTCGTGCATCGCTCGGACGGCAGCCACCAGGAGGTGACCGTGCGCCTGCGCATCGACACGCCGATCGAGGTGGACTACTACAAGCACGGTGGCATCCTGCCATTCGTGCTCCGGCAACTGCTCGCGGCCTAGATCGCCAGAGCGGGGACGGGCGCTTTCGGCAGCAGACGTGCCGTGAAGTGTGGATCCTTGTAGTAGCGGATCTTCTCGCACATCACCGGATGAGGAATGCCTTCATAGAGGAAGACTTCCTTGTCCCGGCCCATCGCTTTCAGCTCCTGCGGAAGCATGAGTGCGCGCCGTTCCTCGGATTGACCGCGTGAAACATCGCCGCGGCTTCGCGTGAGGTTTTCCTTGCGCACAGTGGTGTAGCCGAGCATTTCCGAATAGTCGTTGGCGTCCTGTTGCTCGCGTGGCGCATACACGATCTGCAGGGCGTGGTTGGTGATCAAGGTGCGGGCGACTTCCTTGCCATAGGTGGCGTCGAGTTGAGCCACGCTCTGGATGATCGGCAAAAGGCGGATGTTGTAGCCCGCCATGTATGAGACGGCGTTGGCGATGATGTCCACCTTTCCGATCGAAGTGAACTCGTCCATCAGCAGCAGGCATTGGTGCTTCAGGCTCGGATTGTTCTGCGGCAACTCCCTCGTGTTGAGATTGATGAGCTGGCTGAAGAAGAGATTCACGATGAGCCGGCTTTCCGCCAGCTTGTTCGGTTGGATGCCGATGTAGATGGTCATCTTCTTGCGGCGCAAATCGGTCAGCAGAAAATCATTGGTGCTGGTCGCCGCATCCAATACCGGATTGATCCACGCGTTGAGTGGCTCCTTGAATGAGCCGAGGATCGAAGCGAAAGTCTCATCGGCTTGTGACAGCAGATTTGAAAACGCAGCCCTGGCGTTCTCGCTGAGAAAGGCTTCATTCGACAGCGACTCGTAGTACTTGCGCAGGTCGGTGCCGTCGCCCGAGGAAAGCCGGTACACGGAGCCTAGCGTCGCATTTGCTTGCTGCGGCAATCCATGCATCGCCTCGAGGGCCAGTTTCTCGACCAGGTACAAAGTGAAAGCCATGAAGGCATTGCGAGACTGGCTGACCCAGAACTTCTGGTCGTCGGAGCCGTCTGGATAGAGCATCGCTGCGATGCTCATCAGGTCCGACACACGGAAGGCTGGGTCATTCGAAACGTAGCTCAGCGGGTTCCACCGATGTGTGCGCCGATCTTCCGCAAACGGGTTGAACAGAAAAACTTCCTGGCCCTGACTGGCTCGCCAGCCGCTTGTGAGCTCGAAGTTTTCCTGCTTGATGTCCAGGACCACCACCGACTCCTGGTAGTCAAGAAGATTCGGAATCACGACCCCGACGCCCTTGCCCGACCGCGTCGGCGCGGCCAGGATCACGAACTGCTGCCCGCCGAGCCGGATCAGCCTTTCCTTGAACTTGCCGACAAGAATGCCGTTGCTCGACGGTTTGAACATGCCGGCTTTGTTCAGGTCGCCCGCTTCCGCGAAACGCGCATCGCCGTGAATGGACGGCGGCTTTTTCCTGGCGAGCAGAAGCAAAGCGCCAAGCCACGCAACAAGCGGAATTCCGAAGCCCGCGTAGCCGGCCCATCTGACGCGGTCGACATAGGGTCGCATCTCCGGAAGGTCGAGCGCGCGGACGTAGCTGAGGTAGGTGTTCCACTGGAGCGCGTCGGTGCCGAGTTGGAGCAACATCAGCACGATGAAGCCGGACAAGTAGCTGGCGGCCACGGCAACTGCCAAGGTCAGGCCGATGGCCCAGCACCATTTGGTTTTGCTCACGGCTTAGAGCGCGCGCGAAGCGCAATGCTCGCGAGCGGGCTGTTGCGCCACTTGGGACTGCGTGATCGCTGCGAGTTGCTGATGCTCTGTCGTCCGATCCAACGCTTGCGTGCTTTGAGCGACTGATGTGTTGAGTGCCTCGACCGTCGGCACGCTGGCGACGCGTTTGAGTGCCGAATCCAAAGCGCCCTGCACCACGAACACCTTAGAGGTGTCAGTGCTGAGCACCACGTGGTCGATACGGCTCATTCCGTGCTCGCGTGCGGTGACCACCAAGGCAGCCGCCAGGTTGTCGCTGCGCGAATCGGGCGCGCGGCCGACACTGGCGTCGAGCTTGTGGACGCCGCTGAGCGCCTGCTTGAACAGTCCGTGATCGGAATGCGTGGCGCTGTCGAGTTGAGCGACGGCAGGAGAGGGGGCCACGTGCGCTTGCCTTTTGTCCTGGAGCGATGCATCCAGCTCGGCGAACGTTTGAGGGCCGACAACGCCGTCTGCCCTCAGTCCATGATCGTGCTGAAAGGCCTTGACCGCGTGGCGAGTGTTTGCGCCAAAGTGGCCGTCGGGCTTGAGTGCATTTCCGTGCGCGTCGGTGTAGCCGAGCGAACTGAGTCGGCACTGGAGTTCGTGGACGGCTTCTCCGCGAGCGCCGAGTTGTACGGTGGCTTGTGAATGCGCGACGGTTGAGGCAGAAATGAGCACTTCACCGCCGGTGAGGCTTGCCATCAACTCGGGAGTGAGCTTGTTTTGCCACTCCGCAAAGCGCGCCTTGCGTTCCGCCAGTCCGGTTTCGCCGTTGTTGATCACATGCGTGGCGTTGGTGACGTCTTCTGGTGCGACGCGGTGCACGTACCGATTCCAATACCAGACGGCGATCTTCGAAGCGTTTTCCGGCTCGGCAGCCAGTTGGGGCTTCTCGACAAGGTCGAGATTCAGCGCCTGACCCGCTTCACGGTAATTGTCCTTGCCGGTCAGCTGTATGTACCCGCGGCCCCTGTACTTGAATCCATCCCCGGGATCGTTGTTGCCCATGCGACCGCTGTACATGAGCTCCGCCAGTTTTTCGGGACTGCCTTGCAAAGCCTCCTGGCGGGCGGTTTCCAGTGCTTCTGGTCCCTTTCGCAACGCGGAGAGAACGGTTATTTGCGCAATGTTCTTCGTGTAGCGAAAGCCTTCCTCAAGGCGCTTGAGGTCGCTGGATTCGAAGGTCACCTGAGCCATGAAGTTGGCCAATTCCTTGGGCACCTTGATGCCGGCAGCTACGGCATCGAGCATCAACTGGGTTTCTCGATTAGTCGTCATTCACTCCCTCTTTTCTTCTACTTCTATCGAGCTATGCGCGCGCCTCCTCGAAACCGAGGAGGGCAATTCATGGCAGCGTCACCTGCGGCAGAGTCGACGAATCGAAGTCGGCGAAGCGCACGATCCCCAATTTCTCGTCTGTCAGAGTGAGTTCAATGGCGCTGCCATCGATCGAGTCCTTGACGCCGCGTTGGACTTCCTCGATCAACCAATTGCCTTGCGCTGCGGTGTACTTGAATGTGTATCTGTTCCACCAGTGGCCGCGCGATCCGCCTTCCGTGACCAACGTAAATCCGCCCTTGTCGATGCGCGCATAGCCGAAGGGATCGCCCGCAAGGCCGCCGCATCGGTGGCAAAGAACAATCTTGTCGTTGCGAGCTGCAACTTGCAGGTGGCCTTGGGCATTGCGGATCGCCAGCAGCACCGTTCTTGACGGCCCTTGCCCAGCCATTTCGTCGGTACTTGGTGGATCAAGGACGATCAGGGCGTCGAGCCGACCATCGCCGTTCAGGTCGCCCACCTGCGAATCCAGAATGCGCATCCCGTCCACTTCGAAGACCTGCAACTCGTCCTTTGTGGACTGCTTGGCCGGCGCAATGGCCGAAGAGATCGCCTTTTCGGCGTCGGATGTGCCAGGGTGAGGTGTAGCGGCGTTGGAGCTGCTGCCGCTGCAGCCCGCGAGCGCCATACAGAATGCAAGCGTCGTGACGTGAGTGATTTTCTTCATGCTGAAATTTGTTGACTGATCAATGTTGGAAAGGAGTGGATTGAGAATCGCCGCTGCCCTGCCACTCGCCGCTGGAGATCGCTTGCGGGCATACACGGATGTATTGCTGAAGGGCCTGGTAGTCCCGTGCCGTCCAGGGGCGTCCGTATGTGTTCGGCGGGTCGCACATCCCAGTTGGAAGCGAGGTACCCGTCGCTGGGGAAAGGGGTATCCAGCACGCGTTCGCAATGATCGGTTCGTACCCGTGCTGACAAAACACAAACGGATCATTCGCGCGAAATTGAAGTGGCTCATAGAACTCGCCGAAGGCGGGAAAGGCGGGGAAGGCGGAAAAGGTCAGGCTCAGCGCCAGCAAGCCGATTTGATGTTTCGTCCTTCGCTTCGGCCTCATGCCGCCGATGAGTCCTCGAGAGGTGTCGTTCGTTTCTCTCCTCATGCAATGCCCTACATCGCGAGCGCAGCGCCGGAACGTTGCTGGTCTTGCGAGCGCGCTTCGATGAGACGGTCTTGCTGGCGCAGGGCGCTTCCCAGTGACGCGGTGCTCTGTGCAATGGGCATGTCGAGTGCTTCGATCGTCGGCACATTCGAGATCTTCTTGAGCGGCGAATCCAATGCGCCCTGCACAGCGAACACTTTCGAGCCGTCGGTGCTCAGCACCACGTGATCGATTCGCTTCAAGCCATCGTTGCGCGCGGCCGCCGCGAGCGAGGCAGCCAGATTGTCGCTGCGCCCGTCTGGCGTTCGGCCGACTTTTGCGTCCATCTGATGCACTCCGGCTTGTGCTTGCTTGAACAACGAATGATCGGGGTGAGCTTGCTGATCCAGTCGAGCGCTCGGTGCTCCGGTCATCGCGTCATACAAGCCGGAAGCGCCATCGCTCACCAGCTGTACGGTTTGCTGCCCTACTCGTTGGGCGACACGCACATGCTGTGTCAGCCCGTCAACCACGAGCTGCCCTGTCACTGCCAGTCCGGCATCGATGGCCTGCGCCCTGAGCTTGACCGCAGGGTCGAAGGGATTCAGCGCGTGTAACGGGGAGTGGGCCCGATTGGACACCATGGCCACGTCGACGCGGCTCTGCCCCACGTCCTTGTGAAAGTGCCCGATCGCACCTTGATGGGCACGGGCCCGCGCTTCGTTCACTGGATTGATGATGGAACTGCCCGTGACGTCGTTCCCGGGCAGAAAGTTGCTCATCTTGTGCGCTGACAAATCAGTGGCGAGGAATGGATTGGTCGGCAGATGCAACCCGGTTTCAAGGTAGCGCCCCCGTTTCAGGCTCTCGACGTCTTGCGGCGTGGCATAGATGCGGACCTCGCCGAAATGTGGACTGCCCGCCCCGACGACGTCGGTGGCGCGCACGTGGTTCACGATGCCGGGATACTGGCCGTTCACGTCAACGCCGTGGTCGTGGAGATTCGTTAGGCTCGCGGGACCATAAGCATTGAACGTCTCGGCTCGCAGGCCGTGCTTGGCGGCGGTGATCTGGGCCAAGGTGCCGCCTAGCGAGTGACCCGTGACGGTAATTGCGAAATGGTCAAGACTGGCGGCTTGCGTCCTCTTGGCGGTGTCGATCGCATGCTGGGTAAACGCCATTGCATCGTCAAGCTGATTGTTGTGCCCCAGAACGGCCATGCCAGCGTCGGTAACCCCATCCTTGATCGATTCGGAGCCACGATGCGCGATCACCACGACGCCAGTGTCCACGCGCTGATAAGCCGTGCCTTGGTAGCCGGAGGGGCGATCAGCGGCAGCGATGATCTCGTAGGAGACATCATCTATCGAAACTGTTTCACTTAGGAGGGCGGAACGATCTTGGTAGGCGTCATTCGCCAGCGCTGCATGCTCATGAGTGCCGGTGGTCATTCAAGGATCTCCTTTGCACTCAACATGGCGGTGAAGAACTTGCTTGCGTCATCGGTGATCCAGCGAGACCGCGGTGTGCCGCCCATGGGGATATCTCCATCTCTCCCATAAATGTCTTTGGGAAAATATGTGAGCTCCGATGCTTGCGCAGATATCTTTTCCCCGGAAATGCCAGCGCTGAATGTCACTCCGCCGGCTCTCATTCCGATGCTCGCGTACTTCATCGTCCAGTGACACATTCCAAGCCCGAAGTAGTCTTCGCTCAGCAGCAGATCCAGATACAGCGTGCCTGTGTAAGTGTTGTCGCCAACGCGGGATAGAGAGAACGGGACAGGAGCCAAGGGTGGGTGCCTGGAGCCGGAGATGGGGTGCTCCGGTGCGCACCGCTCATTTGCAACTTCGTACTGCATGAGCCCTGTCACGGATTCGAACGGCCCGGGCGCGTCGTCAATGATCAGCGTGATCTCGTAACCCATCTTCGGATTCGGGTTGTGCTTGATATCGGGTTTCTTCATGGATGAATTGCAGGCCGAGGTGAAGAGCGCGAGGAGTACGAAGGCTCCAGCAAGACGTGATTTCATTTTTCTTGGATCTATTGCAGGCGCACTGCGAGGCTGCAAGCGCTGTAGAGGACTTTGCAGGAGGCTTCTCCGCATTTGGCAATGGCGTTGGCTTCTGCTGTTTGCAAGGCCGGCGCGCGTGCATAGCCAGCTCGCTCTGTGCTCGTTGCGGCGGCAACGCATTGATCGCGGTAGGACATGACGATCTTGCAGTCCTGGGAACCATCCCTCGCGCATTCCATTAACGCCATTTGCTCCGCTTTGGATTCGGACTCCTCATCAACGGAAGCGGCTCCCGATCTCGTCACTGCGTCTGTGGCGATCGCGCCGTAGCGGGACGCCCACGCGACACGCGGCTGCGGTTGGGAATCGCCGTAGCCGGGAATGGCTTGGCAAATGGGGAAGACGGCGCCAGGGACGCTCTGTTGCCCCACCATCCGCTGGCCTGGGGGGCACGGGCCCTCCGCCCAGGCCATGGGGATGCAAGTTGCGCCCAAGAGGGCTAGCAGGGTGAAATTCCTTAGTAGTTTTTTCATATGAGTTCTCTTGCGTTTCCAAGCCGGCTGGCCCCTTGCTTGATGGCATCGGGTTGAGGGGAGACTGGGGCCATCGGTCGTGTTGGCGACACCTTGGAAGGGGGCGAACGATCGCCGTCGTCTGTTACGCTTTGAGCAGGCAGCGCACCGCCCTGCGGAAGTCGCCCTTGCGCCATGGCCTGCGCGCCGCGAGCAGCCCCGCCAGCACCCACGCTGCCGAAGGCCGAATACGACATGAAGCTCCCCAGCGTCCCCTGAAAAAACGCCGCTGCCATCGGAGGGGCACTCACGATCAAGGTGGTGAGAATCAAGCCCAGTCCCCCTTGCTGCAGTGCCATCGAGGTGATCCCCTCGCTCGCGGCCGACGCCCCTCCGAAGCCGCCGATGTCCGCCAGCATTGCCGCCTGCTTCGTGAGGAACGCCAGCGCGACGGACTGGACCACGTTGTTCGCCAGCCCCACCATGAAGCTGAGCACAGCCAGTGAGAACACGGTGCCGATGCCATAGAACAGCCACTTGCTGAACAGCGACTTCGTCTGCTCGAACAGCAAGCACACGATGAACAGCGGCCCGAAGCCCACGAACAGCGCGATCGCGATCTTGTTGAGCAGCAGGATCGAGCCGCCAACGAGGGCAGGTCCGGCAATGCCGATTCCGGAGAACCACTTCGCGCGGTCCTTGGCGCTGTCCACGGAGGGGTCGCCGCCGCTGGCGAGTGCGTCGATCGTGGAAAGCATCCCCTGCATGTAAGCGAGGTTCTTGTCGATGCTCTGGTAAGGACTCTTTGAGTCGTTCGAGACCAGCAAGGTGATGGCGCTGGAAGTGCCGTCGGTGAGCGTCCAGTACAGCGAAGACGAGAGACTCGCCGCGCTTGTGGCAATGCCGATCACGAGCGTGGCCTTGAGCGCATCCCCCACCAACGCCATCATCGGCTGCCGCGTTCGCCCCGTGACGATGCGAAAGCCCTGGAGCATGATCCACACCGTGAGCAGCACCAACCCCATCCCGCCCACGAGCCGCGCCGTGCTCGTCAGCAGATTCCACTGAAAGGTATTGATCTCGTCACGGAGGTAGTCGTTGATCAGTTGGAAGAAGACGAAATTGCTGATATCTGGAGTGGGCATGGGGTTTCGTGCTGTGCCTGGGAATTGCGTGCTTGCGTGCTACCGCTCGATGCTCAGAGTTCGCTGCCCAGGCTCGCTGGCATGCCGGGAGAGATTCAAGGCCGCCTTGAGCGCGGCGCCGCCGGCAATCCCGCTGACGATCGAGCCGATCATTCCGTCGAGGCCGCTGTTGACGGATTTACCGCTCGTGGCGGCATGTGCCTCGTTGGTGATCTGTCGATTGAGGTAATCGATGCGCGACCGATAGGCGTGATTCACGGACTCCATCTGCTGCTGGTCCAGCGCAATGAGTGTCTGCAGAGCAATCATCTGGTTGGTGTTGTCCTGCAGCCTGCCGAAGTCGGTGGCTTGAAAGGAAAGGCGTGCGTCGACCAGATCCTTCAAGCGCTGATTTCGAGTCGCGCTGTTGTCGAACATGACCTTCATGTACATGTAATGGGCGTTCCTCGTCCTGACCAGCTCGGTGCAGAAGGCCTGCTGGGAAGCCGCGATCTGGTCGCATTGCTCCGCGCCCAGATCCAGTGACAACATCACCCAGGGTTGCTTCGGATCCTCTACGCGCAGGCCCGGCGAAGCCGCTGCATTGGGTGCGCCGAGTTCAAGACGCTTGTTGAGACTGTCGAGGTTCTTGTTGATGCTCGCGCCGCCGCCTTCGGCCCGGCTGCCCAGTTGCTCGTTGGTGCTCTCGAGGTTGCGGTCGATGTCGTCAAGCTTCTTCTTTGCTTCTCCGAGCGTGCCGTTGGCCTCCCTGTCGACGACGGACCACTGCGCATTAGCACTGGGTACGAACCAGGCGAAGGAGAGGATCAGCAGCGCATGAAAGCCAGGGCATCGCGCCAGCACGCGGTTAAAGATTCGAGAGAACATGTCAGCGTTCCTTGATGGTCAGCGACCATCCTCCCGATGCAAGTCGGGCTGGGCCACGCCGCTGCCCTTGCGCCTGCGGTTGAATGTCTGCAGCCACTGCTCCGGCCTCAAGTCGTTCACGGCCACGCCTTCGGCAGCGGCACGCTCGCGCAGCACGCTGTGCATGATTTCGATGTTGTCCGTAGACGCCGAGATGACTGCCAGCGCATCGTCCATCCCGCGCAGATCGAGTTGGCACACGGAAGACGTGTGCCCCTGCTTGACCAGGAACCGGCGCGAGCGCTCGTCAAGGCTCACGACGACCTGGTATTCGGCCTCAGTGAGCTTCAACCCATCGATGTAGTCTTTGCGGCTTGCATTGGGGTTCGGGAGCAGGATCATGGTGGCCGTCTGCTCGATCAGCGAAGCCGCGATGTCGCTCGCCAGCGCGTCTTCAGGGCTTTGCGTCGCAAAGATGCCGAGACCGTTCTGCTTGCGGATGGTCTTCTGCTTGTTCTTCGCGAACTCCTTCAGACCGCCCTCGCCAGCGAGGATCTTCCAGAACTCGTCCATCACATAAATCAGCCGACGACCGTCGATCAGCGCTTCGAGCCGATGCAGCAGATAGTTGATGACGGGAACCCGGACTTCAGGGTTGTCGATGACATCGGTGTAGTCAAAGCCGATGATGTTGGCCCGATCCAGGTCGACGCTGTCCACCGGGTTGTCGAAAACCCAGCCCAGCGAATTGCCTGCGGTCCACTTGCGCAGGCGCATGAAGATGCCGTCGTCGCCCATGTTGGGAAGGCTCTTCTGGAAGTTGCTCATGTTGCGCAGGTGCAGGGGCGTGTCGAGCATGTTCTCGACCGCACGAAAGATGTCTTCTTCTTCGCGTGAGCTGTAGACCGATTTGCCAGCCAGCACCTTGATGAGGTCCGACAGGAAATGAAGGTTGGCCTCGGTGGGTTCGCAATGGAAGGGGTTGAAGCCAGTCGGCATTCCGTTTTCGAGCGCGAGGTAGTTGCCCCCGCATGCGCGAACGAAGATCTCCGCGCCCCGGTCCTTGTCGAAGAAGAAGATGGTCGGCGACGGTTTGAGCTTCTGCACCTGGCTCAGCAGGAAGTTGATCAGCGCCGTCTTGCCGGTACCTGATTTGCCGATCACCATCGTGTTGGCGATGGCCTTCTCGCCCAGCGAGTTCTCGCCGGGGTGCGTGGCATGAAAGTTGAAGTAGTAGGGCTGTCCGTTCGTCGTCTGCAATGTGGTGACGCAGTCGTCCCACGGGTTTCGGCTCTTTTTGCCGGACGAGAAGTTGTGCAGCGGCGAGAGCCCGAGAAAGTTCAACGAGCTGACGTTCGCAAGGCGGGTACGGAACTTCCAGTTGCCCGGAAACTGCGCATAGAACGCGGCCGTGACGGCGAGGTCTTCCTTCACCGAAACGAAGCCCGCATTGGAGAGTTCAGCCCGCGCGGTGGCGATGTGCTGGGTCAGCGCGGATTGGTCCCGCGCGAAGATCGCAATGGTGAAGTGGTACTCGCCAAGCACGAAGTTGCCGGATGAGAGTTGGTCCATCGCCTGGTCCATCTCCACAATCTGGCTGACAGCTTTGTCACCGGAGGAAATCATCATTCCCTTGGTTCGCTCGAGCGACTTGAGCGCGTCGTGCCGCCCCATGGGACTGAAAGAGTGCGTGATGACGTACTCGAAATCGAGATACTTCAGCCCGTTGAGGATGCCCGGGTAGGTGCCGTTCGGGTACTCCTTGATGTTGAGAATGGCCCCGAAGTGATTGGCGCTGTCCGGTGTGGTGAGAACGAAATCGCCGGTCTTGGCGGAGAAACGTTGTCGGCTGACGGCCAGATAGCGATAGACCGGCGCCTGAAGCACGGGCACAGATTCATCGATGTGGTTGAGCAAGTACCCGAAGAACTCCAGCGTTTCGGAGAACACCCCGCCGTTCGTGGCTTCGTACATGCCAAGGCGCATGGGTGCGTAGTCCTTGAGGACCGCTTCGACATTGCCGGCCAGCTCGTGCACCTTGCCGATGGCCTGCTGCTGTTCGGACTCCAGCCGCGGCAGGTCGCTCGACTTCTCCGCGAGGCGCTTTCCACCCACTATCGGGCGGTAGATCATCGTGAGGTAGAGCTCGTTCTGCATGAGCTTCTGCGCCGAGAGCGCGCCGTAGTACGCATCGGACAGCGACTGGTTGAACGTGTGCTCGAAGCGGCTCGCATCCGTGATGGCCCGGCGTCGGCGCAAGTCGTGAACCCAGAAAGCGACGTTGACGAAGTCGGGCGCGCGCAGCGTCTGCAGCATTCGGTTGAATGTGTTGTGACGGTGTTCGAGTTCCCACTCTTCGCGCCCGACGAATGGCAGCCCTTCAAGGCGCCAGGTCAGGAGGAAATCGCCGCCGGTGGTCTTGACGACTGTTGGCGAGACATGGGTGGACAGCGAAATGAACTCGCCGATGGCAGTGTCTGGGCTGAAGGGGGGCTTCGACATGGTCAGCTGTCGTCCCTTGACTGGCCGCGATAGCTGTTGGGCGTGAAGACCCACATGCCGCCGTGATGCTGGATGTTCCGCGCCCGGAGCCGAAACTGCAGCCGGAGTCCCAGCAGCCGGAAGATCATTTCGTCGCGCCTCGCCATCTGGCGCATGACGAGGATCACCGGCGGGATCAACAGCAGATAGAAGAGATTGAAGTACATGGCCAGCAACATGCACCCACCTGCGCCCAAGAAGAAGGGCACGTAGGGCACACCCAGGAACATGGGCGGCCTCGTGCAGCCGCGAAACATCGGGTTCTCAAGCATGCCGGGCCAGCAATTGCACGGCTGAGGCCAAGTGGTCCAACGCAGGCGTCCAGATGCTGGATGTGCCGGTGGAACAGGCGTTGCTCCCAGAGCTGGTCGAAAGGAACATCTTCGCGATCTGGCTCGCCGCGCCGATCAGGATCGCGCCGATCATCACCGGGGCGACATCCGAAATGCGCTTGTGCGCGAAGGCGATCTGGTAGCCCGAGAAGATGACCGCAATCGTGACGACGACGACTGACGCTGCGTTCAGCAAACTCAGAATGCTCCCGAGGAAGCCGCAGGTCGTGCTGAGTGCGTCGGTGCCGCCGACCTGTGCTGCCGCGAGCCCAGGGACAAGCAACGCTGCGACCAGCGTCGTATCGATGAGCGTACGCAGCTTGGCCCTGTAGGATGAAAGGGCAGTGCGGCCGGTGATGTGTTGAACTTGCATTTCAGGTTTCCTCTCTGGTTGAATCAAAAGGCGGTCTGCGCCGCTTGCGGGTTGTGGCTGCTGTCGGCGAGCCGATCAAAAGACAAATGCGCCATCCTTGGCGCCGGTGCCTGGGTCGGATCGTTCGTGGCGAGGCGCCGAATTCGCGGGCCCATCGCCCAGTCCGCGCACGTTCGGCACGAAGATGTCCGAGGCGCTCGCAGGGCTGTCAGGGGCTAGGCTGCGGATCGCGATTCGGTCGGACGCGACTGAAGCGCGAAGCGCCATGTCTGTTTTGCCGCTGGAAGAAGAGGGCGCTGCGGGACGAGCGGTCGGTCGCACCGGAATCGCTGCCGGCGACGTTTCGTTGTCGCGGACCGTACTGCCGCGACTGATCGAGTCATAGACCTTGCGCACGTAGCCGTGCTCGAATCCCGTCACGAAATTGCCGGAGTAGTAGCAACTGAATGCCTTGCCCCAATCGCCACCAGCGCTTGCGTGGCAGTCGGCGAGGATGCGAGCGCCGGCCGCAAGGTTGGAGCACGGATCGAAGGCCTTCTCGTGCGTATCGAGTCCTTGCTTGTCGAGGTTCGCGCGATTGACTTGCGCGATGCCGACGGAGAAGTTGTACCCCTTGGCCTCCAGCATGCGCGCCGTGGCCACCGCTTCGTCAAGGTTCTTCGGTTGCCGTGCGAGCCGTCCGCCGACGACGCCGATCGCGAAAGGGTTGGCGCCCGATTCGACCTCGACGACGTGGCGCATCACGCTTGCCGGAACCGCAAGGTCCTGGCAACTCATCATTTCAATTCCGGTCAGCACAGCGCGTTCTCCCTTTTTTTGTTCGTTGCAACGCGGTGGCTAAGCTGTGTGGGGTGGTGACATTCGATCCGGGCTGAAATCGATCCCGGTGATGTACCGCCGCCCGGCGTGTGCCTTGATGTGCACGACGATGTCGATGGTCATCATGAGAAGGCGCTTGATGGTGGCGAACTCCAGGCCGGAGCCTTCGGCCGAGGCCTTGACCATCAGGGCGAGCTGGTCCCAAGTCTGGTCGGTACTGCCCGCATGGCAACTGGTGATGGAGCCGGGGTGCCCGGAAGCGCAATTGCGGATGAAGTAGAAGGATTCGTCGCCGCGCAGTTCCGCCAGGATGATGCGGTCGGGCTTCATGCGCAGGCAGGCCTCCATGCAACTCTTGGCCGTCACATTGCTGGTGCTCTGCCCGCCCTTGGCGTAGAGCAGGTGCACGGCGTTGGGCTGGTCGATGAAAAGCTCGCGGGCGTCTTCGATGGTCACCAGTCGTTCTTCTGCCGGGATATGGTGGACCAGCGATTTCATGAACGTGGTCTTGCCGCTCCCGGTCGCACCGGAGACCACGATGTTCTTCTTGCCGAGAACAGCCTGGCGGAAGAAGTCGGCGTAGCGGCGCGCCGTTCGCAGTTCGAGCAGGTCGCGGTCCTGGTCCGGGATGCCGTCCGGGTCTTCGAGGATTTGATCGAAAAATCCGTCTTCCTCGTACTGGGCCAAGGTCTTCATTTGCCTGGAAGGCAGCCGGATGGTGATCGAAATGGTGCCCGCTTCGCATGCCGGCGGGATGACGAATTGCGCACGCTGGCCGGTCGGAAATGTCAGCGACACCACCGGATTGGCGTCGGTGATTCGCTGGCCGGTATTGCTCTCGTTGACGACAGCAGTGCAGAACTGCAATGCGCGGGCCAGGGTCAGGCCGGGCACCTCCTTGCGATGCCAGCCTCCGCGGCTTTCGAGATAGAGCTCGCCTGGACGGTTGATGCAGATTTCAGTGACGTCCGACGAGGCCATGTAGTCCTGAATGCCAAGGACCTCGTACTGATAGCTCAGGAATTCGTTCGAAACGGCGGCTACGCGTTCGTCGCTCATGGCTTGTGATCCGGTCATGGCGGCGTCTCAGTAGCGAGCGACCACGCCGCTGAAGTCCACGTTCTTGGCGACATAGACATTGACGACAGTGCCCTGGTGAATGGTCACTGTTGCGGGGCGATTGGCCGCACGCCGGACGGCTTGCGTCGCAATGCTTTGCAGTGTCTGCGCGGTGTTGCTTTCGAAGGGCGACTGCACTGCGACGCCGCCGCTCGCCACTGTCGTGGTCGTGGGACCGTATTGGGCGGCGGCGTACTTGAATGCGTCGCTGAAGAGGCTGATCAGCATTGCGGAGCCGATGCGCGCTCCCCAATGCTCATCCAGGTGGCCTGAATGGCCGGCGCCGCCGAGGCTGTCGACACCCGGGCTCGCCATGTTCACGTCAATGCCGGTGGGGGTCACGATGCGGTCCCAGATGACGGCTACGCGAGGACCGTTCGGCTCGGTGTCGTACTTGCCGAGCACCTTGGAGCCCTTCGGCAGCAACATCCGTTTGCCGCTGAAGGAATAGACGGGTTCGGTAACGACACATGAAGTGAAGCCAGGAATGTCGGTCACGACATGAGTCTCGAGCACGCAACGGATGTAGGTTCCGCGCAGCATCAGCGTGTCGGGACGGACGAGCGGCTCGGCGGTGGATGCCTGTGCCAATGCCTTCGCCGGGTAGGCGCTGTTGGTCGGCGCGCCTTGATCGGAGCCTGTTCCACCGAACTGGCCGGCGATCGCCTGGGCCGCAGGCGACGAACGCGGCCGCGCATGATCGCCGCCGATGTCCACCGCGCTCGAGGTCTCGGCCGACTTGATGCGCCGCTCCATCAGCGTGAGTTGATGCGGATGCATTCCTTGCGCCGGCGTGGTCATCGGTGATGGCGGAGGCAGCGCCGGAAGTGGCGGTGCCAGTGCTATGGCTTCCGCCTGGCGTCTCGCCACGGAAACCGGTGGCAGTGCTGGTTGCGGAGCCGCAGGGACGGTGACGGTTTCTTCGCGCGGTTTTTGCGGGCTGTCCTTGCGCTGGAGCACGCTGTTGAACATCCACAGCGCCACGGTCGCAAGAAGCACGACGATGCCGGCCAAAAACCCCAGCGCACGCCGGTTCATGCGACGCAGCTCGCTGCTCTTCAGTTCAGGCGCGGCAGCATCGAGGTCGGGATGGACGGGCTGCTCAAAGCGGTGGAAATAGGGATTGGCGGGGGCGGCGTTGTCGCTCGTCGGAGTCTCGTCGTGGTTCACTTGGCGGTGTTCCTTCTGAGGCCGACGACGTTCTGCTCGTGGCGAACGATCAGGAACGGATAGGTGCCGTGGACGACGATGGTGTTGCCTTCGACCGTGGTGTTCACGACGGAGTCGTCTCCGTGCTCGACCTCCCGCATGTAGATCGCAGGGAAGTTCCCGGTGGGGAACTCGGTCATGTCGCTCATCTTCACGTAGGTGAATCGACCATCGTCATGGACGCTGGCGGGGATTAGCCAGGGCGCGGCGCTGTTGCGGGTCGCGTAGTCGTAGTCGAAGTTGTAGGTGCGGTTCTTCACCAGCGAGGTATTGAGCTCCGGCGCCTTTTCGGCTTTGACGACCTCGTTCGAAAAGCTCGCATCCGACGGATAGCCGAACTTGATCTTGTACTGGACACCCGCGGCGCGCGCGGATTCCAGAGTCGTCCAATCGGTGGCGACGACCTTCAACTCGAAGATGTAGGAGTGGGTCTCCGTACGGATCATCATGTTGGTGTCGACATCGACGTTCTTGGGCTTCAGATAGAAGACGTTGTCGCGCCTCATCAATTCCCAGCCGCTGCTGAATCCAGTGCTGTAGTCGAGGACCTTCTCGCTGGGACTGAGCTCGATCTGAGTGGTGATGCCCAGACCCGCACGCACCGGATAGATGCGGTCGGCCTCGTATTGGTAAAGCTGCACGGGCTGCGCGCAGGCGTGGTGCGTGGCAAAGGCGACGATGACGCAGGCAAGAACCGGCAAGGCGGGTGACTTCGAGCGTTTCATTGGCGCTGCACTCCGTCATCAGGCGTGCCGTAGCCAGCGGGTGGGGGCGGAACCACCAGTTCCGATGGAGGACTGATTTCATCGGCACCGAATGTCACGGGCGACGAAACTCGCGCTTCTATTGGCGGTGCAGACGCGTAGTCGTTGTCGACCCGGTAGCTGGTGACCTGGAACCCAAGCGGGTTCTCGATGCGGTGCTGGTCGTCCATCTTCAAGTTGGGCTTGTAGATGAACTCCATCGTCGCGACCTTGCTGTCGAAGGGGCGGCTGGCGCCGGTCTGCTTGTCGAAAAGGCTGCGCTGGAAGCGCACTGTGGCGCCCTTGGGCACGGCATCGGCGCCCGCCTTGAGCAGCACGATGCTCAAGATCTTCACGCGTATCGCACGATCCTTGCCGTGGGTCTTGTACGGGCTGTCCGGATTGAGGGACGAATGCAAGCTGGTATACGCGGCAGCGACGCCAGGCGACGACATCGTCAGGACCGTGGTCCAGTCGCGCAGGTTCGTCAGCGCCAGATCGTAGGACTCCCGCCCCAGAACGAAGTGCGCAACATTGCTGCGATTGATGGCTTCGCTCGCCGTGATGCGCTGGTTGACGATGTCGTCGGTCAGCCGGGCGACGGTGCTGGTGCCGGTGTACGCGTCGGCCATGACGAGGAACGGCACCTTTTCCTTGAGCGGCAACATGTAGAAGTAGCCGCCGGCGAGAAGCAGGGCCATCACCATCGCGCCGATTGCGACGCCCCATGCACGCCGCTCGCTGCGCCGGGCGATATCGGCAATGGTGAGTTCGAAATCCACGGCCTTTGAAAGAGCCTTCTCGATCTTCGGCGAAACGATTTTCCTGTTGGGCATCAGCAGGCTCCTCCCTGGCACGCAGCGCCTCGGTCGTTGGTTGGATGAACCGCCGGGCGCGCCGAAGTGCTTGCCTCCGGCTGCGGATCGCTTCGGGTATCGCTAGCAGACTGGACGACGATCTGCTTGCTGTCGGCCGTGACGGAGACGCCTTGCGATGCGTAGACCGCGCTCAGTTCGGCTGCTGCCGTCTGGATCTCGGTCGTTCGGATCCCAGCGACAGGCGTGAAGAGCGTGAAATCCGAGCCGAGCCGGTAGGACAGCTTGAGCCCGGTGTCGCTTGCCCACCGCTCGAGCATGGCTTTGAGGGTGGCGTCGATCGGCGTTGCGTAGTACGTGTAGGTTGGAGACAGTGGAATCTCGGCTGGCGTCTCGCGGAACCGATTTACCGGTCTCCAATCGCCACCGAAGTCCGTTGCCGGAGGTGTCGCACAAGCAGCAATGGCAAAGACGGCGGACAGGGCTGCGCCGCCTCGCAGGGCACGCTTCATCGCAGCCGCGCTCACGGCTGGAGTGGTGAAAAGCGGAGAGAACGAGGCCGCTGTGGGCCGCGAAGTACGAAGTTCGCCGGCGACGTCCCGTCAATAGACAGGCGCGCCAAAGGCCGCTGGCCGATAGCGTTGCTATGAATCACTGAAACTCCCTGAACCGATTTTTATGCGCGCATTCTAGCCACGGGTGTATCGCGGGGTAACAGCACAGGGAAGTCGTATAGGGTCTTTGACCTCCGCTTCGCGGGTCTGCCTCTTCAAAGGATGTGGCATTGGTAGGGCTCTCTGCCCGCTCGGCTTCGTTTTCGAGAATAATTCTCATTTTGTGAATTCGGAACTAGCGGGTGACCACAATGACCGGCGCGGCTTCGGCCGCAATCAGCCTCCATCAGCTTCCCAGCCGCCAATGGGCCACGGTGCTCGACGTGCTTCGTCCTGACTCGCCTGAAGACCGCGAACTGGTTTTGCGGCTCACCGAGATCGGGTTCGTTCCCGGCGAGGCGGTGTGCATCGTTGCCAACGGCGTGCCTGGGCGCGAACCGCTGGCGGTGCGACTCGGGCACACCACCTTCGCCTTGCGCCGCCATGAGGCTTCGCTTATCCGTGTGACACCTGGAGCCATCGGCCATGGTTGAGGCGACTCTGACATTCCAGCCCGGTGCTGCCGTTTCGACCAGCCCGCCGGAGCGCATCGCGCTTCTGGGCAATCCGAACTGCGGCAAGACGGCGTTGTTCAACCTGCTCACGGGAAGCCGCCAGAAAGTTGCCAATTACGCCGGCGTGACCGTCGAGCGCAAGGAAGGAACTCTGCGGACGGCGGCGGGCCGACGCGTTTTCGTGCTTGATTTGCCGGGGGCCTACAGCCTGAACGCGCTGTCAGCGGACGAAGCGGTCACTCGGGACGTCGTCACCGGCAAAAGCAAAGAGGCGCCTCCCGAGTTGCTGGTGTGCGTGACGGACGCAACGAACCTGCGCCTCAACCTGCGCCTCGTGCTCGAGGCCAAACGGCTGGGGCTGCCGATGGTCGTGGCGCTCAACATGACCGACATGGCCAGGAAGCAGGGCATCGTGATCGACAGCGCCGCTCTCGCTCGCGAACTCGGTGTGCCGGTGGTCGAGACGGTGGGCGTGCATAGCAAAGGCGCGCAGTACCTCATTGAAGCGCTCGACCGGCCGGTGGCCTTTGCGGCGCCGCGGCCCTGGCAGGCTCCGGGACTGGACGACGTGCTCGCGACGCAGCGCGAAGTGAGGCGCATCCTCTCCGTCGCCGTGCGCGAACCCGTCGGCAGCTTGGCGACCAGCGACCGCATCGATCGCATCGTGATGCATCCCCTGTGGGGCATGCTGGTGCTGGCCGTCACGATGTTCCTGATGTTCCAGGCCGTGTTCAGCTGGGCAGAGGTGCCGATGGACGCCATCAAGGATGGCACCACCGCATTGGGCGAATTCATCAAGCACTACGTGCCTGAAGGGATGCTCCAGAGTTTGCTGGTCGACGGCATCATCGCCGGCGTTGGCGGCGTGATCGTGTTCCTGCCGCAGATCCTGATCCTGTTCCTCTTCATCCTCGCGCTGGAAGATTCCGGCTATTTGCCGCGTGCTGCGTTCCTGCTCGACCGGGTGATGGGCACCGTCGGCTTGTCCGGTCGCTCTTTCATCCCGCTGCTGTCGAGCTTTGCCTGCGCCATCCCCGGTGTGATGGCCACGCGCACCATCACCAACTGGCGCGATCGAATCACCACGATCATGATCGCGCCGCTGATGACCTGTTCAGCGCGTTTGCCGGTCTATGCGTTGCTGATTGCTGCTTTCATTCCGGCGCGCACGGTCGGAGGCGTATTCAACCTCCAGGGCGTCGTGCTGTTTGCGCTGTACCTCTTCGGCATCGTTTCGGCGATGGCCGTGGCCTGGGTCATGAAGCGTTTTCGGGAGAACAAGCAGCATTCGCCGCTCATGATGGAGCTTCCGGCCTACCGCTGGCCCAATCTGCGGAATCTGGCGCTTGGGCTTTACGAACGCGCTTGGATCTTCGTCCAGCGCGTCGGGACGATTATCCTGACGCTCACGATCCTGCTGTGGTTCCTGTCGACCTTTCCGTCACCGCCAGATGGCGCAACGGGCCCGGCCATTCAGTACAGCCTGGCAGGGATGATCGGCCGCGCGCTCGAGCACATCTTCGCGCCGATCGGCTTCAACTGGCAGATCTCGATTGCGCTCGTGCCGGGCATGGCAGCGCGCGAAGTGGCCGTGGGTGCGCTGGGCACGGTCTATGCGCTTTCAGCGACCGGCGACGATGTGGCGGGCCAACTGGCTCCGCTGATCGCGGGGACTTGGTCGCTTGCGACGGCACTGTCGCTGCTGGTCTGGTATGTCTTTGCGCCCCAATGCATTTCGACGCTGGCGGCGGTCAAGCGGGAGACGGGTTCCTGGCGGTACGTATGGATCATGGCCGGCTACCTTTTCGGGCTCGCCTACATCGCGTGCTGGATCACCTATCGGGTCGCTTTGGCGCTCACAGGAGGATGAGATGACACAGCAAATCATCGTCGCGCTGATCGTCGCGCTCGCCGCGGTCTACGCCGTATGGCGCTGGATGCCCGCCAACTGGCGTCGGGCAGCCGCCGCCAAAGTGGCTGCCGGTTCACACCGGGCGGGGCTCGTCGATGCCGATCGTGCGCAGCAATTGGCGGCTTCGCTTGGCAAGACTTCCGGCTGCGGCTCCTGCGAGACCTGCGGCAGTTGTTCGGCAGCGGGCGCCAAGCCGCCCGAAGGAAGCGAATCGCACCTGGCCCGCTCCCGCTGAGAGCGCATGTCCGCTCACATCCTCATCGCGGGAGGAGGCATCGCGGGACTCGCGAGCGCGCTTGCGCTCGGGAGGCGGCGCCATCGGATCGATTTGCTCGAGCAAGCCGTGGCGTTCGGCGAAATCGGTGCCGGGATCCAACTCAGTCCCAACGTGACGCGCCGCCTTCAGGCGCTCGGCGTGTCCGAGGGTCTGATGCGTATCGCAGCGCGGCCCGACGCTCTCGTCGTCCGGAGCGCCGTCGCGGGCAAGGAGATCGCCCGACTGCCACTCGGCAATGCCATGCTGCACAACTATGCGGCGCCCTATCTCTGTGCCCACCGGGCCGATCTCCACGCGGTGCTGCTGGCCGCGGTGCGTGGAAGTGGCGCCGTTACGCTGACGACCGGCGCACGGGTCACGGAAGTGATCGCGCGCGGCGATACCGTTTGTATGGTGAGCGCTGACGCTCGGGTTTGGGAAGGCGATGGGGTGATCGGCGCCGATGGCCTCTGGAGCACCGTGCGCCCTTGTCTCTTCGAGGACGCCATGCCACCGCGTGCGACCGGTCACACCGCTTGGCGCGCAATGGTCACGCAGTCGGCATTGCCCGCGGCGCTGCGCAGCACGCACGTCAGTGTGTGGCTCGGACCTCGTCTGCACGCGGTGGCTTACCCGGTCAGACGGGGCGAGGCGCTCAACGTGGTCGTGCTCGCCGAAGCGGCCCCGGTCGGTGATGCACGCGATTGGGATCAAGCCACGAGCCTTTCTGCCCTGCAACATGCGACCGGACGGACCTGCAGTGAGCTGCAGGCCTTGCTCGAAGCTGTACCTTCATGGCGGGCATGGACGCTCAACGATCGGCCTCCGCTCACCAGTCCTCAGCAGATGGCCGCTGAGCGTATCGCCTTGGCCGGAGATGCCGCGCACCCGATGCTGCCCTATCTGGCGCAGGGCGCTGGCATGGCGATCGAAGATGCGGTCGCGCTCGCTGATGCCCTCGACGGCGGCACCGCTGCTGAAGTGCCCGCGGCCTTCGCACGCTACGCCAGCGCGCGTTGGGAACGCAACGCCAACGTCCAGGCACGGGCTCGGCGCAATGGAGAGATCTTTCATGCGACGGGCCTCATGCGCGTCGGACGGGATGCGGCATTGCGTCTGCTCGGCGCAAAGCTGCTCGATGTGCCCTGGCTCTACGACGCTTGATTCAGAGGCTGAAGCTCTGCAGATGGTCGACTCGTTTGGCGAGACCGATCGGACCAAGATAGTGAGTCAATCTGCCTGCTTGTACCTCGACCAGAGAGGATTCGAGTTCGGCCAGCATGCCGTCCCGGACCGTGGCGTACGCGGCAGGAAGATCGTCATGCTGGCGTCCGTACGCCTCGGCGATCAGACGCGCGGCCGCAGGTGCTCCGCAGGCCACGCATTCGGCGATGGCCGTGGGGGTGGGCTCGGCGCCATGTGACAGTAGCAGTTCGACGAGCTCAGGGGAGACGGCGCTGTCGATGTAGTCCAGTGCATCGTGTGCCACCGGTGCGCCTGCGCGCACCAGGGCCGCGGCCGCTGCGTGGGCGCCGTGACTGAGCGCCAGGTCCGTGGCGATCGCGCTGCCCGCCAGTGGTCCGTCGAGCGCCACACCGTTGGCGACCAGTTTCTCGACGAGAGATGCGTCATCGGTGGCAACTGCATGGCGCAACGCGATGCGGGAGAGGGCGCCATTCCGGGCCAGCGAACCGTCTGCGAGCGCGCCTTGCCAGTCGACCATCGCCTGCCGATAGAAATCAATCAGCTTGTCCATCAATTCGATCGACAGGGCGTGGTCCTCGTGCCTTTCGTCGAGGTATTCGATGAGTGTCTGCCCGGTGAAATATTCGCCTGCGGGTTTGAGCGGATCTTCGTCGAGATGCAATGCTTCGAAGGCCGCGGACAGATCATGGGCGACGGTGGTCATTCCGTCTTCATGCATCTCGTGCGCCCAGGCTGAAGGCAGCCCTTGCTTCCAGGCAAGGACGTGGCCATAGTCCGGTCCGGACTCCACGACCGCATAGACCCGGTCACAGTATTCGAAGCCGCCGAAAGGCAGCAGGGTCAGCTTTCCGTCCCACGTGTCGTCGCTTTCAGCGGCGGCTTGCTTTGCGCCCTCGAGTTCGTGGTCGATCCACCCCTGCAGGTCATGGTAGGTGTCGCTGCCATTCCAGAAGAGTTCGCTCCAGTTGAAGGACTCCTCGTTGCCGTTCATGCGCAGGTGCAAGTCGTAGTCGAGGCGCCCGCCGGCCGTTGCTCGCCAGAGCGAAAGAAGTTCTGGAGGAAGCGGGCCGGCGCAGACCGCCTGCACCGCAGCGATCTGCTCGGCCGACATCGGCGGCTGCGCGTCGAAGATCACGCGCTTCGCGAAGAGAACAATTCCATGCGATCGCAACTGGGCGAGTTCGTCGTCATTGAACATGGGCAGCCTCCATTTTCTTGTGTCACAGGTCCGTTCGCAGCTTCCAGATTTCGGGGAAGAGCACCACGTCGAGCATCTTGCGCAGATAGCTTACGCCGCCGGTGCCGCCCGTGCCACGTTTGAATCCGATCACGCGCTCGACCGTGGTCACATGCCTGAAGCGCCAAAGCCGGAAGGCGTCTTCGAGGTCCGTGAGTTCTTCTCCGAGCTGGTAGAGATCCCAGTGATCCTTCGGATCGCGGTAGATGGTGAGCCAGGCCTGTTCGACACCGTCGCTGGTTTCGTAGGGACGCGACCAGTCACGTTCGAGATGATCAGCCGGTACCTCGATGCCGCGGCGGGCCAATAGGCGCAGCGCCTCATCGTAGAGAGACGGCGAACGCCAGGCGTGCTCCACTTCCGCCAGGAGGTCCGCGCGATGCTCGTGCGGCTTGAGCATGGCGGCATTCTTGTTGCCGAGCGCAAATTCAATACATCGATACTGCCAGCTCTGGAAGCCGCTGGAGTTCCCGAGGTAAGGGCGCATCGCGCTGTACTCGGGCGGCGTCATCGTCGCCAGCACGTCCCAGGCATGCACCAGTTGCTCCATGATGCGTGACACGCGCGCCAGCATCTTGAAGGCACTCGACAGATCGTCCTCCGCGATCCGGCGAATGGCGGCGCGCAATTCGTGCAGCATGAGCTTCATCCATAGCTCGCTGGTCTGATGCTGCACGATGAAAAGCAGCTCGTCGTGAGCCGGCGATCGCGGATGCTGCGCAGTCAGAATCGCGTCAAGGCTCAGATAGTCGGTGTAGCTCATCGACGCACTGAAGTCGAGCTGCGCCTTTTCATCATGGACGATTTTTTCGGTGCTCATTGGCAGGTCCTCAGGTCACTGCGAGCTTCTGGTTGAACTCGGGTCGTTTCCATTCCTCGCGCTCGACCACCTGAACGATGTGTTCCACCGCATTCCACACGTCTTCAAAGCCCAGGTAAAGCGGCGTGAACCCAAAGCGGAGGATGTCCGGCATCTGCGAATCTCCTGCCCGGAAGTCACCGATGACGCCGCGCGCAATCAGCGCCTGGACGATCGCGTAGGCGCCGGGACCGCCGTCGCTGAGCGCGAGGCACACCTGCGAGCCGCGCAACAGGTGATCGCGCGGCGTGATGAGTGAGAAGCGGCCTGGGCAGCGTGCTTCGACCAGCGCAATGAAGGCGTCGGTGAGAGCCAGCGATTTTCGGCGCAGCACGGCCATGCTTCCCAAACCGCCCGAGAAAGAGTCTGCGGCGAGGACCGTGTCGAGGCCGCATTCCAGAGCCACCAGCGCAATGATCGGCTGCGTGCCGCAAAGATAGCGCGCCACCCCTGCAGCGGGCCGGTAGTGCGGCGTGAACTCGAATGGCGCAGCGTGTCCCCACCAGCCCGACAGCGGCTGCTGAAACTGGCTGGCATGCCGGGCATGAACCCATACGAACGCGGGCGCGCCAGGGCCCCCGTTCAGGTACTTGTAGCCGCAGCCGATCGCGTAGTCCGCATTGCTGTCGTTCAATGCCACTGGCACTGCCCCGGCGCTGTGCGCGAGGTCCCAGACGGTGAGTGCCCCGACCGCATGAGCCGCGGTCGTGACAGCCTCCATGTCATGCATGGCGCCGGTGCGGTAGTTGACGTGGGTGAGCATCAGCACCGCGACCTCGTCGGTGAGTGCCGTGGACAGTTCGCTCACATCGACCAGCCGAAGCGAGAAGCCGCGCTCGCGGCAAAGCGACTCGGCGATGTACAGATCGGTCGGGAAATTGCTGCGTTCGCTGAGCACCACGCGTCGCTTGTCGTTCCCGCCAGTTGCCGCCTCGCGAGCCTGAAGCACTTGGCTGAGCGCGGCGAAAAGCACTTTGTAGAGGTTGATCGATGTGCTGTCGGTGCAGACGACTTCGCCTGGCGAGGCGCCAATCAGCCGTGCCACCTTGTCGCCGAGCCGCTGCGGCAGATCGAACCAGCCGGCGCTGTTCCATGACCGGATGAGCCCCTCGCCCCATTCCTGGGCGATCACGGCCGCAATGCGCTCAGGCACGGCCTTGGGCAGCACGCCCAGTGAATTGCCGTCCAGGTAGATCACGCCTTCGGGGAGGATGAACTGGTTGCGCAAAGGCGCGAGCGTGTCCTGCGCATCGAGTCGGCGGCAGTCGTCGAGTGTCATGGTTGTTTTCGTTGAAGTTCGCGCAACACGGCGCGAACGGGAGAAGCATCTGCGCTCACGAGCTTGAGCGGCAGGGCGATGAGTTCATAGTCCCCTTCGGGGACATGGTCGAGCACCAGGTTCTCGAGCACGCGAAGGCCGAGCCGGCGGATGACCTGATGGCTTTCAAGTGTCTTGCTGGCTGCAGGATCGATGCTGGCCGTGTCGATCCCGATCAGTTTCACGCCCATGGCGGCCAGGCGTTCGATCGCGGCGGGGTCGTACGCTGCAAGACCCTCGTCCCACTCGGCGGGTGAACGTTCGTAGGTGCGCACCAGCACGCGCGGGGGCAGTCCTTCGACCGAATGAACGAGGTGCCGCCATTCGATCAGTGGCCCGCAGTTGATTGCATGAATGACGCGGCAGGGACCCAGGTACGTGGAGAGGTCCACGTTGCCGATGGTCTCCCCGGCAGGGTCGTAGTGAAGCGGCGCGTCGGCATGCGCACCCACGTGCGGAGACAGCGTGATCTCGCTGACGTTGACCGGGCAGCCCGGCGAAATGGTCGCCGCCCAGCGTTGACGATAGGGCGTGTCGCCGGGAAACACCGGCGCCGCGTCGTGCACCGGCGGCGAGATATCCCAGAGTCTTTGGTTCATGGCGCGAAGTTAGCGCCGTGGGCGAAGTCGTGGTGTCGGTTATTTGCAACACCAGGCAACCTGGGAAGCTACACCCGGCCGAGCAGGAGGTATTCCATCAAGGCCTTCTGCACGTGCATGCGGTTCTCAGCCTCTTCCCAGACGACGGATTGCGGACCGTCGATCACATCGGCTTCGACTTCTTCGCCGCGGTGTGCCGGCAGGCAGTGCATGAACAGGGCGTCCGCTTGTGCCACGCGCATCATTTCCGAGTCCACGCACCAGTCGGCAAAGGCGGCGCGACGTGCCTCGTTTTCGGCCTCGTAGCCCATGCTGGTCCACACGTCGGTGGTCACCAAGTCCGCGCCGCGGCAGGCTTCCATCGGATCCGTGAAAACCTTGTAGCTGTCGGAGGACCGAATGCCCGCGATCGATTGGTCGACTTCATAGCCGCTCGGCGTGCTCACGTGGACCGTGAAGCCCAGGATTTCACTGGCCTGCAGCCACGTATTGGCCATGTTGTTGCCGTCGCCCACCCACGCCACCGTTTTGCCCGCAATGGAGCCGCGATGCTCGATGAAAGTGAAAATGTCGGCCAGGATCTGGCACGGATGGAACTCGTTGGTCAGGCCATTGATCACCGGCACGCGCGAGTGCGCGGCGAAAGCTTCGAGCTTGGTTTGCTCGAAGGTTCGGATCATCACCAGGTCGACCATGCGGCTGATGACCTTGGCGCTGTCCTCGATGGGTTCGGCGCGGCCCAACTGGCTGTCGCCCGTGGTGAGGTGCACCACGCTGCCGCCCAACTGGTACATGCCCGCTTCGAAGCTGACCCGCGTGCGGGTCGACGCCTTCTCGAAGATCATGGCCATCGTCCGATCGACGAGCGGCTGATGCTTTTCGTAGGCCTTGAACTTCTTCTTGATCAGCGCGGCACGCGCAAGCACGTACTCGTAGTCTTGCGCAGTGAAATCCGAAAACTGCAGGTAATGCTTGATGATGGCCTGGTAGCTCATGGGTGAGGCTCCCCGAGAAAGGTTTTGACCAGCGGCGCCAGAATCGCAACGATCTCGTCCGCTTCGGCCACGCTGAGAATCAGCGGCGGCACGAGACGAATCACGTTGTCAGCCGTGACGCTCAAAAGCAGACCGGCTTCGCACGCGCGGTTGAGAATGACGCCACAGGGCCTGTCGAGCTCGATGCCCAGCATCAGCCCTTGACCGCGGATCTCCGTCACGCCAGGTACAGCGCCCAATTCCCGTTCAAGCGCCGCCTTCAGGTGCGCGCCGACTTTGGCAGCGTTTTCCAGAAGTTTGTGCTCTTCCATGATGCGGATCGTCTCGACCCCGGCACGCATCGCAAGCGGGTTGCCACCGAACGTCGTGCCGTGGTTGCCAGGACCGAAGATGTGAGCGGCGCGCGGGCCCGCGACGACGGCGCCGATCGGCACCCCTGAGCCCAGCCCTTTGGCTAGCGGCATCACGTCAGGCTTGATGCCAGCCCATTGGTGGGCGAACCACTTGCCCGTGCGCCCCATTCCGCACTGCACTTCGTCGATCATCATTAGCCAGTCGCGCTCATCGCAAAGCTGGCGAACCTGGCGCAGGTATTCCCAACGCATGGGATGAATACCGCCTTCGCCCTGGATGGTTTCGAAAAACACCGCCACGACGTTCGGATTGCCCTCCGTGGCCTTCTTGAGCGCATCGATGTCATTGAGCGGAACACGAATGAAGCCCTCGACCAGTGGCCCGAAGCCTTTTTGCACCTTCGGATTGCCGGTGGCGGACAGCGTCGCGATGCTGCGGCCATGGAAGGCGGCCTCGTAAACGACGATTTCAGGACGTTCGATGCCTTTGTCGTGCCCGAACTTGCGCGCCAGCTTGAGCGCGGCCTCGTTGGCCTCGAGGCCGGTCGAGCAAAAAAACGCGTTGGTGAGCCCCGAGAGCTCCGTCAGCTTGGCCGCAAGTTGTTCCTGGCCGGGGACGTAGTAATAGTTGGAACTGTGGATCAGCTTCGAGATCTGGTCCTGAAGTGCTGGCACCAGCTCAGGATGGTTGTGACCCAGCGTGTTGACCGCAATGCCCCCAAGGCCGTCGAGATACGCACGCCCTTCGGTGTCCCACACTCGGCATCCTTGGCCGTGCGACAAAGCGATCGGCAGGCGGCCATAGGTGTTCATGACATGGGGCGAGGAGGGGGCGGCGGTGGCGCTCATGCGTATCTCCGGAAAAGGGAACGCGAATTCTAGGCGTGCGGTTTGATGGCTTCAGTGAGGATTGCGCATCACAGCAATTCCCTTGCGCGTGTCACTCGGGGGACCCCCGGATAGAATCGTTGTGCGGCGCAGCAGAGCCTGTGCATTCACTCCCGCCAACCCGATGGTTTCTCCCAACGCCAAAGAAGTTTTCATCCAGGGCATCACTCAAGATGGCCGGACGTTTCGCCCGAGTGACTGGGCGGAACGCCTGGCGGGCGTGATGTGCTCGTTTCGGCCGGGCGGTCCGCAACCTGGAAGCCATCTCACCTATTCGCCGTGGTGCGTGCCGACCGTCATCAATGGTGTGAAGTGCGTCGTGGTCAATCGCGCACTGCGTGACGCTGAACCCATGGCTTGGGACTTCTGCCTGAATTTCGCACGGGACAACAACCTTCAGGTTGCCGAAGCGTGCCTCGTGCCGGATGCTTTGCCTGAGGCCATTGCAAGGCCAGCGCCAGCCGAGAAGAAGTAGACGTTCGAGAATGAACCGCCCATGAAAAAACCGCCCGAAGGCGGTTTTTTTACTTTGCTGCAGCGCACCCCGATCAAACGGCGGACCAGCGAACCAGTCCGGGCTGTTTGCCTGAAAACGTCAGGCGGCGGCCTTTTCAGGGGCGAGAGCCAGGTTCTTGACCTTGGCCGCGAGGCGGCTCTTGTCGCGAGCGGCCTTGTTCTTGTGGAAGATGCCCTTGTCGGCGACGGTGTCGACAACGCTCTGGGCCTTCGCGAAGAGTTCCGCTGCCTTGGTCTTGTCGCCGGCCAGGACGGCCTTTTCGACATTCTTCACAGCGGTGCGGTATTTGGAACGCAGCGAAGTGTTCGCAGCGTTGAGCTTGACGTCCTGGCGGACGCGTTTACGGCCCGACGCAAGGCGCGGGTTCTTTTTCTTGGGCTTGGTAGATGCCACGGTGATATTCCTTGAGTGTCTGGGGATGATGCAGCAAAGCCTTCCATTATAGGCGAGCGGCTGAGACTCGTCCTATTCCATTCAGAGAACGCGCGTGGGCACATACACTTCCGCCTCGTGTCCCTTTTCAAATCCGCCTCCACCGTCTCGCTGCTGACCCTCGCTTCCCGAGTGACAGGCCTCATCCGAGACGTCCTGATGACCTCGGTATTCGGCGTCAGCGCCATGACCGACGCCTTCTACGTCGCTTTCCGCATCCCCAATCTGTTTCGCAGGGTATTTGGGGAGGGGGCCTTCAGCCAAGCCTTCGTGCCGGTTCTTGCGGCGTGCAAGACCGAGCACGGCGACGAGGGCGCCAAAAATCTGATCGACCACGTGGCGACGCTGCTGGCCTGGACCCTTGTCATTGTGTGCCTGCTCGGCGTGGTCGCGGCACCCGTGATGGTGTGGGCGATGGCCAGCGGGCTCAAACAAACTGCAAACGGCTTCGATGCCGCAGTCGTCATGACGCGGTGGATGTTCCCGTACATCGGCTTCATGTCGCTGGTCGCATTGGCCGGTGGCGTACTCAACACTTGGCGGAAGTTCGCCGTGCCAGCGGCCTCGCCCGTCCTGTTGAACGTGGCGCTGATACTGTCGATCGTGGTCGGCGCGCCGTGGTTCAGGCGGATCGGCATAGAGCCGATCTACGCGCAATGCATCGGCGTGATGGTCGGAGGCGCGCTGCAACTGGCACTCCAGGTGCCCGCCTTGCGCGGGCTCGGCATGATGCCGCGAATCGGCGCTAGCGCCAGTGCGGTCCGTGCTGCATGGAATGACCCGACCACACGCAAAATCACTAAGCTGATGCTGCCCGCGCTGATCGGCGTGAGCGTCGCGCAGATCTCATTGCTCATCAATACCCAGATCGCCTCCCACCTCGCGACCGGTAGCGTCACTTGGGTCACCAACGCCGATCGGCTGATGGAGTTTCCCACTGCCATGCTGGGCGTCGCTTTGGGCGTCGTGCTCATGCCGCAACTCGCCGGCGCTCGCGCTGCCAAGGACGACGCGCGCTATTCGTCCATGCTGGACTGGGGCCTTCGCCTCGTGGTTTTGCTTTCGGCCCCCTGTGCGCTGGCGCTGCTGGTTTTTTCGCAGCCGCTGGTTGCCGTCCTCTTTCACAACGGCGCTTTCAGCGAAACCGACGTGCAGCGCACCACGGCCGCGCTCATGGGCTATGGCGTCGGGCTGATCGGCTTGGTGGCGATCAAGGTTCTCGCGCCCGGCTATTACGCCAAGCACGACATGCGCACGCCCATGTTGATCGCAGTCGGTGTGCTGGTGCTGACTCAGGCGCTGAACTTCGTACTGGTGCCGCTCCTGCAGCACGCGGCGCTCACACTCACGATCGGCATCGGCGCACTCGTCAACGCGATGTGGCTGCTGATCGGATTAATCCGGCGGGGCAGCTACAAGCCTGAGCCCGGCTGGGGCAAGTTCCTGCTGCAGGTGGTCATCGGCACCGCTGTGCTCTCGGTCCTCCTGATCTGGGGTGCGCAGCACTTCGACTGGATCGCCATGCGGGCGGAGCGTCTGCAGCGAATCGGGCTTCTCGCGGCGTTGATCGCGGGCGCTGCCGCTCTTTATTTCGCAGTTTTAGCAGCGGTCGGTCTCAAGCTGCGGAGTTTTATCCGCCATTGAACGGCACGCCTTGACGGTCCCCCCGCGCTCCTCTACAAAGACACATGACGTTCAGCTTCTCGGCGCCCACGGCGCTCGAATATTTCGATTCGCTCGTCCGGAGCGATGAGGAATTTCCACTGCTCGAGGCAGCGGCGAGCCTTGCGCAGGACGAATACCCAGAACTCGACGTTCAGCAAGTCCTCGGCGACGTCGATCAACTCCTGGCGCGTCTCAAGCGGCGCCTGCCAGCCGATGCGGCGCCGCTGCACCGATTGCGGGCGCTCAACCAGTTCTTTTTTCACGACCTGAATTTCGGCGGCAACGTCAACGACTACTACGACCCTGACAACAGCTATCTCAATGCTGTCTTGCGGACTCGGCGCGGTATTCCGATATCGCTGGCGGTCCTCTGGATGGAATTGGCGCACGGCCTTGGCCTCCAGGCGCGGGGAGTCGGCTTTCCCGGCCATTTCATGCTGAAGGTCACCTTGCCCAAAGGTCAGGTCGTCATCGATCCCTTCACGGGAAAATCACTTTCCCGCGAAGAACTGAGCGAGCGCCTCGAGCCTTACAAGCGGAGCAACGGCCTCGTCGGCGACTTCGACGTGCCGCTGGGCCTTTATCTCCAGCCGGCAACGCCGCGAGAAATCATCGGACGCATGCTGCGGAACCTTAAGGAGATCCATCATGCCCAGGAAGACTGGCAGCGCGCGATTGCCGTGCAGGATCGGCTGATCGCGCTGCTTCCGGAGGCGTGGGCCGAGCATCGCGACCGCGGCCTCGCGCATGCCGAACAAGGCAATCACGCGCTGGCAGTGCGCGATCTGGAGACGTATCTCGCGCACGCCGAAGATGCGCTCGATATCGATGCCATCGCCGAACGTGTCGCTGCACTGCGTCGCGCGGAGAACTGATGGAATCGACACCGCCCGTGGCCGCCGACCTCGGCACGCTGCATGAATTCCATGGCGTTCAACCGGTGCTTCCGGTGGCGGACGCCGCGCGGGCGGCGCGCTATTTTCGAGACGTGCTTGGCTTCGAACTTGATTTCATTGCCGGCGAGCCGCCAAGCTACGCCCGAGTGAAGAAGGGTGATCGAACTTACGGCGATCCGGTGTACATCCGCCTTTGGCAATGCAGCGGACGCGATGTCATGCCATGGCGTGGCGAAATCGTGATTCACGTGGGGCGCGACATCGATGGACTGCACGCCGCGTATGTGCGGCGCGGTGTGGTCGTGCTGGAGCCGCCGACATCCCAGCCCTGGGGTTTGCGCGAATTTGCGATCCGCGAGCCTGACGGCCATGTCTTGCGGTTCTGCGGCTATCTCTGATCCGCTGAAATGCAAGGGGGCAAAGGTTCGCGTCAGGCTATACCAGCCCCGCCACCTTCAGCTCTTTCTTCAGATAGGCATAGAAGAGCGGCGCAGCCACCAGACCGGCGGGGCCAAATACCGCTTCCGCCACGAACATGACGGCGAGCAATTCCCAGACTGCCATCTGCGTGCGGCTTCCAACCACCTTCGCATTGATCAGGTATTCAGCCTTGTGGATGAGGATCAGAAATGCGAGGCATGCCAGCGCCACGATGGGTGAAACCGAAAGCCCCACCAGCGTGATGACGGTATTGCAGATGAGATTGCCGACGATAGGCACCAGGCCTGCAACAAAGGTCAAGGTGACGAGTGCGGGCGTGTAGGGCAGCTGCATTTCCCAAAGCGGCAGCAGGAACAGCAAAAAAATGGCCGTCAGGAAGGTGTTGAAGGCCGCGATCCAGAACTGCGCGGCCACGATTTGCCCAAAGGCCTCGCCGAACAGAATGATGCGGAGTCTGAGCTGGCGCGCCAGCGGCCGCTTCGACGGAGTCTGATTGGCGATGGCGGCCAATGCGCCAACGATCAGGCCAACATACGCGAACAGCAAACCGCCCAGCCAGGCACGGCCGGTCAGCGCGAGCGATCCGGCCTGGGTACGCAGATAGCCGGCAATGATGCGCTGCACCTCCACGGCGCCTTCGGGCAGATAGACGGCCATTTCGGGGGGAAGCTTGAGCCGGAGTTCCAGCACGGTGCGGGCAACGAAGTCGAGCAACTCTTGATACTGCTGTGGCGCATTCAGCACGAACTCGCGAGCTTCGGCGAACCCGAGCGTGAGCAGGCCGATCGGCGCAAGCATCACCGCTGTCGCTGCGGCAATCCTCGGAAACGGCGGCGTCACGGCCCAGGCGGGATCGTTCGCGCTCAATTTTCGCGATCTCCGAAGGCTCGCGTACAGCACACGCGCGATCCATCGCGTGGCAAGGAACCCGATGCAGACGCACAGCAGACCAGGCAGGAGTCCCTGCCACATGACGAGCAGCAAAGCCCCGGCGATCAGCAGGTAGCTGGCCGCGATCAGCGCACGCGACGGGGCGGCAGTGGGCTCGATCACGCGTCGCAGGCTGCTCAGCCGACGACGACGGCCGCGCCGGAACCGCGCTCGGCGATCACGCCGATTTCGTGCACGGTCTCGCCTTCCGCGCGCAGCGTCGCCGCGCAGGCGGCAGCGTTGGCAGCGTCGATCACGACCACCATGCCGATCCCGTTGTTGAAGGTGCGGTTCATTTCAACGTCGTCGATGCCTGCGATCTTCTGCAACCAGGCAAAGAGTTCGGTCTGCGGCCAGCTCCCCTTGCGGAGGTGAGCGGCTGTGCCATCGGGCAGCACGCGCGGAATGTTCTCCAGCAGGCCTCCACCCGTGATGTGCGCCAGCGCCTTAATTGGGTGTTTCGCGAGTGCCGCCAGCACAGGCTTCACGTAGAGGTGGGTAGGCGCCATCACAGCCTCGCGGAACGGCCTTCCATCGAGCGTGGCGGGCAGAGCGTCGCCAGCGCGTTCGATGACCTTGCGCACCAGGCTGAAGCCATTGGAATGCACGCCTGCCGAGGCGAGCCCCAGTACCACGTCACCAAGCTTCACGTTTTGGCCGGTGAGGATCAGCGACTTCTCGACCGCGCCGACGGCAAATCCGGCCAGATCGTACTCGCCAGCCGGGTACATGCCGGGCATTTCAGCCGTCTCTCCCCCGATGAGGGCGCAGCCGCTGAGTTCACAGCCGCGTGCAATCCCTCCGACAACTGCCGCCGCCGTGTCGACGTCCAGCTTGCCGCAGGCGAAATAATCGAGAAAGAAAAGGGGCTCGGCACCTTGCACCAGCACGTCATTGACGCTCATGGCCACGAGGTCGATGCCGACCGTGTCATGCATGTTCCATTCGAAGGCGAGCTTGAGCTTGGTGCCCACACCGTCGGTGCCGCTCACGAGCACGGGTTCCTTGTAGCGCTTGGGCACTTCGAAGAGGGCGCCAAAACCCCCGATTCCTGCCAGCACGCCCTCGCGCATCGTCTTCCTGGCGAGCGGCTTGATGCGGTCGACCAACGCGTCGCCAGCGTCGATGTCGACGCCTGCATCCTTGTAGCTGAGCGGGGTGGAGGAGTTGGGATTCATGGGCGGAGGCCGGGCTGAGGAAGGGAAGGCGGAAGGAAGAGGAGGACAATGACGCCGGCAAGCGATGCGGGCGGGCCGATAGAATTCGCGACGATTTTAAGGGTGCTCATTGGCCATCTTCCGGGCTGGTCATTCCGTCTCTCCGTGTATTTGCGCCGTCCCTATCGGAAAAGGGCAAAACGTCTCCCGGCAGTCGCGCGGCGCGCTGCCCTGACTTATGAATCTTTTTTTCGTGTCCTTCGCGTCACCTCAACCGCTCGCTGCAGTCGCGGCATGAAGCAACTCGCGCTCGACATCGGCATTGCAACCGGCCCGACACTGGACGGTTTCTTCGCTGGACCGAACGAACCGGCGTTGCGGCACTTGAAGCTGTGGGTGGGTGACGCGCAAGTGCCGACGGTCCATTCGCCTGTGCCGACCTATCTCTGGGGCGACAGTGGAAGCGGCAAGACGCACTTGCTCGAAGCCGTCCGGGCAGCCCTCAAGAACCAGGGTGCAAGCGCCGGTTGGCTGCATCCCGGCGTGACCGATCCTCCTGAGTTCGACGAGCGCTGGGGTGCGGTGGTGTTGGACGACGTGCATCTCTATACCGCTGTGCAACAGCATGTGGCCTTCAACTGGTTCGTCAATGCTCAGAGCCTGCAGCGCGGGGTGGTGGCCGCAGGTGCGGTGCCGCCGGCCGACCTCCCGTTGCGCGAGGATCTGCGTACGCGACTCGGCTGGGGCCATGTGTTCCACTTGCAGGTCCTGAGCGAGACCGAGCGTCGCGCGGTGCTGCGGCAGGCCGCTGACAGCCGTGGCGTGATGCTTTCCGACGAAGTCCTCGACTACATGCTGCATCGCTTCAGTCGTGACCTCGGGAGCCTGATGGAACTGCTCACACAGCTCGACGGCTACGCCCTGCAAACGCAGCGCGCGATCACGATCCCGCTGATTCGGTCGATGCTCGAAAATGAATGAGGCGCATCGCGCGCCGAAACCTTCCTTCCAATGATCAAGAAATTCATCGACAAACTCCTCGGCAAGTCCGGCGGCGGCTCATCCAACGGCAAGGCTCGTTTCGGCAAGCGCCAGGAGGTTGCCGCCTCGGTGCACGGCATCGATCCGGCCTTGGTCGATGAGCGGGCCAAGAACGTCGTCACCACACTCCAGGGCGCAGGCTTCGAGGCTTACGTGGTGGGCGGGGCGGTTCGCGACCTGCTGCTTGGTTTGCGGCCGAAGGACTTCGACGTTGCAACCAACGCAACGCCGGAGCAGGTCAAGAGCCTGTTCCGTCGCGCCTTCATCATCGGGCGGCGGTTTCGCATCGTCCACGTGGTGTACGGACGCGGACGCGAGCACGAGGTGATCGAAGTCTCCACATTCCGCGCATACATGGACAGCACGGGCGCCGAGCAGGTCGCCGGCAACGAGCGCACCAGCAAGGGCGAACTCGCCGGAATGAAGCACGCTGTCGACGCCAGCGGCCGCGTCTTGCGCGACAACGTGTGGGGCCCGCAGGAAGAAGACGCTGCGCGACGCGACTTCACCGTCAACGCGATGTATTACGACCCGGCCAGCCAGATCGTCGTCGACTATCACAACGGCATCCGCGACGCCAAGAAGCTCACGCTGCGCATGATCGGCGATCCGATCACGCGCTACCGCGAAGACCCGGTGCGCATCATTCGTGCAATCCGGTTCTCGGCCAAGCTGGCTGCTCTCGGTTTCAAGCTCGAACCCAAGACCGCCGCGCCCCTGATCGAGTCGAGCCGCCTTCTCGCGGACGTGCCGCAAAGCCGGCTGTTCGACGAAATGCTCAAGCTGCTGCAGACGGGCCATGCGGTCGCGACCATCGCGCAACTGCGTGCGCTCGGCCTCTCGACAGGCATCTACCCTTTGCTCGACATCGTCGTCGAACGCGCCGACCAGCCGTTCGTCAAAGCCGCCTTGCAGGACACGGATCGCCGCGTGGGCGAAGGCAAACCCGTGGCGCCGAGTTTCCTGCTCGCGTGCGTGCTGTGGGCCGATGTGCGTGACGGATGGGCGCAGCGCCAGCAGGGCCAACACGGTCAGCGGCCGCAAGCGCCGTTTCCTGCCTTGCAGGACGCGATCGACGACGTCTTCAATGCACGCATCGGCGACGTCTCCGGCCGCGGCAAACTCGCGGCCGACATGCGCGAGATCTGGATGATGCAGCCTCGGTTCGACAAGCGCATCGGCGCCACGCCATACAGCTTGGTGGAACAAGCGCGATTCCGAGCAGCCTTCGATTTCATGCGACTGCGCGCGGACGTCGGCGAAGTGGGGGAGGCGATCGCCGAATGGTGGCAGGAATTCAGCACCGCCGACGACGTGCGGCGGCAGGACTTGATGGATCAGGTCCGAGACGAACAGCAGAAGAAGGCCCGACAGCGCATCCCGGCGCGCACTCCCGCCAGTGGCTCCTCCGGGCATCAGGCGGCATTGCCGGCTGCCGAAGCCGACTCCGCGCTCCCGCCCGATGGCGAAATTGCTACGGAGCCGCGAAAGCGCCGGCGTCGGCGCAAGCCGCGCAGCGGCGGCGAAGCAGCGAGCGCAGCCGCCGAATGACCGTCCGCGCCTACGTCGCGATCGGCGCCAATCTCGGCGATGCGCGGGCCGCCGTGTTGCGCGCAGCGTCAGACCTGGACGAATTGCCCGAAACGCGGGTGACTGCGCGCTCGTCGCTCTACCGGAGCGAACCCGTCGACGCAGGCGGCCCAGACTTCATCAATGCAGTCGTTGAACTGGATACAGGCCTGGAACCGCACGCCCTGTTGGACGAACTCCATCGGCTCGAAACCCGTGCCGGACGCGAACGCCCCTACCAGAACGCGCCGCGGACCCTCGACCTCGATCTCTTGCGTCACGGTGAGACCGTCATGAACACCGCAACGCTCACCCTTCCTCATCCGCGCATGGCAGAGCGTGCATTCGTCCTCCTGCCCCTGGCGGAAATCGCGCCGGACCAAGTCACAAGAGCCCAGATCCAGCGGGTGGCTGATCAGCGGATAGAACGCCTCTGACCGTCGGCGTCAGCCCTGCCCATTACACTTGCGCGGATTTTTCACGATGGCGTCACGCGCATATGCTGTGACGGCGCGAACCCAGGAGACCGCCATGTTCGGCAAGCTGCTGCCCCGCGAGGGGAATTTCTTCGAGATGTTCAACCAACACGCCGATCGCATCGTCGAAGCGGCGCGTGCCTTCGAGCAGCTGGTAGCAAACTACAACGATCTGCACCTGCGCGAGCAGTACAACCGTGACGTCGACAACGCTGAGCGCGCCGCCGACCGCGTGACCCACGACGTCAACCGGCTGATTCACAAGACCTTCATCACGCCGATCGACCGCGAGCAGATCCATAAGCTGATCAACACGATGGACGATGTGGCGGACCTGATACAGGATTCCGCTGAGACCATGGCGCTCTACGACGTGCGCCACATGACGGAAGAGATTACCCGTCTCACCGCATTGAGCGTCAAATGCTGCGAAAGGGTGAAGGACGCAGTCAAGTTCCTGGGCAAGATCACCGACCCAGCCACAGCCGAAGCCACACTCAAGACCTGCGAGGAAATCGATCGGCTGGAATCGGATGCGGATCGGGTGATGCGCAGCGCAATGAGCAAACTCTTCCGCGAAGAACCGGATGTGCGCGAGGTCATCAAGCTGAAGGCCATCTACGAATTGCTCGAGACGATCACAGACAAGTGCGAAGACGTCGCCAACGTGATCGAGGGCATCGTCCTCGAGAATTCCTGAGATCGCGGGATTCGAATGGCAACGGTTCAGGTCGCCCTTTGGGTGGTAGTTGTGCTGGTCGTTCTGGCCATCGCTTTCGATTTCATGAACGGGTTCCACGACGCGGCGAATTCCATTGCCACCGTCGTGTCGACCGGCGTGCTCAAGCCGGGTCAGGCGGTCGTGTTTGCGGCGTTTTTCAACCTCGTCGCTATTTTTGTGTTCCACCTCAGCGTGGCGGCAACCATTGGCAAGGGGATCGTGCAGCCGGGTGTTGTGGATGTGCACGTGGTCTTCGGCGCACTGGTCGGCGCGATCAGCTGGAATCTCGTCACCTGGTACTACGGTATTCCGAGTAGCTCTTCGCATGCACTCATTGGTGGCATCGTGGGCGCAGTCATCGCCAAGGCAGGCTCGGGCGCGCTGATCGCCGCTGGCATCTGGAAGACAGTGGCGTTCATCTTCGTTTCGCCACTGCTTGGGTTTCTGCTCGGGTCATTGATGATGATCGTCGTGGCGTGGGCCTTCAGGCGATCGACGCCGTCTCGGGTCGACCGCTGGTTCCGAAGGCTGCAACTCGTCTCGGCAGGTGCCTACAGCCTCGGCCACGGTGGTAACGATGCACAAAAGACGATTGGCATCATCTGGATGCTACTGATTGCGACCGGCTATGCAGCCGCGGACGCCGAGTTGCCGCCGACATGGACGATCGTGTCCTGCTATGCAGCTATTTCGCTAGGCACGATGTTCGGCGGCTGGCGCATCGTCAAGACCATGGGCCAGAAGATCACCAAACTCAAGCCGGTAGGCGGATTTTGCGCCGAGACCGGGGGAGCGCTGACGCTGTTCCTGGCAACGGCGCTCGGGATTCCGGTGTCGACAACGCACACCATCACCGGTGCGATCGTCGGTGTGGGATCAGCGCAGCGCGCCAGCGCTGTGCGCTGGGGCGTGGCAGGCAATATCGTCTGGGCTTGGATCTTCACGATCCCCGCGTCGGCATTCGTCGCGGCAATTGCTTATTGGATCGGCATCCAGATTTTTTGAGGCCCAGCGCTCGACTTGACCTACCCGGACTATTGGGAAATTCTTCGACCTGCTTCGACCTCGTGCTCGAAGTAGCGCTGAAAACTGAATGCCAAGCTTGCCATGAGTATGGTGCTGCCGAAGAGCAGTGCCATCACGACTGCCCCGATCGTGAGCCAGTTCGTACTTCCTGCCGCTGGGACATTGGTTGCAGAAAACTTCGGGTTGTAGCGGGCATTCCACTTTTCGGGCGTCATCAGCCCATACACGATGGCGGTCAGGGCGCAACCCGAAATCGTGAATCCCAGTAACGGGATCAAGACCCAGCTCCAGGCGTCGTCAAGGCCGTAGGTTTGCACGCGTTCGATACCGTACAGGCCCAGCACCGTGGGAATGGGCAGGAGCCAACCCAGAGTGCTCGATGCGCCCCGAAGATAGAAGCAATGCAAACCAAACGGGCCGCCGAGAAACGCCAGCCACGCCGCCAAGGTTTTGTTTTTCATTGCTCAGGACTCGTCGAACTACCTTCGCCCAATACTTTTTCCATGAGCACGACGTCCCGCCATTGGCCAAATTTCCAGCCGCAGTCCTTCAACACTCCAACATGGCTGAACCCGTGCCTTCGGTGCACGCCGATGGAACCGGCGTTTGCCGAATCGCCGATCACCGCGATCAGCTTGCGAACGCCGACCAATTCGGTGGCTTCGCAAAGCGCCGCCAGCAGTTTTGTACCGAGGCCCTGGCCGCGTGCGTTCTCGGCGAGGTAAATGGAGTCTTCGGCGGAAAAACGATAGGCGGGTCGGGGCTTGAACCAATTGCAATATGCGAAGCCGAGGATTTCGCCATCCTTTTCGGCGACAAGGTAGGGAAGATTTTTCGACAGGACGTCCGCTCGTCGTGCGGCCATGTCGGCATCGGTAGGAGGCTCGGTTTCGAAGGTGCCCGTCCCGTGCAGGACGTGATGGGCATAAATGGCTGTGATTGCGACGATGTCTTGGTCGCGGCTGGGGCGGATGATGGTCATGCAGCAATTCCCGGTAGGACGGGTCTAGAAAAAATAGCTCCCGGGCTATAATCGTCGGCTTTTCAGCGTGTCGCTGGCCGGGTGGCCATGTCGCGTGTCTCGACGCTGAAAGAACACTGTGGGCGGGCCTTTCGGGTTCGCCGCACCACCCAAGGATAAATCATGGTCGTCATTCGACTCTCCCGCGGCGGCTCCAAAGGTCGTCCGTTTTTCAACATCGTCGTGTCGGACAAGCGTGTTCGCCGCGATGGACGTTTCATCGAGCGCCTGGGTTTTTACAACCCGATCGCCAAGGAAAACGAAGAAAGCATCCGCATCGCCCAGGATCGCCTGACCTATTGGCAGAGCGTTGGCGCACAGGCTTCCCCGACGGTCACCCGTCTGATCAAGCAAGCGGCCGCAGCCGCTCCCAAGGCAGCCGCCTAACCCGCCGTAAGCGATGCTACCCACCCTCGAGACCGCCGACCTTCCGGTGGATGCGATCGAAGTGGGGCGCATCGTCGATGCTTGGGGCATCAAGGGTTGGTTCAAGGTCCAACCCCACAGCGCCCAACCTGAGGCACTTTTTTCATCCAAGCGCTGGTTCCTGCAGCTCCCCGGCGCAGCGGCCGGCCAAACTTTCCGACTCGCGATCCGCGAGGCCAAGGAACATTCCGACTACGTCGTCGCTTCGTCCACAGGAGTGCCCGACCGCAATGCGGCCGAAGCACTTCGAGGCGCGCGTGTGTTGGTCCCGCGTTCAAGCTTTCCCACAGCTGGCGATGACGAGTACTACTGGGTTGATCTCATCGGGCTCGCTGTCGTGAATCGCGAAGGCATCACGTTGGGCCACGTGCGTGAACTGCTTGCCACCGGTCCGCAGACCACACTCGTCCTCGCTTCAGAAGAAGACGGCAAGCCAGTCGAACGAATGGTTCCTTTTGTGTCGGCTTTTGTCGAAAGCGTCGACCTTTCGAGTCGGCTGATCAAAGTCGACTGGCAGCCCGACTACTGAGCGGTCTGAGATGAGGCCGTCATGCGCTTCGACATCATCACCCTGTTCCCCGAACTGTTTTCGCCACTTCTTTCGAATGGCGTGACGCGTCGCGCCTACGAGTCCAAGCAGGTCGAGGTTGTGTTTTGGAATCCGCGCGATTTTGCCGAAGGAAACTATCGGCGCGTCGATGATCGGCCGTTCGGCGGCGGCCCTGGGATGGTGATGCTGGCGCAGCCCCTGTCGGACTGCCTTGACGCCGCGCTGGCATCGCGCCAGGCTGCAGCCCCAGTTGTCTTGTTTTCACCGGTGGGCGAAACATTGCGCCACGACGACGTCGAGCGTTGGTCGGCTGGTGATGGGGCGATTCTGATCTGCGGGCGGTACGAGGGCATCGATCAGCGTTTTATCGATGCAAGGGTCTCGCACCAAATCAGCCTCGGTGACTTTGTGTTGTCCGGTGGCGAAATTGCCGCCATGGCGCTCTTGGATGCCGTGGCGCGGCTGCAGCCCGGTGTCTTGGGGGATCAGGACAGCCACGTTCAGGACAGCTTCAATCCTGCCCTCGACGGCTTGCTTGATTGCCCGCACTACACGCGACCTGAAATCTGGAATAGCGAGGGCGTCCCTGCTGTCTTGATGTCGGGCCATCACCTCCAGATCGATCGCTGGCGCCGCGATCAAAGGTTGGCAATTACCTCCGAGAAGCGCCCCGACCTGATCGATGCTGCCCGGCGCGCGGGTCGCCTTAGCGCGGCAGACGAAAAAGCTCTCCAGAAAAAGCTATAATGTTCGGTTCCCGATCCTCTGCCCGGCCGCGCCTTCACCCGAAGGCGCCATTTGTGTAGCGCGGACATGATCGATATCAGGAAATCATGAATCTCATCCAGACCCTCGAGCAGGAAGAAATCGCCCTCCTCGGCAAGAAAATCCCCGACTTCATGCCCGGTGACACGGTCATCGTCAGCGTGAACGTCGTCGAAGGAAGTCGCAAGCGCGTTCAGGCTTACGAAGGCGTCGTGATCGCCAAACGTAATCGCGGCCTCAACAGCGGCTTTACGGTTCGCAAGATCTCCAGCGGCGAAGGCGTCGAGCGTACGTTCCAGACCTACAGTCCTTTGATCGCCAATATCGAGGTCAAGCGTCGTGGCGATGTCCGTCGTGCCAAGCTGTACTATCTTCGCGAACGCAGCGGCCGCTCGGCTCGCATCAAGGAAAAATTGCCGGGCAAGTCGGCAGCAACGGCAGCTCAGTAAAAAGCTGCATGGCACGCGAAAAGCCGCCGTTCAAGGCGGCTTTTTGCATTGGCATCTCCGATTTTTGTGGTGCCGTGCCCTCGCTGCCATTGTTTTCGCGTTTAACTCATCAAGTCCATCTACTTGACCCATCTTCCATCGGCCATGCGCGCTTCCCCTGTCGAAACGATCAATGCCGTTCTTCCCGTGGCCCTGCGGTCGTTCGATCCTCGCGAAGTGCCCGTCACCTTTGTTGATTCCAATATGCCGGCGGTTTCGCCCGAGCGACTCAGCGCCCATGGCTTGCGCGATCGCTTTGCGGCGCCGCCCGAATGGGTCCCCGAACTTCGTCGCGAGCCCCAGATGACGGACCGAGCACCCGCTCAAGCCGCGGTGCTGGTGCCGGTGATCATGCGGGACAAGCCCACGGTCTTGCTGACTGAACGCTCCGCCCAACTGACCAATCATTCCGGCCAGGTGGCTTTCCCCGGCGGCCGGGTCGATCCGGAGGATGCCAACATCGCCGCGGCTGCGCTTCGAGAAGCTTGGGAAGAGGTTGGGCTTTCGGCCGAATACATTGAAGTCTTGGGAAGTCTGCCGACGTACACGACGATCACCTCATTCGTCGTCACACCGGTCGTTGCACTCGTTCGCCCCGATTTTCAATTGACGATCAATCCCTATGAAGTCGCCGAGGCCTTCGAAGTGCCCTTCGCCTTTCTGATGGACCCTGCAAATCACCGTCACCACACCATGGTCGGCGACGACCTCAAGTCTCGCGAGTGGATTTCGATGCCATATCAAGACGGCTCTCAGGAGCGTTTCGTCTGGGGCGCCACGGCGGGTATGTTGCGCAATCTCTACCGCTTTCTCTCCGCCTGAGCGGCCATCTAGCTGCCCTGAAGCCTCTCGTATCATCACCGCATGAGCTTCTTTGCGATCCTGTGCGCGTTGCTGATCGAGCAGGTGCGGCCCTTGGCCTACCACAATCCCGTCTATGGCGGCGTGCTTGCGTGGACGCGCTGGACCAGCCGCAACTTCGATGCGGGCAAGCCCAATCATGGTTGGGTAGCCTGGTGCCTTGCCGTGTTCGTACCGACCGTGCTTTCGCTCGCCGTGCACTGGCTTCTGGTTCTGAGTCTGGGACTTCCGTTTGCGGTTCTGTGGAGCGTTGCGGTTCTGTACGTCACATTGGGATTTCGACAGTTCAGTCATCATTTCACCGGCATTCGAGACGCATTGGACGAAGGCGACGAGCCCTTGGCACGGTCGCTACTTGCGCATTGGCAACGAGTGGATGCCGTCAACCTGCCGCGCAGCGAAATTGTTCGGCACGTGATCGAGCATTCGGTGATCGCTGCGCATCGGCACGTCTTTGGGGTGCTGGCCTGGTTTTCGATCCTTGCGGCGATTGGCCTCGGCCCTGCTGGCGCTGTGTTCTATCGGATGAGCGAATTCGTCGCGCGCTATTGGACGCACAAGAGTGGCGCATCCACTCAACCATCCAGCATTTGGGTTCAGCGGGCCGCCGAGCGCGCTTGGGCATTGATCGACTGGCTGCCAGCCAGGATTACCGCCCTCGGCTTTGCAGTTGTGGGCAGCTTCGAGGAGGCGATCGATTGCTGGCGCAATGATGCTCGCCGATTTCCCAATCAGAACGATGGCGTAATCCTCGCGGCGACTTCGGGTGCAGTCAACGTGCGCCTCGGCGGCGGTACGCTGAGCCCCTTTCCGGTGACAGACCCATTGCCACGTGCACAAGCGGGAGATTCGTTCGCCGACGGAAGTGTGCCGGACAGCGGAAGCACACCAGGACGCGAGCCGGAGCCCGCGCATCTGCGCAGCGTTGTGGGACTTGTCTGGCGCTCCGTGGTGATGTGGATGGTTTTGTTGGCGTTGCTCACACTGGCCCGCCTGCTGGGCTGAGGCTGGGAACCGAGCGTGTCCAATGCCTCGACCTTCTGGAGCCCACGCATTGCCGCGCTCGAACCCTATGTGCCCGGTGAGCAACCGCGAATCCCGAACCTCATCAAGCTCAACACCAACGAAAATCCCTATCCGCCCTCACCGCGCGTGGTCGGCGCGATCAAAAGGGCGGCTGAAAGCGGACTCGAGCGCTATCCCGATCCTGAATCGGCAGTGTTGCGTGAAGCACTCGCTGAGCAGCACGGTCTGGACGCTTCTCAAGTGTTTGTCGGCAACGGTTCAGACGAGGTTCTGGCCCACGCCTTCTTCGCGTTCTTTCAGCAGTCTCAACCCCTGCTGATTCCAGACGTCACATACAGCTTCTACCGCGTCTACGCACAGCTCTACGGAATCGCATGCGAACTCGAAGCAGTGGACGAAGGTCTCCGCATCGATGCTGAGGCGCTGGCCGCGCGAGCTGCGAGCGGTTGTGGCGGCATCGTCGTCTCTAATCCAAACGCGCCGACTGGCATCGGATTGCCGCTTGCCCAGATCGAGCTGTTGCTGCTCGCGTGTCCGAATCGCGTGGTGCTGGTGGACGAGGCATACGTCGACTTTGGCGGGGAAAGCGCGCTGCCACTGATCGGCCACTATCCGAATCTGCTGGTTGTGCAGACCTTGTCCAAGTCGCGCTCGCTCGCAGGTTTGCGGGTCGGCTTTGCTTTCGGCCAGGCGCATCTCGTCGATGGGCTGCAGCGTGTCAAGAACAGCTTCAATTCGTATCCAGTGGATCGGCTCGCGCTGGCAGGTGCCCTGGCTGCCATCGAAGACGAAGACTGGTTCGAAAGAACACGCAAGGACGTGATCGACACGCGTGAAGGGCTTTTGCTGCAACTGGAAGACTTGGGCTTCGAAGTCCTGCCGTCCCAGGCCAATTTTCTATTTGCACGGCACCCCGCGCATGACGCCCGCCGACTTGCTGCGTCACTCCGTGAAAAGGCAGTGCTCGTGCGCCATTTTCAGCAGCCGCGCATCGCGGAGTACTTGCGGATCAGCGTCGGCACGCGAGATCAGTGTTCTGCATTCGTCGATGCACTGGCGGAAATCCTCGGCGCTCAGTAACGCGATTGGCTCAGTTCGGCGAACAACTCGCCATAGATGCGGTAGCGGGATGCACTGATGGCGCCTGGATGCGAAGACGACTCCACCTGCGCAATCACGCTGCAGCCTGGTTCGTGCAGGTGCGTGCAGTTGTAGAACCTGCAGCCCGTCGCGTGCTCGGCGATATCGGGCATGAGCTGCGCAAGCTGCATGGCTTCGATGTGATGCAGCCCGAATTCCTGGAACCCCGGCGAATCAATGAGGGCGGTGTTGGTCGCCTTGTCCATCCAATACCAGGTCGTGCTCGTCGTAGTGTGCTTGCCCGAATTGAGCGCCTGCGAAATTTCGCCTGTCAGGACGGTGGCGCCGGGCACCAGCAAGTTGATCATCGTGCTCTTGCCCGCGCCCGAAGGACCCAGCACCAGCGTGGTCCTGCCGGTGAGCAGCGCCGTCAGCGCCGCGCGATCAGCTTCGCCAGAGGCCGTGAGTGCCAATGGCAGCACCTCATAGCCCATGTGCCTGTAAGGGGCCAACCTGTTCCAGGCACGATCGAATGGAATCTTCAAGTCACGCTTGTTGAGCGCGACGAGTGCGGTGATGTGTTCAGCCGCGGCCGCGATCAAGGCGCGTGTCAGCTGGGTCTCTGAAAACTCGGGCTCCGCGGCGATGAGGATCAACACCTGGTCGAGATTGGCGGCGAAAGATTTGGTCCGGATTTCATCCTGTCGATAGAACAGGTTCTTGCGCGGAAGCACCTCTTCGATGGTGCCCTCGTCCTGGCTCACCTGCCACTGCACCCGGTCGCCGACGACGGCCTGGCTCTTCTTGCCGCGCGGATGACAAATCACGCGCTCGCCTTCGAGTGTTTCGACAATGCAGTGGCGGCCGTGCCCAGCGACAACCAACCCGTCGCGCAGCGCCGTGCCGTCGGTGCCGGCGCGCTGCTTAGCCAAGAGTGCGTTCCATGCGTCGGCCCAAGCGTTGGTTCAAGTGTCGAGCAGCGCGTCGGCCTGCGCCGCGCAGTCGAAATCGGTCGCCGAGATGCCACCCAGGTCGTGGGTATTGAATCGCACCACGCAACGGCTGTAGTGGACCGTGAGATCCGGATGGTGATCGTGTTTGTGAGCCACCATCGCAAGCGCGTTCACGAAGGCGATCGTCTCGAAGTAGTTCGCGAAGGTGAACGTCTTTTCAATCGCGACGTTCGCCCCGTCGCCTGCCAATTTCCAGCCATCCAGATGCGCGAGGCTTGCCACGATCTCCGTGGCGCTCAGGGCCCGGCGGGGCTGGGACTTCCAGTCCTTGAATTTCATCATGCTGTTCATCGTCGGCATTCCGGTTCAGGTGACGGCTGCCATTCGCGCAAGGCGTTCGGACGCCGGTGGGTGCGAATAGTAGAACTTGACGAATATCGGGTCCGGCGTCAGTGTTGAGGCGTTGTCTTTATAGAGCTTGAGGAGCGCCGCGGAAAGACTGGAGCCACTCGTCTGGGCGACTGCATAGGCATCGGCCTCGAATTCATGCCGTCTTGATATCAACACTGACAGCGGCGCCACGAAGAAGCCGAAGACAGGCACCACCAGCATAAAGAGGAGGATGGCAAGCGCGTCGTTGGGCGCTGACATGTTCGGTTGCACACCCAGCCCGGCGTAGAACCACGTGTGTACCGACAGCCAGCCCAGCAGAGCGAAACCAGCCAGGCTGAGCGCGAACATCGCAGCCATTCGTTTCATGACGTGCCGATGCTTGAAATGGCCCAACTCGTGGGCGAGCACGGCTTCGACCTCGCCGGCATTCAGTTGTCGCAGCAGCGTGTCGTAGAAGACGACGCGCTTGCTGGCACCGAACCCGGTGAAATATGCGTTGGCATGGGCGCTGCGCGTGCTGCCGTCCATCACGAAGAGGCCCTTTGCCGAAAAACCGCAGCGCTGCATCAATGCGTTCACACGGTCCTTGAGAGCAGCGTCGTCCAGCGGCTGGAACTTGTTGAAGAGTGGGGCAATGAAGGTGGGATAGACCAGCATCAAGAGCAGATTGAACGCTGTCCACGCACCCCAGGCCCAGAGCCACCAAAAGACCCCGGCTGCGCTCATGAGCCACAGAATGAGCGCCGCGAGCGGCAAGCCGATCATGGCACCCACCAGCATGCCCTTGACTGCATCCGCAATCCATAGGCGCCACGTCATCTTGTTGAACCCGAAACGCTCCTCCAGCCGAAAGGTCTGCCAGAGCGTGAAGGGCAACTCCAGAACCGCGCCAATCACCGCGAAGGCGCCGAGAAGAGCCAATTGCTGCAATAGTCCGCCGTCCATCCAGCCCAGCAGTGTCTTGTTGAGCAGGTCGAGGCCGCCGAGCAGGGTCCAACCCAACAGCACGGCGCCGCTCCACGCCATCTCGAGCACGCCAAGCCGCGTTTTCGCCATCGTGTAGTCGGCCGCCTTTTGGTGCGCCTCGAGCGTGATCGCCTGCGCGAAGGCCTGCGGGACGATGTTGCGATGACGTGCCACGTGGCGCACTTGCCGCGTCGCGAGCCAGAACTTCACGACCAGCCCCGCGACCAGCGCAAGGGCGAAAGCCAAGGTGAAGGCGAGGGGCGCTGACGACGTGGTGGACATGGCGGCCGAGTTTAGCCCGCCGACCTGCCGCCCGTCGGCGGCGGACGCGTTGCGTACGCTCTCCATGTGGGCGAGGCCGATCTTCGAAAGGGGGTATGGACGACAATCGCCGAATGCCCGAATCCACCGAAACGGTCGCACCTGCGGCCACGCTCAAGAAGACCGATCAGAACCTCGTCTGGCTCGACTGCGAAATGAGTGGTCTGGACCCCGAAAAGGAACGGCTGCTGGAAATCGCAGTGGTCGTCACGGGTCCTGATCTCTCGCCGCGCATCGAAGGCCCGGTCCTTGTCATCCACCAGAGCGACGAACTGCTGGACGGCATGGATTCCTGGAACAAGGGAACGCATGGGCGCAGCGGGTTGATCGACAAGGTCAAGGCGTCCACCTTGGATGAAGCCGCGGCAGAGCAACAGCTGATTCAGTTCATCTCGCGGTACATCCCCAAAAGCGGCTCGCCGATGTGCGGCAACACCATCGGCCAGGATCGCCGCTTCCTGGTCAAGTACATGCCCAAGCTGGAGGCGTATTTCCATTACCGCAACCTGGATGTCAGCACGCTCAAGGAGCTTGCCAAACGCTGGAAGCCGGCCGCCTATAACGCTTTCAAGAAGCAACAAGCTCATACGGCACTCGCCGACGTCCACGAGTCCATCGACGAACTGGCGCATTACCGCGAGACCTTTCTGCGCATCCAGGATTAGGTGAAAACCCGGGTTCGTGCAATAATCGCTGGCTTCGCTATTGGCAACTAGACATGTCTGATAGCGTTTTCCTGCATCTCCCTATCTTGCACATCGCGCCCGAATAAGAGGGCCGCAGCTTCGGCGAAAGTCGCAGCTGAACGTCGTTGGATGGTTGATGTTTTTCACCACCCGACGGAGCGCCGTTTACGGCTGCGCTCGCGTATGAGACTTTTTTAATGACCGACGCTTTTGAAGCGCAGGGCGATTTCGCGCCTGTGCAATCCGACAACTTCGCCATCGCTGGTGAAGCCGAATTCATCTCCATCACCACCCCTGCAGTCGAAGGCATCCAAGCCGCCGAGCAGCCCAAGGCGCCGAATGGCTTCGTGAAGCTGGGCCTCGCGCCTGAACTGATCGCCGCCGTCGAAGACCTGGGCTTTGCCCAGCCGACCGTCGTGCAGGAACAGGTGATCCCTCGTGCCATGACAGCCACCGGCGACGTCGGCGGCCCCGCTCGCTTCGTCGACCTGATGGTTTCCAGCCAGACCGGCAGCGGCAAGACGGCGGCGTTCCTGCTGCCTGTGCTTCACACCCTGCTGCAGCGCCAAGCCGAAGCGGAAGCCGCCGCGAAGGCTGAGTTCCAGCGTCTCGCTGCAGAGGCCGCCGCCCGCGGCGAAGCGCCGCCCAAGAGGCCGAAGCGCAAGGATCCCACCAACACGCGCAACTTCAAGGCCGCCACGCCCGGTGCGCTGGTGCTCTGCCCCACGCGCGAACTGGCGCAGCAGGTCGCGCATGACGCGATCGATCTGGTCAACCATTGCCGTGGCCTGCGTATCGCCAGCGTGGTTGGCGGCATGCCTTACCAGTTGCAGATCGCCAAGTTGCAGAACGCCGACCTCGTCGTCGCTACGCCGGGCCGCCTGCTCGATCTGCAGCGTTCGATGCAGATCAAGCTCGACCAAGTCAAGTTCCTCGTCGTCGATGAGGCTGACCGCATGCTCGACCTCGGCTTCTCGGACGATCTCGCCGAAGTGAACCAACTGACGATCGAACGCCAGCAGACCATGATGTTCAGCGCGACGTTTGCGCCGCGCATCCAGCAACTCGCGCAGCGCGTGATGCGCGAACCGCAGCGTCTGACCATCGACAGTCCTCAGGAAAAACACGCCAACATCAAGCAGATGCTTTTCTGGGCTGACAACACCCAGCACAAGCGCAAGTTGCTCGACCATTGGCTCCGCGACACCAGCATCAACCAGGCCATCGTGTTTGCGAGCACCCAGGTCGAGTGCGATGGCCTTGCCAACGACCTCCAGCAGGACGGCTTCAGCGCCGTTGCGCTGCACGGCGCATTGAGCCAGGGACTGCGCAACCGTCGCCTGATGGCACTCCGCCAGGGACAGGTGCAGATCCTCGTCGCGACCGACGTTGCCGCGCGCGGCATCGACGTGCCGACCATCACGCACGTCTTCAACTTCGGCCTGCCGATGAAGGCGGAGGATTACACGCACCGCATCGGCCGCACCGGTCGGGCAGGGCGCGATGGCCTCGCCATTACCTTCGCCGAGTTGCGTGATCGCCGCCGGATCTTCGACATCGAGGCATACACCCGCCAGCAATTCAAGTCGGAAGTCGTTCCGGGCCTCGAGCCCCAGCAACGCGCACCGCAGTCGCGTCCGCAAGGCGATTTCGGCGGCCGCGGCCGTGACAGCCGTGACCATCATTCGCGCGATCGCAAATTCGGCGGTGGTGGCAACGGGCATCGCGGCGGCGCTGGCGCAGGCTATGCCGGCGCCAGCGGCTTCAACGATCGCAATTCGCGCGGCCCCGGCGCTCCGGCGCCCCGTGGCTTCCAGAACCAGGGCAATGCCGGTTTTGGCGGTGATCGCAATGAAGGCGGATACGGCCGCAAGCCGGGTTGGGGCGACAGCGCACCGCGCGGCGGTACCGGCGGAACTCGCAGTGATGGATTCGCGCCCCGTGGCCATGCCGGCGGCGGCAAGGTCTTCGTACCGCGCGATGCGCAGAAACGTGGGTTCAAGCCTACTCGCTGATATCGGTCAATAGCAGCGGACCATAAGGCCGCTGCCAACCTTCAAAAAGCCCGCACTTTCACGAGTGCGGGCTTTTTGCCTTTCGGGCGATCGAAAAGTCGAGCCGTTGAGCCGACCTATCGGAAACGCGTAGATGCCCTCAATTTAGTTGACTCATGAACAGTTGAAAAGTAATGTATTGAGGTTCCAAATCCCCCGGAAGCACTCCTGCAGCCGGTTCTGCCACCTCGTTCTTCTCCTGTTGCTCTATGAAAATCGCGATTCTCGGCGGCGGCCACGGCGCCTACGCGGCTGCCGCAGACCTGTCTGAAGCCGACCATGAAGTGCATCTCTGGCGCCGTGACGCCGCCGCGCTGGAACCGCTTCGCAGAGCCGGTTCGATCACGCTCAAGGACGCCGCCGGCACGCGGGACGTACAGGTGGCACTCGCCACGGCCGACATCGCGGCAGCCATGCGCGGCGCCGAGTTGATCGTCATTCCGACGCCGGCCATAGCGCAGGAAGACATCGCCCGTGCGATGGCGCCGCACCTGGTCGATGGCCAAGTCGTTTTCCTTCCGCCCGGCACCTTCGGCAGCTATGTCATGGCGCGTGTCGCGGCCGAAGCCGGCAGTCGTGCCGATGTGGCTTGGGCTGAAACCGGCACGCTGCCCTATCTCGCTCGCAAGCACGGAGAGCGCGAAGTGAATGTGACGATCCGCGCCATTCGCCTGCCGACCGGTGTGTATCCGGCGCGCAAGTCGCAGGAAGCGATCGAGGTGATCCGCAGGGCCTATCCGAGCGTGCATGGCTGCGGCGACGCGCTCTCCGGCGCATTGATGAACGCAGGCCCGATCATCCATCCGCCCCTGATGGTGATGAACGCCGCGCCGCTCCAGCACTTCGAGCGCTGGGACATCCACAACGAAGGCACGCAACGCGCCGTGCGCGACGTCACCGATCGCCTCGACCAGGAGCGCATCGCGGTCCGCGACGCTTTCGGCCATGGCGCGCCGCACTATCCATTGGCGGACCACTACAACAACGATCAGTGGATGTATGGCGACGCGCACAAGCAGTTGGTGAAGTCGGGCGATTGGCGCGAAAACATCGACCTCTATGCACACCGCTACATCACCGAAGACACCGAACTCGGACTGGCCTTCCTGGCCTCCGCGGCGCGCTACGCGGATGTTGACGCGCCGATCGCGCATGGTTTGCTGGCGATCGTCGGGGGATTTCTGGGTCGCGATCTGCGCAAGGGCCCGCGTACTCTCGAAGCCCTCGGCCTGTCCGGAATGACCCCAGCGCAACTCAAGCAGAGATTGCACGATGGCGAATGAGTCGCCGCGATTTGCCGCCGTCGGTGCGGGGCGGATGGGGCGTGGCATCGCGATAGCGTTCGCATATGCTGGCCATCGCATTTCTCTCATCGACCTGCGTCCGCGTGGCGACGAAGCCTGGCACAAGCTCCGCAGCGAAGCGCAAGCCGAGATTGAATCGAGCCTGTCAGGACTCGCGCAACTGGGCATGATCGATGCCGCGCAGGTCCGGACGATCGCCGCCCGCGTCGACTTCGTGAATGCAGCCGAGGCACCTGCCGCCCTGGCAGCGGCCGAGCTCGTGTTCGAGGGAGTGCCCGAGACGCTGGACGCCAAGCGCGAGGCCTTCGAACACATCAACCGGCATTGCGACGACAATGCGATCCTCACTTCGACGACCAGCAGCATCCTCGTGACGCAGCTCGCGGCGTTGGTGCGCCGGCCGGAGCGCTTTCTCAACATGCATTGGCTGAATCCGGCCTATGTGATCCCCGTCGTCGAACTCAGCTGCCATGCGGATACCGACCCTGCGGTCGTCGCCCGCACCAAGGCGCTGATGGAGGGCATCGGCAAGCTGCCCGTCGTGTGCGGCGCCGCGCCGGGCTACATCGTGCCGCGGCTGCAGGCGCTCGTCATGAACGAAGCCGCCCGCATGATCGAGGAGGGCGCCGCCACTGCCGAAGAAATCGACAAGGCCACCCGCTATGGCCTCGGCCTGCGTTTTGCCGCGCTCGGCGTGGTCGAATTCATCGACTTCGGCGGCTGCGACATCCTGCACCACGCAAGCCGGGAGATGTCCTCGTCGATCGATCGCGGCCGGTACACCGCACCGGCCATCGTCGATCGAATGGTCGAGGAAGGGCGGCTCGGCCTCAAGAGCGGAAGCGGTTTCTATGACTACGAAGGCCGCGACGTTGCGGCCTACCGCCGGGACGTGCTGTCGCGAACTCTCGGCATGCTCAAGCACGCGGGCCTCTGGCAACCGCCTGCCTCGAAGACGCTCTCATGAAAATACGGCGCGCTTTCGCGGATCTGTCACCAGGGCAGATTCACTACGCCGAATGCGGCGATCGCGAGGCGCCCGCCATGTTGCTGCTGCATCAGTCACCGCGCAGCTGGACCGAATACCAGGCCGTGCTTCCGTTGATCGGCAGGCGCCATCGCGCTATCGCCATGGACACCGTCGGCTTTGGCGATTCCGCCCCAGGCAATGCACCGGCGAGCATCGAGCAATGGGCACGAGTCGCGTGCGAGCTGCTCGATGAGCTAAAGATCCAAAGCGCCGCCGTGGTCGGCCATCACACGGGCGGCGTGATTGCGATCGAGCTTGCGGCGGCTTTTCCGGAGCGCGTGCGCGCACTCGTTTTGTCGTCGACGCCTTTCACCGGCGATGCATTCCGTCGCGCGCGCGCCGAGCGTCCGCCGATCGACGAGGTTGAACCGAGCGACGACGGGACGCACCTCACTGCGCTGTGGCAACGACGGCAAGGTTTCTATCCTGCGGGCCGGCCGGCATTGCTCAAGGCCTTCGTGCTTGATGCATTGAAGGCGAGCGGCAGCCCCGAGGACGGCCATCGTGCCGTGGCTGCCTATCGGATGGAGGATCGCATCGATCGCGTGAGGCAACCGACGCTGATCATCCGCGCGACCGACGATCCCTTCGCGGCTCCCCACGCCGCCGAACTGCATCAGCATCTTGCGAACTCGCGCATCGTCGATATCGACGGCGGCATGGTCCCCTTGCCGGACCAGTTGCCCGAAGCGTTTGCGCAAGCGGTGCTTTCCTTCTTGGAGACGCAGCAATGAAAGCCGTTCGCGTACATGCATTCGATGCGTCTCCCGTGCTGGAAGACATTCCGGAGCCAGTCGCGCGTGCGGGCCGAACGATCGTACGCATGGAAGCTGCCACCGTGGGCCACATTGACCGCACCGTTTGGCGCGGCAGCTTCCTCAAGCATCCGCCATTCCCCTATACGCCGGGTGTCGAGGCCGCCGGCGTGGTGGTCGAAAGCGCGCGATACGCAAAGGGCCAGCGGGTATGGCTGCGCGGGAGTGGGCTGGGCACGCTTTTCGACGGCACCTGGTGCGAGCTGATCGATGCACCCGATGAAGCACTCGGGTTTCTGCCGCATGGCGTGCCAGCGGTCATCGGCTCTGCCTTCTTCTCGCCCAGCACATCGGCATGGGTCGCGCTGAACGACATCGCACATCTTGCGGCCGGCGAGAGCGTGCTCGTGACCGGAGCGACGGGCGCGGTCGGCTCGATGTCGGTGCAGCTGGCGCTCAACGCCGGAGCGCAAGTGACGGCTGTCGTCGGCAGGGAGGCACAGGCGCAGTCGATGCCGTCCGGCGCGAAGGTGGTGGTCCTGGGGGATGACTTGGCGCAAGCCTTGCAGGACGTGTCGCCCGATTTCGATCTGCTGGTCGACACCGTCGGCGGGCAGGTGTTGAGCGCAGCATTGCCCCGTGTTCGGCCCGGCGGCCGCGCAGTGCTCGTCGGATATACCGCCGGCAACACGCTGTCGCTGGATATCGCGCACTTTCTGCAGCGAGACGTGTCGCTGTTGCCGCTCAACATGTTCCGCCGCGAAGCCGCCGGGCGCGCGGCCGCACCTGAGCTGCTGGCAAGGCTGGCAGACGGTCGGTTGCGGCTGGATGTGCAAGCCTTTGCGCTCGAAGAAGCCGCCAAAGCCATGGACTGGATCGGTCAACGCGGTCATCGCGGGCGCGCAGTCCTGGTACCCGGCGGCTGACCGGCTTCAGTCCTCTTCGGCTACGTCGCCCGTATCGCCGGAATCGCCCGCTTGAACCGCCTCACCTGGTGAACGCGCATGCAACTCGATGATGTGGCGCAGCGTGTCCTTGAGTTCTTCCGCCCGCTGAAGGCCGAACGGCTCGAGAACGCGCCGCTCATGTTCGCGCGCCAGTTCCATCAAATGCTCGACCGCCTTCGTGCCCTTGCGCGTGATCCGCACCAGAGTGATTCGCCGGTCACTGTCGTGGGGCAGCCGCTCTACCTGCTCGCGCGCTTCCATCCGGTCGAGCAGCCGCGTAACCGTGGGCTGTTTGGTCACTGTGACCTGCGCGAGTTGCCCGATGCTGATCGGCTCACCGCCCGCCAGCGATGCCATGACACGCCATTCGGAGACCGAAAAGCCATGCTTGCGGGCGACTTGGTGGAATTCGGAAGAGATCAGCTGACTCGCCTGCGCCAGCAACGCGGGCAGATAGTCATCGACAAAGCGGAGCTTCTCGCCCGACGTGTCGACCCCGAATGGCCCCGGATCTGCGGCGGGCACGCTGCTTGCATGTCTAGGGTTATTCATGATTGTGAATACATTCAGTTGTCAACATTATAGAGACCGTGGTTCCACCGGGAACCCAGCAAACCCTAATCAGGAAGTGCGCCATGGCAGAGCGATCATTCGTGGAAGAGGTCAAGAAGTTGCGGCTCTCGGGCGGCGACGTATTTCGCGGTGAAGGGATTCTGGCAGTCACCAAAGCCTTGCTCGAATCCGGCGTTTCGTACGTTGCTGGCTATCAGGGCGCACCGATCTCGCACTTGATGGACGTTTTGGCCGACGCCCAGGACATCCTCGCGGAGCACGGGATTCGCTTCGAGAACAGCGCCAGCGAGGCGACTGCCGCCGCCACCCTGGCGGCATCCGTCAACTATCCGCTTCGGGGCGCCGTGACCTTCAAGGCGACGGTGGGCACTAACGTCGCCTCCGATGCGCTGGCCAATCTGGCCTCGGGCGGCGTGACCGGTGGCGCACTGATCATCGTCGGCGAGGACTACGGTGAAGGCTCGTCGATCATGCAGGAGCGCAGCCACGCATTCGCGATGAAGTCGCAGATGTGGCTGCTCGATCCGCGCCCGAACTTGCCGAGCATCGTCGATGCCGTGAAGCAGGGCTTCGATCTCTCCGAAGCCAGCAACACGCCGGTGATGCTGCAGTTGCGCATCCGCGCCTGCCATGTGCATGGGCAATTCATCGCGGGCGACAACCGCCGCCCAAAGTTCACCATCAAGGAAGCGATGGAGAGTCCCCAGCGCGATGTCAGCCGCATCGTGCTGCCGCCCGCCAGCTTCCTGCACGAGCAGGAAAAGGTGAAGGACCGCTGGCCCGCCGCGGTGCGCTTCATCGAAGAGCGCCAATTGAACGAGTTCTTCTCGGAAGATGCCGACGACATCGGCATCATCGTGCAGGGCGGAAGCTACAACACCTTCATCCGGGCGCTCGAACGGCTGGATTTGGCCGACGTCTATGGCAACACCAAGGTGCCGCTCTACGTGATGAACGTCGCCTACCCGGTGATCGAGAGCGAAGTGCTTCGCTTCTGCGAAGGCAAGCGCGCCGTGCTGATGGTGGAAGAAGGCCAGCCCAACTTCATCGAGCAGAACCTCGCGACCATCCTGCGCCAAGCCGGCTCCACGACCGCGCTGCACGGCAAGGACATGCTTCCGGTCGCCGGCGAATACACGGCGGCCGAACTGCTCAAAGGCGCGCGCACCTTCTGCGAGCGCTACGGCCGCCTGCAGCCGCTGCCCGCTCGTGCCGCGGTGCGCAAGGTGATCCCGCTCACTGAAGTGGCGGAGATCGGCGTCGACGCCGCGCACGAACCCGCCAAGCCGCTCGGCGACAGCGTGCACGCTCGCCCGCCGGGCTTTTGCACCGGCTGCCCGGAGCGTCCGATCTTCAGCGCAATGAAGCTGGTCGAGCGCGAACTCGGTCCGCACCATGTGAGCGCGGACATCGGCTGCCATCTGTTCTCCATCCTGCCGCCGTTCAACATCGGCAACACGACGATGGGCTACGGACTGGGTGGCGCAGGTGCCGCGGCGCTCAACGCGCCCGCAGGCAAGCGCGCGATTTCGATGATGGGCGACGGGGGCTTCTGGCACAACGGCCTGACGAGCGGCGTCGCCAATGCGGTCTTCAACCAGAGCGACAACCTCACGATCGTCGTCGACAACAACTACACGTCCGCGACTGGCGGCCAGGACATCCTTTCGTCGAAGGCGGTGAACGCGACGCGCAGCACCGGCCATGAGATCGAGCGCGCGGTGCGCGGCGTGGGTGTCAAGTGGGTCCGGACCCTGCGCCGCACCTACGACGTCGCAGGCATGCGCGACACGCTCAAGGAAGCGCTGACCACCAAGGAGAAGGGGCCGAAGGTCCTGATCGCGCAGTCCGAATGCATGCTGAACAAGCAGCGCCGCGAAAAGCCCGCAGTGCGCAAAGCCATCGCCGACGGCAAGCGCATGGTGCGCGAGAAGTTCGGCGTCGATTCCGACACGTGCACCGGCGACCACTCGTGCATCCGTCTGTCGGGCTGCCCATCGCTGTCGATCAAGCCCAACCCCGATCCGCTGCGCACCGACCCTGTTGCGACGGTGCTCGACACCTGCGTTGGCTGCGGCGTGTGCGGCGAAGTCTCGCATGCCGCAGTGCTGTGCCCCTCGTTCTACAAGGCGCAGATCGTGAGCAATCCGACGGGTTGGGACCGCTTTCGCGACGGGCTGCGGCAGCGCGTGATCGGCTGGCTGCAGAAGAGCGAGGCCAAGCGCCGCGCCGCCTACACGTTCTGAAGATCTGAAGACATCCGATGCGACACCAACCTATCAAAATTGCCATCCTCGCCATGGGCGGCGAGGGCGGCGGCGTGCTTGCCGACTGGATCGTCGACATGGGCGAAGCCAACGGCTACATCGCGCAGACCACATCCGTGCCCGGCGTGGCCCAGCGCACCGGCGCGACCATTTACTACGTCGAGCTCTACCCGCAAGCGCAGGCCGAGGCCGATCGCGGCCGGCCCGTACTGGCGCTGATGCCTCTGCCGGGCGATGTCGACGTTGTCCTCGCATCGGAGCTCATGGAAGCTGGCCGTGCGGTGCAGCGCGGCCTGGTCACAGCCGACCGCACGACGCTCATCGCATCGACTCACCGCGTCTATTCGATCGCCGAGAAGAGTGCGCTGGGAGATGGCCGCGTCGATAGCGCCGAACTTCTGTCGCATGCCCAACGTGCGGCGAAGCGTTTCATTCGCTTCGACATGGCGAAGGCCGCGGAGGAGTCGGGCAGCGTGATCAGTGCGGTGCTCTTTGGTGCGCTGGCGGGATCCGGCGTGCTTCCTTTCAGTCGCGCGCAGTTCGAAGCGACCATCGAACGCGGTGGCGTCGGCGTCAAGCCCAGCCTCAAGGCCTTCGGCGGTGCGTTCGCGCGCGCACAGGGTGAGGCTGAGCCGGAAGCAGCAGCGGAAGCGGTACAGACGCCCGTGCCGCAGCCGAGCCATCCGGCTGTGCGCGCGCTGGTGGAGCGCGTACAGCGCGACTTTCCGGCGGCGACACATCAGTTCCTGCTCGAAGGCGTGCGCCGACTGATCGACTACCAGGACATCGACTATGCCGGCCTCTACCTCGATCGCACGGCCGCTATCGCCGCCGTGCCTGTCAACGATGACGGCAAACTCCTGCGCGAAACGGCACGTCATCTGGCGCTGTGGATGTCGTATGAAGACACGGCACGAGTTGCTGCTCTGAAGACGCGGTCTTCGCGATTCGAGCGCGTGCGCGGCGAAGCCAGCGTGCAGGACGGCCAGGTGCTCGCGATCAACGAGTACATGCATCCGCGCCTGCAGGAGATCTGCGAGACGCTGCCGGGTGGCGTCGGCCGCTGGTTGATGAACTCAACTCTGCCGCGCCATTTAGTGGAGCGTCTCACGCAGCGCGGTCGCGTGATCCAGACCAGCTCCCTGCGCGGCTATCTCATGCTCAGCACCGTCGCGTGGATGAAGCGCTGGCGCCGTTCGACGCTCCGCTATGCGGAGGAGAACCGCCGCATCGAAGAGTGGCTGCAACGCATCGCCGAGATCGCCGCGCGTAACCCCGAACTCGCCGTCGAGATTGCCCAGTGCCAGCGCCTCGTCAAAGGCTACAGCGACACCCACGAGCGCGGCCTGCGCAACTATGACGCGGTGATGAGCGCCCTGCAGCGCGCCGGCACCACCATCGCGCCTGCCACTGTGCGCGAGTTGCGCGATGCCGCGCTGGCCGACGAGCACGGCCACAAGCTGCGCGCCGCGCTCGTTCAACACGCGCTCGCCTGACCTGAGAACTGCCCATGTCCGCCCACCCCGCCACATTGCAGCTTCGCGTCGTTGAAGCGCGCGAACTGAATCCGCTGATCAAGACCTTCCGCCTGCGCGCGCCGGATGGTGGTGTGCTGCCCGGCTACGCCGCTGGTGCGCACATCCGCGTGCGCGTCGACCTCCCCGATGGCACTCAGGATTGGCGCCATTACTCTCTGATCAACTTCGCGGTGCAGCCTGACGCCACTGGGGCACCAACGGACTACGTGATTGCCGTTCGCAAGGAAGCCGATGGCCGAGGCGGCTCGCGCTTCATGCACGAACGACTGCGCGAGGGCGACACCGTCACCATCGAGCTGCCGAAGAACGATTTCCCCTTGCACACCGGCCCTGGCGGTACCGTGCTGTTGGCCGGCGGCATCGGCGTGACGCCGCTCGCGAGCATGGCCGCGCGACGCCGCGCCGAGGGTTTGCCCGTGCGCATGCACTACGCCGGTCGCAGTCGTGAACTCATGGCGTTCCTGCCTGAACTGCAATCGGTGCTAGGTGATGACCTGGTCGTGCATTCGGATGAAGAGCGCGGCTCTCCGTTCGACGTCGGCGCATTGCTCGATACATTCCCCGCCGGTGATCGGCTCTACGTGTGCGGCCCCAAGGTCATGCTCGACGCCGTGCTCGCTCAAACCCAGGCGCGCGGATGGACGCACGACCGCGTGCATTTCGAGCTCTTCACCACGCCGGCCGTCGAAGAGGGCGACCACGCCTTCGAGGTCGAGTTGCTTCAGTCCGGCCAGCGCTTCACGGTGCCGGCGGACCAGAGCATCCTCGATTGCCTGATCGAGCACGGTTGCGACCCGATGTTCGACTGCAAGCGCGGCGAATGCGGTGTCTGCGCGACGCCCGTGATAGAGGGCGACATCGACCACCGCGACTACGTGCTCACCGCGCGCGAGAAGGCGGAAGGCAACGTCATGCAGATCTGCATTTCGCGCATCAAGGGACAGCGGCTGGTGCTGGACATCTGAAGGAGAACGACCTTGACTTCGTACCGAGGCAACCCCGAAGCCGTGCGCGCGCTGGTGCAGGCCGATCGCGTGCATCGAGATCTCTACACCAGCGCCGAACTTTTCGAGCTGGAGCAGGAGCACTTCTTCGCGAACACCTGGAACTACGCGGGCCACGAAAGCCAGATACCGAAGCCCGGCGATTACCTCAATACCGAAATCGCAGGCCGGCCACTGATCATCGTTCGCCACACCGATGGTTCGGTGCGCGCCATGATGAACCGGTGTGCACACAAGGGCTCGCGTCTTGTGTCGGCGCCGTGTGGCAACACCGGCAAGTTCTTTCGCTGTCCGTATCACGCATGGACCTTCAAGACGGATGGATCGCTCCTGTCGATCCCTCTGAAGAATGGTTACGAAGGCACGCAACTGCACGAGTGCGAGTCCGCCAAGGGCCTCACCACGTTGAAGAACGTGCGCAGCTATCGAGGCTTCATCTTCATCAAGATCAATGATGTCGGACCGGACTTTGAAACGTATTTCGGCGATTCGCTGAGCTCTATCGACAACATGGCCGACCGCTCCCCCGAAGGCGAACTCGAAATCGCCGGCGGTTGTCTGCGCTTCGTGCACCAGTGCAACTGGAAGATGTTTGTCGAGAACCTCAACGACACCATGCACCCGATGGTGGCGCATGAGTCCTCCGCGGGCACCGCCAAGTCCATGTGGGCCGACAGGCCCGCCGACGAACCCAAGCCGATGGCGATCGAGCAGTTCGTGCCCTTCATGTCCGACTACAAGTTCTTCGAGGACATGGGCGTTCGCACCTACGACAACGGCCACAGCTTCACGGGCGTGAACTTCAGCATCCACAGCAAGTACAAGGCCATCCCCGAGTATGACAACGCGATGAAGGCCCGCTACGGAGAGGAGCGCACTGCGCAGATCCTCGGCATGGCTCGCCACAACACCGTGTACTACCCCAACCTCACCATCAAGGGTGCGATCCAGGCGATTCGCGTCGTGCGGCCGATCTCGGTCGACAAGACCTTGATCGAGAGCTGGACCTTCCGCCTCAAGGGCGCGCCGCCCGAACTGCTGCAGCGCACCACGATGTACAACCGGCTCATCAACTCGCCGTTCTCTGTGGTTGGACACGACGACCTCCAGGCCTATCGGGGCATCCAGGCAGGCTTACATGCGAGCGGCAACGAATGGGTCAGCTTGCACCGCAACTACGATCCGGCTGAAACAGCGGGTGGCGAGATCACGACCGTCGGCACCAGCGAGCTGCCGATGCGCAACCAGTACCGCAGTTGGGCCCGCTACATGACGAGAACGATGTGAATTTGAACTACCCCCAGTCTTCGCGCACTTCGTGTCGCTTCGCCAACCCCCTTCGAGGGGGCAACACCGGCGGCCCGGCAAAGCCGGTTCCGCGGTGTTTCTCGAATGTGGACGCGACGGAGGAGAAGAAATGAAAGAAGTTACTCGCCAGGATCTCATTGATTTCGTGGTCAACGAGTCGCGGCTGCTGGATGCCAAACGGTATGAGGAGTGGAATGCACTCTTCACGGATGACGGTTTCTACTGGGTTCCGCTGGTGCCTGATCAGGAAGACGGCATCAATCACACGTCGCATCTTTATGAAGACAAGCTGCTGCGCGATCTGCGTATCGAGCGTCTCAAGAGCCCGCGCGCGTTTTCGCAGCAGCCGCCGAGCCGTTGCCACCATTTGCTGCAAACACCGACTGTCGAAGAATTCGACATGGCGGCGAACCGCTTTGTCGTGCGGTCGGAGTTCCACTACACCGAATCGCAAGGCGACGAGCTCCAGTTCTACGTCGGCACCTTCTTTCACCATCTGACGGTGCAAGACGGCGCGCTGCGCATGACGCTCAAGCGAGTCAACCTGCTCAACTGCGACGCGGCTCTTCCGGCTGTGCAGCTCTTCATCTAGGCCCGACATGGAAGCAACTGTTCACGGGGCTTTCGCAGCGAGCGCGCGGCGCACGCCACAGGGCGAGTTTCTGTTCACCGAGTCGGTCACGGCGGATGCCTATGGCATCCCGGCCGGCCCGATCCTCTGGGGAGCCGCTGCTGCCGAGGTCGAGCGACTCCAGACCGCGTACGCGAAGGCAGGTTACGGCCACGGGCATCGCGTCGGCCTCCTGCTTGAAAACCGGCCGGCGTTTCTATTCCACTGGTTCGCTCTGAATGCACTGGGAGTGAGCGTGGTGCCGATCAACGCTGAAATGCGATCGGCGGAATTGAGCTATCTGATCGGCCACAGCGAGATCGCGCTTGCCGTGACCTTGCCGCACCGCGCAGCCGATCTTCGCGCTGCCGCCGAGATCGCCGGCCGGCCCTTTGAAACCATGGGGCCGGACGATGCCGTCCCGTCGTCGAAGACGGTGTCGCCGCGTGCTGCCGAGCCGATCGGACTCGCGACGGAGTGCGCGTTGCTCTACACCTCGGGCACGACCGGCAGGCCCAAGGGCTGCATGCTGTCGAACGAGTATTTCCTCCGCGCAGGTGAGTGGTACGCGGAATTGGGCGATCTTTGTCCTGTGCGGCCGGACGCCGAACGCATCATCACGCCGCTGCCGCTCAACCATGTCAACGCGATGGCGTTCTCGACCATGGTGGTGTTGGTCGCGGGCGGCTGTCTGGTGCAGCTCGACCGCTTCCACCCGAAGTCCTGGCTCCAGAGCGCCCGCGAAAGCCGGGCCACCATCGCGCACTACCTGGGCGTGATGCCGGCGATGCTTCTGTCGGCGCCCGCATCGGCCTTGGACCGCGAGCACGACATTCGCTGGGGGTTCGGCGCTGGCGTGGACCGCAAGAACCATGCGCCTTTCGAAGCGCGCTTCGGGTTTCCCTTGGTCGAGGCTTGGGCCATGACCGAAACCGGTGCCGCTGCTTGCGTGATGGCGAACCACGAGCCGCGCCAGGTCGGCACGAGCTGTTTCGGCCGCCGCGAAGATTTCGTGGAGATTCGCCTCGTCGACGATGAAGGCCAGGATGTCACGGATGGCACTCCGGGCGAACTCCTGGTGCGATCTTCCGGCGCCGACCCGAAGCGCTATTTCTTCTCCGGCTACCTCAAGGACGAGGAAGCGACGCGCGAAGCCTGGGCCGGCGGCTGGTTTCACACCGGCGACATGGTGCGGCGCGATGCGGAAGGCAACTACTACTTCGTCGATCGCAAGAAGAACGTCATCCGTCGCAGCGGTGAGAACATCTCGGCGGTCGAAGTCGAAAGCGTGCTGAACCAACACCCGGCCGTGAAGACCTCCGCAGTCGCGGCCACCCCCGATGTGGTGCGCGGCGATGAGGTGCTTGCGTGCATCGTCGTGCGCGATGAGGTCGAAGCAACTTCCCGCGAGCAGATGGCCGCCAGCATCGTCGAGCACGCGCTGGCGCACCTGGCCTATTACAAGGCGCCGGGCTATGTTGCCTTTGTCGATGCGCTGCCGCTCACCGCTTCGCAGAAGATACAGCGCGGCCAATTGCGCGAGCTGGCGCATGCGCTGCCGGGGCAGCCGCACTGCTTCGACACGCGATCCATGAAGAAGAGGCAATCATGAAGCGCCGGCTTTCCTACGACGGTGTGGCTGTGGCAGTGCCTGTGACGGTGCCCTACGTCCGCTATTCGACGCGGACCGCGCATTGGTTCCTCGGGCAGGCGATCGAGTCGCTGGTGAAAGCCAGCGGCCTCGAGAAGGATGAGATCGACGGTTTGTGCGTGAGCAGCTTTTCGCTCGCGCCGGACACCGCCGTGGGAGTGACGCAGCATCTGGGCCTGTCGCCGCGATGGCTCGATCATGTGCCGACTGGCGGCGCATCGGGCGTGATGTGCCTTCGTCGCGCAGCGCGAGCGGTTCAGTCCGGTGATGCCGACGTGGTGGCTTGCGTGGCTGCGGATACCAATCACGTCGATTCGTTCAGGCAGACCTTGGGCAGCTTCAGCAACTTTGCACGCGATGCGACGTATCCCTACGGCTCAGGCGGCCCGAACTCGATCTTCGCGATGATCACCGCGAACTACATGCGCACGTTCGGTGCAACGCGCGAAGACTTCGGCCGCATCTGCGTCGATCAGCGCAGCAACGCACTCAAGAACCCCAACGCGATGTTCAAGAAGCCGCTGACGCTCGATGAGTACATCGCCGCGCGGCCGATCTCCGACCCGATCCATTTGTTCGACTGCGTGATGCCATGCGCCGGCGCGGAAGCCTTTCTCGTGATGAGCGAAGAGCGGGCGCGCGATCTTGGGCTGGCCCATGTGGTGATTCGCGGTTCGATCGAACGGCACAACGCGTACTCGGAAGACCCGGTGATGGTCCAGGGCGGATGGCGCATGGACCGCGACGATCTCTACGCCCAGGCCGGTGCAAAGCCTTCGGAGATCGACTTCGTGCAGACCTACGACGACTACCCGGTCATCGTGATGATGCAGTTCGAGGACCTCGGCTTCTGCGAGAAGGGCGAGGGTTCGGCCTTCGTGCGCTCCCACAGCATGACGAATGACGGCAGCTTTCCCAACAACACCAGCGGCGGCCAGTTATCGGCCGGGCAGGCGGGTGCGGCCGGCGGCTTTCTCGGGATGACGGAAGCCATCCGCCAGCTGACCGATGCGGCAGGGCCGCGGACCGTGCCCAACGCCGAACTGGGCTTGGTTGCCGGCTTTGGCATGGTCACTTACGACCGCTGCCTGTGCACCGGCGCGGTCATTTTTGGAAGGCCGTCATGACGATGCCCCTGATGCGCCCCAAGCGCAAGAACCCGGTGCTGCGCACACGGCAGATCAATCTGCCGCCGTCGGCGCGCGGCCGTGTGGCGCTGGGCATCACCGCCGCAGCCGCTGAAGGCCGCTTCGAACTGCAGACCTGCGAAATCTGCGGCACGGTGCAATACCCGCCTCGCGAGGCCTGCCACAAGTGCCTCTCGCCGCGGCTGCACTGGCGCGAGCAGAGCGGAGATGGCGAACTGATCAGCAGCACCACGCTGCATCACAGCAATGACCTGTTCTTTCGCGAACGGCTGCCCTGGCGCTTGGGGCTGGTGCATCTCGATGCCGGCCCGACGCTCATGGTCCACCTGCACGGCGAAGTCGGCGATGCGCCATCTCGCGTGCATGTCGGCGCGCGGCTCGATCGTGCGGGACAGGCCGTACTCATTGGATTTCCGAAAGAAGGGAGCGCCCACATGGCCGACGACAAGATGCTGAGAGAAATGACCAGCGACCCCAAGTTCCGCAAGGTGCTCGTGACCGATGGCAAGACCGAGGTCGGGCAAGCCATCGTGCGGGCGCTGGTCAAGGCCGGCGCCGACATCGTCTGGGTCGGCCATGCGGAGCCCTGGAAGAAGATGGGCGGCCTTGAGGACATCACGAGCTTGCCGCAGGTGACGCTGGTGCCGCTCGATCTCACCAACGGGCGCTCGGTGAGCGAACTGGCCGGAGAGATCGGCGGCAGGGTCGACATCGTCATCAACAACGCCGAGGTGCATCGCACCTACGGCATCGGATCGCGGCGCGGCACGGACGTCGCCAAGGCCGAGATGGACATCAACTACTTCGGCCTGCTGAGACTCGCGCAGGAGTTCGGGCCGGCGCTCAAGGGGCGCTCTGCCGATGGCACGATCGGCGCAACGGCGTGGGTCAATCTGCTGTCGATCTACGCACTCAGCAACTTCCCGCCGCACGGCACCTTCAGCGCTTCGAAGGCCGCAGCGCATTCCCTCGCGCAGTGCCTTCGCGCTGAAATGCGACCAGCGGGCATCCGGGTGATCAACCTCTTTCCCGGCCCGATCGACGACGAATGGAATCAGCACACCCCGCCGCCCAAGCTGGCGCCGAGCGGAATTGCCAGTGCCATCGTGAAGGCGCTGCGCGATGGTGTCGAAGACGTGTATCCCGGCGATGTGGCCCAGGAGTGGCTCGAACGCTGGCGCGACAACCCGAAGATCCTCGAACGCGAACTCGCTGCCGGCGGGGGCTGATCAACACCCCAGGCCTGCCCACTTGGTGTGGCCGCCCTTGAAAGACTTGGAGCAATGCAATGACGACAACTACTGAACTGATGTCCACGGCCGAAATCCTCGGTGGATTGGTGGGCGCCATGTCGACGGGCCGCATCCGGGTGGTCGATCTCACACAGACCTTGACGCCCGAGTTTCCGCAGATCGCGCTGCCTCCCGAGATGGGCCAGTGCTGGCCCTTCCGCATCGAGGAAGTGTCGAAGTACGACGAGCGTGGCCCCGCCTGGTACTGGAACAACTTTTCCTGCGGCGAACACACCGGCACGCACTTCGATGCGCCGATCCACTGGATCTCCGGGCGCGATCTGCCGAACAACTCGGTCGACACGATCCCGGTGCAGCACTTCGTTGCACCTGCGTGCGTCATCGACTGCTCGCCACAGGTGAAGGACGATCCGGACTACCTGCTGACCATCGAAGACATCGAGCAATACGAGACAAGCCACGGCCGCATTCCGAAGGGCGCGTGGGTCCTGATGCGCACTGACTGGTCGAAGCGCCATGACCCCGAGGCCTACCAAAATTTCGATGAGACCGGTCAGCACACGCCGGGCCCGAGCACCGAGGCCGTGCGCTTCCTGGTCGAGCAACGCGATGTGCTTGGCTTCGGTTCCGAAAGCATCGGCACCGATGCGGGCCAGGGCTACCACCTGCGGCCACCCTATCCGTGCCACTACTACATGCACGGCGCGGGTCGCTATGGCTTGCAGTGCCTGAGCAACCTTGATTTGTTGCCAGCGGCTGGCGCAGTGTTGATCTGCCCGCCGCTCAAGATCGAGAAGGGCAGCGGAAGCCCCTTGCGCGTGCTCGCGCTCGTCGGAGCCAATGCATGAGCGCCGCCGACAAAGTGGCAGTCGTCACGGGCGGGAGCGCCGGCATCGGCAAAGCCATCTGCGAAGACTTGCTCGAGCAGGGCTACGAAGTGGTGTCGTTGGCGAGACGGCGAGCGGACATCGATCACTCGAAACTGCACAGCATCGAGGTCGACCTCGCTGACCGTGCTGCCACGGCACAGGCGGTGGCGGAACTGGTCCGTCGCTTCGAGGTGACGACCGTGGTGCACAACGCCGGTGTCATCCGCCCTGCGTTGCTCGCCGACGTGAAGCTCGATGATCTCGACGCATTGGTGGATCTGCACCTGGGCTGCGCAATTCAGATCGTGCAGGCTGCTCTGCCTGCAATGCGATCACAGCGTTTTGGTCGCGTGGTGTTGTTGTCGTCCCGCGCGGCGCTCGGCCTGGCGACGCGCACGAACTATTCAGCCACCAAAGCCGGCATGCTCGGCATGGCCCGCACTTGGGCACTCGAACTCGCGCCTGAAGGGATCACCGTCAACGTGGTCGCGCCCGGCCCAATTCGTACCGACATGTTCTACGACGTCGTCGAAGCAGGCAGCAACAAAGAGCGCGCACTTGCTGCGTCAGTGCCAGTGCGTCGACTCGGCGAGTCAACCGATGTGGCACGCGCCGTGCGTTTCTTTGCCGACCCGGCGAACAGCTTTGTCACCGGACAGGTCCTCTATGTTTGCGGCGGCACCAGCGTGGGCAGTCTGGCCCTCTAGCAGTGCATTGCCTGCGAATTCGTCCACCTAGCGTTTTCTCTCACTTGTCGTCACGCCACACGCTCGCTAATATCGTTTAGCTCTAAATAATTCACAAATCATGTGGTTTGTTCGGAGTACGTCGTGGTGAGTCGATCTTTGCGTTCTTTGTCTACCTGCATCCCAAGGAGCCTTGCATGAAAGTCCTGACAAGCATCCGCACCATGGCCGGCATCGCCGCCGCCGTCGGTGCGCTCACCGCGGCGAACGCATGGGCCGCCGACCTCAAGGTCGGGTTCATCACTTCGTTGTCGGGGCCTGTTTCCTCGCTCGGCATTCCCTACGAAAAGGGCATCAAGGCTGCGGTCGCGTACAAGTCCGAACTCAACGGCCACAAGATCCAGTTGGTGCAACTCGACGATGCGTCGGATCCATCCACTGCTGCGCGCAATGCGCGCAAGCTGATCGATGAGGACAAGGTCGACGTCATCATCGGCACGGCGGGCTCTCCCGGCGCATTGGCGATCGCGGCCGTCGCACGCGAAACGAAGACGCCGCTGATATCCATTGCCAACGCGAACCTGCCGGGCGAAGAGGGTGCGTGGATGGTCACACTGCCGCAGCCTGCCCCTTTGATGGTGAGCGCCGTGGTGGAGCGCATGAAGAAGTCGGGCGTGAAGACGGTCGGCTACATCGGCTTCTCCGACGCCTGGGGCGATCTCGTGTACGACGCGCTGCAGAAGAGCGCCGAGCCCGCGGGCATCAAGGTGGTTTCGAACGAGCGCTATGCGCGCGCTGATGCGTCGGTGACGGGCCAGGTCCTGAAGATCGTCGCGCTGCGCCCTGATGCCGTGATCACAGGCACTTCCGGCACGCCCGGCGCGTTGCCGTATCTGGCGCTGGCCGAGCGTGGCTACAAGGGCCAGATCTACGGCATGCATGCCTTGATCAATCCCGACTTCGTCCGCGTGGGCGGCTCCGCAGTCGAGGGCCTGCTGGCGCCGACCGGGCCGGTCATCGTTGCTGAGCAATTGCCGGATTCCAACCCGATCCGGAAGGTGTCGATGGAGTTCCGCGGTGCCTACCAGAAGGCCAACGGAGCGGCGCCCACGGATGCCTTCTCCGCCTATTCGTTCGATGCATGGCTGCTGTTCCTCGACGCTGCGGCACGCACCAAGGGCGAACCCGGGACGCCTGCCTATCGGGCTGCATTGCGCGATTCGATCGTCAGCACCAAGGAGCTGGTCGGAACGCACGGCGTCTACAACTTCAAGCCCACCGATCGCTACGGCTCCGACGAACGCTCGCGGGTCATCGTCAAGCTCGAAAAGGGCCAATGGAAGCTTGTTCCTTGACCCCCAGGCTCGCGCACTTCGTGTCGCTCGCCACCCCTCTCACGGGGCGATACCGGCGGCCCGGCGGAGCCGGTTCCGCGGTATCCCTGACAAACCCATGTAGAACATCTGAACCATGAAAAGACTCTTCGCTTTCTTCTGCGTATCGGCCATCGCGCTCGCGGCCACTCAGGCCGTCGCGGCCGATCTGAAGGTCGGCTTCATCAGCTCGCTCTCGGGGCCGGTGTCGGCACTCGGCATTCCTTATGAGAAGGGCATTCGCGCCGCAATTGCCGAGCATCCGGTTCTGTCGGGTCACAAGGTCCAATTGATCGTGCTCGACGATGCTTCCGACCCCACGACTGCCGGGCGCAATGCGCGCAAGCTCGTGGTCGAAGACAAGGTCGACGTCCTCATCGGCACTTCGGGTGTGCCGGGCGCAATGGCCATCGCCGCGGTTGCGCGCGAACTCAACACGCCGTTGATTTCGCCGACGCCGGTGACCATTCCAGGGCCTGAAGGCGCATGGACAGTCACCGTGTCGCAGCCCTTTCCACTGATGGTGTCGGCGGTCGTCGACCGCATGAAGAGATCGGGCGTCAAGACTGTGGCCTACATCGGCTTCTCGGACGCATTGGGCGATCTTGCCTATGACTCTCTCGTCAAGAGTGCCGATGCGGCCGGCATCAAGGTCGTGGCCAACGAGCGCTATGCGCGCAGCGATTCATCTGTCGCCGGCCAGGTGCTGAAGATCATTGCGACCCGACCCGATGCAGTGTTCGCCGGCAATTCCGGCACACCGGGTGCGCTGCCGTACCTCGCGCTCGCGGAACGTGGCTACAAAGGGCAGATCTACGGAACGCATGGCTTGATCAACGCCGACTTCGTTCGGGTGGGTGGCACATCCATCGAAGGGCTGCAAGTGCCGAGCGGACCCGTGCTGGTCGCCGACCAGTTGCCGGACAGCAATCCGATCAAGAAGGTGTCGATGGCTTTCCGGGAGGCCTACAAGAAGGCCAACGGCTCGGCGCCGAACGATGCTTTCTCTTCCTACACCTACGACGCCTACCTGCTGCTTGCCGACGCAGTGTCTCGCGCCAAGGGCGAGCCCGGTACGCCGCAGTACCGCTCCGCATTGCGCGACGCCATCGTGAGCACCAAGGAGCTGACGGGCACCCACGGCATCTACAACTTCAAGGCGGATGACCGCTACGGCTCGGACAAGCGCGCAGTGGTGATCGTCCGCAGCGAAAAAGGCCAGTGGAAGCTGGTTCCCTGATCCGCATCCAAGCGCAGGCAGATTGGCGATGAACACCTACCGCAACCAGCCAGAAGCCATTCGCGCGCTCGTGCAGGACGATCGTGTGCATCGGGACGTCTACCTGAGCGAAGAACTCTTCGCCCTGGAGCAGGAGCAGTTCTTTGCCAACACTTGGCTCTATGTCGGGCACGCCAGCCAGGTGCCGAACACCGGCGACTTCTGGTCACTCGATCTCGCGGGCCGGCCGGTGATGATGGTTCGCCAGGCCGATGGCACCGTGCGCGTGTTCTACAACCGATGCGCGCACAAGGGGACCCGGCTGGTGTCGGACGAGTGCGGCAACACGGGCAAGTTCTTTCGCTGTCCCTACCATGCGTGGACCTACAAGCTCGACGGTGCGCCGCTCGCCATTCCGCTCAAGAGTGGCTACGAAGGCACACGCCTGAAGGAATGCGAGTCGGGCCGGGGGCTGACGGCGCTCAAGAACGTCGCCGTCTATCGCGACTTTGTTTTCGCGCGGTTGTCGGATGAAGGCCCTGAGTTCGGCGACTACTTCGGCGACGTGCTGCATGCCATCGACAACATGGTCGATCGATCGCCCGAAGATAGGCTGACGGTCGGCGGCGGCGCGATGCGCAACATCATCCACTGCAACTGGAAGATGTACGTGGAGAACATCAACGACACGGTGCATCCGATGTCGACGCATGAGTCGGCAACGCAGGCCGCCGATGCGCTCTGGCAGGGGCGCGCGGCCGATGAACCCAAGCCGATGGCCATGGAGCAGATCCTCCCGTTCGGCTCCGGCTACGACTTCTTCGACAAGATGGGCGGCCGCGTCTACGCCAACGGGCACAGCGTGCTCGGCGTCAACTTCAGCATCCATTCCAACTATGCGCAGTTGCCCGAATACGAAGCAGCCATGCAGGCCGCTCACGGCGTGGAACGTGCGGCCGAGATCCTGCAGCGTTCCCCGCAGAATTCGGTGTTCTTTCCCAGCTTGTCCGTCAAGGGCTCGCCGCAGGCGATTCGCGTGATTCGCCCGCTGGCCGCAAACCGCACGCTGATCGAGGCCTGGAGCTTCCGCGCCGCGGGAGCGCCCGACCTGCTCTTCGAGCGAGCCATGAGCTACAACCGGCTCGTCTTCTCGCCCATGTCTGTCGTGGCGCACGACGACGTGCATCTCTTCGAGAGCATGCAGCAGGGCCTTCGCGCGGAAGGCAACGAGTGGGTGAGCCTGCACCGCAATTTCGACGCCGCCGAGCTCTCGCAAGCTTCGATCACCACCAACGGCACCAACGAGTTGCTGATGCGCAATCAGTTTCGCGCCTGGGCGAAGTTCATGACGGCGGGCATGGAGGCGAGGCCATGACAGCCACGATGACCGACCCCCGCGATTTCATCGCCGAAGAAGCCGCGCTGCTCGACGCACGCCGTTTCGACGACTGGCTGGCGCTCTTCGCGCAAGAAGGACGCTACTGGGTGCCGCTTCTCGGCGCAGCGCAGGCCGATCCTCAATCGCACAACTCGATTGCCTATGAAGACCGGCTGCTGCTGCAGTTGCGCATCGACAGGCTCAAGAATCCGCGCGCTCATTCGCAGCATCCCGCCAGCCACTGCCAGCATGTGCTGCAACGCTCCATCGTCGAGCGCGAAGACGCGGCGACCGGCGAAGTCGCACTCCGGACTCCCTTCATTTACGTCGAAGCGCGCGGCGAGGACCAGGTGACGCTGGCTGGCACCTGCCGCCATCTTCTCGTTCGCGATGCCGCCGGCTGGTCGATCCGGCTGAAGCGGGTCGATCTTCTCAACGCCTGGCGTGCTTTGCCGGCGATCCAGTTGTTCATCTGAGCGAGTGCTCATCCATTTCACCCCACCAGGAGTCACGACATGAAGAGCTTGATGCAGACCTTCACGCGCACAGCGCTCGCTGCCGCGCTGGGCGCCAGTCTGGCGATGACCGCGCTCGCAGCCGATATCAAGGTCGGCCTGAGCGTTTCGCTTTCCGGGCCCAACTCGTCGCTGGGCGTGCCGTATGCAAAGGGCATGCAGGCCGCGCTCGCCTACAAGCCGGAGGTCAACGGCCACAAGATCCAGCTCATCGTGCTCGATGACGGCTCCGATCCCACGACGGCGGGGCGCAACGCGCGCAAGCTGGTCGAAGAGGACAAGGTCGACATCCTGATGGGCACTTCGGGCGTGCCTGCTGCCATTGCGATGGCGCAGGTCGGGCGGGATGCGAAGGTGCCGATGATCGGCCTCACGCCGATCCAGCTCGATCCGGCGGAGAACGCCTGGGTGTTCACTGTCGCGCAACCGACGCAACTGATGATCGACGCCGTGGTGCAGCGCATGAAGAAGGACGGCGTCAAGACGGTGGGCTACATCGGCTTCTCCGACGCCTGGGGCGATTTGGTCTATGAGGCGCTGATGAAGTCCGCGCCGGCGGCAGGCATCAAGGTGTTGGGCAATGAGCGCTATGCGCGCTCCGACGCTTCCGTGACCGGCCAGGTCCTCAAGCTGTTGGCGATGAAGCCCGATGCAGTCATGACCGGTGGCGCTGGCACGCCGGGCGCTCTGCCTTTCCTGGCACTGAACGAACGGGGATTCAAGGGGCATGTGTACGGACAGCACGGCCTGATCAACCCCGACTTCGTGCGCGTCGTCGGCGCGGCAGGGCAAGGGGCGCTGATGCCGACGGGCCCCGTGATCGTCGCCGAGCAACTGCCCGACGAATACCCGACCAAGAAGATCGCACTCGACTTCCGCAAGGTCTTCCAGAAGACCAACAACGCGCCGACGAGCGACGCCTACTCGGCCTATTCCTTCGACGGTTGGCTGGTTTTCACGGACGCGGCCGCGCGCGCGAAGGGCGAGCCGGGCACGCCGGAATTCCGGCTGTCGCTGCGCGACGCCATCGCCAGCACCAAGGAAGTGGTGGGAACGCACGGCGTCTACAACTTCAAGCCGGGAAACCTCTACGGCGTCGACGAGCGCGCCCGCGTCATCGTGAAGCTGGACAACGGCCAGTGGAAGCTGGCGCCCTGATCACCCGAAGGACTTTGCAATGACATGGGACGTGGCGCTCATCCTGGGCACTGACGGGCTCGCCAACGGCGCGGTCTATCTGCTCGCCGGGCTGGGTCTGGTGCTGATTTTTTCCGTGACCCGGGTGGTGTTCGTGCCCTTCGGCGACATCGCAGCCTTTGCTGCGCTGACCCTGGCGGCTTTCGAGACCGGCCGGCTGCCGCCGACCATCGGGCTGGTCATGGTGCTGGCCGCGCTCGCGGTGCTCACCGAGATGGGGAGCCTGATCCGAAAGGGCGAGGCATCGAGGATTCCCAAAGCCATCCTGGCCTGGGGCGTGCTGCCGCTCGTGCCTTGCGCCTTGGCATGGGCCGCGTCGCGCGCAGGCGCTCCAGCCGCTGTGCAGATCGCAGTGACTGTGCTTCTTGTGGTCCCCATTGCGCCGCTGCTGGCGCGGGTGGTCTTCCAGCCGATCGCCGATGCATCGGTGCTGGTGCTGCTGATCGTTTCCCTGGCGTTGCACTTCCTGCTGTCGGGGCTTGGCCTGCTGTTCTTCGGTCCGGAAGGTTCGCGCACCAATCCGCTTGCCAGCGGCGTGCTCTCCATCGGTGACAGCTTCACCGTGAGCGGCCAGGTGCTGTTGATGGTGATCTCGGCCATTGTCTTGAGCGGCTTGTTCTTCCTCGTGTTCGAACGCACGGTTGCCGGCAAGGCGCTGCGCGCGACGGCGGTCAACCGCGTCGGCGCGCGGCTCGTCGGCATCCGCCCGGCACGCACGGCACTTCTGGCGTATGGCAGCGCGTCGTTGCTGGCGGGACTGATCGGCGTGCTGATCGCACCCGTGACGACCATGTACTACGACTCCGGCTTCATCATCGGCCTGAAGGCCTTCGTCGCCGCCATCATCGGCGGCCTCGTGAGCTATCCGATGACGGCCATCGGCGCGCTGGCTGTCGGCGTGGTCGAAAGCTTCGCATCGTTCTGGAGCGGCGCGCTCAAGGACCTCATCGTGTTCAGTCTCTTGATCCCGGTGCTGATGCTGAGGTCGTACATGACCGTTCACTCCGAAGAGGAAGAAGACGAGGTGGACCAATGAGCCAATCGATTGGAACCCCGGGCGACGCTTCCCTGGCGCTCGCCGCAGAGAGCCCCAAGGCGGCGGCGCACGGCGGCTGGTTCAGTCAGCGACGCCTGTGGATCGCCCTCCTGGTCGCCGTGCTGGCGATTGCGCCCATGCTGGCGAGCAACTTCACGGTCTCCCTGCTGAACGACATCGGCATCGGCGCTCTCGTGGCATTGGGTCTTGTGCTGCTCACCGGCATCGGCGGAGCGACATCATTCGGGCAGGCGGCGTTCGTCGGAATCGCGGCTTATGCGACGGCATGGCTCACCACGGCGCAGGGAATGTCGCCATGGATCGGACTGCTCTTCGCGCTGTTGCTGACCGGCCTTTCGGCATTGGCGATCGGCATGCTCACGCTTCGGTTGGGCGGCCACTTTCTGCCGCTGAGCACCATCGCCTGGGGTTTGTCGATCGCGATGCTGTTCGGCAATGTCGACGGGCTGGGCCGTCACACGGGCTTGTCGAACATTCCGGCGTTGAGCATTGCAGGCTGGTCACTGGCCGATCCGCGGGCCATCTACTACCTCATCTGGGCGCTGGTCGGACTGGCGTTCCTGTTCAGCGTCAACTTGCTGCAATCGCGGCCGGGCCGTGCCATTCGCAGTTTGCGCGGCGGTGCGACGCTGCTCGCCAGCGTGGGTGAGGATGCCTACCGCGTGCGGCTCTCGCTCTTCGTCACAGCCGCGTTGTTCGCCGGGCTTGCCGGCTGGCTCTACGCGCACATGAACCGCTTCGTGAGCCCATCACCCTTCGATGTGCGCGCGAGCATCGAATACCTGCTGATGGCGGTGGCTGGCGGCCTGGGTCAGCTTGCGGGTGCGCTTGTCGGCTCCGCGCTGGTACTGCTGATGAAGAACGCCCTGCAGGATGTGCTTCCGATGCTGACGCAGAGTGCCGGGCAACTGGAGGCGGTGGCCTTTGCGACGCTCTTCATCCTGCTGCTGCATTTCGCGCGCGGCGGCTTGATGGGTTTCGTGCGCCGCTGGACCCGTGGCCGCTTCGCCCCGCCATCGCGTGAGGCGACGGCACCGGTAGCGCCGCTGCCGAATCGCACTTTGCCGCAAAGGGGGTCGCCGATCCTGTCAGTCACAGGCGCGGTCAAGCGCTTCGGCGGACTGGTGGCCGTGAACGACGTCAGCTTTGAAGTGAACGCCGGCGAAATCATCGGCCTTATCGGCCCGAACGGCGCCGGCAAGTCGACCATGTTCAATCTGCTGACTTGTACGCTGCCGATGAGTTCGGGCCAGGTGCGCTTCCTCGGCAAGGACATTGCAGGCATGCCGCAGCGCAAGGTCGCTCGGCTGGGGCTTGCGCGCACGTTCCAGCACGTGAAGCTTCGGCCGCACATGAGCCTGCTGGACAACGTGGCGCTTGGCGCGCATTCACGGACGACGACCGGGCTGCTCAAGGCCGGATTGCGGCTCGACCGAACGGAGGAGCGGCAGATCCTCCAGGAAGCACAGCGCCAGCTCGATCGCATCGGTCTCGGCGACCGCGCGCATGAAATGGCCGGCAGCCTGCCGCTCGGCACGCAGCGCATCCTCGAGATCGCGCGCGCACTCGCCGCCGACCCCGTGTTGCTCGTGCTTGACGAGCCCGCTGCCGGCTTGCGTCGCAAGGAAAAGATAGCCCTTGGCGATCTGCTGCGCAAGCTGCGGGAGGAGGGCGTGACCATCCTCATCGTCGAACATGACATGGACTTCGTGATGAAACTGGTGGACCGGCTGGTGGTGATGAATTTCGGCTCCAAGCTGGTGGAAGGTGTGCCTTCTGCAGTGCGCGCCGACGAGCGAGTGCAGGCCGCCTACCTCGGGAGCGTCGTATGACGGCGATGCTGGAGATCGGCGATCTGCATGTTTCGTATGGGCAGGTCGATGCGGTACGCGGCGTTTCGCTGAATCTCGAGCCTGGCGAGATCATTTCCGTCATCGGCCCGAACGGCGCAGGCAAGACCACCTTGCTTGCTGCCGCCATGGGCTTGCTTCCGAGCAAGGGCACCCTCCGTTTCGAAGGCGAGGACCTGCACGGGCTGGATGTCGAGGCGCGTGTCGAACGAGGCCTGTGCCTCGTGCCCGAGAAGCGCGAACTCTTCGGCGAGCTGAGCGTGCTCGACAACCTGCAGCTCGGCGCGTTCTCGAAGCGCCTTCGCAGCGATGCGCTCAAGAGCCGGTTGCAATCCGTGTACGACCGCTTTCCGCGCCTGGCGGAGCGGCGTGCGCAACGCGCGGACACGCTCTCGGGTGGCGAACGCCAGATGCTGGCCGTAGGACGCGCCCTGATGTCCGCACCGCGGCTGCTGATGCTCGACGAGCCCAGCCTCGGCCTCGCGCCGCTCATCGTGCGGGACATCCTCACCATCGTGCGCAAGCTGCGCGAAGACGGCGTGTCGATCCTGCTGGTGGAGCAGAACGCGCGCGCCGCACTTGAAAGCTCCGACCACGGCTACGTGCTCGAAACCGGGGAGATTGCGCTGTCCGGCGTCTCGGCCGATCTCGCCAGCGACCCGCGCGTGCAGGCGACCTACCTCGGCGGAGGCACGCACGATGACGACTGAGGCGCGAGCCATTCCGCCTGCGCAGCGCACGCTGCCGGCGCTGCTGCAGCGGCAAGCCGCGCTTTTCGGCAGTCGGCCGCTGCTTCGAATCGCGGGGCGTACGTGGACGCATGAGGATGCCGCCGCTGCGGCTGCATCGCGCGCGTCGGCGATGGTGCAGGCCGGCGTCTATCGCGGCGACAGGGTCGCGCTGATGTGCGCCAATCGGATCGAGTTCCTCGAAGTCTTTCTTGGCGCGGGATGGCTGGGTGCGGTGACGGTGCCGATCAACACTGCCTCTATGGGGCCGCAGATCGAATACTTCCTTGCCAACAGCGAAGCGAATCTGCTGGTCATCGAAGCCCAGTTCGTGGAGCGCCTGGTCACTGCCGACCTGGCCAGCACGAAGCTGCGCGAGGTCTGGGTCGTCCACGACATGCCAGGTGATGGCGCCCAAGCGTGGCAAGCTCCCGCGACCGTGCGCGTCACAAGCTTCCCGGCCTCTGCAGAGGCCATCGCGCCGGCCGCCATGCAGCCTGGCGATCCGCTCGCGATCCTCTACACCTCCGGCACGACCGGACCTGCCAAAGGCGTGGTCTGTCCGCACGCGCAGTACTTCTGGTGGGGCGTCAACAGCGCGGAGGTGCTGAGTGTCGGCGCCGATGACGTGCTGTGCACGACGCTGCCACTCTTTCACATCAATGCGCTCAACACCTTTGCGCAGGCTGCGGTCGTTGGCTGTGAAGTGGTGTTCGAGCAGCGCTTCTCGGCCTCCGGCTTTTGGCCTGCCATGCGCGCCAGCGGTGCCACAGTCGTGTATCTGCTCGGTGCGATGGTGCCGATCCTCCTCGCGCAGCCGGAGGGCCGCGGCGAGCGCGACCACCGCGTACGCACCGGCCTGGGCCCTGGCGTGCCTGCGGCGGCGGGCAAGGCTTTTTTCGAGCGCACTGGCGTGCGACTGCTCGAGGGCTACGGATCGACCGAGACCAACTTCGCGATCGCGACCGCACCGGATTCGCCACGGGGCGGCGTCATGGGCTGGCTGCGTCCCGGCTTCCAGGCTCGCGTTGCCGACGATGACGATGTCGAACTCCCGCCGGGCGAGGCTGGTGAGCTTCTGCTGCGTGCCGATGAGCCCTATGCATTCGCGAACGGCTACTTCAACATGCCCGCGAAGACGGTCGAGGCGTGGCGCAATTTGTGGTTCCATACCGGCGACCGAGTGATACGCGATGCCGATGGAGCGTTTCGTTTTGTCGACCGCATCAAGGACGCGATCCGCCGTCGCGGAGAGAACATCTCGTCTTTCGAAGTCGAGCAGGTGTTGCTGAGTCATCCATGCGTGGCGTCTTGCGCGGTCTACCCGGTGCGCTCCGAGCTTGCCGAAGATGAAGTGATGGTCGCGCTGGTCGGGCGCCCTGAGCGGCCGATCGATGTACAGGAACTCATCGCGTTCTGCGAAGCGCGCCTGCCTTACTTCGCAGTGCCGCGCTACGTCGACCTGCTCGATGATCTGCCGCGCACCGAGAACGGCAAGGTACAGAAATACAAGCTGCGAGAGCGCGGCGTGACTGCGGGCACGTGGGACCGGGCGGCGCGAGTCTCGCGCGTCCGCTGAATGCGCGCGGATAAAATTATTTAGTTGTCAATCAATTGAGTCCGCCATGAACAATGCCTTGAAGGGTCGCCACGCCGTGGTGACCGGCGCCGCACGCGGAATCGGTGCCGAGATCGCAAGAACCCTTGCCTCCGAAGGCGCTCGGATCAGCCTGCTGGGCCGTGATCGGGCGGCCTTGGAACGCGCATGCGGCGCACTCCCTGGCGCGGGCCACGGTGTCGCCACCGTCGATGTGAGCGATCCAGAGTCGGTGCGCGCCGCTTTCGATGCGTTGCGTGCCGCTTCAGGCGCTGTGTCGATCCTCGTCAACAACGCCGGTCAGGCGGAGAGCGCACCTTTCCTGAAGACCTCCGTCGACCTGTGGCAGCGGATGCTGGCCGTCAATCTCACCGGCAGCTTTCTTTGTGCGCAAGCCGCATTGCCGGACATGCTCGACGCAGGCTGGGGCCGCATCGTCAACATCGCGAGCACGGCGGGGCAGAAGGGCTATGCCTACGTTGCCGCCTACACGGCCGCCAAGCACGGCGTGGTCGGACTCACGCGATCGCTCGCGCTCGAAGTGGCGCGCAAGGGCATCACCGTCAATGCCGTCTGTCCCGGCTACACCGACACCGACATCCTGCGCGCCAGCGTCGCGAATGTGGTCGGCAAGACCGGCCGCAGCGAAGCCGATGCGCTGGCCGAGTTCGCCGGAGTGAACCCGCAACGCCGCATCGTGCAGCCTGGCGAAGTGGCCGATGCCGTGCGCTGGCTTTGCGGAGAGAGCGCCGCCTCGGTCACCGGGCAGTCCATTTCCGTGTCCGGAGGAGAAGTGACTTGATCGACAGCACCAACGACCCTTCGCATGCCGTGCTCAGCGATGCGGAAGAACTGGGGCACGAAGCACGGGCCGGCCATGAGGACCATGCGGTGCTCAGGCTGTGGCTGCGCATGCTTGCGAGTACTACCCAGATCGAATCCGAAATCCGTAAGCGGCTGCGCGAGCGCTTCGGCATCACGCTCGCGCGCTTCGACTACATGGCGCAGCTCTACCGCTACCGCGAAGGGCTCAAGATGCGCGTGCTTTCGCGCTATCTGATGGTGACCGGCGGCAACGTGACCGGCCTCACGGACGAGCTGGAGCGCGAAGGCGTCGTCTCGCGCACGCCGAGCCCCGATGACCGCCGCGCATGGATCGTCAGCCTCACCGCAAAGGGGCGCCGCACTTTCGAGACCATGGCCAAGGAGCACGAGCAGTGGATCCTCGAGATGTTCTCCGGGCTCGACATGAAGACCGTGCGCCAACTGCACAGCCAACTCGGGCAACTGCGCGTGCAAATGATGCGCAACGAACCCACTCCGGAGGACAACCCATGAGCGAGCCCGCCGCGGCAGCGGAATTCCGCCGCGAGCGGCTCATCCGGTTTTCCGATTGCGACCCCGCGGGCATCGTCTTCTATCCGCAGTACTTCGTGATGTTCAACGGCTTGGTGGAAGACTGGGTCGACGAAGGACTCGGCATCGGCTATCGCAAGCTCATCGTCGACCAGCGGGTCGGCTTGCCCACGGTGCGCCTGGAGGCGGACTTTCGCGCGGTGAGCCGGATGGGCGACCGCGTGATCCTCGGGCTGACCGTGGAGCGCCTGGGCACGCGCTCGATCACGCTGGGACTGCACTGCTTCGATCACCAAGGTGAGACGCGCATGCGCATGCGGCAGGTGCTGGTGACCACCTCGCTTGAAAGTCATCGCGCGATCGAGATTCCGGCGGCGATGCGCGAGGCCATCTCGCGTGGAGCACAGGCCGAATCCTGACGCTCCCCCGGTTCAGGCCGCAAGTGCCTGTCGGGGCCCGGCGGCCGCTTCGCCCTGCGGCGCAACCGCCTCGAAGCCTCCCGCCTCGAGTTCTCCCGGCCGCTGCATCACCACCGGCTCACGCCGCGTCTTGTTGAACAGCAGCCGCGTGACATCCGGCCGCGAATAGTGGCCCGCGGGATCCCCGGCCGCCTTGGCCAGCGAGATCATTCCAAGATCGATATCGGCCACCACCAGTCCTTCCTGGTCTTCCGGCAAGTTGGTTCCCAGCGGCGAGCCGTCCGGCCCGTAGATGCGCGCGAAGCCTCCGCCCGCAAGCAGCATCTGTTGCTTCCCCGGATCGGTGCACAGCATCTCGTGCATGCCCTTGGACACCGTGGCGCAGGGCGCGACCACGAAGCATTGACCTTCCGCCGCATACACCTGGCTTGCGGCGTTGTTGACTTGCGCGCCCAGCGCATAGGCGGCGCCCCGATAGAGCGAGAAACTGGGCCACGCGCCGCAATGGATCTGCTCGTTCTGCGAATACATCGCGTACTTGCTGAGCGGCTGGAGATGCTCCCAGCAGGAGAGCGAGCCGATGTTGCCGACCGGCGTCTCGATCACGCTGAGGTCCGAGCCGTCGCCCTCGCCGAAAACGGTGCGTTCGACGTGCGTGGGCTTGAGCTTGCGGCGCGTCTGCAGCGTATTGCCCTGGTCGTCGATCAGCGCCTGCGCGATGTACAGACTGCCGGCTGCTTTCTCGCTGTAGCCGAGCGAAACCCACATCTTGTGCTTGCGCGCGGCATCCCTGACGCGATCGAATTCGGCCGAGCCGACGACGAGAGAGTTGTCGTGATAGCGCTGCACGAACTGCATGCCCCAGGCCGGCGAATCGAGCCAGATCCACCACGGATAGCCCGGCACCCATGTTTCCGGGAATGCGATCAGATTCACGCCCTGGCTTGCCGCCTGCGCGATGAGGTCGATGGTCTTGTCGATCGTGCCGTCGAGGTCGAGGAACACGGGGGCGGCCTGCACGGCGGCGACGCGAAGACGGGGATGGGCTTTGCTGGACATCAGGGGCTCCGGGTGGTTGGGAAGGAATCTCTTCGGGTTAGCGCGGTGGCATGCGCGTTGCTTGAAGCGTAAGTTCGCCGCCAGAATGCGCCTTGTCCGGAACGCGCGGCGTTCTTGATTCAGCGTTGCAACGCCGAATTTCGGAAGGAGCCTCTGATGGCCCGGCTGCTCAGCACCGACCTCGTTCCCCGCGACCAGCGTCTCGCGTACTGGACGGACATGATCTGCAATGTCTACGTCCAGCTCGGCTGCGATCCGGTGCCTGCCCCGGGTGGGAGGGGCGATTTCGAAGGCAGCATCCGGCAGCACACCTTGCCAAGTCTCGACGTGTCGGTGGTGACCTCCGGGCCGCAGAAGGTCATGCGCACGCCCGCCCACATTGCGCGGTCTTCAGACGACTACTTCCTGGTCAGCATCCAGGCGCGCGGCCGGGGCGTGGTGCGGCAGGACGGGCGAGACGCTGTGCTATCGGTGGGGGATTTCGCCCTGTACGACAGCACGCGCCCCTATCAGTTGCTGTTCGACGGCGCCTTCGAGCAGATCGTGCTCAAGCTGCCGGGCGAGCGGCTCCGCAGTGAACTGCGTGAGACGGAAGCGCTGACCGCCACCACCGTCTCGGGCCGCGAGGGTGCCGGGCATCTGCTGCTCGGCATGATCCGGACGCTGCGCGAAGACATCGATGCGCTGCAGCCTGCATCGGCGCTTGCGGTGGCGAGCGGGGTGCTCAACATCCTGGTCGCGGGCCTGCAGACGCTGCCGGCCGCGCGCTCACCGGCCCTGAGCAACCTGACGGCATTCCATCTCGCGCGCATCAAGCGGCGCATCGACGCCCGGCTGGAAGATCCTGCGCTGTCGGTGGGCGCGCTGGCGGGGGAGCTTGGCATGTCGGTCAGCCAGATCCACCGGGTGTTCAAAAGCGAGCCTTTGACGCCGTCGCAATACATCTGGGAACGCCGCCTCGAGGCCTGCAGCCGCGACTTGCTCGATCCGCGTCTTGCGGGTCGCACGGTGGGCGAGATCGCCTATGGCCGGGGCTTCAGCGACGCAGCGCACTTCAGCCGTGCCTTCCGCGAGCGCTTCGGCTGCTCGCCGCGCGAGTGGCGCCAGCAGATCCCGCACTGAGGATTCAGAATGACGCCCAAGTAACAAAAAACGGAGCGAGGCATGGCGCGAATTCAGCGGAGCGAACCCGAAAGCAGCGAACACGCAGCAAGGGCGCAGGAGCTCTCCGATGCGTTCACCAGTGAGAGGCCCAGCGTCGACGAGCGGATGGCCGCCGGCAAGGCGCTGCGAGAACGCGTTCCCCGTGCGAGCCATGGTGAGTTTCAGCGGCCGCCGAAAGTCGATCCGGTTGGAATCATTCGCACGCAGGCGTTGACGCGCATTCCCGAACTGGTGCCGGTGCGCCATATGCGCATGATGCAGTCGCCTTTCGCATTCCTTCGCGGATCGGCGGCAGTGATGGCGGCGGATCTGGCGCCGAGCGCGACAACGGGGCTCCAGGTGCAGACCTGTGGTGACATGCATGTGGCGAACTTCGGCGTCTTCGCTTCGGCCGAGCGGCAGCTTGTTTTCGCGATCAACGACTTCGACGAGACGCAACCCGGCCCCTGGGAATGGGACATCAAGCGACTTGCCGCCAGCGCATTTGTTGCGACGCAGTATCTGGGCGGCGATGCCGTGGCCTGCGAAACAGCATCCCGCACCGCCGTCGAGAGCTACCGCCGGCACATTCGGCGTTATGCCGGCATGGGCCAACTCGACGTGTGGTACGACACGATCGACAGCGCCAGGCTGCTCGATGCGCTGCCGCCATGGCTTCAGCCCGGCGCGGTGGCCGTGCTGGAAAAGGCTCGCAAGCGCAACCATCTGCAGGTGCTGGACAAGATGACCGACCTCATCGACAACCGGCATCACATCGTCGAGCAGCATCCTTTCATCGTGCGGGCGACGCATACCTCGGCAGGGCGGCCGGTGGAGGAGGCGTTGGGCCGGTTCCTCTTCGCCTACCTCGACTCGCTGGCGCCCGAGCGGCGCCAACTGCTGTCGCGCTATCGGGTGATGGATTTCGCGCAGAAGGTCGTCGGCGTCGGCAGCGTCGGCACGCGCTGCTGGGTGATCCTGTTGCAAGGCCGGGACAAGGATGATCCGTTGTTCCTTCAGATCAAGGAGGCGCAGCCTTCGGTGCTGTCGCCTTACCTGCCGCCGGATGCCGAATTCGCGATGCCCGCAAACCAGGGGCGGCGCGTGGTGGTCGGACAGCGGCTCATTCAGGGTTCGCCCGACATCTTCCTCGGCTGGGGCCGGCTCGATGGCGTGGACTACTACGTACGCCAGTTGCGCGACATGAAGGGCAGCATCGAACTTGAACCACACGCGACCAGCCCGTCGGCCTTTTCCCAATATTGCAGCATCTGCGGCTGGGCACTGGCGCTGGCGCATGCCAAGTCAGGAGATGCGGCAACGATCGGCGGCTATCTCGGCAAGTCGGACGTGTTCGACAACGCCATGGTTCGCTTTGCGGAAAGGTATGCGCGGCAGACCCATCGCGATTACAACGCCTTTGCCGCCGCAGCGCGCGAAGGCGCCGTCCAAGTGGCGGCGATGGAGCGGCTCCTGGCCCCTGCCGCCGGGTAGCTTCTCGACTACTTCACGTAGCTCTGCAGATGCTTGCAGGCACTCGCGAACATTGATTCGAAGTACATCTTCGACAGCGGGCCGCCCATGCTGATCGCGAGGTGCGGGTCCATGGCAACGCGATAGGTAAACCGGGTTTTTCCGGGCTCGGTTTCTTCCAACTGGTAGTCCTCCGCCATGGCATGGGCCAGCGGCACGGAGGTGCCAGTCGCGTAGAACGCCATCCGATGGTCGGGTTCCCAGATGAAAAAGTGCTCGTCGATATTGGCTGCAGCAAGCGACGCGGTTCGGGTCGTGCCGACACCATACGGTTTTTCACTGGTCCAGACGACCTTGTGAATGGCATGGAACCATTGCGGCCAGGATGCCTCATCTTCGAAGACGGCAAAGACTTTCGAGGGCGGCGCCTCGAGGTCGACGATGTTCTTGAACTGCAAGGGTGCTGTGTCGAAGAACGACGCATCGACGGGGCGGCAGGCAAAGTGCATGGTTCGATCTCCGATCGGAACTTTCATTCTGGCGCGCTGATTGGCGTGCATCCATCCCGGTGGTCACCTAAGACCACGTACGTGGCAGAAGGTCTCGAAGACGTGGCATTAGGTGCATTTCATGAGCTTCGATGGCGGGTGTTCTGCACTAGGATCGAATCCAAATCCGAAGCCAGCCGAACTGCCCTTTCCGCACGACCATGAATGACGTTGTCGCTTCGGCCCCGTCCCAAGCACCGCTGGAGGAGCTGCTCCGATTCGAGCGCCTGCTCACGGACTTGTCGGCCGCGTTCATCTCGCTGCCTGCGCAAGACATCGATGGCGCGATCAATCAAGGGCTGGCGCGGATGGTCTCGACCCTGGGCATCGATCGATCCACGCTGAATCGCCTTTGCCCGATCACCGGCCGCGCGGAGGCAACCCACTCCTACGCCATCGAGGGCGTGGACCTCGTGCCTAAATTCAAGTCGGCGCGTGAAACGAATCCATGGGGGCTGCTGAAGGCGAGAGCCAACGAGCCGATTGCGTTTGCGCGGCTGGACGAACTCCCGCCTGAAGCAAGCGTCGACAAGGAGACCTGGCGCAGGATCGGCTTGAAGTCTCACGTGATGATGCCGATCACGGTGGGAGGGCAATTGCACGGAAGTCTCGGATTCGGCTGCGTTCACAAAGAGCGGAGCTGGCCGGACGACCTGCTGGCGCGCATGCGGCTCCTGGCGGAGATTTTCGGGAGCGCACTCGCTCGCAAACGCGCGCAGGAGGAACTCCAGATGGCGCTGGGCTTCGAGCGGCTTGCAAGTGGCATCCTCGCGTCCCTCCTGATGTCGAAGCCCGGAGAGCAGAACCAGGCGATGGCGCTGGGCCTTCGGCAGATTGGCGAATTCGTGGGCGCCGAAAGAGCGGCGCTCTGGCGCGTCGGCGCCAACATCCCGTTCGGCGTGACACAGCAGTGGAACGCCGACGGATTCGCAGGCCCTGCGGCGGAGGGCAAAGTGCCCCAGTTGCCGTGGATCTACGCGCAGGTCCGAAGCGGCAGTGTCATCCGAATCGTTCACGTTCCAGACCTCCCGCCAAAGGCGCAGCTGGACGCGGAGACGCTGAGTCAGCTCGGCATACGTTCACTGCTGGCCGTGCCGATCAGGGTGGGGGGCAGCATCGCCGGGGCGCTGACTCTGGCGAGCATCGAGCTCGAACACGAATGGCCGGATGCATTGACGCCCGGGGTGACCCTGCTTGCCGAAGTATTCGCCAACCTGCACGTGCGCGAGGCCGCGGAGCGCCGCAAGCTGGCAGCCGAGGTCGAGGCGGCCCATTGGCGAGAACGGCTGGCGCATCTGGTGCGCGTACACACCGCGGGCGAGATGTCGGTTGGCCTCGCCCATGAGATCACCCAGCCACTTGGGGCGATCGAGAACTATGCGCTCGCCGCGCGTCGACGCGCCGCGGAGCCTGCGCCCGACATGGTCCGGCTGACCGATCTGCTCGACAAGATCATCGGACAGGCGACCCGCGCGGGCGATGTGGTGACGCGCATGCGCAGCATGGTTCAGCGGCACGATCTGGAGCCGAAGCTCATCGATATCGACCGGGCCGTGACCGAATGCGTCGGCATGGTGAAGATGGACTGCGAACTGCGCGACATCCGCATCGTGCTGAAGGCGCAAACGTCACTGCCGGGCATTGTGGTCGACGAGATCCACTTGCAGCAAGTCATCCTGAACCTGCTGCGAAACGCAATGGAAGCCACCGAACTGGCCCGTTCCAACCTCGAGCGGGAGATTTCGGTCGGCATCTGCTTGAACGAGAGTGCGGACATGCTGGTGGAAGTCGCGGATCGCGGCGTCGGCATTGCCGGCGAAGACCTCGAGCGGATTTTCGAGTCGTTCTACTCGACCAAATCCAGTGGCCTCGGCGTGGGGCTGGCGATATGCCGCAAGCTGATCGAAGCGCACGGCGGCAAGCTGTGGGCTTCTCACCGCGATGGCGGTGGCGCGGTGTTCAGCTTCACGCTGCCGACGGCCGCCTCGGTGGATTGACGTCGGCAGCGGAGTTGTCCGGGCCGGGTGCGATTACAGTGACGCCACCACCCATTCCTCTCCAACTCGCAGCAATGCGTTTCCTGATGCGTCGTTTCATTACCTTCTCAGTCTTCGTGTTTGTGGCTCTGGTCGCCGGATGTGCTTCGCGCTCCGCTCCCCGCGTCACCTTTCTCGGCGACGGCGTGCTCAAGTCGCCGACTGCCGCGGAAGCCGAGGCGTACTGCCGCAACTTCGGGGCGCCGATGCGCTTTCTCGACACCAAGGGACCGGGCACGCCACAGGGCGAAGTCACCTATCGCTGCGACTGAGGGCAAAGTCCAACATATCGATATCGCACGCCATGCCTCGCTATGTCGCACTTCTTCGCGGTGTGAGCCCGATGAATGCCAAGATGGCGGAGCTGAAGCGCTGCTTCGAAAGCGCCGGCTTCGCCGATGTGAAGACGCTGCTGTCGAGTGGCAATGTGGTCTTCAATGCCCGCGCTGCCTCGAACGCCGCGCTCGAACGCAGGGCCGAGGCGGCAATGGCCCAACGCCTCGACCGCACGTTCCTCACGATCGTGAGACCGGCAGATGCCCTGCGCTCCCTGATTGAGGCAGACCCCTACGCTGACTTTGAACTGCCTGCCAATGCCAAACGCGTCGTCACCTTCCTGCGCAGGCCCAGCGAAACGAAGCTTGCGCTGCCGATCGAGTTCGATGCGGCTCAGATCCTCTCGATGAAGGGCAGCGAAGTCTTCTCGGCCTATGTTCCCGGGCCGCGCGGCCCAGTGTTCATGACGTTGATCGAGAAGACATTCGGCGATGGCGTCACCACGCGCACCTGGGACACCGTCAGGAAATGCGCCGCGGCCTGAAGGCAGCGGCGCTCTGTCAGGTGACCAGCTTGTTCACGTGCCTGCTCAAAGCTTGCGCCGCTCGTTCGAGCAGGTGGAACTCTTCGTCCGATACCGAGTTGGTCATCAGGTCGAAGTGACTCAGCGTTCCCCATAGCTCGCCAAAATTGTTTGCGATAGGAACGCTGTGATAAGACACGACCACGCCCCGGTATGGATGAGTTGTCAGCCTCTGGTCGTGGCCCGAGTCGTCCGTTCGAAACGATTGATCCTTTCGCACGAACTGGCAGAAGCTGTGCTCGAAGGGCACGGCAAGCAGGAACTGAGGGGGAAGCTGATTGCGTTTGTCGTGCAACAGAACGTTGCGCAGAAGGTTGTCGTCGAAGCGGTAGATCGCGGTGTATCGGTGAGGGACGCCTTTGTTCAGATAAGCAAGCGCGGCAGCGGGACCATCGCTCAACAGAACCGCTGAAAATGTATCGAAATTACGTGGTGCCAAAGTCATCCTTCCTCACTGCGGAGCGGCTCCGATGACTATAGGGCAAATGCGCGGCTCGCAAAAACCCAATGCGTTTGTTTTCCGATGTCACCGGAACTTTCAAGGAAAGCAATGAGGCCACGGTCGTTAAGGATCCTGAAATACATCGGACTCATTGCCGTCACGGCCATGGTCGTTCTGGTCGGCGGCCGCATCTACGGCGTTCAGAACGGGCCGCCTCTCAAGCAATGGCACACGCACGTGCCGCATGAGCTTTCCCGCGATGAACTCCGCAGGGCCGACTGGAACGCCTACATGGCTGCCGAGAATGCCGCCTTCGCGGAAGTGCGCGCCGAGGTGATGGACAAGCTGCCTCGAGAAGACCAGGTGCCCGGCAACCGCTACTACGAGGCCAGTCCACTCAACGCGGCGCACTTCGCGCAGGACTGGAATCGTTCGTTCGTGCTCGAGCCGAAGGGGCAGCCCGCCGGCGCCGTCGTCTTGCTGCACGGACTGACGGATTCACCCTACAGCCTCCGCCATATCGCCGAGCTGTATCGGGATCACGGTTTTGTCGCTGTCGCGATGCGCATGCCCGGTCACGGGACCGTACCCGCGGGATTGACGAACATCGATTGGAAAGACTGGTCGGAAGCGACGCGTCTGGCGGTGCGCGAGGCCCGCCGCCGTGTGCCTGCACCGCTGCCGCTGCACGTGGTCGGCTATTCCAACGGTGGGGCGCTAGCGATGAATTACGCGCTCGATGCGCTGGACGACGAGAGCCTCGCGCGGCCGGACCGGCTCGTGCTCATCACGCCGATGATCGGTGTGACCGCGCTTTCGCGATTCGCCGGCGTGCTCGGGTGGCCGGCGGTCTTCCCGGCTTTCGAGAAGGCGGCGTGGCTCGGCATCACGCCTGAGTTCAATCCTTTCAAATACAACTCCTTTCCCGTGAATGGCGCGCGGCAATCGTCACTGCTGACGCGGGACCTGCAGGCCCACATCGAGCGCGAGGCGAGCGCCGGGCGGTTGGCCAGGCTGGCGCCGATCCTCACGTTCCAGTCGGTGGTCGATGCCACCGTCAGCACGCGCGCCATCGTGACCAGTCTCTATGAGCGCCTTCCTGCGAACGGCAGCGAGCTGGTGCTCTTCGACATGAACCGCAGCGCCAAGTTTGGTCCGCTGTTGAACGACGCGAGCGATCCGCAACCGGCCCGATTGCTCGCGCCGGCACCGAGATCATTCAGGGCGACGTGGATCACCAATGACGACACGGGCTCCCTGCAAGTGGTGGAGCGCGCCACCGAAGCGGGTGCGGTGGCAGAGAAGGTCCGCCCTTTGGGGCTTGCGTTTCCGCGCGAGGTGTATTCGCTGTCGCATGTGGCGCTGCCGTTTCCGGTGACGGACGGCTTGTACGGATTGCAGCCGGATGGGCGCGAGGACTTTGGCATCAGCCTCGGCGCGCTCGCCGTGCGCGGAGAAAACCGCGCGCTCGCGGTCAACTCCGACTTTCTCACGCGACTATTGTCGAACCCGTTCTACCCGTACATGGCCCATCGGATCGAAGAGGGTCTTCCGCGACGGTAGGCATGCAGCGCCGCGCAGTTTCGCAATTGCTCAGGCCAGCCTGAAGGGCAGCTCGCGCACCGATTTGCCCGTGATCGCCGCAACCGCATTCGCAAAAGCGGGCGCAAGCGGCGGCAGTCCTGGCTCGCCCATGCCTGTGGGTGCGTCGGCACTCGGAACGGTGTACACGGCGATCTTCGGCATGTCGGTGATTCGAGGGACCACGAAGTCACCGAAGTTGCTTTGCTGCACCACTCCGTCCTTGAGCGTGATCGCGGCGCCGGGAAGGCACATCGAAAGACCCATGACGGCGGCGCCTTGCACCTGTGCTTCCACGGTCTCCGGGTTGACCACGAGGTTGCAATGCACGCCCGCGGTGACGTTGTGCAGTGTGGGAGTGCCATCCTTGACCGAAGCCTCCACCACGTACGCCACCACCGAATTGAAGGACTCGTGCACGGCCACGCCCCAGGCGCGTCCTGCGTCGAGCTTCTTCTTGCCGTAGCCGGACTTGTCCACTGCCAGTTGCAAAGCCGCCTTGTGCCGCGGATGCTGATCGCCGATGAGCTTCATGCGATAGGCGACGGGGTCTTGCCTGGTGGTGCGGGCGATTTCGTCGAGCAGCGTTTCCATGACGAACGCCGTGTGGGTCGAGCCCACGCTGCGCCACCAGAGCACCGGCACGTTGAGCTTCGGGTGATGCACGGTGAGACGCATCGGAATCTCGTACGGCTCCTTCATGCCTTCGACCGCCGTGGCGTCGATCCCGTCCTTGACCATCATCGGCTCGAACATGCTGCCCATCAGCAGTGACTGGCCGACGATCGCATGGTCCCATCCAATGATCTTGCCCTGTGCGTCGAAGCCGATCTTCGCCGTGTGAAGATGCATCGGACGGTAATAGCCGCCCTTTATGTCGTCTTCGCGGCTCCACAGCGTGCGGATCGGTGCCGCGATGCCCGCTGCCTGTGCGGCCTTGACCACGCTGCAAGCCTCCGAGACGAAGTCGCTGGTCAAGAGACCGCGGCGACCGAAGCCGCCCCCCGCCATCTGCACATTGACCCTGACGTTCTGTGGCGGCACGCCGAGAATCTTTGCGGCCGCCATTCCGTCAATGCCCGGCATCTGCGTGCCCGTCCACACTTCGGCCTTGTCGCCGGTGAGGCTGACCGTGCAGTTGAGCGGTTCCATCGGCGCGTGCGCGAGATAGGGAAACACGAACTCGGCATCTATCTTGTGCGGTGCGCTGGCGAGCTTCGACACGTCGGCGTCGTACTTGCGCGGGCCCGGCTTCGTCGCGAGGTCACGGTACTGCGCGAGCTGCTTGTCGCTGTCGACCTTCTCGACATTGCTGGTGTCCCATTCGAGCTTGAGCGCGTCGCGGCCTTGCTTGGCAGGCCAGTAGCCGTCTGCGACCACGGCCACACCTTCGCCGCCGCGGTCGAGCGGAACGCGGAGCACGGCCTTGACGCCCTTGATGCGCTTCGCTGCGCTGTCATCCACGGACTTGAGCTTGGCCGCGAACACCGGCGGATGAGCCACCACGGCGGTCAGCATGCCAGGCAGGCGCATGTCGATGCCGTAGCTTTGCTGGCCGCTCGACTTGGCTTGCGCGTCGAGCCTGCCCGTGGGCTTGCCAATGAGCCGAAAGTCCTTCGGGTCCTTCAGCTTGACGGCCTCCGGCACCGGCTGCTTCATTGCCGCCTCTGCAAGTTCGCCATAGCCAAGCTTCTTGCCTCCCGGGCCGATGACGACGCCGTCGCGCGTCTTCAGCGTGGCCGGATCGGCCTTCCACTGCGCCGCTGCTGCACTGATGAGCATCGCCCGTGTGCGCGCACCGAGTTCACGGTATTGCGTGTACGAATTCTTGACCGAACCCGATCCGCCGGTGATGTGCATGCCGAATGCTGGATCGACGTAGGCCGGATCGTTGTTCCCATGAACGCTCTTGACCTTCGACCAATCAGCATCGAGCTCCTCCGCCAGGATCATCGGCAGCGCCGTCTGCACGCCTTGTCCGAAATCGAGCCGGTTGATGGTGATGGTGGTGGTTCCGTCACGGTCGATTCGCACGAAGGCAGCGGGCTGCTGCAATGGCTTCAATCCTGCGGGCTTCACGCCGGTGGCGTTCGAGTCCTGCGCCAGTGCGCTCATCGGGAAGACGCCCAGCGCGAAGCCTGTCACGACCGTGAGCTTCATGAAGCTGCGCCGGGGAAGGCCTGTGGCTGGTGCTTGTGCTTGTGTCGTGTCGTCCTGGCCTTGCATCAGCGCCTGCAGGTTGGCCGGAAGCTCGAAGGTGGTCTGATCGAAATTCATGTCGTGGTCTCCTTCAAGCCAGTGTTTTGGCGGCGTCGGCAACTGCGGCACGAATGCGCGCATAGGTCCCGCAGCGGCAGATGTTGCCGGCCATGGCCGAATCGATGTCGGCTTCGCTCGGCAGCTTGCCCGGCGCGAGCGTCTTGAGGAAAGCGGTCGCGGACATGATCTGGCCGCTCTGGCAGTAGCCGCATTGCGCCACGTCGTGCTTGACCCACGCCTCGTGAACGGCCTTGCCGACCTTGTCGCTGCCATCGGTGACGGCTTCGATCGTCGAGATCTTCTGTCCCTCGGCAGCGGAGATGGGTGTGATGCATGAACGGATCGCCTGCCCGTTCAGGTGGACCGTGCAGGCGCCGCACAGCGCTGCGCCGCAGCCGAACTTGGTGCCCGTCATGCCCAGCGTGTCACGCAGTGTCCAGAGGATCGGCGTGGAGGGGTCGAGGTCGACCTGTCGATCCTTGCCGTTGATATTGAGTGTTGTCATCGCGAGGTCCTTTGAGCGAACAATAATTCGGCCAAACGATAGACCTGTATGCCGCCACGGTCAAGCGAATCAAGCCTTGATGCCGTCCCAGCAGAGGCCGAAAGCCATCGTCAGATTGGCATTGGTGTGAGCCAATGCGCCTGAGCGCAAAAGGTTGGCCGTTTCGCGAACCGAGCCGCCGAAGCTGTTGATGAGCAGCACGGTCGGGACGTCTTTCAGGATCTGCTGGGCCTTGGCCTCTTCAATCAGATCAATCCAGCCCTTGATGAGGCGAGCCGAGAGGTTTCGGCTCTCTTCGCTGAACCATGGCGAGTTGTAGTACTGCTCCAGAAAGATCACTTGCGCATAGTGCGTGAGGCGGTGCTCCAGCCAGTTCATCCACATGTGCCGAAAGCGGCTGCGAAAGGGCGCTTTGGGATTGTCGCCATGCATGAGGCTGGCCGCCGTCGCTGTCTTGGCCTGCTCGTAGAGCGCGACCATCAACTCTTCCTTGGATTTGAAATACACATAGAGCGTGCCCGTGGCCAAGCCCGCTTCGCGTGCGATGGAGGCCATGGTCAAGCCGCTCAGGCCGGTTTGCTCGACGAGCGTGAAGGTCGCTTCGGCGATGGCTCGGAGCTTTTCGTCGTCTTTGAGTTTCACGGTGTCGATCTTAGGTTTTTTCGGCTCTTGAATGAACAGGTGTTCATTAAAAGCCGCCGACAGATCGCGATGCAGTGCTTGGGAGAGAAAGTATGGGAGCGGAAAAAAACAAAGGCCTCCGCAAGGGAGGCCTTTGAAGTCGAGCACTGTGTGCTCTCAATTTTTGGTGGGCCCTGAGTGACTCGAACACTCGACCTACGGATTAAGAGTCCGCTGCTCTACCAACTGAGCTAAGAGCCCCTGAAAAACATCTCTGTCGTTTCAGGCAATCCGACGATTATAGCCACAACTTTTGCACGCTTCTTCAGGCTCTTTCAAAAATGCAGGCGATGCCTTGGCCCCCGCCGATGCACATCGTGACCAGTGCGTAGCGGCCCCGAATGCGCTTGAGTTCATACAGTGCCTTGACGGTGATCAACGCACCGGTCGCGCCGATCGGATGCCCCAGCGAAATGCCCGAACCGTTCGGATTGACCTTCGCGGGGTCGAGCCCGAGGTCCTTCGTCACCGCGCAGGCCTGCGCCGCGAAAGCTTCGTTGGCTTCGACCACGTCCATGTCCGACGCCTTGAGGCCAGCCTTCTCGAGCGCCTTGCGCGATGCCGGCACCGGGCCGATGCCCATGTAGTTCGGATCCACGCCAGCAAAGGCGTAGGCCACCACACGCGCCATGGGCTTCAGGCCGCGCCGGGCCGCTTCTTCCTTTTCCATCAGCACGACGGCGGCGGCCGCGTCGTTCAGGCCCGAAGCGTTGCCGGCCGTGACGGTGCCGTTCTCTTTGAGGAAGGCGGGCTTGAGCTTTGCCATGTCTTCGATCTTGGCGTTGAAGCGCACGTGCTCGTCCGTGTCGAACTGCGTGGGTCCCTTGCGGCTTTCGAGCGTCACCGGAACGATCTGCGACTTGAAGCGGCCAGACTCGATGGCGTTCTGCGCGCGCTGATGGCTCGCGAGCGCGGTCTGGTCCTGTGCTTCGCGGCTGATGTCCCACTTCTTGGCGACGTTCTCTGCGGTGATGCCCATGTGGATGTTCTGGAACGGGTCATGGAGCGCGCCGATCATCATGTCCACGAGTTTGGTGTCGCCCATGCGAACGCCCCAGCGAGCCGTCAATGAAGCAAAAGGCGCTCGACTCATGCTCTCTGCGCCGCCACCGACGGCCACCTTGGCATCGCCCAGCTGAATGCTCTGCGCCGCAGTCACGATCGCTTGCAGGCCCGAGCCGCACAGCCGGTTGACCGTCAGCGCGGGCGTCTCCTGCGCGCAGCCGCCTTCGATGGCGGCGACGCGGCCCATGTACATGTCGCGCGGTTCGGTGTTGATGACATGGCCGAAGACCACGTTTTCGACGTCCTTGCCATCGACCTTGGCGCGCGCCAAGGCTTCCTTGGTGACCAAGCCGGCCAGCTTGGTGGGTGGAACATCCTTCAGGCTTCCGCCAAATGTTCCGATGGCGGTGCGAACCGCGCTGACGACAACTACTTCTTTCATGACGAGTCTCCAATCCAAAACGCAAAACGACAGCTGCAATCATGCCAGGACGAGCGCTGGTGTCGTGACGCCGGCGTTACCATCCTTGCCCAACCAGGAGCCTTGAAATGAACGAAGCGAACCCCTCGCGGCATGTGGTCGTGACTGGCGCCGCAGGCGCGCTCGGTCGCGCCGTGGTGCAGTACTTTCTCGACCAGGGCGCCCGCCTCGCGCTGATCGATCACCGGCTGGAGCATCTGACCAGCGCCTTTCCCGGCCTGGACAACTCCCAGCATCTGCTGCTGGAGGCGGATGTCACATCCGCGCCGGCAATGGCCGATGTGGCAATGCGCATCCTCGGCGCTTTCAAGCAGGTCGATGCGCTGGTCCACATCGCGGGCGGCTTCGAGATGGGCGAGACGGTGCATGCGCTCAGCCGCGACGCCTGGGACCGCATGATGAATCTCAATGCCTGGTCTTTCGTGGCGGTTTCGCAGGCGCTGGTGCCGCCGATGATCGAGCGCAAGTCCGGCAGCGTGGTCGCGGTCACCGCAAAGACGGCCGCCCGGGGTTTGTCGGCCATGTCGGCCTACATCGCGTCGAAGAGCGCCCTGCAGCGACTGGTCGAAGCCTCCGCGGCCGAACTCGCGCCGCACGGCATCAACGTCAACAGCATTGCGCCCAGCGTGCTCGACACCCCCGCCAATCGGCAGGCGATGCCGAATGCCAACCCGGCAGGATGGGTGTCGACCAGCGTGGCGGCCCAGGCGATCGCCTTCCTCGTTTCTCCAGGCGCGGCCGCAGTGCACGGCCAGCACCTCACGCTCGACACCTGATCCTGTCCGGGCCGGCGGTGGCCGGCGCATGCACCAAGGGGCAGGCGTCGCTTCACCTTCGGACACAAGTGCGCTTTGCCCGCGACCTGCGCATGCTAGGGGAGGGCGGAGGCGCACCGCATATGTTTGCCGCGCGGTTTCGTTCGAGGAGACAACGATGGCGCACGTGATCCCCGGACCCGACAGGCAGGCAAGACTCACTGACGAATACATCCGACTGGTCGCGCGCGACGTCTTTTTCTGGGCGTGGCCGATCGTCAACGTCTACAACCGCCGCAGCACCTTCGGCAAGTTGCCGCACCCGATGCTCCTGGGCGGCGTGCTGCGGTGGGACCGGTCAATACGCTGACGATGCTCACCGACTACATCGATCCAGCCGAGCGCGCTGTCGCGTGTCCCAATCAGGACGTGGTGTATGGCAACGCCATCATCGCGCTCGACGAGTCGCCGGTGGTGCTGCAAGTGCCGGATTTCGGCGATCGCTTCTGGGTGTACCAGGTGGTGGATTCGCGCACCGACAGCTTCGCCGAACTGCGCAAGATGTATGGCACGCGGCCGGGCTTCTATCTGCTGGTCGGACCCAACTGGGTGGGCACGGTACCGCACGGCATCAGCAAGGTGTTCGCGTCGCAGACTGGCACGGGGGTGGTGGTGCCGCGCGTTTTCAGGGAAGACACGCCGCAGGACCTAGCGGCGGTGCAGCCGGTGATCAACGAGATCGGGCTCTATCCGGTTGCCGAGTTCGACGGCAGGTCCAAAGTCACGGACTGGCGCAAAGTACCGGTTGTGAGCAATCCGTCGAAAGGCGGCGAAAGCGGCAATGGTGGCGACGGCGCGGAAACCCGCTGGGTTCGGCCTCTGGCCTTTCGCGAATTGCTTCCGGCCGTGCTGGCCGACGCCAAGCCGCTGCTCGGTGAGTCGGCGCGTTATTCGCAAGTGCTGGCAGTCGCGCCCAGGGGCTCGTCGAAACGACCTTGCGTTGCACGAGTCAACCGCGTCGACCACTTCAACGCGCTCGCGTTGCCAACTGTCCTGTTCGTCAATTTCGCGGAAGAAGACTCGCTGCAGATCGAGTTCACGTCTGAACAAGGTCTCATGCTTCGGTTCGACCAGATCGAGGCGACCTACGAATTGGCGCGCGACGCGGAGCGCGAGCCGATCGTCCGAGGGGCTGAGGCGGATCAACGCGATCCTGTCGATGACTGCACGGTGTGCCCATTGGCGGAGTAGTAGCCTGCGAGCATCGTGGCAGCGCATAGCCCAGAACTGCCGCTTACGTCAGTAGCCAAAGATTGCGGTTCACATCGTCTCCATCAGTCGTTCTACAGCTCGACGCGCAGCATCGATCGCGCCAGCCAAGTAGCCCGGGAACTCCGGGGACCACTCGCTGCCGATGCCTGACATGCATCCTGCCCACGGACCAGTCGCAGCGGTCGAAGCAGGCGCAGCAGCATGGCCTCCAGCGGCAGCACTGGAATCGGCCGGCACTGCGGTCCACTGTTCGCTCGACCAGTCTTGTAGCCACTCCTGCACCGGGGTAGCCGCCTGCGGCCCGAACAATCGGACCATCTGGGCGCGGCATAGGGCGCGCAACTGCTCGACGGGAATGCCCCGCCTCACTCGTGCTGGCGTCCCCACGAATCCGAATAGGGCACCTGCCCCTGCCTCCGGGCCTGCATCGTGAATCTCGACCATGGGACCCACATGGCTGAAAGCATCACCGGATAGACCCGAGCTGCGCCAGAACGGCGTGTCATACATGGCGACGTACTTGGCATGCGGGGCCATCCACGTTGCCGTGTTCGTCCACTGGGCCGCCAGCTGCGCCGGCAACTCTGGCTCGAAGCGCACCATCGAGGCGGCGAGCCGTGGTGGCATCGCTAGCAGCAGGTGTTGACCTGCAAACGCGACGGCCGCTCCCCCTGTGCGCCGTGCGTCGATGCGCAGGCCGCCGGACGACGCGTGGATAGCTTCAACGGCATGGCCCGTGAAGACGCGCCTGGAATCGACGCGGGCTTTCAGCGCGTCCAGTAGCGCACCCATGCCCCCGGCCAGTCGCATCGATTCGGGAGACGCCGGGTAACCAGAAAGGCGCTCTGGCCCTCGCTGCGCAGACCGCTCAAACAGTGCCTCGCCCGTGGTTGGCTGCGCAAAAGTGCGCAAGCCCAGGTATTGGACCAGTGCAGCGAACTCCGGCTGCAACTCGGGCCAGAACCATGTTGCCCCCAGATCGACACGAGCCATGTCCGGGTTCGACGAAGAGGCGGATATCACGCGCCCGCCGAGGCAAGACCGGGCTTCCAGCAGCAAGTAGTCGTCCACGTTGGAAGACTCCAACAAGAAGGCCGCATAAAGACCAGCGAGTCCGCCACCGACGATGATGATGCGTGCTTGCGTCATGGAGTCTGCAGACCCTGCTCGAACCGTGAGACCTGCTCAGGCGTTGGCAGATGGCCTGTCTTGATGAACACGGTTGTCGCCTTGCCTGCCTCCAGTTCGACCCATGATGAAGCAGGGGTGCGAATCCAGCTGCGAGCGGGAAAACGCCCCACATCGTCCGCCAGCTCGCCATCCACCACAAGAAGCTCCGCTCCAGACGTCGCATCCAACGTGAGCCGCTGGCCCGGGAGCAGTCGTTCCATACGGACGCATTCTTGACCGTTGTCGAACAGGGCGCACTGCTCTCTTCCTCCGTTGCGGCGCCAGTTCGCGGGGTCGCGGGTGTCTGTGCGCACCGGTCCAGCTTCGGCGCCCTCCATCTGCCACAGCTTCACGAAGATGACCGCGCCGTCGTCGCTGAAGGGCTGATGCACAGATCCTGGCGGATTGCGCAAGTACCACCCCGCCGGGAAGTCCTGCTCTGCATCCGAGAACACGCCATCGAGCACAAGGATCTCCTCGCCCCCCGGATGCTCATGCGCCGGGAATCGAGAACCCTGGTCGTACCGGACCAAGCTGGTCGCACGAGCACGCTCGCCCCCAACGCGGTCAAGCATCACGCGGGCGACACCGCCTTGAGGCGACGGCACCCAGCGATGCCCATCGGGCGTGACGACAGCAGCCTTTGTAAAGTCGGCGTTCATGCGCATGGTGCAGCTCGATGCAGTCGGTCGATGCTCAGTTGCGGCCGGCCATTACGCCGCCGTCCACATCCCAGATCGCGCCTGTGACCCAGCCGGCTTTGTCGGACAGGAGAAAGGCCACCGCCTCAGCCACATCCTGCGGGGTGCCCACGCGGCCAATGGGATGGAAGGAGTTGAAACCTTGCAGCGCGGCGTGCACCTCAGCCTTGGGAATGAAGCCCTCGTAGATCGGGGTCTGTACCACTGCGGGGGACACAGCATTGACCCGGATGTTCTTGCCTGCCAGTTCCATTGCCAAGTGCTGCGTCAGCGAGTGAAGGCCAGCCTTTGCCATCGAGTAGGCGGACGAAGGCGTGGCGGCGATTGCCTGCTTTGCCCACATCGAGCCGATGTTGACGATGGCGCCAGTGCGGTTGGCGGCGACCATGTTCGCAGCGACCTTCTGCGTGATGAAGAAGAACGCTTTGTTCAGGTTCATGTACTGGTCGTAGTCCGCCTCCTGATGGTCCAGGAACGGCTTGGGGAAGAAGACCCCGGCCGCATTGACGAGCAGGTCGACGTCGGCATGATCCGAGTCGATGGTGCGCAGCAATGTCTGCAAGCCCTGAGCGCTGGTCAGGTCGGCTGCGATTGCGGCAACGCTGCCCAGTGCGGACAGATCCTTGCGTGCTGCGTCCGCCTTCTCTGGCCTGTTGCCGACAATCACGGCAGCGCCGCCCTCGGCCAGAACAGCACGGGCGCTCTCATAGCCGATGCCGCTTGTGCCGCCGATAACCAGCAGCTTCTTGCCCCTGAACTGATTGCTCATATGAAATCTCCGATTGAGTAGAAAACTATCCTTGTTGAATTGCGGCTGAGACCAAGCCACAGACCACCGAAGTCATGATTGTTCGCCGTTGATCGGTTAGGGGCAAACCAGATAATCTGTCTGCGCTACAAAGAAATTGTTTGTCTTCCCATGAAATCTCCGGTCCACTTAAACGCCCTCCGTGCCCTTGAAGCGAGCGCCCGGCATCAGAGCTTCGCGGCGGCGGCCGGCGAACTCCATGTGACCCCGGCTGCCGTGGGACAACTCGTGCGAACGCTGGAAGGTTGGCTTGGCAGCCCGCTGTTCTTGCGCAGCACCGGCGGGCGCCAGCGGCTAATTCCGACCGATACCGTTGACCGGGCCTTGCCGGACATCCGAGCCGGACTGGACCGCCTCGCGTTGGGCCTGGAACGCCTCAAGGAAGGATCGACAAGCGGCGTGCTGACGGTCGCAGTCAGTCCGGCTTTCGCGGCCAAGTGGCTGCTGCCGCGCATCGACCGCTTTCAAAGCACTTGGCCAGATACCGACGTGCGGCTGGACACCAATCTCAAGCCGGTGGACTTTGTCGCCCAGCGCATTGACATAGGGGTGCGGTTCGGCAGGGGAACCTGGCCGGGATTGGCATCTGAGAAGCTGATGGACGAGGAGGTGTACCCGGTTTGCTCGCCGCAACTCTTCGCACGGATCGAGGCCACGCCCACGAACCTGCAGGGTCAACTATTGATCCATGACTTGTCGATGGACGCACGGGAGGGCTTCCCTACATGGGAGGCTTGGCTCAGGGAGGCGGGAGTCGGCGGGATCGACGCGGCGCGTGGCCTGAAGATCAACAACTCCGCTGCTGTGTTGCAGGCAGCGATCGACGGTCAGGGCATCGCACTCGCACGGAGCGTCATGGCCCGCGATGACGTGGCCGCTGGAAGGCTGGTGAGGCTGTTCCCGGAAATTTCCCTTGCGTCGGCGCTGGCGTACTACGTCGTCTACCGACCAGAGTGCTGCGGCCTGCCACGGTTGAGGGCCTTCCGTGACTGGCTTCAATTCGAAGCCAAGCAGTAGCGCGTGCGACTCTACTTTCCCGGTCAAAAAAGTGCGCGGCCGAACGCTTGCAGGAGCGACGACGCGGACGCGTTAGGCCAGATCCGCCGCGTAGCCGCTTCGTGCCTCAACTCCAGAAGCAGACGTGCAGTCGCGGCCTCAAGATCGCCCGGCGAATCTTGACTTGGAAGGATGTACGGCCGGTGGTGTCGGTCCGCTTGATGATGGATGCCATCGTTGTGTCTCACGGTTGTCCCGCCGATGGCGGAACGTGTTTCCGTAGGACACTCGTTTCGTTGGTGGAGAGGATGTCCACCGATGACCATTCCAGCGGCCTATCCCCTTGTCAACAGATTTGCCGATCTCCCCAATGAAGACGGATGCTTCATCCCTATTTGTTGCTGGCGGCGGAACCAATGCGTATGCGCTGAACCTACAATTTCGGTTGTAGGTTCATTTGTAGGTTCGCTCAGCGGGGCGCCCTGCAATCACACGGAGAAGCGCATGGCAGCGAAGAAGGGCGCCGGTATCGAAGCCGGCAAGGTCAAGAGGAGCGGCAGCAATTGGCTGTCCGATCTGCAATGCCGCACGGCCAAGGAAGGGGTGCACGGCGACGGCGGCGGCCTGTATCTACAGGTGCAGGCCAGCAAGGGTGGCGGCGGCACCGTGACCCGTAGCTGGGTCTATCGGTACACAAGCCCTGCCACCGGCAAGGCGCGATGGCGCGGCCTGGGTCGGTATGGGGCAGGCGAGGGCGATGTGGGACTCCAGGAGGCGCGCGATCTGCGCGATGCTGCACGTCGCCAGGTGCGCGACGGGACCGACCCGATTGATGCGAAGGAGGCCCAACGCCAGGAACGTGATGAAGTGGCCCAACAGCACGCCCAGGCGCAGCGCACCTTCAAGGACGTGGCCGAACTGGTGTTGACCAACGTGGCCAAGGGCAAGAAGGGCAGGAACGGCGAGCTGCGCAAGCCCAATGCCAAGCATCTCTGGACGTGGAATCAGACGCTGGAAAAGTACGCCTACCCCTTGCTCGGCGAGCGCCCCATTGCCACGATCACCGAGGCCGACGTGATTGCCGTGCTTCAGCCGTTGGTCGATACAGACCGCGTGGAAACCGCGCGGCGCACCTGCGGACGCATCGAGCAAGTGTTTGCCCACGCGCGCGCCATGCGGTGGTACACGGACGAGAACCCGGCGCGCAGGAAGGAAAACCTCAACATCACAATGCCCGCGCTCATCAAGCACCAGGGCGAGGTCGAGAACTATGCCGCGCTCGGCTATCGAGATGTGGGCGCATTCATGGAGAGTTTGCGCTGTGTGCCAGGTGTCGCCGCGCGCTGCCTGGAGTTCGCCATCCTGAACGCATCGCGCTCCGGCGAAGCCAGAGGTGCGCGGTGGAACGAAATCGACTGGAACGCGGCCGGCGGCCCGATCTGGACCGTCCCCGCTTCGCGCATGAAGCGCAGGGTCGAGCACATCGTGCCGCTGTCCACCGCCGTGGTGGCCCTCCTCGGAACACTTGGCCCAAAAGACGATGACTCCCTGATCTTCCCGAGCACGCGCAAGGAGAAATCGTCCATGAGCGATATGGCCATGCTGTCGGTGCTGCGCCGCATGAAGCTGGTAGTCGAGGAGGAAGTCAAAGACGAGCACGGCAACGTAACCGGCAAGCGCGAACGCAGCGTGGTCGCGCACGGATTCAGGGCAACTTTTTCCACTTGGGCCAATGAGGAGTCGGGCTTCTCGTCCGAATGCATCGAAGTGGCGCTGTCACACCTGACCGGCACCGAGGTTTCCCGCGCTTACTCGCGTGGGCAGTTGTTACCCCGCAGGCGTGCGCTGATGGAAACGTGGGGCGGATACCTGGCACAGCCCTTGGCAAGCGCCACGGTCATGCCGCTGCGCAAGGCGGCGGCATGACGAAGGAAGGTTTCGCTGCGTTGCCAGCCGTGATCGAAGCCATCGAGCGATATCGCCTCAAACCTCAGTGGAGCTACGGCGAAGGCGATCTCGCGGTTTGCGCGGGGCACTTGGTCAAGGGGTTGGATGCAGCGGGGGACATCGAGCCCCTGCTTGCTTTGGTCACGCTGGGCGCAGCCGGCAACGGTGCTGCGCTGGCGCCTCATGAAGCAGCCGATTTCGTTCGCGCCTTGGAGTATCTGCGTCAAGTGCGACCCGCGCTGGAGCGCGCATTGACCACGAAGAAGTCTCGGGGCATGCCAGGGCCCCGCATCAACCTCGCTCGCCAGCAACTCACGCTGCGCCTGGCCAATACATGGGAGGCGGAAACAGGCCGCAAAGCGACGGTCACGAATGATGCCATCGGTGCCGAGGATCGAGCGTCCGGGGACTTCGTGGCCGCTTACCGTTGGGCATGCAAGGACTTGCCAGATGAGATTCGCCCGAATGCGGCCAACATCGACGCCGACCTACGCGCTCTAAGAGCGGATGCACGCCTGAATTGAGGAAGGGAAGCACGAATTCGCGTGAAAAGCGCAGCGAATCCGTGCTCAGATGAAAGCGCAGGCTTGCCTGAGTATCGAGGCTCTATTTGCAAGGAGCCCGAACATGCTGCCCACCATCGATATTTCAGACCCGCTGCTGCGCTTGCCGGATGTGCAAAAAATCCTGCCCCTGAGTGCCGCCCGCATCTACAAGCTCATCGCGGCAGGGCGGCTGGCCCGGCCTATCGCCGTAGGGCCCAACAGCGTGGCTTGGCGGACCAGCGACATTCACAGCTACCTGCGGGAGGTGGCGGCTGAGCGAGCGTTGAAGAAGGCCGGCGCCAGCCGGAGGCGGGGCCCGGCGTCGAAGTTGCCCCACGCGGCCGCAACCGCCTAAAAAAACGACCAGCACGTCGATGCTGGCCGTCTAGAAAGCGCGCGAATGCGCGAGGTTACGAACCACCTCAAATTTTCGCAGGGCGCTTCGGGTCGGACAAGAAGGCATCGGGTTTTGCTACTCCCCTCGAAAGGATCACCATGTCCGACTTTTTCCGCGCGCTGCTGAGCGCCAGCAAGCCCGCCCCTTACACCACGGCCGATACGTTGGCTGATGCCCTGCAGTTGGTCCAACTGACGCCTAGCATGTTGCGCGAGTGCCGCGCTCTTTGTCGTTGCGCCTTTTGCAACGCCCTCCTTGAACGCAGGCGGCTTGCGGGCTGCCTCATGACCGGCGCCAACGAAGAAACGCTGCCGGTCGTCCTCGCCCTTTGCGAGGGCTGCCTTCCCGTCGCTACGGCGGGTATGGATGGCGACCGGGCGTTGATGGCCCTGGCCGATACCCCGACGTGCGCGGTCGTGTTCCACGGCGACGAAGCGGCGCGCGTCACGGCGATCCAGCACATGCTGTCGTGCGCCGTGCACGAGTGCCTGGATTCCACGGTTGGCAAGCCGCTCCTGATGCGCACGTTGCGCTTGGCATGGCGCATGAAGGGGCTCACCGAGGACGCCGGACTTGATCGCTGGGGGTTGGCGGCCTGGCGGGACGATGACGGCTCGCAGCAATTGCACCGGGTGCCGTTTCCGTGGTTCCCTGAGGACCCGCCTGCAATGCGGGGGCATTCTGCCGAGCAGGCACGGGAGTTCGCCATTGGCCTCGCGGCGGGTCGTTTGACGTTCGATGTGGCGGCCTGGACGGCCGGCGCACCTGTCGTGACGGTCGATGTGGTCGAACGCGGAGGGATGGCGCAATGACCACTAACGCCTACCCCCACACGCCGGCCGCCATGACCGTGGGCGACTTGGCCGCTGCGCTGGTATCTGCTGGCGCAAGCCAAGGCATCAACCAGAAGCTGTTGGGGTGCCTGTCGGCACGTGCCTGCCTGCAAAGCTCCACGTTGCTGCTCGACCCGAAACGGCGGTACTACTGGCAGGCGACGGACGCCTGGCTGCGCAGCCGTCCCGCAGCCGCTCTGTCTAAGGCGTGCGCCACGTCTATCTCAGCGCCTGCGCCTGCGCCTGCACCTGCACCTGCACCTGCACCTGCACCTGCGTCTGCGTCTGCGTCTGCGCCTGCGCCGAGGGCCGCAGCTCACGTCTTCGACATCACAATCATCGAGTCGCTCGACCCGGCCGTCTTGTCGAAAGCATACCGCCTCGATGGCGGTCAATTGATGAAGGCAAACGGCGGCCAGCTCGTGCGTGGCACCGCGCACCGAGAATCCCTCACCCTCGTGCAATTGGCGGCGGCGGTGGCGCAGAACAAGCCCGGCATGGCCCTGATGGTCGGTGTCACGAACGTTCAGCGCGCCGATGTGGTGACGACCGCCGAAGCCACGCCGCAGGCGCGGGCCGCGAATCCCAACCTGGTCGCGAGGTCGCAAGCCTACTTTCATTGGCCCAAGGGTCCGGGCATCTTGGTGATCGATGCGGATGCGCCCAAGGCGGCCGGGATGCAGCCCTTCACGCGCGAGCAGATCATGGCGCTGCTGGTGAAGCATTACCCGCCCATCGAACGCGCGCCATCCCTGGCCTATGACTCGGCCAGCGGCTGGGTATTCGACAGTGCCCTCGGTGTTCAGCTCGTCGGGCAGCGTGGCGTACACCACCTGGTGGGCATCGTGGACGCAAGCCATGCACCCGAAGCTGCGAAGGTGCTGCACCTGCGCATGGTCGTGGCTGGGGACTTCTGGATTGAGATCAGCAGCGCGGGCGTGCCGCGCGCCAGGACCGTTGTGGACGCGCCCGCCGCGTCAGGACCGGAGCGCCTGGTGTTCTCGTTCGGTGCCGACTGCGGACGGGGCTTGGAGCAGCGGCGTCCCACGCCGGAGGTCTTCAATGAGGCCGGCGAATTGATCGACACGCGCCGGGACTTGAAGATCACCAAGAAGTTGGAGCAGGCCGAGCGCACCGCGTTCGAGCTGAAGATCGCGGAGCCCGCCATCGCGGCCGACATCCAGCGCATCCGCGCCGCCTGGGTGGCCGAGCAGGTAGACAAGCAGATTGCGTTGCATAAAGACCGGCGCGCCTTGGCGTGCCTGCCGCCGCTCACGCCGGACGAGGAGGCACAGGCGCGCTCTCAGCTCGTTCAGCAGCATGCGCACACCAGCGCGTCGAGACAGACGAGCCTGGGGATGGCCAAGGCCGACTGGCAGAGCGACCAGCTCATCATTCTGGACACGGGCAAGTCCGTGACGGTCGATGAAATCCTGGACGACCCGGACACCTACGACGGGCAGCATTGCCACGACCCGGAGGAGCCCGACTACGGCAACAACGACAGGCGGATTGCCACGATCCACGCAAAGCCTTCCCGAGGAGGTCGTCCCCACATCCACAGCCATGCGCACGGCGGCGGCATCTACTACCTGCTCCGCGCCGCAAAGAGCGTGTTCAAGGCCCTGGCCATGTCTGCGCCGACTGCCGCAGGGGCAAGCATCACCGCCCCCGCCCCCGCCACAGCACCCAGCACCGGCGCCAGCGTCACGCCCAACACGGGATCGTCACCGCCGCCCGCGCCGCCCTCGCCACCCCTCGCCACAGCTCCTGCTGCGCCCATCGGTACCAAGCGCGACGCGACCGATTTGGCCAACGCTCGTCGGCTGGCGACCGCCTATGCCGGTGAAGTGGTCTACGCGCACGGGATCGGCTGGCTTGCATGGGACGGACATCGTTGGGCACCCAACAAGGAGCTGGCTGAGCGCCGGGCCCACGGCCTGAGCCGGCTCATCGATCAGGAAATCGCTGCGCTGTCGGCCCGCATGATCACGCTGACGAACCAGGGTGACATCGACGCCGCCCGCGAGCGTCTGAAGGCATTGACGAAGCACGCCCAGAGAAGCGAATCACGCAGCACCATTGACGCCGCGCTGGGCCTTTTCAAGCGCGAGGTAGCAACGATCCTGCAATTCGACGCTGCGCCGGACTTGTTGAACGTGGCCAATGGGACGCTCGACCTGCGCGCCGGCAACCTGCGAGCCCCCGACCCCGCCGACCGGCTGACCATGCTGGCCAACGTGGCGTTCGACCCCGCAGCCTCGGCACCGCGCTGGCTGGACTTCATCGAGGAAATCACCTGCGGCAACGTAGCCCTGGCGCGATTCCTTCAGGTCTTCATCGGCTACACGCTCACGGGTCACACGCGCGAGCAGGTCATGCTGTTCGCGCTTGGGCATGGCGCCAATGGCAAGAGCGTCTTGTTCAACACAATCGCATTGATGCTGGGCGACTACGCGGTGACTTTACCGCCGAGTGCCATCGACGCATCGAGCGGCAGCGATGACGAGCGGATGGCGGCTCGCTTGCGGGGGCGCCGCGTCGCGTTGATCGAGGAGCCCCGCGAGGGTATGCCGCTGCGCGAAGGCGCGGTGAAGTGGTTCACGGGCGACGACCGGATGACGGGACGGCTGCTGTATCAGGAACCTCTCGCGTTTTGGCCTCAGCACAAGCTGGTCTTGCGCGCCAACCATCGGCCGCTCATCACGGGCACCGATGATGGAATTTGGCGCCGCATTTTGCTGGCGCAGTTTGAAGCCAAGTTCGAGGGCTCGCGGCGCGACATGGGATTACAGGCGTGCTTGGCCGCTCATGAATTGCCCGGAATCCTGAACTGGGCGCTGATGGGCGCCGCCGAGTGGTATGCCAACGGCCTCCAAGTTCCGACCGATGTGCGCGCTGCGACCGATGCCTACAGGTCGGAGGAAGACCGCCTCGCCCAATTCTTCGACGAACACACGAAGGCGGAACCGGGTGCCGTGCTGGCCCGGAAGACCTTGTACGACGCCTACATGTGCTGGGCCAAAGAGCAGCACATCACTCGACCGTTCGGTTCGCAGCGATTCGGGAAGGGTTTGGAGCGTTGGGGCTCCGGAAAGGGCGTGACGGTGCAGCGAAACCCGGTCAGCAACACCAGCGAAGTCCTCGGATTGCATCTCGTCAGGTGGCCGGGCGCCCCGTTCTCGGCAACCGAAAGGACCTAGCTCAATTCACCGGAGCACCCGGAGCACTGACCCCGTTTTCAGTAAAGTCTTTTAAGAGAAATCTCTTACGCGAGATTTTATGGAAATGGGGTCAGTGCTCCGGGTGCTCCGGTGACCTGAAAAGAGGCAGGACCGCGCCGGACATCAGGCGGGAAACCACCGCCATACTACCTGCGCTGTTTCAAGATATGAAAACGTCGCGCCGAGCGCAGCGCATGCCGGTCCTATCATCGGAATCACCTTATCGCACCAGCCCGAATGCTGCTCCATAGAACTGCGCCACCGTTCAAGGGCGTCGTCTTTTCGGACCATCCGCGCCCGCTGCCTATTCCGCCTTCAAGGCCAACTCAGCCACCAGGATCAGGCATGCGTGCAAGGCGTAGGCCGTCTGCGTGACAAATGCTTCTTCGACGAAGGGCGCTACACGTCGGCTGGGGTTGTAGGAACCAAGGCGCGTGAACTGCGTAAATTGCAGTCCCAGCGGCTGATCCTGCACCCCGGCAACATCCAAGGAGACCGGCGCCACCACAATCGCTCGATGCTTGGCGTGATTCACCATGTCGTCCAGTTGCTGCACCACTGGCTCGGTTCCGTAGTCCTCCAGCAGCTGCGCCAGCGGGTCTCCAGCATCAAGGCGTCCAAGGACCCTGGCAAGGCCAATATCACGCTCACGAAGGCGGGTCTTCTCCTGTGCTGCCATCCCCCTTGCGAAATAGATCACGTGCCCGAGGGTGTCCCCTATTGCATGGAGACTCTGGAGGAGCGCCACCAAGTGCGCTTCAGCCTGAAACCGCCGGCTTTGAAAGTCCTCGAACACGGCATTGTCGAAGGGAAGGACCAGCTTCATTGCCGACATCAGGTCGTCGGAGAGATTCACTTGCGCTACTTGATCTAGGACGAGCCGTTGCGCCTCGGCGAAGTGATACTGCGCATAGTCTCGCCTGAGAAAGACCGACTTGAGGCTCACCTCAAACTCCCTGGCAACCTCGGGTCCATGAGCGGCGTGGACATCGCGAATTAACTTGCGGCGGTCAATCTTTGCGCCTTCGGGGGGATTCCACTTTGGATTCATGGCGTGATTTTGGCGGAACCGTTCGCGGGCGCAGGCGACAATTTTCACGGCATAACATCAGAATGTACCCACGCCTACCCGCAAGCATTGAGACCACCGAGGGGTTTATTGAGACACAAGCCATGACAAAGGTGCAGATTCACCACCCCGGCGACGAACCGTCCGACGCGGACCTGTGCGAATTCGGCTTCGTGTGCTCGAAGACCTGGGCCGAGTTGCGCCCGACCTTCGCGCCCGGCGTGCGCTATTGCGACAACTGCAAGCGCGACGTATTCAGGATCACGAGCCGGGCGCAGCTCGAAGAAGCGCGGACCCTGGGCCGGTGCGTGGCCTGGGCACGGCCGGCAACCTCGCGCACTCGCGGTGGCCCGTCCATGCTGCTGGGCGACCCAGTAATGGCGCCGCGTCCACCGGAGTCATGACCATGGGCGACGTGCCCCGCATTGACCTCGACCGGCTGCTGGCGCCGCCGATGAACGAGGGCTTGTACGAGCAGTCCTGGTGGAACGAGTACATGGCGCAGTGGAAGCGCCGCGGCGAAGGTGATGACCGCACCGCGAAATGCGCCATGCTGGCCGAGGGCATGGAGCGCATGGAGCAACGGCGGGAAAAGGACCGGCGCTTTCAGGAGAAATACGACGAATGGCGCTGGTTTGTCAGCACCGAGGAGCTGGCGCTCCTGATCGAGCAGTCCACCGACGAGGCCGGATGCCTGCTGCCTCACGAGCTGCGCATGATGCGCACCTACACGGCCCCGGGCGAGTGGCACTTCGCCATGCGGGTGCTGCTGGAGGAGGCGCCCAAGCATGTGCTCGCGCACCTGCTGTTGTGGGTGTCGATGGAGATTCGGATTGCTCGGGCACGCGACACCGGCAGCGCACATTGGCGGCCTCATGAAGCCGACCCGCCCGAACCCGAGCCAGCCTTCCGGGCCTCGAAGTTCAAACCGCGACCGTTTGGGCGCTGACGGCATGCGCAACGCACAACTCCCTGCAAGCGCGCCCCGCCTGGGTAGAGCCCCGAGCCGGCCGTCCACAGGGCAGAATGGCGTCGCCGTTGCGGGGAATCTGCGCAGTAGCCAGAGGCCTATCGAGTACGACACACCCCCTTAGGAGCGCATGTTGGAACTGCCGACAATCGTGTTCACCCCATGGCAGCATTGGCATGGGCGCGCCAAGCTCGCTGATGCGTGGGATGTACCGACCACGTTTGACTTCGGTGGCCTATACATGCTCGGGCGCTTCTCGCCGAATTCGGCTCTTCCTGCTGGTCCAGCGAAACCAGAGCACGCTGAAGTGGTGTACATCGGGAAATCTCAGCGACTTACAGGTCGCACGCAATACCACCCGAAAGCGCAAAGATACGTGGTGAAATTCGCCGACCCTTCCGTTGCGGAACTATTCATCGCTACTTGCGATTTTGGCCACGGTTGGCGACAGACTGACTTCGCCAATGGAAGGCCGCTTTCTTCCGTGAAGCGCGCGTATTTGGCGCTGGCCGAGCGTGAAGCGATTTGGCGCCATGCATTGGTCAATAAGCGGACGCCCGAATTGAACCTGGATTAGCGAGCACCATGGCATATCAACTTCTAGCAGATGACGGCTCGCTGCTCCATGCCCACTTCGACGTGCTTGATGCCAGCATCGTCTTTCACAGCCGCGGCGGAAGCAAGGGCAGCCAAGCCCTGAATCCCGATTACGGCCAGGCGCTTCGGTTACTGCTTGAACGGCTGCAACGCGCGGGGAAGCCCGTGCAGCGGGCATGGGTTGATAGCGGGCGCGTCCAAGAGATTCCTATTGCGGATCGGGTGATTCTCGAGCCACATGAGGCCAATGAACCTGCGGCGAACCTTGTAAGCATGATGGGTCGGCGCATGCAACTGGTTGGCAAGAAGCCGTCGTCGAAAGGCGGTAACTCCACGAAGCGGATTCGGTTGGAACTACCCGAGGGAACTGACACGGAAGACATCCTGCAATCACTAGGGGCGGCGCAGTCCAGCAAGGACACTCGGAGCGCGGCGCGATTGCCTGCGAGTGAGCTGCTCAGGGTCACAGCGGAGCACCTTTGGCGTGCCGTGCAGCGTCTGGAAGGCGGGTTCAGAGATCATGGTTTCGGCGAGTCCGTTGATTTCGATGTACTGCTCGAAAATGGGGTGCGCCTTCCGCCCAAGGCGGTATTCGGTGTGGCTGCAAGCGAGGCTCTTGGTTTCACCGTCGAACCAAAACACTTCTCCGGGGGTGAAGGCACCTCGTGTTTCCGTGTTTTGCTCGAAGCGGGGTATCAGATCGTGCCCAAGGGTTCCACGGAAGTTGCGCCCCAGCCGCCACCGGAAGCAGCGGATCGCGAGTGGATCGAAGGTACCCCGCGGCTTCGCGGGCACATGCGACGCGAGCGAGCTGCCGGGCTGCGAGAAGCAAAGAAAGCCGAGTTCCGCAGATTGCACGGCGGCAGGCTGTTCTGCGAGAAGTGTAAAGAGGACCCCGTCGCCAAGTACGAAACCGAAGATGCCGAGGCATGTATAGAAGTGCACCACAACAAAGTCATGGTCTCGGAGATGCGCGACGGCCACGCGACCAAGTTGGACGATCTTCTATGCCTGTGCGCCAACTGTCATCGGCTTGAGCATCGGCTTCTCAATAGCAGGGGCGGATAGCACCCGTCACAATATCGAGAAATTCGCCGGCATCCGCGACCTTGTTGGACCAGCGTGTTGACCTAACCAACTCTTTGAGCCTCTCGAATCGAACGCCCAAGCAGGGCTTCTGCCTCTACATATCCGTCTTGATAGTCCTCCAGCCGCTCTCCAAGTTGTTCTCGTCTCAGCATGATGGCTTCTTGCGCACGGCCCCATTGTTCGTCGCTGAGTGCTTGTGGTTTTCGGTCCAAGTTCTTGTCGAGCTCCTCGATCAGTGCTTGATTGTCCATTGCGACCAACAGCAGTCTGATGCCCCACAGATGAGCTAGCAAATCCGCTAATTTGTATGCATCAATCGATTTTTCTGCCTTACAGTAGGATTCGACTATCGACCAGATGTTAGACATGCAAGTCCTCAGAACATCTGGACGCCGCTGATTCAGGAATGTTACGCCAATCATCGTCAAGGCTTCGCAGCATTCATCGGCGCGCTGCCCGCCTACCGTCTTCTTTTCGCTGAAAGCAACCCAGTAGAAGGACAAGATGGAGCGCAGTGCGTCTACGAGTTCCTCTTCATCCCCATGATCGGTACGAATAGGCTGATCAATCAAAAGCGCAAGAATCTTGGCAATTTTTCTGATTGATTGGTCGATCTGCCAAATAAGAAAGCTGTCACCAAACTCACAGCTCTCCCCTTGACTTCTAAGGTGCGTGGCGACAACTTTCACGACCTCGGCAAATCGGCCGTATGGATTTACCCATGCGCGCTTCTCATCCACCTTCGGGAGTGTTCTGGCCGCCCTCTCAACTAGGTACGCGACCGAATTCGCGTTCACCAGGCCGTAGGCTTCGTTGAGCGGATACGTCATAGAGTGCCCGCCATTTATTGCCTCATTGGCGAGCGCCGGGAGTGCAAGCAGCTCCATTTTTTTGAGCACGTGCCGGAGAACCTCTTTGAATCCAGCATCTTGACGGTGGAGAAGTTGCGCCAAGATGCGAAACATGGGTCTGTTTGTTGCCTCTGCTATCGCCCAACTGCCTCGCTTGCCGTAGAAGTACAGTGCGATCTTTGAGAGCCCATCAACTACAGGTATGTGGATGTCTGAGGTATCGATGTCTTTCGGGGCGCCCTCCGAGACTTTGGCGAGGATTCCCGCGCTTTGGAATGCAACCTCATCCAACCCCTTTGTCTGTGCGCGCATCACGCAATCAAATGCATAGTGCAGCGGAGCATAGGTAAGCGGAGCGGAGCCATCGCGGAACGACAAACCATCAAGGTGGGCCGTGTGAATCGCTATTTCTTGATAGACCTCTGAGACACGAATCGCAGTACCTTCGTCAGACTGGGCCGCAGCCGATGCGCTCAACTCTTGCAGAGCTTCGTAGGCTCGGTTTACGACGACATCGACATCCGATTCTCTCGCCATGAACATCGTGCCTGGAGCACTAGTTATGCTGAGATTGGATTTTCTAGAAGTCAGGTAGTGGGTTGTGAGATCGCCGATTGCAGCGGCCGCCGATCTTGCGACTCCCTTCTCACCTCGTCCCACCGCCCGCGTGGCAATCTCGGAGAGGTCGGCTATCCACGAGTTGATCGATTGGGGATAGTCTTTCAATTGGGCGTAGACCATAGTTTCAATGGCCTGAGGTGTGACGATCATCCTTTGTTCTTCTCGGAGCTGATGAAACTGGACGTTTGCTATCTCTACCACTCGTGCGCGGACACGGTCGATTGAAGAGCGAGCTTCATTGAGCGCCAACCCCACAGAATGCACTGGGTCAAGAAGTTGGCAGACGTGAGCGTGGTACCACCGGAGCAAGTCAAGATTGATGCCTATGGCCGTTAACGACACAGCTATGACGAAACTGACGGGAATTGGCACGAGTCCCCGGACTGAGAGTGCGAAGCTGCTAACGCAACAGACACTTAGTACGACAAACACTACGTAAGTGGCACGGTCGCTGCGATATATCCGCATCATGGAGGACGACCAAACTTCTGACGCACGTTGAACTGGAATGACGGACAACGTAAGAACGAGGGCGAGAATCGTGCCGTAGGTCGCGCCAATTGCAGACAGTACTGCTTCGAGCGGCTGGAATCCATCAAGGCTCTGTTTTAGTTGGGGCACGGCTAGAAGCACAACACTAAGCCCGACTGAGAAGACGCTGACAACGCATGTTCCTAGTCCAGCAATCAGCCTATCTCGGAGCGACTGCGTCCTAAGGCGCAACCGGACGATATGCGGAAGAACGTCTTTAGCGAGGCGATTTCTTGTATGTGCAAGCACTCTTTTCAATCTATCTACCTTCCGAGAACAGGACAAGCCAGAAATGGCACCACTATTTGTCATCTGTGCGATTGCGGTTGAAGCCCGATTGCGTGAGATCAGCTTGGAGAAGGACAGATCACGGTTGCCCTCCATTGAACAGCAATGGGGTCAGACGCGCTAAATCGGCGGGCACTACTCGGGTGTTGGCTTCGTGCCCCACAGCCGGCGAGGCGGCAGGGTCTCCAGCGGGTTCTTGGGCGGCTGGAACGGCGCCAGCGGCAGTGTCGGCTTCGGTCGGGGCTTCTTGGGTTTGGCCATCGGCTAGGTCTTCGTCGCTTGGTTGCGCTTCGCCCGGTTCATTTCCAAGTCCGTTTTCAGTGCTGCCTTGGTTTCGTCCGGGCTCAGGCCCCGGTCGTGCAGTGCCTTGGTCACCTTGGTCAGCGCCAGCAAGTCGGCGCTCGATTCTTCATTGGGGCTCGTGCTGACGGTCGGGTCGGGCGTGGTCATGACCGGCATGGTAGCTCCCGCGTTCCTTCGGTCCGGCCCAGAAGGATGGGCAAGGCGTCGATCAGGTCAGCCATGAAGTAGCCACGCTGACCTAAGGGCGGGACTTCCCTGTACCTTGCAAGCGGGCGCGAGGCTGCCAGGCGGTCGATGTGATTGGACTGCGGATTCAATGCCGTCCTTGCCGTCGTGTCGGCGGTTCGCTCTGCCAGGCTGTCGCTTGCGCCCGCGTTCTCTTCGGGATGCCGCCCACTCCGGCAGGCATTCAGGAAGCCCCAGGTCGCGAAATCCCGCGTGGCGGGCGACAGCCAGGCCCACGTGATGCCGACTCCCGTCAGCCCAGGCTTCCAGGCGATCCTGACCTTCAGGGTCCAGCTCGACGGTGAAGCCGTCAGTCCAGGGGGCCGCGCGCCACAGGCGACGCATTTCGCGCGCGTGCATGGCCAAGGCGGTCGGTGGCTTCTTCAACGGATGCCGCGAGCTGGCCGCAGGCCCGCGACGCCGGCACGTCACCCTGCCGCGCATCGGCTGGTTCTTGCACTGCACGCCCGCGCGAGTGATGCCGCAACACCGGATTCGCGTTTCCCATGCCGCCTTCCACGCGGCGAGCCGCTTTGCTTCCGCTTCAGGTCCAGCAAGACAAGCCGGCCGGCGCCCGCCGACCTCGAAGCCCGATTCGTCCGTGGTAAACATCAAATGCCTCCTACGTACATGCCATACGTAGTGATTCTCCTCCCTTCACCCACGACGATCAGGAAGCGGCGCTAACGGATCGCCAGGAGCCTGGGCTAGAACCGGAAAATTCCTGTCGCGCCTCAACGGTGCGCTGGTCGGGTCATGACGGAAGTGTTCACGAGTCGTCGATTGCTATTGAAAAACGTGAACGACACCCGTCCCCGGAAAGCCAGTGGCGCCTGGTTTAGCGAGCGCGGGCTTCAGCGCTTGGGTCTCAGCGACACAACCAGACGCGGCGGCACGTCCCCATCGATGTCCCGGGGGAGCTTTTCCGTCCTCTGAAGCGCGCGCAACGCGGCCTCGTCCCAATTCGACAGGCCGCTCGATTTCGTGAGCGTCGGCGTGCCGACGATGGTGCCATCCGGCGCAAGGCGAACCTCGAACTCCGCCGCCGGATTGCCGGCGACGAGGTCCGCGTCCGGAAACACGACGTTCGGCCGCACGGCTGCTGCGACCTTACCGCCGTAGCTGGCCGAGCCGCCCGAGCCGCCCGAGTGGTCCGACGCCGAGCAGGCGACTTCCATCAGCGCGGCAGCAATAGAACTCGGCGGGACCGGGACCGGCACCACCATAGGCAAGGTGTTTGTGTGGACAGCGTTGCCTTCGCCCATTTGGCCGCTCATGTACATGACCATCTTGGTCTCGAACGTCTCTTCGCGGCAATCAAATTGCAACTGCGCCTTCTCGGAGCGATATTTGGCTCCCCTGCCGACCTGAGCGGACTTGTAGTCGGTGAGAGTCCAGACTTTCGCACGCAATCCTTGGCGACGGACCGTTGACGAGTCTACGTACCAAGTCTCTGGGTCGCTTTTGCTCGTTCCGAGCTGGGACCACTCCGCTTGAGCGGCGGCGCACGGTGCCGCGATGAGGGCAGCGAGTATCAGTTTCTTCATGGGGTCAGCCCGTTTGTCTCAGGGGTTCAGGGTTAATACCTAGATTGTCCTGAGTGGACTGGTGGCTGTCGAGGAACTACTTCTCGGGCCCGCCCGATGTTGATCGAGAGTAAGCCTCAATCGCTCAACCACAAGCCCGCCACGTTCGGGGCGGGGTCCACGTCGCGCCCGTGGCCGTGACATGTACTGATCGGCATCATCGTGCGTGGCGCCTCATCGAAGCACAATAGCGATCCGCCAACCTGCCGGCGGCCTACTTGCCAAGCCTGTTTTGTCGTCGAGCGATGGAGGACTCCATTGAGCATTGAGATCACGTATCGAAAGCGGCCGAAAGTTGAAACGCCGACTGAGCGCACCGAGCGGCGGCTTGGCAACGCCCTTTTGAAAGTAGCGGCTGCAATGCAAGGGGATGCTCAAGCAGTCAATGCCGCACGCGCTACGTTGGCCTATCAATGCCGCGAGTACCTGTCGCACGTCGCACCGAGCACAGCGCCGAAGCCCAGCAGGGACCGAAGCGACCCCGGACATCAAGAATGAAACGCGGGCCGAACTGGATCAAGATGAATTTCATTTGTCGCTGGCCGACCGAGGCACCAAGGCGCATGGGTGTGGACGATTGCTCGCGCCCATGAGCGAGCAAAACGATGAAACCCGCTTGGCCGAACTGCTGGCCGCGAGCGAGGCGCTCGATGAAGACATGGCGAAGCTGCTGGGCAAGTGCCAAGCACGGTCGAAGCGCGGCGTTATCGCCATGGCGCTGTGCGGCGCCGCCTTCGAGCATGCGCTGAGCCAGCGTGTGCTGGTGGAAGCCGGATTGACCGGCACGGCATTGGCGTTGTGCAGGTTGCAGTTCGAGGCCGTGGTGCGGGCCGTCTGGACCGCGCAGTGCGCCAATGACGAATGGCTTGATAAATTCACCACGCCCGTTGAAGGACCAGAGCACCAAGAGCCGGCCTCGCAGGTGAAGATCGCCAACATGCTGTCGCACATTGAGCGGGAGGTTCCTCACCTCGCTGTTGAGTTCTCGAAACTGCTGACGACGATCAAGGCGATGCACTCATTCGTGCACAGCGGCTCGCAGGCGGTCGCGCATGCCCTGATGTCGTCCTACCCGAGAGAGCAATTGATGGCCGTGATCTTGAATCGAAACCTGATGCTACTGTACGTGGCAAATGCCGCGGTGATCGCAGCCCAAGACCCTGGCCTTGTGCCTCGCATGCGTCTGCTGCGGGAGAAGCACGCCGCGTGCATGCCTCCAGCATTACCAGTTTAGACCACGCACGAGCGTTCAGCGGCCGCCTCAAAGGCAGAATGCACGACGATCAGACCCATCGCCAATAACCACATACCACACTCGCAATATGAACCCAGGCCGTTTCAGAGCATTCACGAGACTGTATGGATTTCCCATATCAATCGGCCTCTTATTGGACACACATGAGTAACACCGATTTGTTGGCATACATTGGTGTTATCTCTGGATTGATTGGCGCCGTCACGGGCATTTCTGGCTCCCTCATGGGCTACTTCAGCTATCGCCGGACAGGTGAAATCAAATCGCTTGAACTGCGGCTGGAACTCATGAAAACTGGAGTGGAGGCATTCCAGAGCGCCGACGATCTAGGCGTTCTTCTTGATCGCGCCGAACGCTCAAGAAATGCAGTTGCTGCCGCCATGGGCACGTACAACTCAGGTGCTAGGGAGGGATGGATGCGTCAACTCGCGGCGGACCAAGAGTCTTTAGCGTCAATCAATGAATCAGTAGACGAACTGAACGTTGACTACTCCAAGTCATCGCTCAGTGAGCTTGAGGCGGCGGCTGGGGACCTTCACGTACTGCGGGCGACCGTGAAGGGAATATCAGAAAGATATGTCGCTTCCATCGTTGAGGATGATCGCAATCGAGAGTTTCTTCGTGATCAATCCCACGCAAGAGCCAACCTTTGAGAGCCGCGCAGTCAAGCCGTAATGGTGCCACTCCCTCAAGCCAGGTCAGTCAAGCGAACGGAAATAGGAATCGTTGCAACTGATGTTCATGCTGAGAAAGAGTGTCTCACGGCCGGGCAGGCGATGCGGTCGTTGTGTCGGCGACGGAAGAAGCTCGTCGAGTTCGCGAGCCTGAATATCGGGCCAAAAATCGCCGTTGGACAGGAAGTCGTGGAGGGGTAACACATGAGTGACGAAGCTGACTATTTCAACAACAAGATAGCGGGCAAGACTTACATCAGCCCAACAGTCCCTACTCTCGAAGGCGCGCTTCGCATTGCCTCAAAAGTCGTCGATTCTGAAGGCATGCACTTTGTCAAAGTAAAGGACGAAATTGTCCTTCGACGCACCAAGACGGGAAGGACTGAAATCCGGGCCAAGTTTCTGGAGGCTGACAGACAACTCAGCGTAGTCACCTTGCAGTCATTCAATGGGAATACGGGCACGCCTCATAACACCCACTTTTCTTTCATCGGCGAGGAAATTCCGAAACTCCTCACATTCTTTCAGAACATCGCTGCCTACCAGTTCGCAGATCGCGAGAAGGTCAACATAACTGACTCCGAGCTTCGGAAACTCGTACTGTCTAAGGAGCAGGTCACCAGCCTTATTCACGAGAATCCAGAGGTCTTCGCGGAGGTGATCCAAGCCGAACTCACGAAGGAGGACATTGTTGCGCTCGGCTACAGGAAGCGGCAACTGACCATCTTCCAGAAGCTGCTTGAAGATCGCGGGTACTTTGATGAGGTTAAGCAACTGAAGAAGGCCGCGGGTGATGAAGCTCTCTGGCAGATGTTCTTTGAGCGGAACCAATGGGTGTTTGGCTACGGGCTGAGCTACTTTTTCGTTACTGGGTTTGAAGACCGAAAACTTGAGCAAGTCGTGCAGGGTCACGACCTTCTGAAGCATGGAAAGCGGGTGGACGGATTGATGAAGACCAGAGGCATCATCAATTCATTGTGCTTCGTTGAGATCAAGAAGCATGGCACCGATCTCCTTGAGTCGAAGGACTATCGCCCAGGCTGCTGGGCGCCCTCTAGAGAGCTTTGTGGCGCGGTGGCCCAGGTTCAGGGAACCGTTGCAGCCGCGATGCATGCTCTTTATGGACTGATTCGACCGACCGACAACCAAGGCAGTCCTACGGGGGAAGAAGTCTTCAATTTCAAGCCACGGGCATTTGTCGTGATCGGTTCGATGTCGGAGTTCATGGCAGAGCATGGTGTTAACTTAGACAAGCTGCGCTCCTTTGAGCTTTACCGCAACAGCATCACGGGCATCGACATCCTCACCTTTGACGAGCTTTACGAGCGAAGCAAGTTCATCGTTGATGCTGCACAGACAGCCAAGCCATGACAGCCAACCGGATTGCTGCCTACAACCACTTGTTCGAGCTCTTGAACATCGATAGATGCGCAACACAGGCCGACAATGACCGCCGGACAGCCATGGAAAACGCAATCGAAAATCTCTTCCAACACCGCATCATCGGTGGTAAGTCTGTCTATATCGTGGACGACCATCACAAGGCCCTTGCAGCATGGACTCTGGAACGACGACGACTCGGCGCTGCCCCGACGCTCATCACGATTGATCATCACACGGACACGGACGAGGCATTCCGCAAGTTTGCATTTCTGGCAACCGATGGCGTCGGAGATGAAGAAGCAATCCAACTTATCGAGCGCGAACATCTCGCAAACGTGGACTGGAGGGACGACGCCTCCATAGTTGAAGCCATTGAGAATCTGGCCCACGACGAACACATTCATGCGGCAACAGCGGCCGGGATTTTGGCAAGGTCGTTCTCCATACAACTGAGCGATGGCTCGGGCTCGACGCAGGGTGAAGTGCGATCTGACGGGCTTTATGTTGTCCCCCATCGGTGTGCCGTTGATTGCATCAAAGCTGTCTACGACGACGATTGCGTCAAGCATCATGCCGACGAGATCATCGAAAGCAGGTATCTTGAAAACCAGCTCTCGCGCGCCGACGGGCTTGCCGCATCTATCGGTGCATCGCCCGCGGTGACCGCGCCCTTTATTTTGGACATCGATCTCGACTGCTTCCACTCGTGGCGTGCCGTCTCACCGTCCGATCCGTCCACGTTCTTGAGCCTCATCCGGGCCGCTGAGGCAGTCACCATCGCCACCGAAGAAGGCTGCGTGCGGGAGCTTTGGTTGGACGAGACAGGGGCGCCTGATGTGCCCGAATTGCTGCGCAAACTTCTGGCACATATCGAGAACGCGCTTTCATAGCGCGTGCGGGATCACGCTGGCATGTGGGCTGCTGGTCTTGGAGCTCCGCGACCTTGGTGAGCATCCACACTGCTGTCGCAGGAGCAATGTTAGTCGCCTCCAGACAGCCCACGATTGCCAGCGCCGATGGGCGGGCTTTCTCAGGGCGGCCCCCAAGCGCGAATAGCGCGCTGCTGCGCCAAGCGCAGTCGCGCTCCAGCACGTGCACCTTGCGGATGCTGCCGTGCTGGTTAGCCCGCCGTAGCTCCCATCAAGGTAGGTCATCCTCAGTCGGCACGTTGCTCGGATTGGGTCATCGCATCGACTACCGGCAGTGTGAGCAAGAGCTGCTCCACGGAGACCGGCTTATGGCGCCTGACGGGCGCGCGTGGCTTCGGGAGCGCCCCGAGTTCCTGGAGGCCGCGCCGCTGCAACTCGATACCGAGTACCGCCAGCAGTTCGGCCTCGGACAGCTTTGCCAGCGCCTTGCCGGCGCGCTGAGCAGCCAGGCTCAAGTCAGGCGTCAGCATGTCGGCGGTGTCGGGCGGTATCACATCGGGCATCTGTCGATCATGCCGACGTGATCGACGATGGCATCAGGGAGTCGCCCGAATTGCAGATCGTCGCGGTCGGCCGTCAGGGGCTGATGCGGTGAAATTATTCGGGCGTGGGCTTCGTGCCCCATAGCCGGCGCGGAGGCAGGGTCTCCAGCGGGTTCCTCGGAGGCTTGAACGGTGCCAGCGGGAGGGTCGGCTTCGGCCGAGGTGTCCTGGGTTTTTTCATCGGCCGTCAGTCCATCGGCGGCGGGGTGTTCGCCTTCGCCTGGTGCTGGCGGTCGGGTCAGGCGTGGTCATGGACCCGCAAGGTAGCTGCCGTGCGTGCCTTCGGTCAGTCCCAGTGGGCCGTGCAAGGCGTCGATCAGGTCAGCCCTGAGGTAGCCACGCTGCGCCAGCACGGCCCGCAGCTTCGCGCGCTGGCTGAAAAACTCGCAGGAGGGGCGAAAAAAATTGCGCCGCCGGAAAACTCTCTACGACCTTCCTTACAAAGAAATCTGGCTCAGCCGGGCACCCCGGGTGGGGTGGAGTGGCCCAGCGTGTTGGCTCGGCCGACGCGCCAAGCGGGCGCAGGCGGGCCAACAGAGAAGCGGGCAAGGGGTTGGTGGCCAGGCGGGCCTTGCTCGGCGCTTGGTTTGGTCTGTGAGGTCGGGGATTTCGGGCCGTGCTTGCGGTGAGGCTTCTGGACCGAGCGGGCCGCGCGCGGCGCAATGGACTCCGCGTTGGCCGGAGGGTCCAGCGCGTAGTGTTGCTGTAGGTTCTTTTGTAGGTTCTCGATGCGATGGGCTGGAAACCCGCATGAAACCTAGAGAGTTGGTGGAGAGGATGAGGATCGAACTCACGACCTCCGCATTGCGAACGCGGCGCTCTCCCAGCTGAGCTACCCCCCCAACGCCCACAAATTCTAACCAGAACGAGCGCTCCGATGCACGTCTCCGGCATGCCAAGATGCGCTCCCTGCCGCAAGAAAAGGACCGAGGAATGTCGCTGCACGACCCAGCCTGGCTGGACACCATGTACAACAATCGCGCGCGCGTGCCGGAACATCCGGTGCATCTGGCGCGATGGGCTTCGAGTTCTGCCGCCGCGCGCGCTTCCCTGAGGGGCAGCCTGGACTTGCCCTACGGCGACGGGCCCGGCGAGACGCTCGATGTGTTTGCCGCGTCCGACCCCAACGCGCCGGTGCTGGTTTTCATCCACGGCGGGTACTGGCGCTCGCTCGACAAGAACGACTCTTCCATGGTCGCCCCTGCGTTCGTCGACAAGGGTGTTTGCGTGGTCGTGCCCAATTACGCGCTGTGCCCCGGAACGGCCGAGCAGCCGGTCCGCGTTGCCGACATAGCCCTGCAAATGGTTCGCGCGCTCGAATGGACTTGGCGCAACATCGCGGCGCACGGTGGCGACCCTTCGCGAATCACTGTTTCCGGTCATTCCGCGGGCGGGCACCTCGCGGCGATGCTTCTGGCGTGCGACTGGAAGGCCGTCTCACCGGACCTGCCGCCCCAACTCGTGCGCAACGCATTTTCGATTTCAGGCGTCCATGACCTTCGTCCGCTCCAGCACGCCCCTTTCCTCGCCGATGCGCTGCGATTGACCGATGCCGAAGCGCTGCGCCTCAGTCCGGCGTTCTGGCCGGCGCCAAAGCGCGGGCAGCTCTACACGGTGGCGGGCAGCGAGGAAAGCGAGGAATTCATCCGCCAGAACGCGCTGATGCGCAAGGCCTGGGGCCCTGCTGCAGTGCCGGTCAGCGAGATCCTTCCGGGGCTCGACCACTTCGGTGTGGTGGACGCATTGGCCGATCCCGCGCACCGCCTGCATGCGCTGGCGATGCAACTGCTCGACACCTGAAGCTCCGCCTCAGGTAGCGGCACGCAGCGGGCCTACATCAGCAGGTGTTCGCCCGCGTTGTCGCCACCCAGGGTGACGTAGTTGACCTTGCGGATGTCCATGAGCTTGCGGCCGCCCGCGTAGCTGATGGAGCTCTGGATGTCCTGCTCCATTTCGATCAGCGTTTCGGCCAGCTTGCCCTTGATCGGCTCGAGGATGCGCTTGCCTTCGACGTGCTTGTATTCGCCCTTGTTGAAGTCGCTGGCCGATCCGTAGTATTCCTTGAAAAGAACGCCGTCGACTTCCACGGTCTTGCCGGGCGACTCCTCGTGTCCCGCGAAGAGCGAGCCGATCATCACCATCGACGCGCCGAAGCGGATGCTCTTGGCGATGTCGCCGTGGTCGCGAATGCCGCCGTCGGCAATGATCGGCTTGGTCGCGACGCGCGCGCACCACTTGAGCGCCGACAACTGCCAGCCGCCCGTGCCGAAGCCCGTCTTGAGCTTGGTGATGCAGACCTTGCCGGGGCCGATGCCCACCTTGGTGGCATCGGCGCCCCAGTTTTCCAGGTCGATGACCGCTTCCGGCGTGCCCACGTTGCCCGCAATCACGAAGGATTTCGGCAGCTTCTTCTTGAGATAACCGATCATGTTCTTCACGGTGTCGGCGTGGCCATGGGCGATGTCGATCGTGATGTATTCGGGTGCCATGTCCGCGGCGGCGAGTTGGTCGACCGTGTCGTAATCGGGCTTTTTCACGCCCAGCGAAATCGACGCGAACACGCCCTTTGCGTGCATGTCCTTGACGAACTTGACGTTGTCCAGGTCAAAGCGGTGCATCACGTAGAAGTAGCCGTTCTTTGCCAGCCACGTGCAGATGGTCTCGTCGACCACGGTCTTCATGTTGGCGGGCACTGTCGGAATGCGGAAACTGCGGCCGCCGAGGGTGACGCTGGCGTCGCACTCGGAGCGGCTTTCCACTACGCATTTGCGGGGCAGCAGAAGAATGTTGTCGTAGTCGAAGATTTGCATGTGATTCCAAGCTCCTGAAAGGTCGTCGCCAAAGGATTTCGGCGGCGATGGGGCGCTTGGCTTGGAGCCCGGCTTTGCGGGTTCGCCGTGGCGGCGATACCGAACTCTGCGAACCCTGCTGTGCGCAGGCACAAAAAAACCGGACGTCAAGAAACTTGGGCCCGGTGACTGATTCTACCCGCCCGCTCCATGGCGGGTGGGCGTTTCTACAATGGGCACATGCTCCCATATGACTTGTTTTCCGGCGCGCCCGACGCCATGGGCGAAGCGCCCGCCGCGTCCCCTCTGCTCGCCAATCTGAATCCGGAGCAACTTGCGGCCGTGACGCTGCCCGCGGGCAACGCGCTGATCCTCGCCGGAGCCGGTTCGGGCAAGACCCGCGTGCTGACCACGCGCATCGCATGGTTGCTGCAAACCGGCCAGGTGTCGCCCGGCGGCATCCTCGCCGTGACCTTTACCAACAAAGCCGCCAAGGAAATGATGACGCGGCTGACGGCCATGCTGCCGGTCAACGTGCGCGGGATGTGGATCGGCACCTTTCACGGCCTGTGCAACCGCTTCTTGCGGGCGCACTGGAAGCTCGCCGGGCTCCCGTCCACCTTCCAGATCCTCGACACGCAGGACCAGCTTTCCGCAATCAAGCGGCTGATGAAGCAGTTCAACGTCGATGACGAGCGCTTTCCGGCCAAGCAGACCCAGTGGTTCATCGCCGGCGCCAAGGAAGATGGCCTGCGTCCGCGCGACGTCGAGATCCGCAGCGACGACGATCGCAAGAAGGTCGAGCTCTATCAACTGTACGAAGAGCAATGCCAGCGCGAAGGCGTGGTCGACTTCGGCGAACTGATGCTTCGCAGCTACGAGTTGTTGCGCGACAACGATCCCGTGCGCGAGCACTACCAACGGCGCTTTCGGCACATCCTGATCGACGAGTTCCAGGACACCAATCGGTTGCAATACGCATGGATCAAGATGCTTTCGGGCACCACGGCCGATGGCCGATTCACGCCGGGCGACAACAGCGTGATCGCGGTGGGCGACGACGACCAGAGCATCTATGCCTTTCGTGGCGCGCGCGTGGGCAACATGGCGGACTTCGTGCACGAGTTCAACGTGGCGCACCAGATCAAGCTGGAGCAGAACTACCGCAGCTACAGCAATATCCTCGATTCGGCCAACGAACTCATCAGCCACAACAAGAAGCGGCTGGGCAAGAGCCTGCGCACGGACCAGGGCCCCGGCGAGCCGGTGCGCGTCTACGAATCGACCAGCGACTTCGCCGAGGCGCAATGGATGGTCGAGGAGATGCGCCAACTGGTGCGTGAGGGCATCGATCGCAAGGAGATGGCCGTGCTCTACCGCAGCAATGCGCAGAGCCGGGTGATTGAAACAGCGCTGTTCAATGCCGCCGTGCCGTACCGCGTGTATGGCGGGCTGCGGTTCTTCGAGCGGGCCGAAATCAAGCATGCGCTGGCCTACCTGCGCCTGCTGGAGAACAAGGACGACGACACGAGTTTTCTGCGCATCGTCAACTTTCCGCCGCGCGGCATTGGCGCGCGCAGCATCGAGCAACTGCAGGACGCGGCCCGCGCGGCCGGCCGCTCGTTGCACGACGCCGTGAGCGCCGTCGGTGGCAAGGCCGGCGGCAATCTCTCTGCCTTTGTCGCGAAGATCGACGTGCTTCGCGAGCAGACGCAGGGCATGTCCCTGCGCGAGATCATCGAACTGGTGCTCGACCACAGCGGGCTCATCGAGCACTACAAGGCCGATCGCGAAGGCGCCGACCGCATCGAGAATCTGGAAGAACTCGTCAACGCCGCAGAAAGCTTCGTCACGCAGGAAGGCTTTGGCCGCGACGCGGTGGCGCTGCCAGTGGACGAACTGCGGCAGTCGCCGGTCAGCCAGGGCATCGATCCGAACCGCCCCGTTACGGACGAGCCGCTCGCGCCCGATGCGGAAACGGGCGAGACACTCAGTCCGTTGGCGGCTTTCCTGACACATGCAGCGCTCGAATCCGGCGACAACCAGGCGCAGGCCGGCCAGGATGCCGTGCAGCTGATGACCGTGCACGCTGCAAAGGGGCTCGAATTCGATTGCGTGTTCATCACCGGCCTGGAAGAGGGCCTTTTTCCGCACGAGAACTCGATGAGCGACTACGAGAGCCTCGAGGAAGAGCGTCGGCTGATGTATGTGGCCATCACTCGCGCCCGCAAGCGCTTGTACCTGAGCCATTCGCAGACCCGCATGCTGCACGGGCAGACCCGTTACAACGTCAAGAGCCGCTTCTTCGACGAACTGCCCGAGAGCGCCCTGAAGTGGCTCACTCCAAAGAACCAGGGATTCACACCATCCGCTTTCGGCTACGGCGGCGGCTACGCAAGCACGCGCGGCGGTGGAGGCGGCTACGGCAAGGAGGCCTTCGCGAGTCCACCTGTTCCGCCACAAAAAGCCGCGCCGTCGCACGGGCTTCGTTCAGGCATGCAGGTCTTCCACAACAAGTTCGGTGAAGGTACCGTGGTGTCGCTGGAAGGCACCGGCGACGACGCCCGGGCCCAAGTGAACTTCCCGCGCCATGGCGTCAAGTGGCTGGCGCTGTCGGTTGCCAAGCTGACGCCGGTTTAGCGCGGTCGGCGCCGCGCTCGCGGTGCTGGGCCTATTCCTGGAATGAATCGCGGAAGGTGAACCAGGTGCTGGTGAAAAACATGGCCGCCATCACCAGTGCGCCGCCGATCATCACCGCAGCTCCGGCCGCAGACGCGCTTGCGCCGATGCCCATCGCGCCGATGGCGACGAGCAAGGTTGCGGCAAGGCTCAACACGATGCCCGCGCCGATGAACACGCCTGTCCAGACAAGGCCGAAGACGGTGAGTGCGCCGAAGTTCTTGAAGCACGCCACAAAGCTGAAAAACAGGCTCTTCGCCGGTGGCACGCGATGCCAGTGCACGAGCGCTGGTGCATGCCAGAAGGCCAGCGACAGCGGCAGGTAGAGACCCATGGCAATCCAGAGCGCGACCTGGAACTCGGTCGTTTCCGCAAGTTCGCGCGTGAGCGGTCCGCCGAGCAGGTAGACGCGCGCGAACTGCCCGCCATCGGCCAGCGCGGAGATCGCCATCACCACGAGAAACAGTGCCGCGTACATCGCGCCCAGCACCGCCATGGGACGAACGTCGGAGCGAACGGCATTCACGGCGGCCATGAACACGGTTCCGGCAGGCGGCTTTTCGGGGCCGGTGGCTTGCGCAGCGGCTGCCATCAGCCCGAGCGTCATGGTCGGCAGCAGCATCAGGGCAATGGCCGCACCGATCAATGGCAGTTGCGAGGCGATGGACACCAGCGCCATGAAGAAAAAGAAAAGCGAAACGAAGGCGAGCGGCTGTCGTGCGAAGGCCTTGAGCCCGCTTCGGACCCACAGCACGCCGGTGCGTGCCGGAACAAGATTGAGTTTCATCGGATCGGGTCAGGCGGCCTGCAGATCCGCGTCATGTGAGAACTCGAAGGTCGCATGGGCGCGTTCGCGCAACACGCGTTCGAAGTGCGTCGGATCGTGCGCCTTGAGCATGCTCGCTTCGCGAGGCAAGTGGTAGTCCCATAGGCGCGAAATCCAGAAGCGCAGCGCGGCGGCCCGGAGCATGGCCGGCAGCAAGGCGCGTTCCGGGCCGGTCAGGGGGCGCACCGAGCCATAGGCAGCGAGCAATGCGCTGGCGCGCTCGGCATCGTGGCGACCGGTCTGGAGGTCGATGGCCCAGTCGTTCAGGCACACGGCAAGATCGAAAAGCCAGGTGTCCGTGCCCGCGAAGTAGAAGTCGAAAACGCCCGTGAGCCGTGGCGCGTCGGCGCTCGCATGGGTGTCGAACATGGCGTTGTCGCGAAACAAGTCGGCATGAATGGGCCCGCGGGGCAATGCGGCGTAGGTCGACGATTCGGCGATGTGGTTCTGATAGGCGAGTTCGCTGCGCAACAGCGCGGCCTGGGGCGCCTCGAGGTAAGGCAAGACGACGGGCGCGGTGTCGTTCCACCAGGGCAGGCCGCGGAGGTTGGGTTGAATGCGGGGGTAGTCGCGCGCCGCGATGTGCATCTGCGCCAGCAGCCGGCCGAGCTCGGCGCAGTGGCGGGCGGTCGGTGCCAGTTCGCTCTTGCCCTGGAGCCGCTGCACGACCGCTGCAGGCTTGCCCGCCACCGTGAGCAGCAATTCGCAAGGCGCGTTGGCGGGAATCGACAGTGCGTGCCCCTTCGGCGGCTCGATCTTCGGATCGATCACCGGCTCCGGCACGGGGATGCCGCGCGCCGCGAGGTGCTTTATAAGACAAAGGTAGTAGGGGAGCTGTTCGGGGCCGAGCCGCTCGAAAAGCGTCAGCACGAACTCACCGTTTGCCGTCGTCACGAAGTAGTTGGTGTTTTCGATTCCGCCTTCGATGCCTCTGAGCTCGCTCAGCGGGCCGAGTCCCAGGCGTTGCACCAGTGCGTCGGCTTCTTCGAATCCGACTTCCGTAAAAACTGCCACCGTGTGCTCAGAACTTGAAGACGTTCCACCAGACCCGTGAGCCGGGGTCGGAGTTGCTCTGGTCGGGCTGTCCCTGCATGTTGGTGCCCTGTTCGCGGTTGGGCATGACGTTGTAGGCCGGTGCGTTGTTCTTGGGCTTGACCGTGATGCTCATCGTCTGGCCGCCGACGCGAACTTCGTCGACGGTGGCGCCGCTGTCTTCGGTGTGGATGTGCTCGATCTTCTGGTTGCGGCGGCCGTTTTCCTTGTCCGCGTCTGTCGGGTTGTCCGCCGTGGCCGGGGGCTGCGCCGGCTGGGGCGTCTGCGCCTGGACGGCGGCAATCGCCGCGGCGCTGGCGAACAACAACATGGCCAGGCGAATGCGGGAAAGATGGAGCGGCATGGAGGACATGATCAGGATTGTAGGTCCGCGCTCGCGCCAGGGATACAAGTCCGTGGCGTTCCGGCACACCTTCCGGACGGCCGGTCGCGGCACGGCAAAATGCCCTGATGACCGACAAGAAAACACTGCTGCTCGTCGACGGATCGAGCTATCTTTATCGCGCTTTTCATGCGATGCCCGACTTGCGCGCCGTTCCCGGCGACAACAGCAGTCCCGCCACGGGTGCCATCCGGGGAATGATCAACATGATGCAGGCCCTGCGCCGCGAGGTGCGGGCCGACTACGCCGCCTGTGTCTTCGACGCGCCGGGCAAGACTTTCCGCGACGACTGGTATCCCGCCTACAAGGCAAATCGCTCGCCGATGCCGGACGATCTGCGCAGCCAGGTCGAGCCGATCCACCAGGTGGTGCGGCTTCTTGGCTGGCCGGTGCTGTGCGTGCCGGACATCGAGGCGGACGACGTGATCGGCACGTTGGCTCGAACGGCTGCCGCGCAAGGCATCGAAGTCACCGTTTCCAGCGGCGACAAGGACCTGAGCCAGCTCGTTGACGAGCACATCACCATCATCGACACGATGAACGGCAAGAAGCGCGACGTGGCCGGCGTGACGGCGGAGTTCGGCGTCCCGCCCAACCTGATGATCGACTATCAGACGCTGGTCGGCGATACGGTCGACAACGTCCCGGGCGTCGAAAAGGTCGGTCCCAAGACGGCCGCCAAGTGGCTGCTCGAATTCGGCTCGCTCGATGCCCTCATTGCGCGCGCCGGCGAGGTCAAGGGCCAGGCCGGCGAGAACCTGCGCAAGGCGCTCGACTGGCTGCCGCAGGGACGCCGGCTGGTGACCATCAGGACCGATTGCGAGCTCGGCGAGCACGTCAAGGGCCTGCCGTCGCTCGATGCGATTGCCATCGGCCCGCAGCAGATCGACGAATTGAAGATCTTCTACGAAAAGTACGGCTTCAAGTCGCTGGTGCGGACGCTCGAAGCGCACGAGGTGTCGCCCGAGTTGATCGAGGAGAACAAGAAGAAAAAAGGCCCTGAAGGCGGGACCGGCCTCTTCGACGACCCGAGTTTCGCAGCCGCTGCCAAGGTCTCCAACCTGGCTTACGAGACGATCATGACGTGGGAGGCCTTCGACGCCTTGCTGGCGAAGATCCAGGCGGCGGAGCTCGTGGCGATCGACACCGAGACCAACTCACTCGATGAAATGCGCGCCGAGATCGTCGGGCTGAGCTTCAGCGTGACGCCCGGCGAAGCGGCCTATATCCCCGTGGGCCACAACTATCCGGACGCGCCTGTTCAGCTGCCGCGCGATGAAGTCCTGGCAAAACTCAAGCCATGGCTCGAAGACGGCTCGAAGAAAAAGCTCGGCCAACACATCAAGTACGACCGCCACGTGTTTGCCAATCACGGCATCGAGGTGCAAGGCTATGCGCATGACACGATGCTGCAAAGCTATGTGCTGGAGGTACACAAGCCGCACGGCCTCGCCAGTCTTGCGGAGCGGCATCTGGGACGGACGGGCATCGACTACGAAGACCTCTGCGGCAAAGGTGCGCATCAGATTTCGTTCAGCCAGGTGTCGATCGACAAGGCCGCCGAATATTCGTGCGAGGACTCCGACCAGACGCTGGATGTGCATCGCGTGCTTTGGCCGCAGCTCGAGGCGAATGAAAAGCTGCGCTTCGTCTACGAGCTGGAAATGGCGTCGAGCGAGACGCTCTATCGCATCGAGCGCAATGGCGTGCTGATCGACGCGCCCACGCTCGCCGCGCAGAGCAATGAATTGGGCAAGCGCATCATGGCTTTGGAGCAAGAAGCCTACGAGCTCGCGGGCCAGCCTTTCAACCTCGGTTCGCCCAAGCAGATCGGCGAAGTGTTCTTTACCAAGCTGGGGCTGCCGGTCGTCAAGAAGACGCCGAGCGGCGCACCGAGTACAGACGAAGAAGTATTGGAAAAGCTCGCGGAGGATTTTCCGCTGCCGGCCAAGATCCTGGAGCACCGCGGACTCTCGAAGCTCAAGGGCACTTACACCGACAAGCTGGGACTGCTGGCGAATCCACGCAGCGGCCGGGTGCATACGCACTATGCGCAAGCCGTCGCCGTGACGGGCCGTTTGTCCAGCAACGATCCCAATTTGCAGAACATTCCGATCCGCACCGTCGAAGGCCGCCGCGTGCGAGAGGCTTTTGTCGCGCCCGCTGGCAGCGTGATCGCAAGCTCCGACTATTCGCAGATCGAACTGCGGATCATGGCGCACATCAGCGGCGATGAATCCCTGCTGCGCGCGTTCACCGAAGGCATCGACGTTCACCGGGCGACTGCTGGCGAGGTCTTTGGCGTCGCGGTGGAGCAAGTGTCGAGTGAGCAACGTCGTTATGCGAAGGTGATCAACTTCGGGCTCATCTACGGCATGAGCAGCTTTGGGCTCGCGCGCAATCTGGGCATCGAAACCAAGGCGGCCTCGTCGTACATCGAGCGCTACTTCGCGCGGTATCCGGGCGTGAAGGCGTACATGGATGAGACCAAGGCGCTGGCCAAGCAGAAAGGCTATGTCGAGACCGTCTTCGGACGCCGCCTCTACCTGCCGGAGATCAATTCGCCGAATGGACCCCGCCGAGGCGGTGCCGAGCGCGCAGCCATCAACGCGCCGATGCAGGGCACCGCCGCCGATCTGATCAAGCTCAGCATGGTGAAGGTGCAGGACGTGCTGGATGCCGAGAAGCGCGGGACCAAGATGATCATGCAGGTGCACGACGAACTGGTGTTCGAAGTGCCCGAAGAAGAAGTCGAGTGGGTTCGCATCGAGATCCCGCGGATCATGGCGAGCGTCGCCGAACTCAAGGTGCCGCTGCTCGCGGAGATCGGCTTTGGCCCGAATTGGGACAAAGCGCATTAGCTACGCTCGCCCCCAGGTTGGCTCACTTCGTGTAGCCGCCCACCCCCTACCGGGGGCAACACCAGCGGCCCGGCAAAGCCGGTTCCGCGGTGTTTCTGGAAAATCGTTTTGGAGATTCAGGATCAATGAACATTGCAATTGCTTCTGGCCGTCGGGTCGTCTTGTTTGCGGCGTTAAGTGCTGCCTGCGCATGCGCCTTTGCTGCGCCAGATGAGCGGCTCGCTGCGCTTGCCGCGAAGGAGAAGCCGGCGTTGCTGGAGACTTTGAAGCAGCTGGTTTCTGTGGAATCGGGGAGTCGCGATCTGGAGGGGCTGGACAAGATCGCGGATCTGGTTGCTGCGAAGTTCAAGGCGCTTGGCGGGCAGGTCGAACTGATCGATCCTTCGGCCGATGCCTACCGCATGGAAGACACGCCGGAGAAGATCGGCAAGGTGGTGCGTGCGACGTTCAAGGGCGCGGGCACGAAGAAGATCATGCTGATCGCGCACATGGACACGGTCTATCAGGTGGGCATGTCGAGACAGCAGCCGTTTCGCATCGATGGCGACAAGGCATACGGGCTGGGCATCGCGGACGACAAGCAGGGCGTGGCGGTCATCGCGCATACGGTGGCGCTGCTGAAGGCCCTGGACTTTAAGGACTACGGCACGCTGACGGTGTTGATCAATGGCGACGAGGAGATTAGTTCGCCGGGTGCCCGGGCGCTTCTCACGCGGCTGGGCGGTGAGCACGACGTGGTCATGTCTTTCGAGGGCGCACCGATTCGGGACGACAAGCTGTCGCTCGCGACCGCGGGCATTGCGTCGGTCACGCTCAATGTCACTGGCAAGGCGTCCCACGCGGGTTCGGCACCGGAGGCGGGCGTGAATGCGTTGTACGAGTTGTCGCACCAGATCCTGCAAATGCGCGACCTGTCCGATCCGGCCACAGGCCTGAAGATGAACTGGACGATTTCACGCTCGGGCACCAATCGCAACGTGATTCCGGCCACGGCGACCGCCGGTGCGGATGTGCGGGTGCTGAAGGTGAGCGACTACGACCGCATCGAGCGCGAGGTCCGGGAGCGATCGAAGAACCAGCTGATTCCTCAAGCCAAAGTCGAAATCAAGTTCGAGCGCCGCCGCCCGCCGCTGGAGGCGACGGATGCATCCCGCGCGCTCGCGACGCACGCTCAGCAGATCTACAAGAGCCTCGGCCGCACGTTGGGCGCGGACGACAAGGTGGCAGGCGGCGGCACCGACGCGGCTTTTGCGGGCTTGAACACCAAGGCCGCGGTGGTGGAGCGGTTCGGACTCCAGGGTTTCGGTGCGCATTCGATGGACGCGGAATATGTGCTGATCGATTCGATCGAACCGCGGCTCTATCTTGCAACGCAACTGATCATGGACGTGTCTCGCGGGAAGCTCGGGCCCGGATCGAACTGAGGCGCCGTCTCCTCTCGCAATGCGGCTACGTCACATCGAAGTCTTCAACGCGATCATGCTCACCGGGAGCGTGAGTGCGGCGGCGCGGCTCATCAACATCACACAGCCGGCGGTGAGCCGGACGTTGCAGCATGCGGAGATCCAACTCGGGTTCGCGCTCTTCCAGCGAGCCAAGGGTCGCCTGACGCCGACCACGGAGGCGTTGACGCTGTATCCGCACATCGAGCGGCTCTTTGCACAGCTCGACGAGGTGCAGCGCCTCGCGACGAACCTGCGTTCGGCGAGTGACGCGGGAGAGCTGCGCATCCTTACGGTGCTGGCTTTGAGCTACGAAGTGCTGCCGCGCGCGCTCAAGCGCTTTCGGGAAAAGCATCCTGGCGTGGCGGTGACGGTCGAGTCGCTGCATTCACCGCAGATCATGTCGGCACTGCTGCTGCAGGAGGCGGATGTCGGCTTTGCATTCAGTCCGACCGTGCATCCTTCGTTGACCCAAGAGGCGTTGGCTGACAGCCGCATGGTGTGCATTGCGCCTAAGGGAATGTTGCCCCGCGCACTACTGCGCAACGGATCGGTGGCGCTGCACGATCTGGTCGACCTTCCGGTGGTGGGGCTCGACAGTCGGGATCCAGTCGGGACGAGTCTGAGTCAGGCGTGTCGGCAGGCTGGCGTCGGATTCAAGCAGGCGGTGGTCACTGTGCAGACCTACCATGCGGCGCTTGCGATGGCGCACCATGGACTTGGGGTCGCGCTGGTCGATGGATGTACCGCTCGTTCAGCGGATCGGGAGAAAGTGGATGTGCTGACGCTGGAGCCGCATATTCCGGTGCCTATTCGTGCGCTGCGGTTTGCGGGAAAGCCGGATTCTGTGGCTGTGCGGAGCATTACTGTTTTTATGCGGGAGGCGGTTGAAGGGGTGAGTTGAAGGAGTGGAGTGGGTAGGGGTGGCGGAGGCGGGCGGTGTGCCCTGGGCTGGCCGACGTCACCGGCCGCTTTGCGGCTTCCCTGCGCTGCTCGCGGCACGCGGGGTCCGCGCGAAACTCGCTGCGCTCAAACACGCGCAGCCCTGATCCGCGTACCGCTGCGCTGCTCGGCGGTGCCTCAACGGCCAGCCCAGGGCACACCGCCCGCCTCCGCCGGTAAGGGCGGGGGTGATTTGTCCGCCGCCATCGCTGTCGCTAACGCGCAGGCCGCGGGCGTTCGAGACGCGCGCAACCCCAGCGCAACACTGAGCCCGGTATGGGGTGTGGGCTGTGGTGACCCTTCTGCGCCGCCGAAGCGCGGAGACTCGGGCGGATCAGGGCCGCGTGTGTCTGAGCGCAGCGAGTTTCACGCGGACCCCGCCTGAGTCGAGCACTGCAGGGAAGCCCGAAGGGCCGGCGCAGCGGGGTCGCCACAGCCCACACCCCATACCGGGCGGCCCCCCAAACAGCAAACAACAACCTTCAGTGATTGTCCCGAGGAATCCCAAACGTAGCGTGCACCTTCTGATACTTCACAGCAGGCTTCAGCACCATCCCTCCAGACAGCTCATCCACGATGCCCCGCTGAATCTCCTGCCATGGAGTTTGACTGGCCGGATACGGATACCCGCCCTGAGCGTCCAGCTTGGCGCGCCGACGAGCAAGCTCCTCATCCGGCACCAGCATATTGGCCGTGCGCTTCTTCAGGTCAATGCGCACTCGATCGCCCGTTTGAACCAGCGCAAGCCCGCCACCCGTCGCAGCCTCGGGTGAAGCATTGAGGATCGATGGCGACCCGGACGTTCCGGACTGCCGGCCATCGCCAATGCAAGGCAGCGCCGTAACGCCCTTCTTGATCAGGTACGAAGGCGCACGCATGTTCACCACCTCGGCAGCGCCCGGATAGCCCACCGGCCCCACGCCGCGCATGAACAACACACTCTTGGGATCGATTTTCATCTTCGGATCGTCAATGCGACGGTGATAGTCCTCCGGCCCGTCGAACACGATCGCCGTACCTTCGAATGCCATCGGATCGTTCGGGTCTTCGAGATAGCGCGAGTGGAATTCGGGCGTGATCACGCTCGTCTTCATGATGGCCGATTCGAAGAGATTGCCCTTCAGATTCAGGAACCCCGCGTTCTTCTTCATCGGCTTGTTGTACGGGAAGATGACCGTGCGGTCGCTCGTGAACTTGCCTTCGCAGTTGTCGATGAGCGTCTTGCCGTTGGCCGTGAGCGCTGGCTTGATTTTGCCCTGCGCGATCAATTCGGCGACTACTGCCGGAACGCCGCCCGCGCGGTAATAGTCTTCGCCCAGATACTCGCCGGCCGGCTGCAGATTCACGATCAGCGGGATTTTGTAGCCGAGCTTTTCCCAATCATCGGTCGTGAGCTCCACGCCGATGTGCCGCGCGATGGCAATCAGGTGCACCGGCGCGTTGGTCGATCCGCCGAGCGCGGAGTTGACCACGATCGCATTTTCGAAAGCTTCGCGCGTCAGGATGTCCGAAGGCTTCAAGTCTTCGCGCACCATCTCGACGATGCGCCTGCCCGTGTGATACGCCATCTCCTGGCGATCACGGTAGGGCGCCGGAATCGCAGCACTGCCGGGCAGCGTCATGCCGAGCACCTCGGCCAGCGAATTCATGGTCGACGCCGTTCCCATGGTGTTGCAATGCCCTGTCGACGGCGCTGACGAAGCGACGAGCTTCAGGAATTCCTGATAGCCGATCTCTCCTGCTGCCATCATCTCGCGCGCACGCCACACGATCGTGCCCGAGCCCGTGCGTTCGCCCTTGTACCAGCCGTTGAGCATCGGCCCCGAATTGAGCGCGATGGCGGGAATGTCCACCGTCGCGGCAGCCATCAATTGCGCCGGCGTCGTCTTGTCACAGCCGGTCGTCAACACCACGCCATCGAGGGGATAGCCGTACAGCACTTCCACCAGCGAGAGATATTGCAGGTTGCGATCGAGTGCCGCCGTCGGGCGCTTGCAAGTTTCCTGGATCGGATGGATCGGGAACTCGAAAGCGATGCCCCCCGCATCGCGAATGCCTTCGCGCACGCGCTCGGCGAGCACCAGGTGATGACGGTTGCAGGGCGCGATGTCCGAGCCGGTCTGCGCGATGCCGATGATGGGGCGGCCCGACTGGAGCTCGTCGATGCCCAGGCCGAAGTTCATCGTGCGCTCCAGATAGAGCGCCGTCATGTCGGCATTGGCCGGATTGTCGAACCATGCCTGCGACCGCAGGCTGCCGGCGCGCACCGGCGCGGCAGCGGCTGAACTGGCCGAATTCTTCTTCGCGACCTTGGCGCTCTTCGTCGACTTCACAGTGTTCGCGTTCTTTGAGTTGCTCGTCTTCTTCGATGTCATCAGCGCATTCCCTTCAGGGTCAGGTCCGCGTTCGGCAGTGCCGCGCAGTCTTCGATGTATTGCCGAATGATGTCGGCGAAGTTGTCGTGTGGATGCAAGCCCAGCCGGGCTGCGCGTGCGGCGGACGCGCCGCTGGGCCAATTGGCAACGATGCCGGCGATGCGCTCGTCGCGCTCGAAGCGAACACGGGCGCGCACGGCGGGTCCGGCCACCTCTTCGAGCGCGTCGAGCATGTCGCTGACGCGCACATTGATTGCCGGAAGATTGAGTGCGGTGCGGCCGCAGAACTCTTCCCGGCTGGCTTCATAGACGGCGATCAGCCCTTCGACCGTGCGCGACGGCGACGACATCGGATGCGAGACATCGGGAGAAACCGGGCAGATCGCTTCGACCCCTGCCAGCGGCTCGCGGATGATGCCGCTGAAGAACGAAGATGCCGCGCCGTTCGGCCGGCCGGGACGCACCGTCACTGTCATGAGCCGTGCAGCGCGGCCATCGACATAGCCCTTGCGCGTGTAGTCGGCAATGAGATGCTCGCAGATCAGCTTCTGAGTGCCGTACGAAGTCTGTGGCGCCGGCAACGTGTCGTCGGCAACGATTTTCGGCAGCGGTACTGCAGGGTCGGGGCCGAACACGGCGACCGAACTCGAGAACACCAGGCGCGGCACCTTGCCGCCCGCATTGACACGCGCCCTGATCGCGTCGAGCAATGCCCGCGTGCTGTCCAGGTTGGAGCGCAGGCCCAGGTCGAAGTCGAGTTCGCATTCGCCTGAGACCGCTGAAGCCAGGTGGAAAACGCCGTCAAAGGGTTCGTCGCGTAGCGCATCGGTCTGCGTGAGCAATGGGCCGGTGCGTGCCTCGACGCGTGCGTCGGCGAGCAGGTCGGCGGGTGGCGGCGCGATGTCGGTCAATACCAGGCGCTCGATGCGCTGGCCCGCCAGCGTGCCGCGGGCAAGCAGCGCCCTTGCGAGGCGCGCGCCGACGAAGCCGCCGCCTCCGGTGATCATCAGTTTCATGCAGTCTCCTTCATTGCTTTCCCTTTCGGGAGGTCGTGGGGTCCGCGGCGCGCACGGCTTTGACCGCGGCTTGCCGACGGCGGCCATCGATGACGCCGCCCTCGATCAACCGCTGTTCGCCGCGGATCAGGTGTTCGTTTGCGTGAAGCCGCGCTGCGACAGGGTCGTGCGCCGCGATGGCCTCGAAGATGGCGCGATGTTCGCGCTGCACGGCCGTCATGAAGTCGGCGCGCCGGGCCTCGTTGCCACGTGTGATGCGCATGCCTTCGCGCAGGTATTGCTCAAGGAAGCCGAGCAGAAGCCGGAATTGCGGATTACCCGTCGATTCGCCGATCACCTGGTGAAAGGCAAGGTCCTCGGCGACGCCGTCCCGCCCTTCGGCCACTGCGGCGTCGATCGCCGCAAGTGCCCGGCGCAACGCGGCAATCTGACCTCGGGTGGCGCGCTCGGCCGCGAGTGCCGCGATCTCGCCTTCGAGCACGCGCCGCACTTCCACCACATGGACGACCGACTGGACCGAAGTCAACACCGCGGGATCGAAGGCAAGCGGCTGGTTGACCGGGCGCGGCGCCACATAGACGCCCGAACCTTGCCGCGACTGAACCATGCCCTTGGACTTGAGTTGATGCACCGCCTCTCGCACCACGGTGCGCGAGACGCGGTGCGCGGCGGCGATCTGCTGCTCGGTCGGAAGCCGGTCGCCCGCCTGGAGCGTGCCGGATTCGATCTGTTCGCTCAACAGCACGGCCAACCGGTCCGACAGCCGATCGACGATCAGCGGAAGGGGCTGGGTGGGGGAGGGCGCCGGAGGCCGCCCGGCGATGGGAGATGTTTGCACGGTGATACGGTGATCATACAAATTTGCAGGGGTTAATGCCTAACGGTTTGCCCTGATGCGCGAGCTTGTCTCAATGCCAATACTGCGCGGTTGCGACGCAAGGCCTTCATACCTTGCGTGATCCGCGTTTTCTGCGAACTCCGAGGACTCCAGTGCATGGCAAGTGTCACGATCCAGGCGGTCAAGAAGAATTTCGGCGAAGTGCCCATCCTGCATGGCGTGGACATCGACATACGCGACGGCTCCTTCACAGTGCTGGTGGGCCCCTCGGGCTGCGGCAAGTCGACGTTGCTGCGCATGATCGCCGGGCTGGAGGAAATCAACGGCGGTGAAATCCGCATCGGCGACCGGCGAGTCAACGACCTGCCGCCGAAGGAGCGCGACATCGCGATGGTTTTCCAGAACTACGCGCTCTATCCGCACATGACCGTGCGCGACAACATGGCCTTTGCGCTTGCGCTGGCCAAGATGGACAAGGCCGCCATCGAGCAGAAAGTCGGGCGCGCAGCCGAGATCCTCGCGCTGACGCCGTTGCTCGGACGTTACCCGCGCCAGTTGTCGGGCGGGCAGCGCCAGCGCGTGGCGATGGGCCGGGCGATCGTGCGCGATCCGCAGGTTTTCCTGTTCGACGAGCCCTTGTCCAACCTCGACGCCAAGCTGCGCGTGGCCATGCGCAGCGAGATCAAGGAGCTTCACCAGCGGCTGAAGACGACTTCCATCTATGTCACGCACGACCAGATCGAGGCGATGACGATGGGCGACAAGATCGTCGTGATGCGCGACGGGCGCATCGAGCAGACGGGCAGTCCGCTCGATCTCTACGACCATCCGGCCAACCAGTTTGTCGCGGGTTTCATCGGCTCTCCGGCGATGAACTTCCTGCCGGGCACCTTGCGCCGCGGCGGCGGCGCGGCGCGGGTCGAGCTCGCGGACGGCACGCAGCTCGATGCACCGCTGCGATCCGGCGGCGCCGACGGACAGGCTGTGATCTACGGCACCCGGCCCGAGCACCTGAGCCTTTCGGACGACGGCGGCATTCCTTCGCGCGTGGTCGTGATGGAGCCGACCGGCATGGACACCTTCGTCGCCTGCCGCCACGAAGGCGCCGAGATTTCCGCGGTCTTCCGCGAGCGCTACGACTTCGCGCCAGGGACGACCATCCACCTGCAGCCCGATCTGCAGCGCGCACACCTTTTCGATGCAGGCACCGGCCAGCGGCTGGTGGCTTGAGGTTCTTTTCTGGCCCGTTCAACACAGGAGACATGAATGAGTGACTTCAATCGCCGCGAGATTCTCAAGAGCTCGGCAGGCATTGCCGCTGCCGCTTCGCTCGGCGTCGGCACCGCGATCTTTTCGCCGCTCGCGAATGCCCAGACCGTGACCTTCAAGCCCGAGAAGGGCGCCAAGCTGCGGGTGCTGCGCTGGAGCCGCTTCGTGCAGGGAGACATCGACGCCTACATGGCGAACGTGAAGAAGTTCAGCGATGCAACCGGCGTCGAAGTTCGCGTGGACAACGAAGGCTGGGAAGACGTCCGCCCCAAGGCCGCGGTGGCCGCCAATACCGGTGCGGGCCCCGACATCATCCTGTCGACCAACGATGACGCGAACCTCTATCCGGACAAGCTGCTCGATGTCACCGATCTGGCGGAATATCTCGGCAAGAAATACGGCGGCTGGTATCCGGCCGGCGAACTCTTCATGCGGCCGGATGGCAAGAAGTGGATCGGCCTTCCGCTCGGCGCGGCAGGTTCGCTGATGGTCTATCGCGAAAGCATGGTCAAGGCGGCGGGCTTCGACAAGTTCCCGACGAACACCGACGATTTCCTGAAGCTCTACAAGGCGCTGAAGGACAAGGGCATCCCCGGCGGCATGGCGCTCGGCAACGCGACGGGCGACGCTACATGGACCAACTGGCTGATCTGGTCGTTCGGCGGCAAGCTGGTCGACAAGAACAACAAGGTCATGCTCGACAGCCCCGAGACGCTCAAGGCGCTGGAGTATTCCAAGGAGCTGTACGCCAACTTCATCCCAGGCACGCTGTCGTGGCTGGACCCGAACAACAACAAGGCTTTCCTCGACGGTCAGATCAGCCTCACCAACAACGGCATTTCAATCTACTACGCGGCCAAGAACTCGCCCGATCCGAAGCTCAAGGAAATGGCTGCGGACATCAACCATGCCGTGTTCCCGATCGGCCCCGTGGGCGTGCCGACCGAGTCGCACCTGTTCTTCAATCAGATGATCATGAAGTACACGAAGTACCCGCAGGCGTCCAAAGAATTCCTGCGCTTCATGATGGAGCGGCCGCAGTTCGACGACTGGCTGAAAGGCGCGGGCGGCTATGTCGCGCAACCGCTTCGCGCGTACGAGGCCAATCCGATCTGGACCTCGGATCCGAAGAACACGCCTTACCGCGATTCGGTCAAGAACCTTCGTCCAGCCGGCTACGAAGGCAAGCTGGGCTATGCGTCCGCGGGCGTCGCGGCTGACTTCATCATTCCGAACATGGTGGCTGAAGCGGCCAGCGGCTCCAAGACGCCCAAAGAGGCGATGGAGCGCGCCCAGAAGCGCGCCGAGCGCTACTACAAGGTCTGACGCAAGGTGTGACGCAAAGTCTGACGCGCACGCCCGCCTCGATGACGACACCACTGGCCCGGCTGCAGAACAGCCGCAACGCTCTCGGCTTCCTGTTCATGTTGCCGGCGGCGGTGCTGCTGCTGATGTTCCTGACCTATCCGCTCGGCCTGGGCACCTGGCTGGGGTTCACCGATACCAAGGTGGGCCGCGGAGGCGAGTGGATCGGTCTGGAGAACTACATCTTTCTCTGGAACGATGCGGTCACGCGGCTGGCGCTCTTCAACACGCTCTTCTACACAACGGTGGCGAGCGTGTTCAAGTTCTTCCTCGGCCTGTGGCTGGCGGTGCTGCTGAACAAGAACATCCGCTTCAAGACCTTCTTCCGGGCGGTCATCCTGCTGCCCTACATCGTGCCGACCGCACTGTCGGCGATTGCCTTCTGGTGGATCTACGACTCGCAGTTCTCAATCGTCAGCTGGGCGCTGGTCAAGATGGGGCTGATCGATCATTACATCGACTTTCTCGGCGACCCCTGGAATGCACGCATGGCGGTGATCGCCGCCAATGTCTGGCGGGGAGTGCCATTCGTGGCGATCACGCTGCTGGCTGGCCTGCAGACCATTTCGCCTTCGTACTACGAGGCATCGGCCATCGATGGCGCAACGCCCTGGCAGCAATTCCGGCATGTCACGATGCCGCTGCTGACGCCGATCATCGCGGTGGTCATGACCTTCTCGGTGCTGTTCACCTTCACCGACTTCCAGCTGATCTACGTCATCACACGCGGCGGTCCGCTCAATGCAACGCACCTGATGGCGACGCTGTCGTTCCAGCGTGCGATTTCAGGCGGCGCGCTGGGCGAGGGTGCGGCGATCGCGATTGCGATGGTGCCCTTCCTCCTGGCTTGCATCATGTTCAGCTTCTTCGGCTTGCAGCGCCGGGCCTGGCAGCAAGGGGGGTCCGACAAGTGAACTCGCCCCCAGTCTGCGCGCACTTCGTGTCGCTTCGCCAACCCCCTGCCGGGGGCAATACCAGCGGCCCGGCGAAGCCGGTTCCGCGGTATTCCTGTTGCTCGCCCCCAGGCTTGCCCACTTCGTGTGGCCGCCCACGCCCTACCGGGGGCAACACCAGCGGGCCGGCGAAGCCGGTTCCGCGGTATTTCTTGAAGGGGCCTGTGAAGGGTCAGGGAGTGGGGTCATGAAAGGTGGTCAGATCGATGTGGTCGGCATGGGCTACCTGGAGTCCATTCCGCGCAAGATGGTGACGGTCTACCTGCCGCTGCTGGCTTTCCTCATCGTGCTGCTGTTTCCGTTCTATTGGATGGCGATCACCTCGGTGAAGCCCGACGCCGAGCTGCTGTCGCGCGAAGGCAATCCTTTCTGGGTGATCGCGCCGACCATCGAGCACTTTCACAAGCTGCTCTTCGAAACTTCGTATCCGCAATGGCTGTGGAACACGCTGATCGTCTCGGTGGTGTCGACCTTCTTCTCGCTCGCGGCGTCGGTGTTTGCCGCCTACGCCATCGAACGCCTGCGCTTTCGTGGCGCGCGGCATACAGGGCTGGCGATCTTCCTGGCTTACCTGGTGCCCCCGTCGATTCTTTTCATTCCGCTGGCGAGCGTCGTCTTCAATCTGGGGCTCTTCGACACGCGCTGGGCGCTGATCCTGACCTACCCGACCTTCCTGATTCCGTTCAGCACCTGGCTGCTGATGGGCTATTTCAGATCGATCCCCGCGGAACTGGAGGAGTGCGCGCTGATCGACGGCGCCACGCGCTGGCAGATCCTGGTGAAGATCGTGCTGCCGCTCGCAGTGCCGGGCTTGATCTCGGCGGGCATCTTCGCTTTCACGCTGTCGTGGAACGAGTTCATCTATGCGCTGACCTTTGTTTCCTCGTCGGAGATCAAGACGCTGCCGGTCGGCGTCGTGACCGAGCTCGTGCAGGGTGATGTCTACCAGTGGGGGCCGCTGATGGCCGGGGCGCTGCTGGGCTCGTTGCCGGTGGCCTTCATCTACTCGTTCTTTGTCGAGTACTACGTCTCGGGGCTTACGGGGTCTGTGAAAGAGTGAGGTAGACCTGCCGATGCACCGGACTACCACTGGCAGCGTGGCCCCTTCGCTGCGCGCCTGCCCTGTCGTTGTCCAGATATTGCGCGAGCGTCCGTCCAAGGCGAAAGCTGATCCCGGGGGACGTAGGGAATGGGTTCAGGCATTGCTCTTCGCTCCCCGACGAGACGCTGTCTGGATTTCGCTTTCCAGCGCCGCAAGGTCGTGCTGTGGTGCGGCCAAGGTGGCGAGAGCGTCGTGACGCTGGATCAGCCACAGCGCCGTGCCGTAGACCCCGACAGACACTGTCGGATCGCCTTTTTCCATCTTGGCGAGCGTAGGGACAGAGACGTTCAGACGCGTTGCCCAACTTCGGAGCGACTGCTTGCGCCGCTTGCGTGCAAGCGCAAGATCGGAGCCGAGCTGAGTCAATGCGACAGCGACGGCTGATGGAAGTGTTTCGATGGCATCGGAGTTCCGCGGCATGAAACTATTTTTTCACAAAGGACGTGATTTGGCTAAGGATAGATATCGACCGACCACATCATCGGGGCTCGGGAACACGGCCGAATTCGCTTTATCGAAGCTTTTGCCGGCCGGAATTTCTCGTGTCTGGAGGCCGGCAGGAGGTGTGTGATGAAGCGACTCAAGCATTGGCAGGACGTGGTGAATGCGCTGCTTGGCGTTTGGCTGGTCTTGTCCCCCTGGATCGTGGGCTTCCAGAGCGAAAGGACCCCCACCGCGAACGCCGTCGTGGTGGGCGTGGCGCTGATCGCGGCTGCGCTCGGAGCCATGATCGTGCCGCGCGCCTGGGAAGAGTGGATCGAGTGCGCGCTCGGCGCCTGGCTGGTGATATCGCCGTGGGTGCTGGGCTTCAGCACGATGCGGGATCCGATGCTCTCCACGGTGATCAGCGGCATCGTCGTCGCGGTGCTGGCGCTCTGGACGCTGACGACCGACAAGGACTACAGCGGCTGGCTGAACCGCGCCGCGCATTGAACTGAAAGCCGCGGCGGGAGCCCTGCGGAGGCGGCCGCCGCGAGCGTCTTTGCAACAGATGTCGACGAGGATCGACAGGGGGGGTAGTAGTGCCTGCGCTCAGGCCTCGTCACAGAGCCGGCGGATGTCGAGCGGAATCGGCACTGCGCGGATGCCGCCGCCTTCGCGCCTGGCGGCGAAAATGCGCACCTCGTCGCATTCGAGGATCAGGTCTTCGCCCCGCGTCACGCGATAGCGTTGCACGAAGCTCTTCTCGCGCCACTCGGGAATCGTGACCGCGACGCTCAGCGTGTCGCCATAGCTGGCACTCTTGACGAAACGTGTGTGCGTGTCGACCAGCGGCGTGCCGATGACGCCGAGCGTTTGCGCGGTTTCCTCCCATCGCGGCACGCCGCGTTCGGCGAAGAAGTGACGGGAAGCGGCGTCGATCCACCGGAAGAAGTTCGGAAACCAGACGATGCCGGCGGGATCGCAATCGCCGAATTCGACCCGCACGGTGTAGGTGACTTCGATGCTCATCAGTTCATTCTCGTCGGGAGCCACAGCGCAATGATCGGGAAGGCGATGAGGATGATGAGGCGCAGGATGTCGGTCAGGATGAACGGCAGAACGCCCTTGAAGATCGTCGTGAAGCTCACATCCTTCACCACGCTTTTGATCACGAAGACGTTCATCCCCACCGGCGGATGGATCAGCCCGAGCTCCACGGTCATCACGATGATGACGCCGAACCAGATGGGATCGAAGCCCAGATGCACGATCACCGGAAAGATGATTGGCACCGTCAGGATGATCATCGCCATGGCGTCCATCAGGCAGCCCAGTACCAGGTACATCAGCATGATCAGGGCCAGCACGCCATAGCGGCCGATGCCGAGACTGGTCAGGAATTCGGTGAGCTTCTGCGGGCTTTGCGTGATCGTCAAAAAGTAGCCGAACAGCAGCGCGCCGATCAGCACCGTGAACACCGCTGCCGCGGTGCGCGTGGCTGACAGAAGGGCCTCGCGGATCTTCGGTCCGTCCAGCTTGCGCCGCAGCACGCCCAGGATGAAAGCGCCGCTCGCACCCACGCCGCCAGCCTCGGTTGGCGTGAAGAAACCGCCATACAGCCCGCCGATCACGAAGATGAAAAGCACCAGCGGCGCCCACACGTTCTTGAGATCGGCCACGCGCTCTGCCCATGGCTTGATCTCGCCGCCGGGGAGCCACGTCGGCCTGAAGCGCACGATGAGCGCGATGGTCATCACATACATCGCCATCGCCAGAATGCCGGGAATGATCCCCGCCATGAAGAGCTTGCCGATGTCCTGCTGCGTGAGGATCGCGTAGACCGCCAGCACTGTCGATGGCGGAAGGATGGCGCCCAGCGTGCCGCCCGCGGCGATGACGCCTGTGGAAAACGACTGCGGGTAGTTGAAGCGCCGCATCTCCGGATACGCCACGGCCGAGAACGTGGCAGCCGTTGCCACCGACGAGCCGCAGATCGCCGCAAAGCCGCCGCAGGCCACCACGGTCGCCACGCCCAGGCCGCCGCGCAGGTGGCCGATCATCGAGTTGGCGGCCTTGAAAAGCTCGCGGCTCACGCCCGACACGGAGACCAGCGCCCCCATCAGCATGAACATGGGAATGACGCCGAAGGTGTAGTCGGTCACGGTGCGCATCGAAGTCTGGCCGACCAGCTTGAGCGCAGGCCCGGGGCCGACGATCCACGCGTAGCCGGTGACTCCCACCAGTCCCATGGCCATGCCGACCGGCACCCGCAACAACATCAACGCGAAAAGAACGAAGAAGCCGAGAACGGCAATCGCGTCAGTGCTCATTCATCAGCTTTCATTTCCGGCTTCTCGTCGTGGAGCAACTCAGGATGGAAGATCAATCGATAGGTGCGGATAGCGATCAGCACGACCGCCGAGACGTCGCCGAGCCACGCCACCGCATAGAACGGCCAGGTGGGGATGTTCATGTCGTAGGTCAGCACGTGGTCGACATAGGTGCCGCGCACCTTGTCGAACAGCGTGGCGGTCTGCACCGCGACCACGAACAGCAGCACCAGCGTGGCGAAGACATCGATCCAGCGCTTCATGCGCGGGCTGGCCGCTGTCCACACGAGGTCGACCGTGATGTGGCCGCCCCTGTAGCTCGTCGCGGCAATGCCCCAGAAGATGAGGATGCCCAGCAGCATGCGTCCGAAGTCGTAGGCGTCGGGGATCGACGTGTCGAAGAACTTGCGCAACACCACCGCCACGAAGATATTGAGCGCGACGATGCCGACAAACATGGCCGCGAGCCATTCGATCCCGTTGATCAGCTTGTCGCTCAGCATCCCTTTCACAGGCGCCGGCGACGGGGCGTCGTCGCGGCCCGCCATCACAAGGCAGCTTTGTTCTTGACGAGGTTGGCTTTCAGCGAATCGAGCACGGCCTTCGGATCCTGTCCGACCTTCTTCACGCCTTCAGCCCACTGCGCTTCGACGGGCGCGGTCGCCTTGCGCCACGCGTCGAGCTGTTCGGGCGTGAGCTTGTAGATCTCGTGGCCGGCCTGCGAGCCGATCTTCGCGCGGCCGCCATATTCGAAGTCGGCCCATGGCGCGGCCACCTTCTCAGCCCACTCGCTGGTGCAATGGTCGTCGATCACCTTCTTCTGCGCGGGCGACATGCTGTCGTATTTGCTCTGGTTCATGGCCCACACGAAAGGCGTGACATAGAGCGGAACATCCATGTGATAGCTCACCACCTTGTCGATGCCGAACAGCCCGATGGAGCCCCACGGGAAGGTGATGGCGTCGGCCACGCCGCGCTCCAGCATGTCGCGCGATTCGGGCGCCGAGGCTTGCACGTTGGTGCCGCCGAGCGAAGTGACCATCTGGCCGATGGTGCTTGTCGCAGGGCGAATCTTCATGCTCTTGATGTCGGTCGGAAGCACGATCTTCTTGCGCGCATGGAAGGTGCCGGGGTCATGCACGAAGGCGAAGCAGAACTTGACATCCTTCATTTCCTTGGCGGCGTACTGCCGGTACCACGTGTCGATGGCGACCGTGCCGCCCTTGGCGTTGGCAAAGAGGAAGGGGAGCGACGCGCCCGCCATGATCGGGAAGCGGCCCGGCTGGTAGCCGGGGTTGATGTAGGCGAAGTCCGCGATGCCGTCGCGCGCCATGTCGTAGTGGTCGAAAGCCTTGCCGAGCTGCTCCGATGGGAACAGCGTCGCGGTGATCGTGCCGTTCGACGCCTTCTTGATGTCATCGGCCCATGCCTGCAGCGATGGATTCAGCGGATGCTGCGCCGGCACCCAACTGGACAGCTTGAGGTTGACCGGCTTGTCCTGTGCATGGACCGGTGCGGCGGCGAGCGCCAGCGCGGCCGAAAGCGCCAGCACGGCGCGCGCGGCGGCCGAAGTCATGAAGCGAGTTGTCGACATGGGTGTCTCCTAGGTGTTGTTGGTTCGGTGGCAGTCGGCACTCTGCGGATGCCGACTTTGTGCGGTGCGAAATCGGTTATTTTTTATAAGAGTCGCTGATTGCGTAAATCGGCGTTTACCTTGAGAGACTTTTCTCAGTGCGCGCGAGGCGCGGCATTTGGCGTGCGCTTCATCCATCGGATCGGTTGCGGCTTGACGGGACGCGGCGCTGCGCCGTGGCGCACCAGCGTGGCATCGAGCGCGGTGCCGGCATCGTCCGCGAGTGCGGCTTCGCGCGCCGCCGCGATGGCCGTGGCGCGCGAGGCCGGCGAACCGTCGGGGAGCGGCGCGATGGCCAGATGGTCGATGACGTGCAGCAGATTGTTCTTGCCGCGCTCGTTGGTGCTGCCATAGCCTTTGATGAGCCGGCCACAGAGCGCGATCTCATGCCCCAGGCGCCAATGCGTGCGCGTGCCCTCGACCACCGCCCAGAGCCAGCGTTCGATCAGTGCCTGTTCCTGCGCGAATCGCTGTCCGCGTCTGCGCAGCCAACGCAGGGACGCCAGCAAGCGCAGCGAGGCCATGCCGAAGACTGAATGGCTGCCCACCTTGAGAGGCAGCGCCCAAGGCGCCGAACGGCGCCGATCCCATGCGGTCACCCGATTGGCCAGCGAAGCCGGCAGCAGCGCCGCGAACTCCGGCGCGCCGGGCTTGAAGTGGTCGTAGACCTTCACGATGTCGTCTTCGCCGGCCTTCACTTCATCGCGCACGCGCCGCGAGCGGCTTGCGCGGCTCTTGAGTTCGGCCACCCGCACGATGTCGTCGAAGGCCATCCACAACGCGAGCCAGCGTGCCATCTCGCGCGTGACGGCGAAGCCCTGTGCACCCGCCGGATCGGCAGCGCGCTCGGCGGCGAGCACCCGCTGAAGGCGCTCGACGTAGAGATCGGCGTAGCGCGCATCCTGATAGTCGAGAACGCGTGCATGGCCCAGCGCCAGCATCTCGTGCACTGACGGAGGGAACAAACTCGCCACCGATGAGGACAGCGCCTCTGCGCCCGGCGCCTCGTCTCCGCTGGAGGCCAGCAGGCTCGTGATCATCGCGGCGCGCTGGCGCGGTGCGTTGACCGCGTTGAACGCCTTCGAGAACCCACGCAGACTGGCCGCCGCCATCTTGCTCACCTTCTCGGGCGCGCTGGTGTCCCCACCGCGCACGACGCGCTCATAGGCTTCGCGCGGAAAGGGAAAGAGCCCGCTCCCTGCGATCGCGCCCAGCATGACTGCGCTGACGACGGTGCCCGCTTCGCGTGCCGCAGCGCCCATGTCGAAAACGTGGTGCTCGCGGCTGAAAGCTTTCACGACATCCAGCAGTCTTTGCCCATCGGCGCGGCCGTCGCCGGGCTGCATGCGTTCGGCGGTGGTCAGCGTGCGGTTCGACGAGGTGATGACGATGGTTCGCTCGGGCGCGCTCATGCCATTGCCGATCTGTCGCGTGGTCTCCAGCAGCTCCGAAGAGATGATGGCGTCCAGCGCGCCCGGCACCGGGCTCAAGCTGAAGACCGGCCGGCGCCCCCCGAGCTTGGCCAGCGGCACCGGAAAGACTTCGACGTAATAAGTGGTGGCGCCCGTACGCTGCGCCACCCCGGGAATGGACGTGCTCTGCGCCGCAAAGCCGGCGTGTCGCGCCGTATCGACGAGCCATTCAGTCAGCACACCGCCGCCTTCGCCGCCGAGCGCGCAAATGAGGAGGGTGATCGGTTGAGAGTCGTTCATGAAGAATCCTGCTTACTCTGCGCTTGTCTGTTCCAGAAATACCGCGGAACCGGCTTCGCCGGGCCGCTGGTATTGCCCCCGGCGAGGGGGTGGGCGGCTACACGAAGTGAGCCAACCTGGGGGAGTGCCAATCTCATGCCGTTTGGAGCGCACGCACGACGGCGCCGCGCAGCGAATGCAGCAGCCTTTCGTGCCACTTGGGGTTCTGCACCACTTCGGCGCGATAGAAGCTCGGGCACAGCGTGGCGGCGTGCGCATTGGCGCCGCACAAGCCACAGCCCACGCAGCCGTCGATGACCACGGCCACCGGATCTACCTTCAGCGGATCGGGGTTGTCCTTGATCGTGAGCGTCGGGCAGCCCGACAGGCGGATGCATGCGTGATCGCCGTTGCACACGTCCTCGTCGACGCCGTATTTCACGCGCACCACGCGCTCGCCCTTCTTGAGCAGGCTTGCAATCCACGGCTTGATGCGGCGCTGGCGCTCCAGTTGGCATTCGCCCTCGGCGATGATGACCTTCAGCCCGTTGAAGTCGCTCGTGAAGGCTTCGTTGAGCGTCTTGCGCATCTTGTCGACGTCATAGGTGTGAACGGTGCGCAGCCATTGCACGCCCAGGCCCTTGAGCGTCGACTCGATGGTCTGGTTCTTGTCGACCAGGCTCTGCTGCTTGTCGATGGCCCGCTCTTTCACCTCGTCGTCCGGCGTCGAGATGATGTCCTGCGTGCCCGTCGCCGAGGTGTAGCCATTCTTGAAAATCAGCAGCACCGCGTCATCGCCATTGAAGAGTGCGCTCTGCACCCCGGTCAGCAGCCCGTTGTGCCAGAAGCCACCGTCGCCCATGATCGAAAGCGCCCTGCGCTGCATCATCGGCGACACGCCCGCGCGGCTTGCCAGGCTCATGCCGTAGCCGAGGATCGAGTGGCCCATCGAGAAGGGCTCGAAGGTGCCGAACGCGTGGCAGCCGATGTCCGCGGCGATGTGCACGGGGCCGCTGTCCTGCTGTGCCAGCTTGAGCGCCGCGAACACAGGACGCTCGGGGCAGCCAATGCAGAAGCTGGGCGGGCGGGTGGGCAGCGGTGACTCCAGCGACTTCGCCACGGCTGCGCGGCGGTCGCGATTCCCGGTCAGCCATTCCGCGGCGGAGTCTTGCGCATGTTCCGGCAGATAGCGCGCCGCGAATTGGCCAAGTCCGGTCGCCAGCACTTCGACGCCGTATTCGCCGGCGGCCGGCAGCATGTCGCAGCCATGCAGCGGCGTCTGGATGTCGCGCCGGCGGAGCAGGGTGGCGATCTCCTGCTCGATGTATTCGGGCTGGCCTTCCTCGACCACCAGCACCGCGCGTTTGCCCGCGCAAAAGTCCGCCACTTCTTCCGGCACCAACGGATAGGCGACGTTGAGCACCAGCAGGGGAATGTCGGTGGCGCCGAAGGCATCCGCCAAGCCGAGTTGCTGAAGACTGCGGATGAGCGCGTTGTAGAGCCCGCCTTGCACGACGATGCCGAGGTCGGCGTGCGTGCCGGGGATCAGCTCATTGAGCTTGTGTTCGGCGATATAGCGGCGTGCGGCCGGCAGCCGTTCTTCGCCCTTGAGCTTCTCGTGGCGAAAGGTCACCGGCGGATGCGCGAGCCGCATGTAGTCGAAGCCGGCCGGTTCTTCGATCAACGCGCGCTTCGAGATGGCTGGCGGCAGGTTGTCCTTGCATTCGAAGCTGCCGCGCACATGGCAGGTGCGAATGCGAAGCTCCATCATGCAGGGCATGTTCGAGTGTTCGGAGAGGCGGAAACCGTGCTCGACCATGTTCACCATCACGCCAAGGTCGGGCCGCGGGTCGAGCAGGCACATGCTCGACTTGAGTGCGTAGGCGTGCGTCCGCTCCTGGATGACGGAAGCACCCTCGCCATAGTCTTCGCCGACGACGATCAGCACGCCGCCCTTCACGCCCGGCGACGACAGGTTGGACAGCGCATCGGCCGCTACGTTGGTGCCGACGATCGACTTCCACGTTACCGCTCCGCGCAGCGGGTAGTGGATCGACGCACCGAGCATCGCCGCCGCCGATGCCTCGTTCGAACAAGCTTCCACGTGGACCCCGAGCTCGTCCATATACGGCTTGGCCTGCACCATCACGTCGAGCAGGTGCGACACGGGCGCTCCCTGGTAGCCGCCGACATAGGCCACGCCCGATTGCAGAAGGCCCTTGGTGATGGCGAGGATGCCCTCGCCATGAAACGTATCGCCTGCACCGAGGCGCAAGGCCTCGATTTCCTTGCTGAATGAAACTTCCAAGAGACTTGACTCCGATCGCGTTGAAATTGCTGCCGCTGTCTGCGCCGCTGTTTGCACCGCTACTTGCCGGCCGATGGTTTCGGCGCGCCGGGAAAGCGCGCGATGTAGTAGGCGAGCGTGTCGAGGTCGTCCGACGGAATCGGCCTCACGGCCTCGGCCATCGCCTGCGTGTAGCCCGGGCGCTTGCCCGATTGAAATTCGTGCAGCGTGAGCTTCAGGTAGTCCTCGCTCTGTTGCGCGATGCGCGCCACCTGCTGGCCGCCGCTCAGATCCGCGCCATGGCACATCACGCAGCGAAACTCCTGCGAGAGCGCCTGGCCGCGCGCCATGCGCGCGGCATCGGGCGGCGTGGCCGGTGCAGGTGGAGGCACCGGCGGCAGCGTCGCGATGAAATCCGAGAAGCCCCGCATGTCCTGGTCCGTCATGCCCTTGGCAATGGCCGACATCGCCTCATTGCTGCGCCTGCCTTCGCGAAACAGAAAGAGCTGCGTGATCGCATAGAACGAATGCTGGCCCGCTAGCGATGGCGTCCCCGCCATCTCGCTGCGGCCATTGGCGCCATGGCAGGCCGCGCACACGCTTGCGAAGCGCTGCGCATAGCTGCCTTGCGTGGATGCCGCGCCTTGCGTCCCCTGGGCGCTTGCTGCCAGAGCCGCAAGCCCCAGGAGCGCCATGGCCCCCGCCCTGATCGCCGGTTGCGCCAGCCTCCTCATCGGCCGCCGTAGCTGATGCGATAGATCGCACCCGCGTGGTCATCGCTCACGAGCATCGAGCCGTCCTTGAGTACGAGGAAATCGACCGGCCGCCCGAGGTATTGGTTGTTCTCGACGAATCCGGTCATGAAGGGCTCGACCTTGGCGCCGCCCTTGCCGTCAGGCCATGCCACGGCGATGTCGGCGTACTTCTTCGAGCGGTTCCACGGGCCATGGCGTGCGATGAACATCGCGCCCTGGTACTTCTTCGGGAACATCTTGCCGTCGTAGAAGACCAGTCCCAGTCCGGCCACGTGCGGGCCGAGCAGCGCCGCGGGCTTCACGTAGTCGTCACAGCTCTTGCCCCAGCCGAACTCAGCGTCGAGGATGTTGCCCTGATGGCAATATGGATAGCCGAAATGCTGGCCGACCTTCGTCAGGTGATTGAGCTCATCGTTCGGCAGGTCTTCGCTGAACCAGTCGCGCCCGTTATCGGTGAACCAGAGGTCGCCCGTCTTCGGATCGAAGTCGAAGCCGACCGTGTTGCGTACACCCTGCGCAATGGTCTCCACGTTGCTGCCGTCGAGGTTCATGCGAAAGATGCGTCCGTGCTGGTCGTCCGGCTCGCAGAGGTTGCAGGGTGCGCCGACGGCGTAGTAGAGCTTGTCGTTGTGTACGCGCAGAAAGCGCCAGCTGTGGTCCTGGCCGCCCGGCAGCTTGTCCGTGAGCACCACGGGCGTCCCGGGGTTGTCGACCTTGTCCTCGATGTTGTCGTAGCGGTAGATGTGCGTGTTGGTGGCGAGATAGAGCGCGCCCTTGTGATAGGCGATGCCAGTGGCAAAGGGCATCTTGTCGATGAGCGTCTTGGGCTCGTGCTTGCCTTTTCCGGGGATCACGTAGACCTTGTTGCCGACGAACAGCGTGCTCACGAACACGTTGCCCTTGGCACCTTCGCGCAGTTCGCGCGCGTCGAGCACGCCAGAGGCCCAGGTCTCCACCTTGAAGCCCGGCGGCAGCTTGAACTTGGCTGTAGGCAACTGGTCGGGTGCGGTCGGTATCGGGAAGGCCGGCACCGGCGCCAGACGATTGGCCGCGTCCGTCTTCGGACGCCCCTTGGCCCAACCGGGCTCGTCTGCCGGAGCTTGCTGGGCCCATGCGGCGGTTGCCGCGCAGAGCAAAGCGGCTATCACCGCGAACTGACGGATCGTGGCCATGTGGTGTCTCCTTCTCGTTGTGGGTTGGCTTGCGCCACCCGACAGTGTGCGTTTGCCGCTGTGCGCGTTCAATAAAATAATCGAGCTAAGCAATATGAACGCCATGCATATCGACGCCATCGACCTCAACCTTCTGCGGCTGTTCGACGCCGTCTATCGAGCCCGCAGCGTCAGCCGTGCGGCCGAATCGCTTGGGCTCACGCAGCCCGCCGCGAGCCACGGGCTGGGGCGCTTGCGTCTGCTGCTGAAGGACGCGCTCTTCATCCGGGCGCCGGGAGGCGTCGCGCCGACCCCGCGCGCCGAGCGGCTCGCGGTGGCGGTGCAATCGGCGCTGGGCACGCTCGAAGATGCGCTCAGCGAGCCCGATCGCTTCGAGCCCGCCGAATCGCGCAAGACTTTCCGCATCCACATGAGCGATATCGGCGAAGGCCGTTTTCTTCCGCTGCTGATGTCCAGGCTGGGCGAATTGGCGCCTGGCGTGCGGCTGGAGACCTTTCCGCTGCAGCCCGGCGACATCGCGCCCGCGCTCGACAGCGGGCGTGTCGATTTCGCGTTTGGGTTCCTTTCGAAGGTGCGCGACACCCAACGCGCGGCGCTGCTGAAGGACCGCTACATCGTGCTCCTGCGCAAGGGCCATCCGTTCGCGCGATCGCGGCGCAATGGGCAGGCCATGCTGGAGGCCTTGCGCAAGCTCGAATACGTGGCGGTGCGCACGCACGCCGAGACGCTGCGCATCCTGCAACTGCTCAATCTAGAAGATCGTGTGCGCCTGACGACCGAGCACTTCATGGTGCTGCCGGCCATCGTCCGCGCGACGGACCTGGCCGTGGTGATGCCGCGCAACATCGCGCGCGGCTTTGCCGAAGAGGGCGGCTACGCGATCGTCGAGCCGGCGTTTCCGTTGCGCGACTTCACGGTGTCGCTGCACTGGAGCAAGCGCTTCGAGGCCGACCCTGCGAACCGGTGGCTGCGTCAGGTGGTCCGGGATCTGTTCACGGAGGCGTAGGTGCTTAGGTGTTTACCCACCCCTTCCATACCAAGCCCCACATAGCCGATATGGGCACGCATATATGCGTATGCGGCTCTAAAGGACTAACTTCCAGTTGGCCCGATTTTTGAACGAGCATGAGCATGACACCGAGCACACAACCCATCCGCTTTTTCCACCAAGGCCGGATCGTCGACATCAGCGGCGTCCACCCGACGCGCTCCGTGCTGGACTGGCTGCGCGAGGATGCTCGCTGCACCGGCACCAAGGAAGGGTGCAACGAGGGCGATTGCGGTGCATGCACCGTTGTGATCGGCGAACTGGCCGAACCCGGCGAAAAGGGCGCGATCGGCGGATTGCGGTTGCAGACCGTCAATGCCTGCATCCAGTTTCTGCCGACCTTGCACGGCAAGGCGCTGTTCACCGTCGAGGATCTCAAGGCGCAATGCAGCCAGGGCCGTGACGCGCACGTGGACGACAAGCACCCCGTGCAGCGCCTGCATCCGGTGCAGCAGGCGATGGTCGACTGCCACGGTTCGCAATGCGGCTTCTGCACGCCGGGCTTCGTGATGTCGCTCTGGTCCACCTATGAGCACCATCAGGCCGATGGCACGCGGCCGACGCGGCAGCAACTGGCCGACGATCTTTCGGGCAACCTCTGCCGCTGCACCGGCTATCGCCCCATCCTCGACGCCGGTCAGCGCATGTTCGACCTGCCTGATGCGCGCCTCGACACCCAGCCTGTGGTGAAGGCGCTCACGAGCCTGCAGCACGAGAGCACTTTCGAATACGCCGCCCCCTTGGGTCAGCGCATCGACCACTTTCATGCGCCCACCACCTTGGCCGAGTTGGCGGCGCTGCGCATGGAAAAGCCCGCGGCGCAGCTTCTGGCCGGGTCGACCGATGTGGGCCTGTGGGTGAACAAGCAGTTCCGCGACTTGGGCGACATCATCTTCGTCGGCGATGTGGCCGAAATGAAGACCATCGAGGAGCGCGCCGACGAGCTTTATCTCGGCGCCGGCGCATCGCTCGAATCCGCCTTCGCGGCCCTGACGCGGCGCGTCCCCAGCCTGACCGACGTGTGGCTGCGCTTTGCCTCGCCGCCGATCCGCAATGCCGGCACCATCGGTGGCAATGTCGCCAACGGCTCGCCCATCGGCGATTCGCCGCCCGTGCTGATGTCCCTCGACGCCGAAATCGAACTGCGTCGAGGCGAGCACGTGCGCCGCATGCCGCTGCCCGATTTCTATGTCGACTACATGAAGAACCGCCTGCTGCCAGGCGAATTTGTCCAGGGGCTCGCGATTCCTCTCGCCGCGCTCCAGCGCCAGATCAGGGCCTACAAGATCAGCAAGCGATTCGATTGCGACATCTCGGCCCTGTGCGGCGGATTCGCGGTCACCCTCGACCGTGACGTCGTGAAGGAGGTGCGCCTGGCTTTCGGCGGCATGGCCGCGATCGTCAAGCGTGCTGCGCAGGCCGAAGCCGCCCTTGTCGGCAAGCCCTGGACACAGTCCAGCGTGAACGCCGCCAAGCTCGCGCTGGCGCAGGATTTCAAGCCCTTGACCGACATGCGGGCAAGCGCAGACTATCGACTCCAGGTGGCGCAGAACCTGCTGCAACGGCTTTGGCTGGAAACGCGCGCGACCGATCCGTTGCCGCTCGAAGCGACCAGCGTCTGGAGCGTGATGCCGCACATCGTGGCGGAAGGAGCCTGAGATGAACAAGCCATTGGACCCGAACCTCCTCAAACCGGCTGAGGCTTTTGCCGACTACCTCACCAACACCGCCGCACGCATCGACGTGGGCGCGGAAGCCAAGGCGCATGACGATGGCGCGCGCGTGGGCATCAGCCGGCCGCACGAATCGGCGCGGCTGCACGTGGCCGGCGAGGCGACCTACATCGACGACATCCCCGAACTTGCGGGCACGCTGCATTGCGCACTGGGTCTCTCGCCCGTGGCCAACGGCCGGCTCAAGGACATGAAGCTCGATGAGATTCGCGCCATGCCGGGCGTGGTGGCGGTCATCACCGCCGCGGACATCCCGGGCAGCAACGATTGCGGATCGATCGTGCACGACGACCCCATCCTCTGCAGCGGTGACATCCGCTACATGGGCCAGCCCGTCTTCGCCGTCATCGCCGAAACACGCGATGCCGCACGACGCGCCGCCGCCCGCGCCAAGGACGCGCTCGACATCGAGGCCGCGCCGCCCGTCCTGACGCCGCAAGAAGCGCATGCGAAAGAGCAGTACGTCGTGCCGCCGATGCACGTCGTGCGCAGCACGAACGAAGGCGGTGCGAAGGCGGCCATCGCCAGGGCGCCGCACCGGCTGAAGGCCGAGCTCGACGTCGGCGGGCAGGAGCAGTTCTATCTCGAAGGCCAGATCAGCTATGCCATCCCGAAGGAAGGCGGTTCGATGCATGTGTATTGCTCGACCCAGCATCCGAGCGAGATGCAGCATCTGGTGGCGCATGCGCTTCATCTGCATGCCAACGAAGTGCACGTGGAGTGCCGTCGCATGGGCGGGGGCTTCGGCGGCAAGGAATCGCAATCGGCGCTCTTCGCCTGCGTGGCATCCGTCGCCGCCAACAAGCTGAAGCGACCGGTCAAGCTGCGGCTGGACCGGGACGACGACTTCATGATCACTGGCCGGCGCCATTGCTTCTGGTACGAATATGAAGTCGGCTACGACGACGAAGGCCGCATCCTCGGCGCCGAGATCACGATGGTCTCGCGAGCAGGGCACTCGGCCGATCTCTCGGGCCCGGTGATGACGCGTGCGCTCTGCCACTTCGACAACGCCTACTGGCTGCCCGACGTGGCCATGCACGGTTTTTCCGGAAAGACCAACACGCAAAGCAACACGGCCTTCCGCGGCTTTGGGGGTCCACAGGGTGCCATTGCGATGGAGAACATCCTGGACACCGTGGCGCGTGAATTGGGGCGCGATCCGCTGGATGTGCGCCGGGTCAATTTCTACGGCAAGGGCGAGAACAACGTCACGCCCTACGGCCAGGTCGTGACCGACAACATCATTCATGAACTGGTCGACGAACTGGAGACCAGCAGCGACTACCGCGCGCGCCGCGAAGCGATTGCGGCTTTCAACGCCGCGAGTCCGGTTCTCAAGCGCGGCATCGCACTCGCGCCGCTGAAGTTCGGCATCTCGTTCAACGTCAAGCACTTCAACCAGGCCGGCGCGCTGGTGCACGTCTACACCGACGGCTCGATCCTCGTGAACCACGGCGGCACCGAAATGGGGCAGGGGTTGAACACCAAGGTGGCGCAGGTCGTTGCGCATGAACTGGGAGTGAGCTTCGAGAGCGTGAAGGTCACGGCCACCGATACGCAGAAGGTCGCCAACACCTCGGCCACCGCGGCATCGACCGGTGCCGACCTGAACGGCAAGGCCGCCCAGGATGCCGCCCGGCAAATTCGCGAACGCCTGGCCGCATGCGCGGCCGCACGCCACGGCGGCGAGGCTTCGGCAGTGCGCTTTGCCAACGACAAAGTCGAAGTCAACGGGCGCACACTGCCTTTCAGCACGCTGGTCGGCGAGGCCTACCTCGACAGCGTGCAACTGTGGTCCGACGGTTTCTACGCCACGCCCGGCCTGAGCTGGGACAAGGACAAGATGCAGGGCCGTCCCTTTTTCTACTACGCCTATGGCGCGGCGGTGAGCGAAGTCATCGTCGACACGCTGACGGGTGAATGGAAGTTGCTGCGCGCGGACATCCTGCATGACGCCGGCAAGTCGCTGAACCCTGCAGTCGATATCGGCCAGGTCGAAGGCGCCTTCATCCAGGGCATGGGCTGGCTGACCACCGAAGAACTGGTGTGGCACCCGAAGACCGGACTGCTGACCACGCATGCGCCCAGCACCTACAAGATTCCGACCGCGAACGATTGCCCGCCGGTGCTCAACGTGCGGCTTTACGAAGGCGAGAACTTCGAGGATTCGATCCATCGCAGCAAGGCGGTGGGCGAGCCACCGCTGCTGCTGCCGTTCTCGGTGTTCTTCGCGATCCGCGACGCCGTGTCGGCAGCGGGCGAGCATCGCACCGATCCACCGCTGCGCGCGCCTGCCACCAGCGAGTCGATCCTGCGTGCGGTCACCGCGGTGCAGAACGCGGCTGCCTGAGGGCGCTTTCATGTGAAAGCCGCGCTGTATAACTGCCCGCACCTACCAGACCTACGCGGGCAGCTATGAGAGACCAGGCGCTTCTAGACAAGATTGATCTTCATCTCATCAGGGTTCTTCACACCGTGTTGACTGACCGCAGCGTTTCGCGTGCCGCCATCCGATTGGGGATGTACCAGCCCGCCGTCTCCGCAGCCCTGAAGCGGCTGCGCGAGCTGTCGGGCGACCCGTTGCTGGTGCGCTCGGGCTCGGGCATGGTCCCGACGGATGCGGGGCTGCGGATGATCGAGCCGGCTGCCGCCATCCTGCGGTCCGCCGAGGTGCTTTTCAGCGACGCGCGCGGGTTCGATCCGCAGACGGCGGCCACCACCTTCCGCATCGCGGCGAGCGACTACATGGACCCGCTCTTCCTGCCGCAACTGGTGGCGCAGATCAAGAGCCAGGCGCCGCTCTGCCAGATCGAGATCCATCCGCTGTCCTCGGATTCGGACTATCACGCGCATCTCTCGCTCGGGCAGGTCGACGTGGTGATCGGCAACTGGCTCAAGCCGCCGGAAGACCTGCACATGGCGCGGCTCTTCGGCGACGACATCGTCTCGCTGGTCAACAAGGACCATCCGGCTGTGCGCCGCGGATGGGACCTGGAAAGCTGGCTCTCGGCCGAGCACATCGCGCCGACGCCCACCCATCCGGGCGCGCGCGGGATCATCGACCAGATGCTCGACGACATGGGCCGGCAGCGCAACATCACAGCGCGCTGCGCGCACTTCGGGCTCATTCCGGACATCGTCGCGTCGAGCCTGCTGGTGCTGACCACCGGCCGCCAGTATTGCGAGCGCTTCCTCGACCGGCTGCCGGTGGCGATCCTCGAATGCCCCGTGCCGCTGCCGCGCCTCATGTATTACCAGTTGTGGCATGAGCGCACCCATTCATCGAGTTCGGCGCGCTGGCTGCGCGAGCGGGCCAAGTCGGTAGCGGCGTCGTTGCGGCCCATGGCGGCCCCCGGCTCCGGCCCCGAATAGAACAGTTTTTCGCGCCGGCGTCGCGATCAAGACAACCCACGCCATCGACACACACAAGCACTCGGAGACAAGACGATGAACCGGACAGATCAGATGCTCGACCTCAGCGGGCAGGCCCCCCCACGCCACGCGGCCCCGCAGCAAGCCTCTGCCAAGGGCTGGGCGGAACGGATGTTCAAGCTCGAAGAGCACGGCACCACCGTGCGCACGGAAATCGTGGCGGGCCTCACGACCTTCCTGACGATGGCCTACATCATCTTCGTGAACCCGTCGATCCTCGGCGACGCGGGCATGCCGAAGGACGCGGTGTTCGTTGCCACCTGCCTGATCGCCGCACTCGGCACCGGCATCATGGCGCTGTATGCCAACTACCCGATCGCGCTGGCGCCGGGCATGGGGCTCAACGCGTACTTTGCCTATGTGGTGGTGCTGCAGATGGGCTTCACCTGGCAGGCTGCGCTGGGAGCGGTGTTCATCTCGGGGTGCCTCTTCCTGCTGGTGACGGTGTTCAAGCTTCGCGAGCTGATCATCAGGGGCATACCGCATTCGATCCGAATCGCGATCACAGTCGGGATCGGGCTCTTCCTCGCGATCATTGCGCTCAAGAGCGCGGGCATCGTGGCGCCCTCCAAGGCGACCTACGTCACCCTGGGCAATCTGCACACGCCCGAGGTCGTCCTGTCGACGCTCGGCTTTTTCTTGATCGTGGTGCTCGACCGGCTCAAGGTGCCCGGCGCGATCCTGATCGGAATCATCGCGGTGACGGTGCTGTCCTTTTTCTTCGGCGGCAACACCTTTCATGGCGTGTTCGCGGCGCCGCCTTCGATTGCGCCGACCTTCCTGCAGCTTGACATCAAGGCGGCGCTGTCTGGCGGCATCCTGAACGTGGTGCTGGTCTTCTTCCTTGTCGAACTCTTCGACGCCACCGGCACGCTGATGGGTGTGGCCAAGCGCGCGGGCCTGCTGGTGCCGGGCAAGATGGACCGCCTGAACAAATCGCTTCTCGCCGACAGCGGCGCGATCTTCGCGGGTTCGCTGCTGGGCACGTCGAGCACGACCGCCTATGTGGAAAGCGCCGCGGGCGTGCAGGCAGGTGGCCGCACGGGGCTGACGGCGCTCACCGTGGCCGTGCTGTTCCTGGCGGCGCTGGTCATTTCGCCCCTGGCAGGTGCAGTGCCGGCGTATGCGACAGCCCCGGCCTTGTTCTTCGTGGCCTGTTTGATGCTTAGGGAATTGACCGAGCTGAATTGGGACGAGACCACCGAGACGATCCCCGCAGTCGTGACGGCGCTCACCATGCCATTCACCTATTCCATCGCCAATGGCCTGGCGTTCGGCTTCATCACCTATGCGGCGCTGAAGCTGTTCACGGGCAAGGTCAAGGAGGTGCACTGGATGGTGTGGCTCATCGGCGGAGTCTTCCTCTTCAAGTTCATCTACATAGGCGGTTCATGACCCGGCCTGTTTCGGGGGTGTAATACGCGCATGAAAAGGCAGGCACAGCCATGAAAATCCACAGACTCCAGCTCGCGCACATCACCAAGCGCTATCCGGCGGTCGTCGCCAACAGCGATGTTTCGCTGACGGTGGCTGCCGGCGAAACGCATGCGGTGCTCGGCGAAAACGGCGCCGGCAAATCCACGCTGATGAAGATCATCTACGGCTCGGTCAAGCCGGATGAAGGCACCGTGATGTTCAACGGCCAGCCGGTGAACGTGCGCAACCCGCAGGAAGCGCGGGCGCTGGGCATCAGCATGGTTTTCCAGCACTTCAGCCTCTTCGACACGCTCACCGTCGCCGAAAACGTCTGGCTGGGCCTGGACAAGAGCCTTGCGCTGGCGGAAGTCGCGCGTCGCGTCGAGGCCAAGGCTGGCGAATACGGGCTGGACATCGACCCCTCGCGCCCGGTGCACACGCTGTCGGTCGGCGAGATGCAGCGCGTCGAGATCATCCGCGCGCTGCTCACGGACCCCAAGCTGCTGATCCTCGACGAGCCGACCTCGGTGCTGACACCGCAGGCGGTGCAAAAGCTCTTCGTCGTGCTGAAGAAGCTGGCGTCCGAGGGCTGCAGCATCCTCTACATCAGCCATAAGCTGCATGAAATCCGCGAGCTGTGCACGGCCTGCACGGTTTTGCGCGGCGGCAAGGTGACGGGGGTCTGCAACCCGCAGAACGAATCCAACGAATCGCTCTCGCGCCTGATGATTGGCGCGGAGCCGCCGCCGCTCACGCACCGGCCGATCCATGCGGGCGCGGTGGCGCTCGAGGTCAAGCGCCTGTCGCTGGCGCGCGAGGACCAGTTCGGCGTCGACCTGGACGGGATCTCGCTGGATGTGCGCGCCGGCGAGGTGGTCGGCATCGCGGGTGTGTCGGGCAACGGGCAGAAGGAACTGCTCTATGCCTTGTCGGGCGAAGACACCCGTGCGGAGTCCCGGATGATCGAGGTGTTCGGGCAGCCTGCCGCGCACTTCAGGCCACGCCGCCGCCGCGCGCTGGGGCTGCATTTCGTGCCCGAGGAGCGGCTGGGCCGCGGCGCCGTGCCGACGCTGGGTCTGGCGCACAACCTCTTGCTCACGCGCAGCAATGCGATCGGAAAGGGCGGATGGATTCGCACACGCGCGCTGAACCAGCATGCCAGCGACATCATCAAGCGCTTCAACGTCAAGGCCGGGGGGCCGGGCGCTGCGGCACGCTCGCTGTCGGGCGGCAATCTGCAGAAATTCATCGTCGGCCGGGAGATCGACGCCAACCCGAAGATCTTCATCGTCTCGCAACCGACCTGGGGCGTCGACGTGGGCGCCGCGGCGTTGATTCGCGGCGAGATCCTCGCGTTGCGCGACGCAGGCTGCGCAGTGCTGGTGGTGAGCGAAGAACTCGATGAGCTCTTCGAGATCAGCGACCGCTTGTACGTGATCGCCAAGGGCAGGCTGTCGCCGTCCATCGACCGCGCCGCTGCGACGGTGCCGCAGATCGGCGAGTGGATGAGCGGGCTCTGGGACAAGTCGCACCAGGGCGCCGCGGCGTCGTCGGAGGTGGCCCATGCTTAAGCTCGAACCCCGCCCGCAACTGTCGCGCTTCTGGAGCTACGGCTCTCCGATCCTGGCACTGTTGATCACGGTGTTGATCGGCATGGTGCTCTTCGCGCTGCTGGGCAAGGACCCGGTCAAGGGCTTGCTGGTTTTCTTCTGGGAGCCGATCAAGAGCAGCTATGCGTTGGGCGAGCTGATGGTCAAGGCCACGCCGCTGTTGATCATCGCGCTCGGTCTTGCGGTGTGTTTTCGCGCCAACGTGTGGAACATCGGCGCCGAAGGGCAGTTCGTCTTCGGCGCCATGGCAGCCGGCGGCGTGGCGTTGCTGGCCGACAAGGAGACCAGCCAGTGGATCGTCGCTGGCATCCTGCTCGCGGGCATTGCCGGCGGGATGGTGTGGGCCGGCATCGTGGCGTTCCTGCGGGACAAGTTCAATGCGAACGAAATCCTCGTGAGCCTGATGCTGGTGTACGTGGCGACGCTGCTGCTGGGCTACATGGTCTACGGGCCATGGAAGGATCCGCACGGCTACAACTTCCCCCAGACGAAGACCTTCGAAGCGGTGACGCAGATTCCGCGGCTCATGAAGGGCTCGCGCGTGAGCATCGGCCTCGTCATCGCGCTGATCGGCGCGGCGGGGCTATGGGTCTTTCTGTTCCGCACGCGGGCGGGCTTCGCTCAGCAGGTCGGCGGATTGGCGCCGGCCGCGGCGCGCTACGCAGGCTTCTCGGCGCGGCGCGCGGTGTGGATCGCGCTGCTCACCTCGGGCGGTGCGGCCGGTCTTGCAGGGGCGCTCGAAGTCGCCGGGCCAATCGGCCAGCTCAATCCCTATGTGCCGGCCGGCTACGGCTTCGCCGCGATCATCGTGGCCTTCGTCGGACGGCTGCATCCGGTGGGAATGATCTTCTCGGCGGTGCTGATGAGCATGTTCTATATCGGCGGCGAACTGGCCCAGTCGCGGCTGGGATTGCCGAAATCGCTCACGGGAGTGTTCCAGGGCCTGCTGCTGTTCACGCTGCTGGCTTGCGACACGCTCATTGCCTATCGCATCCGGCGCAAGCTCGCGCCCAAGGCCGTGGCTGAACCCGGAACGTCTTCGCTGCAGGCCAGCACACCCCTCACTGCGCCCGTCGCCCGTCCTTCCGAAGGAACTGCATGATGGAAAGCTACGCACTCCTCCTGGGGTCAACCCTGAGCGCCGGCACGGTGCTCGCCATTGCGGCGCTGGGCCTGCTGATCAACGAGAAGGCCGGCATCGTGAACCTCGGCGCCGAGGGCATGATGCTCTGCGCCGCCATCGCGGGCTTTGCCACGGTGGTCACGACGCACAACACCTGGCTCGGCTTTCTGGCGGGCATGGCTGCCGGTGCATTGCTGGCTACCTTCTTCGGCGTGCTGGTGATCTGGCTCAACACCAACCAGTACGCGACGGGGCTTGCGCTCAGTCTCTTCGGCGTCGGCTTCTCGGCATTCGCAGGCATCAACTTCGTGCAGGCCAAGCTGCCGGAGAGCGTGTCGTATGCGATCCCGGTGCTCGGCGATATCCCTCTGGTCGGGCCGGCGCTGTTCCGGCATCACCCGATGGTGTATTTCGCGGTGGTGCTGACCTTCGGGCTCATCTGGTTCCTCTATCGCACGCGGGCGGGACTGGTGCTGCGCTCGGTCGGCGAATCGCCGGAGTCGTCGCATGCGCTGGGCTATCCGGTACGGCGCATTCGCTTGACGGCAGTGATCGCAGGCGGCGCGCTGTGCGGATTGGCGGGCGCTTATCTCTCGACGGTGTACACCCCGCTGTGGGTCGAAGGCATGGTGGCCGGACGGGGTTGGATTGCATTGGCACTGACGACTTTCGCGACCTGGCGGCCGGTGCGCGTGCTGCTCGGCGCATACCTGTTCGGCGGTGTCTCCATGCTCGGTTTTCACCTGCAAAGCACTGGCGTCAACGTGCCGAGTCAATTCCTGAGCATGCTGACGTACGTCGCGCCGATCGTGGTGCTGGCATTGATCTCGCGCAACCCCGCTTTCATTCGCGTGAACATGCCCGCTTCGATAGGAAAACCGTTCTACCCCGGCTCATAATCTCGCGTTTCCGTTTTCCGTTTCGCTCTGTTTCTCTGCCAACCTGTCCTTTGAGGATTTCAAGAAATGAATGATCTGAACAAGCGTTCCCTGCTCAAGCTGGCTGCCCTCACGGCAGTGGCTTCGGCCGCCCTCATCGGCTGCGGCAAAAAGGAAGAAGCCGCCGCACCGGCGGCAGCACCCGCAGCGCCGGCACCCACTGCCGCTGCGCCGGCACCGGCTTCGACGGGCCCGCTCAACATTGCTTTCGCCTACGTGGGCCCGGTGGGCGACGGCGGCTGGTCGTTCGCGCACGACAACGGCCGCAAGGCGCTCGAAAAGGAATTCGGCGACAAGATCAAGACCACCTTCGTCGAAAGCGTGCCCGAAGGCGCCGACGCCGAGCGCGTGTTCCGCGACATGGTGAGCCAGGGCAACAAGCTGATCTTCGGCACGACCTTCGGCTACATGGAGCCGATGCTCAAGGTCGCAGCCGACAACAAGGACGTGAAGTTCGAGCACGCCACCGGCTACAAGACGGCCGAGAACATGCGCACCTACGACAGCCGCACCTATGAAGGCGCCTACATGGCCGGCATCGTCGCCGGCTCGATGACCAAGAGCAACACGCTGGGCGTGGTCGGCTCGGTGCCGATCCCCGAAGTGCTGCGCAACATCAACAGCTTTACGCTGGGCGCGCAATCGGTGAACCCCAAGATCACGACCAAGGTCGTGTGGGTGAACGAATGGTTCAGCCCGCCGAAGGAAACCGAAGCCGCTACCGCGCTGATCAACGGCGGCGCCGACGTGCTCTTCCAGAACACCGACTCGCCCGCCGTGCTCAAGACCGCGCAGGAAAAGGGCAAGCGCGCATTCGGCTGGGATTCGGACATGACTGCCTACGGACCGAAGGCTCACCTCGCCTCGGCCGTCATCAACTGGTCTCCGTACTACATCAAGGCCACCCAGGACGTGCTCGACGGCAAGTGGACGACCGGCCAGAGCTGGTGGGGCGTGAAGGAAGGCGCGATCGATCTCGTCTCGATCGCCGAGGACGTGCCTGCCGAAGCCAAGGCCAAGGTCGACGAAGTCAAGAAGGGCCTGAAGGACGGCAGCTTCTCGATCTGGAAAGGCCCGATCGTGGACCAGGAGGGCAAGGAACTGGTCGCCAACGGCGCGGTGGCGGACGACAAGTTCCTCACCGGCATCAATTTCTACGTCAAGGGCGTGGAAGGCAAGGTTCCGGGCGGCGACAAGAAGTAATCCGCAGCCCGGTTCTCCGGCGCAAAGGGTTGTCCTTGGGCAACCCTTTTTCATTTCAGCTTTCTCATTTCAGATCTGGCAATGATCGAAAGACAACTCTGGCATCCCGTAGCGCTTGTCAAAGACGTGGCGAACGCGCCCGTCGCGGTTCGGCTGCTGGGTGAAAACATCGTTTTGTGGCGCGACGACAAGGCTGCCGTGCACGCCTGGCCCGACCGCTGCCCGCACCGAGGCGCTCAGCTTTCGCTGGGGCGCGTGGTCGACTGCGAGGGCACTGCGCACCTTGAATGCCCCTATCACGGCTGGCGCTTCGAGGCGGGAGGCCATTGCACGCAAGTACCCGCTCTGCCCGCGTTCGTCCCTCCGGCGACACACCGCGTTACACCGCACGCAGCGCATGAGGCGAATGGGCTGATCTGGGTTCAACTTGCGGCGCCGGAAGGGAGCGGCGATGAATTGCTGCCCACGTTCGCCGCAGAAGCCGATGCGAGCCTTCGCAAGATCGACTGCGGACCCTACGACGTCGAAACCAGCGCTCCCCGCTTGATCGAGAACTTTCTCGACATGGCGCACTTCGGCTTCGTGCATGAAGGCTGGCTAGGTGCGCGAGACATGGCAGCCATCGACGACTACCGCGTCGAAGCCACGCCCAACGGCCTTCTTGCCACCGGGTGCAAGGCATGGCAGCCGCAGTCGACCGTCAATTCGACCGCGCCCGCGCAGGTCGAATACACCTACGAGGTCACTGCGCCGTATGCGGCGGTGCTCACCAAGGTGCCCGACGCGGTGAGCGTCGGCATCGGCGACTACCGCGAATCGATCGCGATGTACATCTGCCCGATCGACGCCGAGCGTTGCCGTGTCTGGTTCCGCTTTGCGACGGCCGACTTCGAGCGCGACGAGGCTTCATTGCGCGCGTTCCAGGACACCATCTTCCTGCAGGACAAGCCGGTGCTCGAGTCGCAAAGCCCCAAGCGCCTGCCGCTCGATCTCCGGGCCGAGCTTCACACCGTGGCCGACAAGGCCTCGTCCATTTACCGCCGCCATCTCAAGACGCGCGGCATTACCTTCGGAGTCTGCTGATGAATATCTCCAAGTTCCGGCCCACCCGGCACGCAGTCCGCGACGTGCCTGCCGACCGCCTGCCCGCGCTGCTCGCCGCCATGCCCAAGGCCGAACTGCACATACACATCGAGGGCTCGCTGGAGCCCGAACTCATCTTTGCGCTGGCGAAGCGCAACGGCGTCGCCATTCCGTATGCGAGCGTGGAAGACCTGCGCCGCGCCTACGCATTCACGAACCTGCAGAGCTTTCTGGACATCTACTACGCGGGCGCCAGCGTGCTGCTCAAGGAGCAGGACTTCTACGACATGGCCTGGGCCTATCTGGAGCGCGCCGCTGCGGACAACGTCATCCGCACCGAGATGTTCTTCGACCCGCAGACCCACACCGAGCGCGGCGTGTCGATGCAGACGGTGATTGACGGGCTGCACCGCGCCTGCGTCGAGGCCAAGGCCAAGCTCGGAGTCGATGCCGAACTGATCCTGTGCTTTCTGCGGCACCTGAGCGAGGAAGACGCTTTCGCGACGCTCGAGCAGGCGCTGCCGTTCCGCGATCGCTTCATCGGCGTCGGCCTCGATTCGAGCGAACTCGGCCATCCGCCCGAGAAGTTCGCGCGGGTGTTCGCTCGTTGCCGTGAGCTGGGTTTTCATCTCGTCGCGCACGCGGGCGAAGAGGGACCACCAGCCTATATCTGGAGCGCGCTCGACGTGCTCAAGGTCGAGCGCGTCGACCATGGCGTACAAAGCACCAAGGACGCAGCGCTCATGAAGCGGCTCGCACACGACCGCATCCCGCTGACCGTGTGTCCGCTGTCGAATCTCAAGCTCTGCGTTTTTCCCGATCTCGGCCAGCACAACCTACGGGAGTTGCTCGATGGCGGTCTGGTGGCGACGGTGAACTCGGACGACCCGGCTTATTTCGGCGGCTACATGAACCAGAACTTCATCGAGACCTTTGCCGCCACCGGCCTCACTGCGCAGCATGCTTGGCAACTGGCCGCCAACAGTTTCGAAGGGAGCTTTGTCGAGGCGGCGGCCAAGCGTGCCTATGTCGACCGGCTCAACGCTGTGTTCGACGGCTTCGCCTGAGCGGCGTGTTTGAGTTCGTCACGTCGGGGACGTGGGTTTGGGTTTCGTCATCGTTTCGCCACGGACGAGGGTTAACGTCCAAAGGGTTTTCCCTTACTTCCCTCATCCAAAGGATTCGACATGAAACTCTCCCAGATCACGTGTGGCGCGCTTTTGGCCGCATGCGCCGTTGCCAGCGCCCAGGCTCAGACCGTTCAAGGCCGCAGCCGTGCCGATGTCCAGGCCGAGGCCGTCGCCGCAGCCCACGCGCCCAACCAGAACGTGACGCGCGGCTCGCGCGGCGCTGAAGTCTTCACGCCGATGGCCGATCCTGAAAAGATGGCGCAGCAAGCGATCGCAACGGCGCATGCACCGGACCAGAACGTGACGCGCGGTTCGCGCGGTGCGGAGCCCTTCACGCCGATGGTCGACCCAGCGGTCATCAATGCACAGGCAATCGCCGCTGCTTCGGCGCCGGATCAGAACGTCGTAGGCGGCTCGCGCGTCAACAGCCGAGTCATTTCAACCATGAAGAATCCGGCGACCGCTTCCAAGTAGAAAAAATCCATAGAAAGAAAAAGGGGCGCGGCCTGAGCAGCGCCCCTTTTTGCTTCCTGGTTCAAAGATCCGGCTTGCCGAAGGCCGGATCACTCACGGAATGCTTGCCAGTCTCTACGCGACCGGCAAACCGGCGGCAATAGGCCGGGTCCGAATCACAGGTCACCGAGAAGTCATACCAGCAGCCGCTGTCGTCCAGGTCCCAGTGCAACTCGGTATCTTCACCGCCCTTGACGCGAACCTGCCGCGCGTCATTGCGGTAAGCCTTGGCCTTGACGGTGAACTGGCATGGCCGGTCGCCGTCATTGCGCAGCTTCACATAGAGGTCGCCGCGGCGCTTCTCGTATCCGACGCGCAACTCCGGCTCGGGTGCACCGCGGGCGCGCAAGCGATTCAGGTCTCCCTTGAAGTGCCGATGGAAGCCGTTGGGCCCGAGCACCCAGAGATCGTAGAGACCGGCGTTGCTGGTCATGGCGCTCCAGTCGTCTTCCAGGCGCTCGCCTTGTTCGACCATGTAGCGCCTCGGAAGGCGATCGAGATTGAGCTTGTCGTAGACGTGGAACACGGCCCCTGCCTCGCCAGTATTGGCGAACACGAGCCGGACGCGCCCATGCAGTGCATCAGCGCGCGCGCTCACGTGCAGTTCATAGGGCAGCGCGCGCGACGGCCGCGTTCCGGTGGCCTGCTGCGGCAGCAGCGGGTTGGCGGGCGGCGTGATAGGCGTGAGCTTTTCCTGTTCGGCGCGCAGCGCGTCCGCCTGCGCGCGCGACTTGCGGCCTGCTAGCGTGGGCAGCACTTCGTCATTGGGATTCTCGAAATTGAAGGCGCTCGTCAGGTCGCCACACACCGCCCGGCGGAAGCGGCTGATGTTCGGCTCCTTGACGCCGAAGCGCTTCTCGATGAAGCGGACGACCGAGGTGTGATCGAACTCCTGCGAATTGACCCAGCCGCCGCGGCTCCATGGCGAGATCACATACATCGGCACGCGCATGCCGGGTCCGTACACGCGCCCGTCGGGCTGCGGTTGGCCTTTCGTGCCGGGTGGATTGGGATGCGTGAAGCGCTCGAAGGCGACTTCGCGCTCGGGCAGCGTCGTCTTGCCGGCCGGCGTGCCGTCCGGATTCAGCGAAGGCGCGGAGGGGGAAGGGCAGTGGTCGAAGTAGCCGTCGTTCTCGTCGAAATCGACGATCAGCACGGTCTTGCTCCAGACCTCGGGCACGGCAGTCAACGCATCGAGCGTCTCCTGGATGTACCAGGCGCCCTGAACCGGGCTGGACGGGCCCGGGTGCTCCGAATAGGTCGCCCCGGCAATGAGCCATGACACCTGCGGCAACTTGCCGGACTTGATGTCCTGGCGGAACCGATCGAAGTGGGTCGACGGATCGTTGAGATCGCCCGGCATCGTGTTGGCAATGCCCTTGTAGAGCGGGTTGCCGGCATCATCGCTCGCAGGATCGTAGGCGGGCGAAAGCGCGTCGTTGCTCACCGGCTTGCCCGAGACTTCGTTGGCGATGCGGTACTGCTTGAATCCCGCGAGCGGGTTGTCGCCGAAGTTGTCCGGCATGTTCTGGTAGACCATCCAGCTCACCTTGGCGGCCTGGAGGCGCTCGGGGTAGGTCTTCCATTCGTATCCGAAGGTCGATGCATCGATGGAGTCCCACTCGTTGTTGACCGACGCGACACCCGCGCCGGTCGGGCCATTGGTGCCGGTCCAAAGGAACATGCGGTTCGAATTGGTGCCCGTATGCATGGAGCAGTGATAGGCATCGCAGATCGTGAAGGCATTGGCCAGCGCAAACTGATAGGGCAACTCGGCTTCCTTGAAGTAGCCCATCGACGCGGCCGTCTTGTAGCGCGGCCATTGATTGATGCGGCCGCCGTCCCACGCGTTCTGGCCGTCCGCCCATGAGTGCGGCGTGCCGCTGAAGCGCTGGGCATTGCCCGTGCTGCCGTCGAGATGGAAGGGCAGCACCTGCCGGCCGTTGGCATCGGTCTGCTGCCAGACGTTCAGGCCCTGCGGCAGTGGGATCGTGAACCGGTCGCCGAAGCCGCGCACGCCGCGCAGCGTGCCGAAGTAATGGTCGAAGGAGCGGTTCTCCTGCATCAGGATCACGATGTGTTCGACATCCTTGATGCTGCCGGTCTTGTTGTGCGCCGGAATCGCAAGAGCGCGTCGAATGCTGGGTGGAAATGCGGCGAGCGTGGCGGCGGCAATGCCGGTCGTGGCGGTGCCTTGGATGAATTTGCGGCGCGAGTTCATGGGGTTCTCCTCCGGGAGTTGGTTCGTGGGCTGTGAACGCACACGAGACTAGGGAGAAGCCGTGACATCGCCGTGAAGAGTGTGTGACACGGGCCCGCCTCATTCAAGCACAGCGCGCGTAAAATGCCCGCCCGGCGCTGCTGCCCCGCAGCGCCATTTTTCTTTTTGGGGCCATGTAGAGGACTACCATGTACAAAAACCTCGCTGCCGCGCTCGCGGCCGCCTGCTTTTTTCTTCCCGCTTTTTCGCAACCCGCGAACACCGCAACCCCCGCGAACACCACGCCGAAGCCCGATCCGCTCAAGATCGGATTCGTCTATGTCGCGCCCGTCACCGACGCCGGCTGGGTGCGCCAGCATGAAAACGGGCGCAAGACCGTCGAGGCCGCCCTCGCAGGCAAGGTGAAGACCACCTATGTCGAAAACGTTCCCGAAGGCGCCGATGCCGAGCGCGTCATCCGCGATCTCGCGCAGCAGGGCAACAAGCTGATCTTCACGTCGAGCTTCGGCTACATGGAGCCGACGCTGAAGGTGGCGCGCGATTTTCCGGATGTGAAGTTCGAGTCGATCACCGGCTACAAGACCGCACCCAACGTCGCGATCGCCAACGCGCGCTACTACGAAGGCCGGTATCTCGCAGGTGTCGCGGCCGGCCGCATGACGAAGACCAATGTCGCCGGCTACGTCGCCGGCTTTCCGATCCCCGAAGTGCTGCAGGGCATCAACGCCTTCACGCTGGGCATGCGCTCGGTCAATCCCAAGGCGCAGGTCAAGGTGGTGTGGCTCGACGTCTGGTTCGACCCGCCCAAGGAGCGCGAAGCAGCGATGACCTTGTTCAACCAGAACGTCGACGTGATCGCCTTTCACACAGGGTCGACCGCCGTCATGGCCGCGGCGCAGGAGCGCGGCAAGATGGCCGTGGCCTATCACTCCGACATGCGCAAGGTCGCACCCGATGCGCAGATCATCGCGGTCACCCACCAGTGGGGCGAGTACTACACGCAGCGCGCGCGCGCCGTGCTCGACGGCACCTGGAAGAGCGGCAGCGTGTGGGGTGGCGTCAAGGAAGGAATGATCCGCGTGGGCGATTTCGGCACGAAGGTGCCCAAGGCCGTGCAGGACGAAGTGATGCTGCGCCAGCAGGACATCGCTTCAGGCAAGCTGCAACCTTTTCATGCCGTTGCCGACGTGCGCGACAACCAGGGCCATGTCGTCATCCCCAAGGGCCAGAGCCTGACCGATGAGCAGATCCTCAAGATGAACTGGCTGGTCGAAGGTGTTCAAGGCAAGGTCAACTGACCTCCCGCCACAGCCCGCCCTGGATTCAGTCAACGAAGCCGCTTGCGCGATGGAAGTAGGCGTCTTCGGGGTCGAGGGTCTTCACCTTGGCAGCGGGTTGCCCTGCATAGACGGCGTATTCCTCGGTGTGGACCTTGTTCAGCACCGATCCGGCGCCCAGCACTGACCTGTCGGGCAAGGCCGAGCCGCCGAGCACGGTGACCCGCGTGCCCACCAGGCAGTAGGCGCCGATGCGGATCGGCTTGCAGTCCTGCCGGCTTTCGAACACGTTGATCCCATGCGTGATGAGCTGCGATTGGTAGCCGGCGACGGTCGTGAAGGCGCCGATCTCGATCCTGTCGGTGCAATCGATGATGTGCGACTTGGTGACCGCCGCATGGTCGCCGAGCAGAAACGCCGGATCGCGCTGCGTCCGGTGCGTGAAGTGGGCGCCGCCCGGCGGGTGGCCGGTGATCCAGTTGGAGCGATTGATGATCGAGTGCGCACCGCACTCCATCCGGCCCAGGTGAATGGCGACGTTCAGGTGCCCGATGTAGGCGCCTTCGCCCATCACCAGCTGGCCCGGAAAGATATAGGACAGCCCGATGCGCGCCCCGTCCGCGATCTGGTAGCCCCAGAAGCGGCGCAAGACCCAGCGCTTGATGGCCCAGGGGAGAAACACGACGCCGAGCGCCAGCAGCTTTCTCATGGGGCCTTTCGCGGGTGCGGTTGGTTCGTCGCGCTTCGCTCGGCAATCACTCGCCGGTAAGCGGAGACGTAGTTGGATGCCATCCGTTCAGCGGTGTAGTTCGCGGCGTTCTCGAGGCCGAGGCGGCGCATCTCGTCCAGGTGCGGTGCCGCCGACTCGATCGCCGCGGCCATGGCTGTCGGATCGTTCGGATCGACGTAGACCGCGCCGGGGCCGCCAATTTCGTTCATTGGCGCACGATTGGACGTCAACACGGGGCAGCCGCAAGCCTGCGCCTCGATGACCGGCCAGCCGAAACCTTCCTGGAACGACGGAAAAAGCAGCGCCACGGCGCTCGAATAGAGCGCCCGCAGTTCCTCATGCGAGATGTTCCTGACGGTCAGGATCAGATCCGCCACGCCGTGCTGGCGTGCCACGTTCATCAATTCGTCGTTCAGGTCGGGCCCGACCAGCGCCAGGCGCTGGACGATGGCAGGCGTTCCGCCGGCCCGGGCGCGCTCTTGCAGGGCGATGAAGGCTTCGAGCACTCCGCGCCGGTTCTTGCGGTCCAGTTCCGAGCCGACGTGGAGCAGGTATTTGTCTTCGGGAGAAAGGCCGAACCGCGAAATCAGCCGCCTCGCATCGTCCGTCGGCACCGGGGCGAAGTTGTCGTTCAGGCCGTTGAGCACGGTCGTGACCCTGCGTTCGTCCGCGAAGCCCAGCGCGAGCAGGTCACGGCGGGTCAGATCCGACACGCAGGTGATGAGGTCGGCCTTTGCCAGCCCCCGTGCGATGAGCCGCTGCAGCAGCCGCCCGAACCGGCCGACCTGCCAGCCCTCGATCATGCCTTTGGCCGCTTGCACCGCGATCACGTCGTGGCACGTGACGACGTTGGGCTTGCTGTCCACCCAGGGAACGTAGATGCTGTTGGAATGATCGACCACATGAACCACGTCGGCCCAGCGCACCGGGCGCGCAATCGACGGCATGAACAGGATGAACTTGTCCACGTAGGCGGGCCACTTCCACCAGCGCGACGTCTTGAAGTAGCGCAGCAGTCGCATGGTGGGCGCGATCACGCGGACTTCGCACCCGAGCCGGGGCAGTTCACGTTCGAGGACGCGCTTGAAAGCCAGCATGCTGGCCTGTCCGTCCGGCTCGTAGTTTGCGATCAGCAGCACCTTCATCGGCTGCGGGCGCTCTTGGCGGCGTCACGTGATTTCATGATCTTCCTGGAAAGAGTTGCCGGAATTATGGTCGAGCCTCGCGCCGGTGCCGCGCTTACCATCGGCCGGAAAGCTGCAGTATTGCCGCCGTATAGCGCCCATACGCGCATGCACATCGCGTACCCGCATTGCTGACTTACCCTCCGTGCCCATGCAAGCGTACCGTGCCTCCCTTTTGCGATTCGATCCCGCCGGCCAGCCGGTCTTCGACGAAGACGGCCTCCTGGTCGTCGGCCCCGATGCCAATGGACGGCAGCGCGTGCAGGACGCCGGTGCCTACGCCGCACTCGCGCAGCGGTATCCGCAAGTGCCTGTCACGCATTGGCCCGGGCGCATCCTTGCGCCGGGGTTTATCGATATGCATGTCCATTTTCCGCAGACCGACATCATCGGCGCGCCTGCCGACGGGCTGCTGCCCTGGCTCGAGAACTACACCTTTCCGGCCGAAGGCCGCTTTTCCGACCCGGTTCATGCCGGCGAAGTCGCCGAGGTATTCCTGGACGAACTGATGCGCAATGGGGTGACGACCTCGCTGACCTTCGCCACCTCCCACCCCGCATCCGTGGACGCCTTCTTCGAGGCCTCCCGGCGACGCAAACTCCGCATGATCACGGGGAAGGTGCTGCAGGACCGCCATTCGCCTGACGGTGTACGTGACCAGACCGAGCAGAGCCTGATCGATTCCGAGGCGCTCATTCGCCGGTGGCACAACGTCGACCGGCTCGGCTATGCCATCACGCCGCGCTTTGCGCCCACCAGCACCGACGCCCAGTTGCGCGGCGCCGGCGAGTTGGCGGCCAAATACCCCGACACCTGGATTCACTCGCACGTCGCGGAAAACAAGGACGAGGTGAAATGGGCTCGGGAGCTCTTTCCGCATGCCCGTTCGTACCTCGATGTGTATGCCGGCTTCGGCCTGATGCGCGAGCGCGCCGTGTACGCGCATTGCATCCACTTCGACGACGACGATCGCCGCCTGATGCGCGAAACCCGTACCGCGACAGCCGTCAGCCCGACGAGCAATCTCTTCCTGGGCAGCGGTTTTTTCGACTTCGAAGGCGCAGATCGCATTGGCTATCCGTATGGCCTGGCAAGCGATGTCGGCGGCGGCACCAGCTTCAGCCCTTTCGCCACCATGTTGGCTGCCTACTACGCGGGCCGCGAGGGCCAGACCAAGCCCGGCGTCAGCATTCCGCCCTCGCAGCTCTGGTGGCGACACACGGCAGGGGCAGCGCGAGCGCTCGGGCTGGAAGGCGTGGTGGGCAATCTGCAGCCTGGCTGCGAGGCCGACTTCGTGGTGATCAACCCGACGGCGACGCCGCTGCTGGCGCGCAAGACGGCACTGGCGAACACGCTCGAGGAGATGCTGTTTGCCCTCATCGTGCTGGGCGACGACCGGCTGATCGAGCGGACCGTGGTCTCGCAAGCTCTCGCCGACTGAGGCAGCGGAGGGCAGGGGGACGGAGGGCCGCCGCTGCCTAGAATAGCGGCCCCTAGGAAGGACCCCCGACATGAGCATCAAGAGCGACAAGTGGATCCGGCGCATGGCCGAGAAGAACGGGATGATCGAGCCCTTCGAGCCCGGCCAGATCCGCGAGCGCGATGGTCACAAGATCATCAGCTACGGCACCTCGAGCTACGGCTACGACATCCGCTGCGCCCCCGAGTTCAAGGTCTTCACCAACATCCACAGCACGGTCGTCGACCCGAAGAACTTCGACGAGAAGAGCTTCGTCGACTTTCACGGCGACAGCTGCATCATTCCGCCCAACAGCTTCGCACTCGCGCGCACGGTCGAGTATTTCCGCATCCCGCGCAACGTGCTGACCATCTGCCTGGGCAAGAGCACCTACGCCCGCTGCGGCATCATCGTCAACGTGACGCCCTTCGAGCCCGAATGGGAAGGCTACGTCACCCTCGAATTCAGCAACACCACGCCGCTGCCGGCCAAGATCTACGCTGGCGAAGGGTGCGCGCAGGTCCTGTTCTTCGAAAGCGACGAAGTCTGCGAGACGAGCTACAAGGACCGGGGCGGCAAGTACCAGGGCCAGCGCGGCGTGACCTTGCCCAAGGCCTGAGTGGCTTCCCGAAACCTGTGGGCCACCTCGGGCCCGGTCCTACAGCATCTCGGGGCCGGAGCGGCCTTTGCCGGCTGCCCGCGACCGGCAGCATCTCGCCATCAATGTCGGAGACGTGGTGCCGCGGTGAACGCGTACCATCTTGCGACCGCTGCGGCAGCGGCAAGGAGTGCGTCATGAGATGGGAAGGCAACGAACAATCCGACAACGTCGAAGACCGCCGCGATGATGGCGGCGGCGGGGGCTTTGGCCTGCCGATCGGCGGGCGCGGGATCGGTATCGGAACGGTGGCCGTCGCGTTGATCGCCGGCTGGATCTTCGGCATCAACCCGCTGACGGTGCTCGGGCTCCTGAGCGGCGGCGAGCCGGCGCCCCAGGTGCAGCAGCAGGGCCCGGCGCACAAGCCGCCGGCCAACGACAAGGACGCGGCCTTCGTCTCCACCGTGCTCAGAAACACCGAAGTGGTCTGGGGTGACATCTTCCAGCAGCGCGGCGCGAGGTACACGGCGCCGAAGCTGGTGCTCTTCCGCGGCGCCACGCCGACCGCCTGCGGCACCGGCCAGTCGGCTATGGGTCCTTTTTATTGCCCCGGCGACCAGAAGGTCTACATCGACCTCGGCTTCTACGACACGCTGAGAAACCAACTCGGCGCGCCCGGCGTCTTCGCGCAGGCCTACGTCATTGCGCACGAAGTCGGCCATCACGTGCAGGACGAACTCGGCGTCACCGGCAAGGTCGACCAGATGCGCGGCCGTTTGAGCCACGGCCAGAACAACGCGCTGAGCGTCCGTGTGGAACTGCAGGCCGATTGTTTCGCCGGCGTCTGGGCTCATCATTCCCAGGAGTCCAAGCAGTGGCTGGATCCGGGCGACATCGAATCCGCCATGAACGCCGCCCAGAAAATCGGCGACGACGCCCTCCAACGCTCAGCCGGCCGCGCCGTCGTCCCCGACAGCTTCACCCACGGCAGCAGCGCCCAGCGCCAACGCTGGTTCATGACCGGCTTCAAGAGCGGCAACATGGAAGACTGCGACACCTTCGCCTCAAAAAGCCTCTAAAAACCCGCCAGCCAGTGTGCCTTCATTCGCCCCCCCCGCAGCGGGACGGCGAAATCCTAGAAACACTGCGGAACTGGCTTCGCCAGGCCGCCGGTGTTGCCCCCGGTCAGGGGGTAGGCGAAGCGACACAAAGTGCGCGGAGCCTGGGGGTGAGAGAATGCTCGGCTTCATGACAAGCTCCTTCTCCAATCTTTCCCTGGCCGAACCGCTGGCGCGCGCCGTAGCCGAAATGGGCTACGAAACCATGACGCCGATCCAGGAGCAGGCCATTCCCGTGGTCCTGTCGGGCCAGGACGTGATGGGTGCCGCCCAGACCGGCACCGGCAAGACGGCGGCGTTCTCGCTGCCGTTGCTGCAGCGGATGCTCAAGCACGAGAACAGCTCCACCTCGCCCGCGCGCCATCCGGTGCGCGCCCTGGTGCTGCTGCCGACGCGCGAGCTCGCCGACCAAGTCGCGCAGCAGGTCAAGCTGTACGCCAAGTACACGAACCTCCGCAGTGCAGTGGTGTTCGGCGGCATCGACATGAAGCCGCAGACGCTCGAACTCAAAAAAGGCGTCGAAGTGCTGGTAGCAACGCCCGGCCGCCTGCTCGACCACATCGAGGCCAAGAACGCGGTCCTCAACCAGGTGGAGTACGTGGTGCTCGACGAGGCCGACCGCATGCTCGATATCGGTTTCCTGCCCGACCTGCAGCGCATCCTGTCCTATCTGCCCAAGCAGCGCATCACGCTGCTGTTCTCGGCAACCTTTTCCCCTGAAATCAAGCGGTTGGCTGGCAGCTACCTGCAGAACCCGGTCACGATCGAGGTCGCGCGGCCGAACGAAACGGCCTCCACGGTCGAGCAGCGCTTTTACAGCGTGGGTGACGACGACAAGCGCCGCGCGCTGAAGCAGATCGTGCGCCAGCGCGGCATCACGCAGGCCTTCGTCTTCGTCAACAGCAAGCTGGGCTGCGCGCGGCTCGCGCGTTCGCTCGAGCGCGAGGGGCTCAAGACCACCGCGCTGCACGGCGACAAGAGTCAGGACGAGCGACTCAAGGCGCTTGCTGCATTCAAGGCCGGCGAGGTCGACCTGCTGGTTGCGACCGACGTCGCTGCGCGCGGACTCGACATCAAGGACGTGCCGGCGGTGTTCAATTTCGACATTCCGTTCAACGCCGAAGATTATGTGCACCGCATCGGACGCACGGGTCGCGCCGGAGCCTCAGGCCTGGCGGTGAGCTTCGCCAGCGGCGGCAACGACGTTCGACTCGTCGCCGACATCGAGAAATTGATCAAGAAGAAGATCGAGCTCGAGCCGATCGAGTTCGAGGAAGACCGTCCGCGCGGCCGCATCAACGATGGCCGCCGCCATTGGCGCGAAGAGGGCGAAGCGGGCGATGCACGCGACGTGCTTGACACGCTGGACCGCCCCCGCGACCGTGGCGATGCCCGTTCGGCTCGAGGCGGTCGCCCCCACCGTGCACCCGCGGCCCCCCGAGACCCGTTCTTCGAGCAGCCCTATGAGGCGCCCGCCGAGCGCGAAGCCGCCCCCGCATGGGAAGCCGCGGCCAAAGCTGCGCCTGCCCGAGGGCTCTCCAGCAACATCAAGAGCAAGCGCAAGGTGCCCGCCCTCTTCAAGTCGGCGGAATAGGGCTCGCCCCCAGGTTGCCCGCACTACTTCGTGTCGGGCGCCCACCCCCTGCCGGGGGCAACACCAGCGGCCCGGCTAAGCCGGTTCCGCGGTGTTTCTCGAAGGGGGCTGATCTATGCTCAGCCTGGTTTTTGGGCTTGGGGGCATTTCACCTGGATCAGCTCGCGTTCTTGCGTAGATGCGCCAAAGCGCACGGCGCTGAGGCAACCGCCCCACACGCAGCCCGTGTCGGTCGAGATCAGGTCCGGCCGTGACAACCAGCCCAAGGTCGACCAGTGGCCGAAAGCGACTGTGGCGGTCGCCGTCTTGCGCGCTGGGACGTCGAACCACGGCATGTAGCCCCATGGCGCAGTGCCGACCGCATCCTTGCTCTCGAATTCCATTGCACCCTCGGCAGTGCAGAAACGCATCCGCGTCAGCGCATTGACGATGACGCGCAGCCGTTCGGCGCCGGTGAGGGCGTCATTCCACTGGTCGGGTTCATTGCCGTACATCACAGGCAGGAAATCGGCGATCGCCGGGCCGCGCAGCACCGATTCCAGTTCGGACGCCAGCGAAACGGTGTCTTCGACCGTCCATTGCGGCAAGACGCCCGCATGCACCATCAGCAGGTCGTCACCGCCGATCTTCTGATGGAGCGCCATGTGTTGGTGGCGCAGCCAATCGAGCATGAGGTCGCGGTCAGGCGCCGTGAGCACGTCGGCGGTGGTGTCCTTGCGCCCGGCCTTCTGGGCGCCATAGGCAACGGCGAGCAGGTGCAGGTCATGGTTGCCGAGAAGGCTGCGCGCCGAGGCACCATAACGCTGCATTCGCCGAAGCACGCGGGCGGAGTCCGGCCCACGATTGACAAGGTCGCCGAGCACCACCAGAGCGTCGCGGCTCGGCGAGAAGGCGATGAGGTCGAGCAGGCGCTGCAGCGGTTCGTCGCAGCCTTGCACATCGCCGATCAAGTAAAGTGCCATGGTCCCCATTCTCTCCCGCGTCCATGGATGTTTTCCTACTGGCTTTGCTGACCACGCTCAATGCGCTGTTCGCAATGTCCGAAATGGCCCTTTCCACCAGTCGCCGCGCACGCCTCGCGGCCTTGGCAGAGACGGGCGACGCAGGTGCCGCCGCGGCGCTGAAGCTGATGGCCGATCCGACGCAGTTCCTGTCCAGTGTCCAGATCGGCATCACGTCCATTGGCATGCTGAGCGGCATCGTCGGGGAGGCGGCTTTCGCGGCGCCGCTCGCCGAGTGGATGGAAAAAGCAGGCATGGGCCGGGGCAGCGCCAGCATCGCGTCGACGGCGGTCGTCGTGAGCTGCATCACCTTTTTCACGATCATCTTCGGCGAGCTGGTGCCCAAGCGCATCGGACAGCTCTATCCGGAGCCGGTCGCGCGCTTTGTGGCGCGCCCCATGCGCGGCCTTGCCACGGCAGCCAAGCCTTTCGTCCTGCTGCTGTCGGGCGCCACGGCCGCAACCCTCAAGCTGCTGCGCATCGATTCGAACGCCGCACGCGTAGTGACCGAAGAGGAAATCTCCGCCAGTCTCGAAGAAGGCGTCGATGCCGGCGTGATCGAAATGCACGAGCACCAGATGGTGCGCAATGTGTTTCACCTCGACGATCGGCGGCTCACGTCGCTGATGGTTCCGCGCGCCGACATCGAATGGCTCGAAGCCTCTTTCACGATCGCGCAGTGCCTTCGGAAGGTTTCCGACGCCGGCGCTCTCGACCTGGTCCATTCCTGGTATCCGGTCTGCCGAAATTCGCTGGACGACGTCATCGGCGTGATCAGCGTCGCCCATCTGCTCCGGCTCGGCCCCGATCACCAAGGGACTGTCGAACAGGCGGCGCAGCCGGCCGTGTTCGTGCCTGAAACACTGACGGGCATGGAGCTGCTCGAGCAGTTTCGTCTGCGCGCCGGGCGGCTGGTGTTCGTGGTCGATGAATACGGCGTCGTCCAGGGCCTGATGGCGCCGCGCGACCTGTTGGAGGCGATCACCGGCGAATTGCAGGTGCAGACGCACGAGGAAGCCTGGGCGCGGGAGCGTCCCGACGGCGTGTGGGAGCTCGATGGCCTGATGCCGGTGTCCGAACTCCGCGCGCGGCTTGGTATTCGCGAACTGCCCGATGAAGATCGCGGCCGCTACAACACCGTGGCCGGGTTGCTGATGTCTGTCTCCGGCCAGCTGCCCGAAGTCGGCGAGCGCATCGAATGCGCAGGCTGGTGCTTCGAAGTCGCGGCCCTGGATGGCAAGCGGATCGACCGGGTGCTGGCCTATCCGGATGCGGGCGCGGATGATCTTGCGCCTTGATTTGGTCTCCTGATCTTCTCAAAAAAGATAGTAAAAATCGGTCGATCGCTCTATGAGATGATGGGAATAATCTTCTCAGGAATCTTCTCATAAAGAGCATGCGAATTCGTAACCAGGCTGCGCGCGACCAGCTGACCGCGCTACTCGCCAGACGCCCGATGGCTAGCGCCGCCGAGTTGGCTGATGCTGTGGGTGTCAGTGTCGCGACCTTGCATCGGCTGTTGGGCGAGCTTGGAGACCGAGTCCTAACCATCGGTAAAGCGCGGCGCGCGCGCTATGCATTGCGCCGTCCCTTGCGCGGGGACGCCTCCGACTTATCCTTGTACGAGGTCAATGCCGAGGGCAGGGCCGAATCCATCGCGTCGCTGACCCCGGTATCTCCTTCTGGCGCCCTGCTGGATCTCGCCAAGGCCGGTTGGCCGCTGGACGATGCGTCGCGCGACGGGTGGTGGCAGGGCCTTCCCTATCCCCTCTACGACATGCGTCCGCAAGGGTACATGGGCCGCCAGTTCGCACGGGCTGAGCATCGCCAGCTTGCGGTGTCCCCGGATCCGACCGAGTGGTCCGACGACGACATCCTCTTCGTGTTGAGCCGTACAGGTTCAGATGCCAGTGGCAGCCTCATCCTCGGCGACCTCGCCTACGAGAATTGGCTTCAGCACAAGGTCAAGCCGGCCGAGCCCTTGAACAGCTCGCGCGTAGGCCGCGCCTACGCCGCGTTGGCGGAACAGGCGATTGCGGCAGGGGTGCCAGGCTCGAGCGCCGCGGGTGAATTCCCGAAGTTCCCAGCATTGCGAACGCTCGAAGGACAGGCGACGCCCCATGTGTTGGTCAAGTTCTCGGGGTCTGACGGATCGCCGGCGGTCCGGCGTTGGGCGGATCTGCTGGTGGCCGAACATCTGGCGCTGGAAGCTGCCGGGACGCTGCCCGGCATCGAGCGCTCGCGAAGTCGCATCCTCGTGCACGATGGCCGCACATTCCTGGAGGTGGAGCGCTTCGATCGAATCGGCATGTTTGGAAGAAGCCGCCTGTGCAGCCTTGAAGCAATCAACGCTGCGCTGGTTGGCGAAGCTGCGATGGACTGGACCAGGATCGCGGGCCGTCTTGCCGGCGCGGGGCTGCTATCTGCCCATGATGAAATCCGCATCCAGCATCTGTGGTGGTTCGGTCGGTTGATTGCCAACGCCGACATGCATCTTGGCAACCTCAGTTTCCGGCCGCAAGGCTGCCTGTCGCTCGCGCCGGTCTACGACATGCTGCCGATGCTCTATGCGCCACTCGCGGGCGGGGAGGTCCCGCCGCGGAACTTCGAGGCACCTCTTCCGTTGCCGGCTCAACGGGCTGTCTGGACGGGCGCGTGCCTGGCTGCCCTGGACTTCTGGCATCGCGCGTCTACGGATGCACGCATCAGCGATCCCTTCAGGGCAATCGCCGCAGCCAATGCGCGGCACCTGAAGGATCGGGCCGAGCACGTCTGATCCCTGACTCCTATACTGACCGCCCTCATTTCGCAGACCGGACACCGCCATGCACCTGCCCAAGACCACCCTCCAATTGCGTTCGCTGATCCGCCGCGACGGCGTGCTCGAACTCGCGCTCGCGGAGGAAGCACTGCCGCAGCCAGCGGCCAACGAAGTGGTCGTCCGCGTCGAAGCAGCACCCATGAATCCTTCGGACCTGGGCCTGCTGTTCGGCGCGGCGGACATGCGCACAGCCAAGGCCGGCGGCACGCCGGACCGGCCGGTGATCACCGCCACGGTGCCCGAAGCCGCCATGAAGAGCATGACCGCTCGCCTGGATCAATCGATGCCGGTCGGCAACGAAGGCGCAGGGGTGGTGGTCGCGGCGGGCGCCTCGCCCGAAGCGCAGGCGCTGATGGGCAAGACGGTCGCGGTGCTCGGCGGCGCGATGTACACGCAATTCCGCTGCATTCCCGTTGAGCAGTGCATGGTGCTTCCCGACGGCGCGACGCCTGCCGAAGGGGCGTCCTCGTTCGTCAATCCGCTCACGGCCCTGGGCATGGTCGAGACGATGCGGCGCGACGGCCACAAGGCGCTGGTGCACACGGCGGCGGCGTCCAATCTTGGGCAGATGCTCAACCGGATCTGCATCCAGGACGGCATCGGGCTGGTGAACATCGTGCGCAAGAAGGAGCAGGAAGACCTCCTGCGCGGCATGGGCGCCAAGTATGTCTGCGACGCCACATCGCCGACCTTCATGCAGGATCTGACGGAGGCGCTGGTCGCCACCGGCGCCACGCTGGCTTTTGACGCAATCGGCGGCGGCAAGCTGGCGGGCCAGATCCTGACCTGCATGGAAGCTGCCGCAAACAGGACCGCTACCGAATACAGCCGCTATGGCTCGACCACCTACAAGCAGGTCTACATCTACGGCGGGCTCGATCGCGGGCCAACGGAGTTCGTGCGCAATTTCGGCATGACCTGGGGGATGGGCGGCTGGCTGCTGTTCCCCTTCCTTCAGAAAATCGGCCCCGAAGGGCAGCAGAAGCTGAAGGCGCGGGTGGCGAAGGAGCTCAAGACGACTTTTGCGAGCCGCTACACCAAAGAAGTCTCGCTGGTCGAGGCGCTGCGCCTGGACGAGATTGCGGTCTATTCGAAGCACGCAACCGGCGAGAAGTACCTGCTCAATCCGAACAAGTAGCCGGGCGCGGCTTTCGCGCCCGAGGGGAGAGTTCAGCCCAGCGCCAGGCGCGCGCGGCCGCCGGCCGCCGTCTTGCGGGCGCCGTCCGGTCCATAGAACATCTGCACGCTCGACTGCAGGAAGTGCAGTGCCTTCTGCGTGAAATCGAGCTGCGCGTAGACAACCGAACCGTTGCGCAGGTTGTGCACTCGGGCCTGCTCGGCCAGTTCGAGCAATGCCGCCCAAGCCTGCCGGGTTGCTTCCCCGCCGGCCGCCGCCGCCGCATCAGCGCCGGCGCGGCCGGGTTCGAACCCGAGTGCGGCCTGTGCGGCTTCGCGCTGGCGGTCGAGTTCAGCCAGGCGTTCCAGCAACTGGATCTTTTGTTCGGTGATCTGCTCGGCTTCCGCAAAGCGGCGGTTCGTCATGGCCTCCTCTTCCTGCGACAGGATGGCCAGGAATTCCTCCACGCAGGATTTTTCCGCGTGCAGGTAGAGCAGCATGGTGTTCATTGCTTCTTCTCGGCGCCGAGCAGGTCGCGCACGCTGTCGAGCAGGCCGCTGGCGATCCGCTCGGGGTTGACTTGATAGCGGCCGGCGCGGATGTCCTCGCGGATTGCCGCGACGCGAGCCGCGTCGAAATCGCTGCCAGCGGAGTTGGGCAGCGCATGGATTTGTCCGGACACCTGCACCACCTCCTTGGAGCGGCTCGCGGCGTCGGCGGCGGACGCTGGGGCAGAGCCCGGCTTGGAGGGGCGGGAAAGAGGCGTGGCCGAAGGCGCGGGTTGATCGATTTTCAAGATGATTCCTCAAAGGGCTGGCCCATATATCGGCGGCTTGACCAGGAACTTTAGGCCCGATCGCATCGAATGGCGAGCGCGGCTTACTGAGCAAGCCGGATCTGGCCTTCCTCGTCGGCGATCCCACTCACCAGACGGCCATCGCGCGTTTTGGCCTGCACCGTGGCGCCGGCTTCGGCGCGTGTCATCGCCTTGCCTTCGGTGCTGACGGCGTAACCCTGGCCCTGAGCGACCAGTTGCACGGTCTGGCCCTGCTGGATCACGACGACGCCGCGCATCAATTCCTTTCGCAGCGGCGCGCCTGCGGCAATGCGCTGCGTGCTGGTGACGCCCCGCAGCGCCGAAACGTCGGTGACGACCGAGCGCGGCAATCTGCTCAGGTCGCCGGTGCGTTCGATCACGTCTCCGGGGCCGAGGCTCTCGCCAGGCGATATGGCGCGTGCGGCGACGAAGTACGTGCCTGTCACGGCGACGTTGACCGAGATGAAGCGGCTCCAGGGCTTGTCGCCCCGGCAGCGAAGGCCTACCGACAGACGCCCCCAAGGCGTCGTGCCGGTCGGCATGAAGGCCTCGAAGTCATCGCATGGCGGAAGCGGTGCAGACCCCGTCGAGTTGATGGAGACCGTCGCCTTGCCGGGCAGGCCGGCCGTCTGCGCCTGCAGAAGCTTGTCGATGGCTGCGCGTGCCGCTTCGGGCACGGGCGCGGGCGCGGCCGCGAGAGAGGCCGTGCCCATGCAGGCCATCCATGCCGGCAGCATGAGGCGCAGCAGGCGGTTCCGGGTCTTGCGTTGTTGCATGGTGATCGAGGAGTTGCCGGGCAATTCTAGGAAGACACCCCCGATGCCGAAGTGGCGAAGTGCCGCTGAAAACCCCCTTTGTTCGACCCATTGCAAAAACGGCGCGTCCATAGACTCGCTTTCCATCTGTCGCCATGCCCAGTGCGGACGCGACGCCACCAAGGATGGAAAGAATGATCGACAAGCTGGATGCGGCGCTTCGCTTCAACCGCGAAGCACTCAATCTCCGGGCGGAGCGCCAGGAAGTGCTGGCGGCCAACATCGCCCACTCGGACACGCCTAACTACAAGGCCCGCGATTTCGATTTCAGCAGCCGTCTGTCCCAGGCCGTGGAGCAAGGGCGTCAGTCGCAATCGTTCGCGCTGGCCACGACATCGTCGCGCCATCTCGCGGGCGAAGCGAAGTCGATGCCCGACCAGGACTTGCTCTATCGCGTGCCCATGCAATCGAGCATCGACGGCAACACGGTCGACATGGACGTCGAGCGCATCAACTTCGCGGACAACGCGCTGCGCTACGAATCGAACCTCACCGTGATCGGCGCCAAGATCAAGACGCTGCTCTCCGCGGTGCAGCAGTAAGCGAGGGAACACGCGATGCCAATCTCCAGCGGTTCCATGAACATCTTCAGCGTGGCGGGTTCCGCCATGACTGCGCAGTCGCAGCGCATGAACGTCACTGCGAGCAATCTTGCCAATGCGGAAAGCGTGGCGGGCCCCGACGGCGAACCCTACCGTGCCAAGCAGGTCTTCTTCGAAGTCGCGCCCTCGGGTCAGCAGGACATCGGTGGCGTGCAGGTCTCGGGCGTCGTCGAGGACCAGTCGCCCGCAAAGATGGTCTTCGATCCGAAGAACCCGCATGCCAACGGCGAAGGCTATGTGGCGATGCCGAACGTGAACGTCGTCGAAGAAATGACCAACATGATTTCAGCGTCGCGCAGCTACCAGGCGAACGTCGAAGTGCTCAACACAGCCAAGACGCTGATGGTCAAGACGCTGACCATCGGCCAATAAAACCACTCACGGAAAGCAAGGAAAGCATCCATGGCCATCGCAGACACGTCTTCCATCAGCGGGCTGAACGCAGCCAGTGCCGCAGCGAGCACCGCCAGTGTCTCGAACAACGACACCGAGCAGCGCTTTCTCAAGCTGCTGGTCACGCAGCTCAACAACCAGGACCCGCTCAATCCGATGGAGAACGCGGAGCTCACCTCGCAGCTCGCACAGATGAGCACCGTGAGCGGCATCGAGAAGCTCAACAACACGCTGTCGGGTCTGGTGAACCAGACGGGCTCCAATCAGGTGCTGCAGGCTGCGTCTCTCATCGGCTATCACGTGCTGTCGCCGGGCGACTCGCTGACCACCACGGCGCCGGAAGACGGCAAGGACCCGGCTGTGCAGGCCTTTGCAGTGCAGTTGCCAGGCACCGCGGCCGACGTGCAGATCAAGATCGTCGATGCGAGCGGAAAGACCGTGCGCACCATCGAAGCCGGCTCCATGACCGAGGGCGTCAACGCAGTGACCTGGGACGGCAAGGACGACCAGGGCAACGCCGTGGCGGCCGGCAGCTACAAGTTCACGGTGGCCGCAACCAATGGCGGCACGGCTGTGGACGCCACTGCGCTCACCTTCGCGCAGGTGGCCGCCGTCAAGCAGAGCGCGAGCGGCCCGACGCTCGAGCTCGCATCGGGCCAGACCATCAATCTCTCCGACGTGCGCATGTTCCTCTGACGCAAGGCAGGCACGCCTTCCGTCTCCCGTCTTCCGTTTTCCTTCTGCATCAAACAAGGATTCATCATGAGTTTCTCCCAAGGCATCAGCGGCCTGAGCGTTTCCGCCGCCAACCTCGACGTCATCGGCAACAACATCGCGAACTCGGGCACGGTAGGCTTCAAGTCCGCTGCCGCCACTTTCCAGGACGTCTATGCCGGTTCGCGCGTCGGCCTCGGCGCGTCGGTGGCTGGTGTGGTGCAGAACTTCACGCAAGGCGTGACGCAGACCAGCAGCCGTCCGCTGGATGTCGCGATCCTCAACGGCGATGGCTTCTTTCGCATGTCCAGCGCCAGCGGCGAGGTCATGTATTCGCGCAACGGCCAGTTCACCAAGGACAAGGACGGCTTCATCGTCAACGCATCCGGCCTGCGCCTGACGGGCTTCGGCGTCAACGCCAGCGGCGGCATCAACGGCGGCACGCCGTCGGCCATCCAGATCCCGACCGCCGCCATGACGCCGAACGCCACCACGGGCGTGGACGCCGAGTTCAATCTCGATTCGCGCAGCACTGCCCCGACGAAGACGCCTTTCGACGCCAATGATTCGGCGACCTTCAACTATTCCAATGCGATCGGTCCGGTGTACGACTCGCTGGGCAATCCGCACGACCTCGCGGTCTACTTCGTGAAGACGGGCGCCGGCACGTGGGACACCTACGGGACCCTCGACGGCGCTGCGCTCAACGGCGGCGCCAAGCTCGCCGGCGGTTCGCTGACCTTCGACACCAACGGCAATCTCACGGCACCCGCGGGCGGCAAGATCACGCTGCCGACCGCGAACTTCCCGAACGGCTCGGCGGCGCTGAACATGACGGTCGACCTCACCGGCACGACGCAGTTCGGTTCCACCAACGCGATGAGCAAGCTCAACCAGGACGGCTACACCTCCGGCGAGCTGACGTCGTTCTCGATCAATTCCGACGGCACGATCACCGGCAAGTTCTCCAACGAGCAGAGCAAGTTGCTGGGCCAGGTGGTGCTCTCGTCTTTTGCCAATCCCAACGGCCTGGAGCCCAAGGGCCAGAACATGTATGCCGAGACGCAGGCTTCGGGCCAGGCGCTGACCGGCACGCCGGGCGAGGGCACCAAGCTCGGTTCGCTCGAATCCGGCGCACTGGAGTCATCCAACGTCGACCTGACTTCGGAGCTGGTCAATCTCATCGTGGCGCAGCGCAACTACCAGGCCAACGCCCAGACGGTGAAGACGCAGGATCAGGTCATGCAGACCTTGATCAACATGCGCTGAAGCAGGAGCAGTCGTGGATCGAATGTTGTACGTCGCCATGAGCGGCGCCAAGCAGGCCATGGAACAGCAGGCCTCTGTCGCCAACAACATGGCGAACGTCTCGACACCCGGGTTTCGGGCGCAGGTGAATGCCTTCCGTGCGGTGCCGGTCGTTGGCGAGGAAGCGCAGACGCGTGCCTTCGTGGCGGCGACCACGGCGGGCGCCGACTTCTCGCACGGCCCGATCACCGAGACCGGGCGCGAGCTCGATGTCGCGGTCAAGGGCGACGGCTGGCTCGTGGTCCAGACGCCGGATGGCGGCGAGGCCTATACGCGCGTCGGCAATCTGCAGGTGGGTCCGGACGGCCAGGTGATGACGATGGGCTCGCGCCCGGTCGTCGGCGACGGCGGCGCGCTCGTGATTCCGCCGGGTTCCACCGTCACGATTGCCGCGGACGGCGCCATCGCGGCGCGCGGCCCCGGCGATCCGATCACCGGCGTGTCCGAAGTCGGCCGCCTGAAGCTGGTCAACCCGCAGACGGCCGATCTGGTTCGCGGTGACGACGGCCTCTTTCGGATGCGCCCCGGGCTGCCGCCCGCCGACGCCGATCCCGCCGTCACGGTCACCGCGGGTGCGGTGGAAGGCAGCAACGTCAACCCGGTCGAAGCCATGGTCGCAATGATCGCCAACGGACGCAGCTTCGAGATGCAGATGAAGTCGATCCAGTCCGCCGACACCAACGCGCAGTCAGCCAACAAGCTGCTTGCCTACAACTGAGAAATCCAATGATCCGTTCCCTTTACGTCGCCAAGACCGGCCTTGAAGCCCAGCAGACGCAACTCGACGTGGTGTCGAACAACCTTGCCAACGTGGCGACCACCGGCTTCAAGAAGAGCCGCGCGGTGTTCGAGGACCTGCTCTACCAGAACCTGCGTCAGGTGGGCGGCCAGACCTCCGATCAGACGCGCCTGCCTTCGGGCCTGCAAGTCGGCACCGGCGTGCGCGTGGTCGCGACAGAGCGCATGCACTCGCAAGGCAACCTGACGAAGACGGACAACCCGAAGGACGTCGGCATCAATGGCGCCGGCTTCTTCCAGGTGCTGATGCCGGACGGCACGACCTCGTACACGCGCGATGGCTCTTTCCAGACGGACAAGGACGGCCAGCTCGTGACGGCGAGCGGCTTCACCATCCAGCCGGTCATCACGATTCCGCAGAACGCCACGAGCATGACGATCGGGCGCGACGGCATCGTCTCGGTCACGCAGGCAGGCAGTACGGCAACCGTGCAGGTCGGCCAGCTCCAGCTCGCCACCTTCCTGAATCCGGCCGGGCTGCAGAGCACGGGCGAGAACCTCTATACCGAATCCGATTCGTCCGGCGCGCCCAACCTGGTGAACCCCGGCGTCGATGGCGCGGGCATCCTGAGCCAGGGCTACACCGAAGCGTCGAACGTCAACGTGGTGGAAGAACTGGTGAACATGATCGCGACGCAGCGCGGGTACGAGATCAACAGCAAGGCGATCCAGACGTCGGATCAGATGCTGCAACGGCTGGCGCAGCTATGAGGCACACCCCCAGGCTTCGCGCACTTCGTGTCGCTTCGCCTACCCCCTTGCAGGGGGCGACACCGGCGGCCCGGCGGAGCCGGTTCCGCGGTGTCTCTGGTATGGGCGCGGGGGTTCTTTGGGGCGTCGTTGTGTTGTCGGCCGGGTGTGCGCAGTTGCCTCGGGAGCCGTTGGTGCATCAACCTATGACGGCTCGGGCGGACACGATGGGGTCGATGCAGCGGCGGCCGTCTACGGGGGCGATCTTCAATGAGAGCGTGGGGGTGGCGCTGTTCGAGGACCGCAGGCCGCGGTATGTCGGGGACATCCTGACGATCGTGATCAGCGAGAAGGTGAATGCGAGCAAGAACTCGGGGGCCAACGCGAGCCGCGATGGCAGCGTGGGTGCGGCCTTTGCGACGATTCCGAAGTTCATGATCGGATTGCTTGATGGGCAGGACGCGAAGATGTCCGGCTCGAACGCGCTGACCGCGAAGGGCGGCGCCAATGCCGCGAACACTTTCAACGGCGTGATCACCGTGACAGTGACCGACGTGCTGCCCAACGGCAACCTGCTGGTGAGTGGGGAAAAGCAGATGGGCATCAACCAGGGGACCGAATTCATCCGGTTCTCGGGTGTGGTGAATCCGCGCACGGTGACCGGCCAAAACACCGTGCTGTCGACCCAGGTGGCCGACGCGCGCATCGAATACACGGCCAAGGGCTACATCGACGAGGCCCAGCACATGGGCTGGATGCAGCGCATCTTCCTGAATGTGTCGCCATTCTGATCATGATCACCAAACGCTTCATCCTCTCCGCCGCGCTGGGCGCCCTTTGCGCCCTGTGCCTCAACCCCTACGTGCATGCCGAGCGACTGAAGGAGCTCGCGACCTTCCAGGGCGTCCGCGACAACCCGCTGATCGGCTACGGCCTGATGGTGGGCCTCGACGGTACGGGCGACCAGACGATGCAGACGCCGTTCACGACGCAGAGCCTGAACAACATGCTGCAGCAGCTCGGCATCACGGTGCCGCAAGGCGTGAACATGCAGCTCAAGAACGTGGCCGCGGTGATGGTGACCGCAACGCTGCCGTCGTTCGCGCGGCCAGGGCAGAGCATCGACGTGACGGTGTCGTCCATGGGCAATGCCAAGAGCCTGCGCGGCGGCACCTTGCTGATGACACCGCTCAAGGGTGTGGACGGTTCGGTGTATGCCATCGCGCAAGGGAACATGGTCGTCGGCGGCGCGGGTGCGTCGGCCAACGGCAGCAAGGTGCAGATCAACCAGTTGAGCTCCGGACGCATTCCGTCGGGAGCGACCGTCGAGCGCACGGTGGAGTCTTCCATCGGCGGCGATGGCATGCTGACCATCGAACTCACGCGTTCGGATTTCAGCACGGCACAGAAGGCTGTCGAGGCGATCAACCGGCAGTTCGGTTCAGGCGTTGCGGACGCTGTCGACGCGCGCGTGATTCGCGTCCGTGCCCCGGAGGCACCCCAGGAGCGGGTCAGCTTCCTCGCGCGCCTCGAAGGCGTCGAACTCACGCCCGCGCAGGCGGTGGCACGCGTCGTCGTCAACGCGCGCACGGGCTCGGTGGTCATGAACCAGGCCGTCCGCGTCAACGACTGTGCAGTCGCGCACGGCAATCTGTCGGTGGTCATCAACACCGAGCCGGTGGTGAGCCAGCCCGGACCGTTCTCCAACGGCAACACGGTTGCCGCGCAGGTTTCGCAAATCTCGGTGAACCAATCCGGCGGTGCGCTGCAGATGGTGCGCAGCGGTGCTTCCCTCTCGGATGTGATCAAGGGTCTCAATGCCCTGGGCGCAAATCCGCAGGACCTGGTCTCGATCCTGCAAGCGATGAAATCGGCCGGTGCCTTGCGCGCCGAGCTTGAAATCATCTGAGGGCGGACATGGCGATCCCCGCAGCCACTTCGTGGACCGGCAGCGACGCTGGCAGCCGTGCCGGCGCACTCGACCAGCGTTTCGCGCTCGATGTGCAGGGCGTCGATGCCCTGCGCCGCACCGTCCGCAACTCGCCGGAAGAGGGTCTCAAGCAGGTCTCTCGCCAGTTCGAGGCCATGTTCATGAACATGGTGCTCAAGAGCATGCGCGAGGCGACGCCATCCAGCGGCCTGCTCGACGGTGGCCAGAACGAGAAGATCTACACGTCGATGCTCGACCAGCAGCTTTCACAGAACCTGTCGGGACGCGGCGTGGGCCTGGCTGAGGCCATGCTGGCGCAGCTCCAGCGCAGCGTCGCGTCAGGTTCGACCAACATGGACGCCGACGTCGCGCCGATGTCCCTGGCACCTCGCGGCGCGATGCCGCTGAAGCCGGACGCGGGCGTGCCGGTGGGATCTTCGCCGTCGCCCGCGGCGCGTGCGGATCTCAGTGCCTACCAGGTCAACAACGATCGCTCGGCAAGCAGCTCGGCCGCTACCGCATCGCTGCAGAGCCACATCGACGGATTCGTCAACCGCATGGGCGCCTCTGCACAGGCGGCGAGCAACGCGAGCGGCGTGCCGGCTCCGCTGATCCTGGCGCAGGCCGCGCTCGAATCCGGCTGGGGCAAGCGTGAGATCCGTGCCGACGATGGCACGCAGAGTTTCAATCTCTTCGGCATCAAGGCCGACCGCAGCTGGAAGGGCCCCGTGGTCGAGACGACCACGACCGAATACGTGGATGGCGAGCCGCAACGCGTGCGCGCGAAGTTCAGGGCCTATGCCTCCTATGACGAGGCATTTACCGATTACGCGCGCTTCATGACACGCAATCCGCGCTACGCCAACGTGCTGGCCACCGACGACCCGGCCGAAGCCGCACACGGCTTGCAGCGCGCGGGCTACGCGACGGATCCGCAATACGGCCAGAAGCTGGTTCGCATCATGCAGAAGTTCGGTTGAAAGGAATCCCATGGCAGAGATCACGAGCATTCAACAACACGCGAGCAGCGCCGCTGCGGCGGCGGCACTCGCGAGCGCGGGCCGCCTGGAGGCGGTCACCTTCACGCTGGGCGACGAGGAATACGGCATCGACATCCAGAAGGTGCAGGAGCTGCGAGGCTACGACGCGGTCACGCGCATTGCCAACGCTCCGGAGTACATCAAGGGCGTGGTGAACCTGCGCGGGATCATTGTTCCGATCATCGACATGCGCATCAAGTTTGCGCTGGGCACGCCGAGCTATGACCAGTTCACGGTGGTGATCGTGCTGAACATCGGAGGCCGCGTGGTGGGGATGGTGGTGGACAGCGTCTCCGACGTGATCACGCTGGCGGCCGAGCAGATCAAGCCGGCACCCGCGATGGGCTCGGTGCTGGACACGGACTACCTGATCGGCCTGGGCACGCTGGACGAGCGGATGCTGATCCTGGTGGACATCGACCGCCTGATGTCCAGCGAAGACATGGGACTGATCGAGAAGATGGCCGCCTGAGGCCCTGAAACCCTGAAATCCATAACGAAACCATGGGAGACCGGAATGAAGGATTGGAAGATCGGGACGCGCCTCGGAAGCGGATTCGCGCTGGTGCTGGCATTGGCTGCCGCGATCGCCGTCGTCGGTGTGATGCGATTGCAGAGCCTTGGCGACGCGACCCACGAGATGGCGCGGAAGTCGCTCGAGAAAGAACGCCTGGCGGCAAACTGGCTCCTGCTCACGAGCACGAACAGCGTGCGCACCTTCTCGCTGCTCAAGAGCAACGATGCCGACGTGCAGGACTACCTGCAGAAGAACATTACCAAGACCAGTGCGGCGATTTCGGAGGCGCAGAAGCGGCTCGAGGATGTTCTTGCATCGCCTGAAGAGCTCGCGCTGAGCGCAGACATCAAGAAGAACCGGGGCGAATACGTCGCGCTGCGCAACACGATTCTCAAGCTCAAGGCGGAAGGCAAGCGCGAGGAAGCCGACCGGCTCAGCGGCGACAAGCTGCTGGCTGCACTCGACAGCTATGACGGAAGCATCCGCGCGATGCTCACCTATCAGAAGGAGCAGATCGACAAATCCGCAGATGCGATCGACGGGCTTGACCGTTCGGGCCGGACCCAGTTGGTCGTGCTTGCACTGATCGCGCTGGCCGTGGGTGCCGTGTTGGCATGGCTGTTGACGCGCAGCATCGTCGAGCCGATCGGCGAGGCGCTGCTGATTGCAGAGACCGTTGCCGCGGGCGATCTCAGCAAGGACTTCGATTCCGATCGCGGCGGCGACTTCGGACGTCTGTTGCGCGGAATGGGTGAAATGGAAGACAAGCTCACCGACGTGGTGGGCCGCATTCGCGCATCGACGGATTCGATCCTCGTGGCTTCGCAGGAGATCGCGGCGGGCAATCACGATCTCTCATCGCGCACTGAAGAGCAGGCGAGTTCGCTGGAAGAGACGGCGGCTTCGATGGAAGAGCTGACCTCCACGGTGAAGCAGAACGCGGACAACGCGCGGCAGGCGAATCAACTCGCAGTGTCGGCGTCGGCCGTCGCGGTCAAGGGCGGCAGCGTGGTCAG
>NZ_JBFTIJ010000007.1:0-332195 GCF_056394705.1 Variovorax sp. 10N420 | reverse complement strand
GTTTGCGCGGACCCCACGAAAAGCGAGCACCGCAGGTTGCCCGTAGCGCAGCGAAGGGACGCCCACAGCAGGGTCGCCTTTCTTTTGCTTCCTTTTCTTTGGCGAAGCAAAGAAAAGGAAGTCGCCCGCCGGGGCGAGTCCCGGCCAACAGCCTCCCATACCCAACAGCCCCCAAAAAGACTCACCTCATCAACCCAGACACAACCCCCAGCATCCCAGAGATCCCCTCCCCAAACCGAGGCTCCAAAAACCCCCTGAGCTGCGGCATCAACAACTGCAACATCCAAATCCCCGCCAACAAAGTCAACGGAAACCCCACAGCAAAAATACTGAACTGCGGCGAAGCCCGATTCAAAATCCCCATTGCCAGATTGAGTGTCAGCAGCGCAGTCACCAGCGGCAGAGACAACATCAACCCGCTCGCAAAAATCTGCCCCCCACCCGCCACCAGCACCATCCACCCCTGTCCCGACATCGGCCCATCCCTGACCGGCAACACCTGAAAGCTCTCCACCAGCGCGGAGATCATCAAGAGATGCCCATCGAGCGCCACGAAGATCAGCATCGCCAACATATTCAAAAGCCGAGCCACGACCATCGTCGCCCCGCCGTTCATCGGATCGAAGAAGGAAGCGAACGAAAGGCCCATCTGCAGCCCGATGTACTCCCCCGCGGCCATGACGGCGGCAAAGACGAGCTTCATCGTGAACCCCATGGCGACGCCGATCAGCACCTGCTGCACGATGATCCAGACGCCGCCCGCGGACACAACGGGCACATCGGGCATCGGCCCCAGCGTCGGCGCCAGCACCAACGCCAGAAGCGCCGCGATGGCCACCTTCACCTGCTTGGGCACCCACGTTTCGCCGAACACAGGGGCGGTGCTCACGAGCGCCAACATGCGCACGAACGGCCAGAGAAAGGCGACGAGCCAGGCGGTGAGCTGTGCCGAGGTGACGGAGAAGACCTGCGGCATCAGCCGATGAGCTGGGGAATGCTCATGAACAGCGCGCGGATGTAGTCCAGCATTTGCTCGAGCATCCACGGCCCCACGATGACAAGGGTCGCAAAAATCGCCAACAGCTTTGGAATGAACGAGAGAGTCTGTTCGTTGATCTGCGTCGCGGCCTGGAAGACGCTGATGATCAGGCCGACGATGAGCGCCACCAACAAGAGTGGCGCTGCGAGCACCAGCGATACCTGGATCGCCTGGTTGCCCATCGTCATGATGGTTTCGGGTGTCATTTCGAACTCCCTACGTATAGAAGCTCTGCGCCAGGGCCCCGATCAGCAGTTGCCAGCCGTCGGCGAGCACGAACAGCATCAGCTTGAAGGGCAACGCGATGCCGGCGGGCGGCACCATCATCATCCCCATCGACATCAGCACGCTCGCCACCACGAGGTCAATGATGAGAAAGGGAATGAAGATCGTGAAGCCGATCTGGAAGGCGGTCTTCAGTTCGCTGATGACAAAGGAGGGCAGCAGGATGCGCAGGGGGACTTCTTCCGGGCCCTGCATCTCAGGCACCTTCGCCAGCTTGGCGAAGAGGGCGAGGTCGTTCTCGCGGGTCTGGCGCAGCATGAAGGTCTTGAAGGGCTCGATGCCGCGCTCCAGGGCCTTGTCGGTGCTGATCTTGTTCTCGGAGAAGGGCTTGTAGGCGTCGTTGTAGGCCTTGTCGAGCACCGGCGACATGACGAAGAAGGTGAGGAACAGCGACAGCCCCACGAGCACCTGGTTCGGCGGCGACGACTGCGTGCCGATGGCGGTGCGAAGCAGACCGAGCACGATGAGGATGCGCGTGAAGCTGGTCATGCTCAGCAGCAGCGCGGGCAGGAAGGTCAGCGAGGTCAGCATCACCAGCGTCTGCACGCTGAGTGACCAGGTCTGGCTGCCGCCGGGGCCGGGCGTGCTGGTGAGGCCGGGCAGGCCCTGCGTCCAGGCCGCCATGGGCAGCACGGCGGCGAGCAGCACGAAGCCGCCCTTGAGGCTTCGACGAAGAATGTTGCGCATCACGGAGCCGGATGTGTCTTGCCGGTAAGGGATTCGCGCAGCTTCTGCGCGAAGAGGTCAAGGGGTTTCGCAGCCACCCGCACGGTACTGGTGGATGCATGGGATGCCTGGGATGCATGCGGCACAGCCTGCGCGGGCAGTGTGTGCAGCGTATTGATCTGGCTGGACGTGACGCCGAGCACCAGCCAAGTGCCGTTGACGTCAACCACGACAACCCGCTCGCGCTGCCCGATGCTGGAGCTCGACACCACCTTCACCACATGGCCCCCGCCAAAGCGTTGCAAACCAAACCGCCGCGCAAGCCACGCGCACAGAAAGATCAGCCCAAGCACCACCATCATCCCCAGGCCCGCCTGCATCAACCCCGACGCCCCGACCGCCGGCGCGGCCTCGACGCTGTGCGACGGCACCGTAGGCAGCACCGCATGCACCGGCAGCGCCGCAAAGGCCATCGCCGCGGTCAGAAACCGCGCGCTCAGCCCAAGGAAGTCCAGAAATCCCGCGGAACCGGCTTTGCCGGGCCGCCGGGATTGCCCCCTGAAAGGGGGTGTCCGAGCCACACGAAGTGGGCGAGGCTGGGGGTGAGTCATTGCCGAGCTAGCTTCTGCATGCGCTCGGAGGGCGTGATGATGTCCGTCAGGCGAATGCCGTACTTCTCGTTCACCACCACCACTTCGCCCTGCGCGATCAGGTAGCCGTTGATCAGCACGTCCAGGGGCTGGCCGGCCAGGCCGTCGAGTTCGACCACCGATCCTTGCGACAGCTGGAGCAGGCTCTTGATGGTGATGCGCGTGCGGCCGATCTCGGCCGTGAGCTGCACCGGCACGTCCATCACGCGCGCGATATCGACGCCCGAGGCGTCGGCGGCGGCCGCGGCTTTTTCCTGGATCTGCTGGAAGACCTGCATCGTGGCGGGCGCCGGAGCGGGCTCGGATGCCGATGCCGATGCCGATGCGGGTGGCGAGGAGGCGGTCTGCTCGGCGAGCGCCGCGGCCCAGTCGTCGGTGTCGCTGACGGAAGAAGTGTTGTCAGTCATGGTCGTTCTTCAAATCGCTGTCTTGGTGAGTGATCATGTTTTTCACGCGCAGTGCGTAGCGGTCGTTCGCGATGCCGTAGCCGCACTCCATCACCGGAACGCCATCGACCTTGGCCATGACGGTGGTCGGCAGCTCGATGGGCAGTACGTCGCCGACCTGCAGCTTCAGGACTTCGCCAATGGTCGACGACATCGACACGAAGTCGGCGACGAGTTCGACGTCGGCCTCTTGCATCTGCCGGGACATCTGCTTGACCCAGCGCTTGTCGACTTCGACTTCGTCCTGGATCGGATTCGACAGAAGGTCGCGGATCGGCTCGATCATCGAATAGGGAATGCACACGTGCAGGAAGCCGCCGATGGGGCCGAACTCGATCTGCAAGGTGGTGTTGATCACCACCTCGTTGGGAGCGACGATGTTGGCCAGCTTGCCGTGCATTTCCGCACGCTGGTAGTCGAAGTCGAGCGGATACACCGGCTTCCACGCCTCGCCGTAGCACTGCAGCGAAAGGTCCAGAAGGCGCTTGATGATGCGCTGCTCGGTGCGCGTGAAGTCGCGGCCTTCCACGCGCACGTGATAGCGGCCGTCGCTGCCGAAGAGGTTGTCCACCACGAGGAACACCAGCTTCGGGTCGAACACGAAAAGCGCCGTGCCGCGCAGCGGCTTCATGTGCAGCATGTTGATGTTCGCGGGCACCGGAAGGTGGCGCACGAATTCGCCGTACTGCTGGATCTGCACCGGGCCGACGCTGATGTCGGGGCTGCGGCGCATGAAGTTCAGCAGTGCGGCGCGCAAGCCACGCGCAAAGCGGTCGTTGATGACCTCCAGCGTGTGCATGCGGCTGCGCACCACGCGGTCGGGCGCGCCGAGGTCGTAGGCCGGAAGGCCGTCGGCCGGCGGAGGGGGCGATGCAGTCTGGTCGACGCTGCCGCCAGTGACGCCTTGCAGCAGGGCATCGACCTCGTCCTGCGAGAGGACTTGTTCATAGGCCATGTGTCGCTTGCCTGGAGGAGGTCACTGCACCACGAAGGTGTTGAACGAGACGCCGGCGATGCCCTGCTCGGGCAACTTGTCGTTCAGCGGGCGATTCAGCTCGGTGCGGATCTCGTCGGCGAGCTTGGTCTTGTCATCGGTCGTCATCAGTGAATCCGGCGCCCGGTTGGACAGCAGCAAGAGCGCGCGGCTGCGCAGCTCGGGCATGAACTCGGTGACTTGCGCCTTCGACGGTTCGTCGCGCATCTTGAGAGCGATGCCCACGTGCAGGAACTTGCCGCGGCCTTCGCTCTGGAGGTTGACGGTCAGTGGCTCCATGGGCACGAAGATGGGTTTTTCGACGACCACCTTGGCGGATTCGGCGGGTGCGTCCCGGTGGCCGAGGAAGACGTAGGCGGCCGCACAGGCGGCGAGGACGCCGACGCCGACCAGAAGCACGATCAGCAGCTTCGAGGAACGGGGTGCGGCGGGAATTGCGGTTGCGGCAGGAGTGGAGGTAGCCATATGGAGCTGGATTTCTTGTTCGGTCTATTCTTTGCGAACTGCCCGGCAGGCGAACGGCTGATCAAGCGTGGAAAAGCGCTTCAGATCCGTCCATTGCCGGGACGTGCGGCAAGCCGTGAACGGCGCCTTCAGGCGAAGGTGTCGAGGCCCGCACCCGCGCGCACGGCGGTTGCCAGTGCGGGCGCAAGACGCGTGGCGGTAGCGGCGCTGTCGGCGCGGCTGGCGCCCGGATAGTCGCGCGACCCCTGCTGGGGCCGGGAGGGGTTCTGGTCCGCGAAGGCGCTGCCCTGGAAGGACTGGCGGGTCTCGGCGCCGACCGAGGTCTGGCCGAGGCTGATGCCCTGTTCGGCGAGCGTCGTGCGCAACTGCGGCAGGGCCGCTTCCACGGCCTTGCGGACGCTTTCGTGCGCGGACATGAACATCGCCTGCGCCTGGTTGTCACCCATCGTCAGCGTGACCTTGAGCGGGCCGAGGCCGGTCGGATTGAGGTTGAGCTCCGCGACGTGGTGGCCGCTGGCGCTCATGCGGATCATCTGCTGGCCGATGGCCGGACCCCATTGGTCGCTGCCGACGGGCGGTGCCACTGACAGTACAGGCGTCGAGCCTGCCGGCGCGGCGGCGCGGTCGCTGGCGGCGGCGATCGTCTGCATTTGCGGCAGCGGCTGCGGCGCGGCGGTGTCGACGTCGAGGACGCTGCCGTCGGTGGAATCAGTGGTTGCGGGCGACGCGGATGTGGTGGATGCCTTTGTGCTTTCAAGCGCGATGGGCGCCGGCGTGGACGACGTGCTGTTCGAGGCGGCCCCAGCCGCTGCATCCTTGGTGGATGCTGTCTTCGCCGGCGATGCGGCGCTCGCTGCCGCCATGGCGGTCGGCTGCTGCGGCATCAGCGCGTCAGCCGTCTGCGAGACGGCGGCATCGGCGTGCGCACCAGCTCCTGATGTGGATGTGGCCGAAGCCGCGGTTGCTTGAAGCTTGGCGTCGGCGGTGGAGGCCTGTGCGCCGGTGCGTGCCGTCGCGTCAACAGCACCTTCGGGCACGGCATCGTCGCTGGCGTCGGCGTCCTCAGTGACGGCCGGTGTGGTCGACGCGGAGTCAGCGCCGGCTTTCTCTGCCGCTGCTCCAACGATCGAAGCGTCGGCCGACGCTGCTCGGTGGGCGGCGCCGGCGGCTGTTGTGCCGCTCGCACTTCCAACGGCATCGGACTTCGCACCGGCTGCGGCGCGTGCAATGTGTGCCGGCAGCGGCGCAAGCATCGCCATCACGTCCGCCGCGCTGAGATCGCTCTTTCTCTCGCCGGCGCGCCCTGGCTTGCGACTCGCGCCCGGCGTGGCGGAGGCGGTGCTGGCTGCATCGTCCGCGGCGGGACGGCTCGCCGCGCGCGAGCGATCGAGAACCGCGCCGAAGCTCCGGCCTTCAGGCTGCTCGGTGCTGCGTCCACGTGCGCCTGGAGCGCTCGCCGAAGACGCCGACGATGCCGATGGGGCCGGCAGATTGATGGATGGCGGTGTGACTGTAGGCATGGCGGGCTCCGGGGAAGCTTCAAAGGGTCGGATTGGCGGCGCGGTCGAAGTACTTCCGGGCCGATCGTTCATCGCTGTCGCGCTGTTCGCGCTTGGCCTGCACAAGCAGTTCCTGGCGACGCACGCGCTCGGCAAGGGTGTCGAAGGAATTGAGTCGGCGCTTCTGGTGCTGCCAGTCGCTGCGGCCGTGGTCGAGGCGCTTGTCGGCTTGGAGGACGATGGCGCGCTGCTGTTCGATGGCGCCGTCGAGTGTGCCGAGGAAGGCCTGGTAGTTGCGCCACTTCGCGGTGGGCAGCCCCTGGCTCATCAGCGCCTGCAACTGCAGGTCGTAGTCCCTGCGGTATTGCACAAGCATGTCCAGCTTCTGGGCCGCGCTGAGCTGGGCGCTCTGCAATGCGCCGAGCCGCCGCGCGGCGTCGTCAGTCTGCGTGCGTGCGAGATCGGTCAGCGTTTCGAGGGGGAGTCGCTGGGGCATGGTGTTCCTTGCTGTGATTGCGCTGGATGCGGTGATTCAAGGCTGTTCAGGCGGTCTCGAAGAGCTTGCTCATGCGCTCGATCGAGGCGGTGTAGTCGGTGCGCTCTTCCATGGCCTGCTGCAGGAAGGCTTCGATGCGCGGGTACATCGCGATCGCCTGATCCAGTTGCACGTCATGGCCGGGCGCGTAGGCGCCGACGCTGATCAGGTCGCGATTGCGCTGGTAGCGCGACAGCATCTGCTTGAAGCGCCGCACCACCTCGAACTGGGACGGCGGGATGAGCGCGGTCATCGCACGGCTGATGGACGCCTCGATGTCGATGGCGGGATAGTGCCCCGCCTCCGCCAAGGTGCGCGACAGCACGACGTGGCCATCGAGGATGGCGCGGGCCGAATCGGCGATGGGGTCCTGCTGGTCGTCCCCCTCGGAGAGCACTGTGTAGAAGGCGGTGATCGATCCGCCGCGTCCTTCGGCGTCGCGTGCGCCGTTGCCGGCGCGTTCCACCAGCGCGGGCAGCTTCGCGAACACCGAAGGCGGATAGCCCTTGGTGGCCGGCGGCTCGCCCACTGCCAGCGCGATCTCTCGTTGCGCCATGGCGTAGCGGGTCAGCGAATCCATGATGAGCAGCACGTTCCTGCCCTGGTCGCGGAAATACTCCGCCAGACAGGTGGCATAGGCGGCGCCCTGCAGGCGCAGCAATGGTGAGTTGTCCGCAGGCGCGGCAACGACCACCGCGCGCGCGAGGCCTTCTTCGCCCAGCGTGTTCTCGATGAAGTCCTTGACTTCGCGTCCGCGCTCCCCGATCAGGCCCACCACGATGACGTCGGCGCTGGTGTAGCGCGCCATCATTCCCAGCAGCACGCTCTTGCCCACGCCGGAGCCTGCGAAGAGGCCCATGCGTTGGCCGCGGCCGACGGTGAGCATTGCATTGATGGCGCGCACGCCGACGTCGAGCACCGAGTCGATCGGCGCGCGCGACAGCGGGTTCATCGGCGGCGAAGAGAGCGGCACCTTGCGGCTGATGTCCAGCGGGCCGAGGCCGTCGAGCGGCCGGCCGGCAGCGTCGACCACGCGGCCGAGCATGCCTTCGCCCACGGGCAGGCGCTTGGTATGGGCATCGCCGGTGAGGGGAGAGCCGGCTGTTCCCGGTCGCGCAATGACGCGCGCCCCTGGCAGAAGGCCGGCCACTTCGCTTTGTGGCATCAGGAACAATCGATCGCCCGCGAAGCCGACCACTTCGGCCTCCGCATGGCGCTGTGGATGACCCGGCGGCAATTCGATCAGGCAGTCGCTGCCCACCGGCAGTTGCAGGCCCACGGCTTCGAGCACGAGGCCGACGGCGCGCGTGAGGCGGCCCGATTGGGTGGTCATGGCGCATCGGCTCACGTCGGAGCGCGCCTTGCCTAGCGTCGCCAGCCAGGACTGAAGGTGCGGATTGGCGGCGGTCGTCATCGGCTCAGACTCCCTGCGCATCGGCATCGCGTTGCAGCGCGGCCGTCACGCTTTTCCAGCGCATCTCCAGGCTGGCGTCGACTTCGCCGTTCGCTGATTGCACACGGCAGCCGCCGCGCGTGATGGTCTCGTCGGCACGCACCTGCCAGCCCGCAGCCTGAAGCTCGTTGCCGAGGCTGTTCTTCACCAGTGCGACGTCGTCCGGATGGAGCAGCAGGCGCGGCTCGCCGTGCAGCGCAGGTTCTGCATGCAGAAGGTCTTGCACCATGGGCAGCACCCATTCGGGCTCGGCGCGGAAGGTGCGGTGCACGACCTGCCGTGCCACGTCCAGGGCGAGCGTCAGCAGCGCATCGGCCATCTCGGTTTCGGCGCGGCGCATGGCTTCAGGCAGGCTCGTGGCAAGTGCACGCAACTGTTCGGCGTGCGCGCTGGCGGCGGCGAGCCCGGCGGCCAAGCCCTCCGTGCGCCCTTCGGCAAAGCCTTCGGCGCGGCCCTTCACCAGGCCTTCGCGGTGGCCTTCGGCCTCGCCGGCGGTGCGCGCTTCACGGCGAAGCCGTGCAAGCTCGGTCGCATGAATCAGTGCAAGCGACGGCGGAGCCTCGGCAGACGCCAGTCTCGACCGCGCCGGGGAGGCGGGCGGCGCGGGATCGTTGAGCGTGTCCATCTCCCATCGTTGCCAAGCCGACAACACGGGCTTGGGATGCTTCGGCGCGGGCGTTGGACTGGCCGCTGCGGCGGGCGCCGCATAGGCCGACGCCAGCCGGCCGCGCGCGCCCGGGGCAAAGTTGTGCTTAGACAAAGTCATCGGTACCTGGCGCGGCAATCACGATTTCGCCCATCTCTGCGAGGCGTCGTGCGACTTGCAGGATGGCCTTCTGTTCGGTCTCGACCTGCGACACACGGACCGGCCCGCGAAGCTCCATGTCTTCGCGAAGCGTTTCGGCCGCGCGCTGCGACATGTTGTTGAGGAACTTGTCCCGCAGCGCTTGCGGCGCAGCCTTGAGCGCGATGATGAGCGAGTCGGACTCGATGTCCTTGAGCAGACGCTGGATGCTCCGGTCTTCCAGGCTGAGCAGGTTCTCGAACACGAACATCTCGTCGACGATGCGCTGGGCGAGGGCCTCGTCGGCCTCCCGCACGTGGGCGATGGCCTCTTCTTCCTGCGCGCTCGTCATGAGGTTGACGATCTCCGCCGCGGTCCTCACGCCGCCCAGCCTGCTGCGCTTGAGCCCCTGGCCTGAGAGCATTTCGGTGAGCACGTCGGTGAGCTCGTTGAGCGCCGACGGCTGCACGCCGCCGAAAGTGGCGATGCGCATGATGACGTCGTGCCGCAGGCGTGTCGGCAGCTTCTCGAGCACTTCCGATGCTTTCATGCGGTCCAGGTGGATGAGCACCGTCGCGAGGATCTGCGGATGCTCGTCGCGGATGAGCTCGGCCACTTCGCCGGCTTCGAGTTGGTTGAGGCGCTCGATGCCGCTGTGCGGCTCTTCAGCCTGCAGGATGTCTTCGAGAAGATTGCTGGCGCGGTCTTCGCCGAGCGCCTTCCTGAGCACTGCGCGGATGTAGCTGCTCGATCCGAGATGAAGCGCCGACAGCTGCTCGGTCTCATGCCGGAACTCGGCCAGCACGGTGTTGAGTTCATCCTTGGAGACTGACGCGAGCTTGGCCATGGCGAGGCCCAGCGTCTGCACTTCGGCCGTGGGCAGATGGTGCAGGGCGGCGGCCGCACGGTCTTCGCCCAGTGCCATCAGGAGGATGGCGCTCTTGCGGGTTCCGATTTCACTGATCATTGCTGTTCATCCAGTGCTGGATCAGCGTCGCCACCAGCTTGGGATCCTGGTCGGCGGTCTGATGGGCGTAGTCCATGTCGGCCTTCTGGCGCGCTGCTTCTCGCACGCGAAGGGCGTCTTCCTGCGAGATCGGCGCTTCGAGCTCGACCAGCGGTTCGAGTGCCTGTTCTTGGGTCGCGTCCGTGGTTACCAATGGCAGCGGGGGCGCTGGCGGCGGCGCAAGATGCTTGCGCAGGATTGGCCGCAGCACAGCGAACCAGGCGAAGAGGGCGAGCGCTGCGAGCAGCAGGTACTGGCCGGCGGTCTTGGCGAGTTCGATGTTCTCGGGGTCGCGCCAGACTGGAAGTTCGGGTGCCGGCGGCTCGCGGTCTTCGGCGAATGCGCTGTTGACCACGTTCAGCGAATCGCCGCGATCCTGGCTGAAGCCCATGGCTTCCTTGGTGAGATTCCTGATCTGGTCGATCTCCACCGGCGTCAATGCGCGCGCCGCGGTCTTGCCGCCATTCGCCGCTTCCTTGTAGTTCACGACCACCGCGACGGACAGCCGCTTGATGGCGCCTGCGCCTTGCTGGACGTGGCGGATCGAGCGGTCGAGTTCGTAGTTGGTCGTGACGTCCTTGCGCGAACTTCCGGGTCCTGTGGGCGCAGGAGTCGTGACCGAGGAAGCGGCGGCGGCCGTCGCATTGGGTGCGCCCGGCTTGCCCGGCGCAGCGGGAGCCGGCGGCTTCGGCGTCGTGATCGGCGCTGTCGGATTCACCGGCGGCTGGTTCGTCAGCGCGCCGGGTATGCCTCCTGGCGGAGGGGAGCCGTGCTGGCTCGATTCGCTCGACTGCTGGCTCCGAATCGCAGCGGAGGTCGGGTTCTGGTTCGGCTGGTACTTCTCGTCCGTGTGCTCGACGACCGAGAAATCGATGTCCGCGGCGACTTGCGCGCGAACGTTGCTCGCGCCGACGATCGGCTGCAGGATCGCCTCGATGCGGCGGATGTAGCCTTGCTCGATCTCCTGCACATATTTGAGCTGGCTCACGTCCAGGCCGCGCGCCTCGCCGTTGGCCGCCGAGAGCAGGTTGCCGCGCTGGTCGACCACCGTGACGCTTTTCGCGTCCAGTTCCGGCACGCTGCTGGAGATCATGTGCACGATCGCGCTGACCTGGCCTTCGTCGATGCTGCGTCCGCGGTGGAGCGTCAGCACGACCGAGGCCGAGGGCTTCTTCTGTTCGCGCACGAAGAGCGACGGCTTGGGCAGCGCCAGATGCACGCGCGCCGAATCGACCGTGCCGATCGATTCGATGGACCGGGCAAGTTCGCCTTCGAGCGCGCGCTGGTAGTTGACCTGTTCGGCGAACTGGCTCGTGCCGAACTTCTGGTTGTCCATCAGCTCGAAGCCGACGCCGCCCGCCTTGGGCAGGCCTTGCGCCGCGAGCCGAAGCCGCACTTCGGGCACCTTGTCCCCGGCCACCAGGATCGCGCCGCCGCCTTCGGCAAACTTGTAGGGCACGTTCATCTGCTGGAGCGACGCGATGATCGCGCCGCCGTCGCGGTCCGACACGTTGGTGTAGAGCACCTTGTAGTCGGGCCCGCGATTCCAGAGCGTGAACGCTGCCGCGGCAGCCACCAGCGCAGCGCCGGCGAGGATCATCGGCAGCTTTGGTTGCGCTCGCATTCTTTCCAGGATCGGAGGGAGCGACGGCGCCGCAGGCACCATGCTGCTCGCCGGGGCCAGGGCGCTCATGCGCGAGCCCTCGCCATGGCCGGGGCGCTGGCGCCGTCCGTCTTCATGTTGAAGGTGGAGATTGGTTGTTCAGGGTTCATGCCGGAGGTCGCTGATCGGGTCAACGGACTTGTCGTTTCGCGATCGATTGTCAGCAGGCGTAACAAATTCGATGGGCTGAACAGCGGTGGTTTTTCCCGTCTGTTGACCGCTTGCATAGGGACCTTCCCTTGTTACGCTGAAAGGACGGGGGAGCGCCAAGGCGCTTCCATATCCAGCTCAAAGCTCTCCAGAGAAAGTCCTTCCATGTCGATCTCCGCCATCGAATCCGTCTTGCAACAGATGCGGGTCACCGCGCTGCAAGCCGGCTTTGCGCCCACCACGCCCGCAGCTCCCGCGGAGGCGGGCGGTTTTGCTGCCGAACTCAAGCGTTCGCTCGACAACATCAGCGGTGCGCAGACGCGGGCCTACGGCCAGGCGGAAGCTTTCGAACTTGGCAAGCCGGGCGTCGCGCTCAATGACGTGATGGTCGACCTGCAGAAGGCGAACGTCGCGTTCCAGACTGGGCTGCAAGTGCGCAATCGCCTCGTGTCTGCCTATCAGGAGGTCATGAACCTCCCCGCGTAGTTGGCTGGTCCAGGGTTTTCTCCGACACGTCCCTAAAGGTTTGGAAACTGCTGCCGATAACAACACCAACGATGGCTTGAGTCTCACGGTGAGTTCAGGTCCAGCGTTACGGCCAGAGGCCGGAAGTAGTCCACAACCTTTGTCAACAGGAGTCGAGCATGGCGCAAGTCATCAACACCAACAGTCTCTCGCTGCTCACGCAGAACAATCTCAACAAGTCGCAGTCGTCGCTGAACACGGCCATCGAGCGTCTGTCTTCCGGCATGCGCATCAACAGCGCCAAGGATGACGCCGCCGGCCAGGCCATCGCAAACCGCTTCACGGCCAACATCAAGGGCCTGACGCAAGCATCGCGCAACGCCAACGACGGCATCTCGATCGCTCAAACGACCGAAGGCGCGCTGACCGAAGTCAACAACAACCTGCAACGCGTTCGCGAACTGTCGGTGCAAGCCGCCACCGGCACGAACTCGCAGAGCGACCTGGATTCGATCCAGGGTGAAATCACGCAGCGCCTGGACGAAATCAACCGCGTCTCGCAACAGACCCAGTTCAACGGCGTGAAGGTCCTCTCGGCCGACGCCGGCAAGCTGACCGTGCAAGTCGGTGCGAACGATGGCGAAACCATCGACATCGACCTGCAAGAAATCAGCGCCAAGACGCTGGGCCTGGAGAGCTTCAACGTCAACGGTATCGGGACGGTGAACAAGGCGACCACCAAGGACGACCTGGTGTTGGCTGGCGCTACCAAGGGTTCTCTCGTCAACGGCACTCAGCAGTGGGATGTGGTCACCCCCAACAAGGCGGCGACCTCGGCCAATGTGATGTCCAAGCTGGCTACGGGCGATTCCGTTGCCTACACCGGTACGGACACGGGTTTCGGCAAGGCAGCTACCGCGAGCTACACCTACAGCGCGGCCAACAGCTCGTTCTCCTTCGATGTTGCCGATGTCTCTACGGCCAACAGCAGCAGCTTCCTGACGCCCGCCGCAGGCGGGAGCAAGGCCGCCACGATCACCATCGGCGGCACGTCGCAGGACGTTTTGATCGACAGCGCCGGCAAACTCACCGCGGCTGACGACGGCACGGCACTGTACCTGGACACAACCGGCAATCTGACCAAGAACGGCGGCGGTACCCTGACGCAAGCCAACGTCAACGGCGCGGGCAGTGCCGACTTGGCCACCGCAGCTGCTGCTGGTGACCTTCTGGCTGCCCTGTCCAACGGTACTGACGGTGTGGGTGGCACGATCAAGGTTGGCAGCACGACTTTGACTGCTGACTCGGCGACTGGCGACGTCTTCGACGTGACCGGCGCGACGATTTCTGCCGCAGCGCTCACGAACCTCGGCAATGCGGCTGGCTATTCCGCCACCGTTGCCGCCGGTGGCCCGACCACCTATGACGTGGCAGCCAACGGTGCTGTCACGGTCGGTGGCGCAGCGGCATTCACCGATGCAGCGGGTGCCTTGACCACCGCAACGACCACCACGACCTCGTACTTCGAGCACGCCAATGGCGCAGTGACGGACGGCGCAGGCAATGCGGTCTACGACGACTCGGCCAAGGCTGGCACGTTCACCCTGAACGCTCGCAGTGGCAACACGTCGACAGCCGATCCGCTCAAGGCCATCGACGCCGCCCTGTCGAAGGTCGACAAGCTGCGCTCTTCGCTGGGTGCCGTGCAGAACCGTTTCGACTCGACGATCGCCAACCTCGGCACCACGATCACCAACCTGTCGTCGTCGCGCTCGCGCATCGAAGACGCGGACTATGCGGTGGAAGTGTCGAACATGACGCGCGCCCAGATCCTGCAACAAGCCGGTACCTCGGTCCTGGCGCAGGCCAACCAGACCACGCAAGGCGTGCTGTCCCTCCTGCGTTAATCGCGAAAGAGAGAACAGGAGCAAGCCCCCGGGCCCTTCCCGCAAGGGAAGGTCCTGGTGGCCGCAGGCCTCGGCCTGCGCTTTCCTCTGTGGCCACACCGGTGGCGAGGCTCCAGAGGAAAGCGAAATTGTTCATAGCAATCCAGGAACAACAACATGACCATCAGCAGCGTCGGCGTCGGCTCCAATCTTGACCTGAGCAGCCTCCTCACCCAACTCCAGACGGCTGAAAGCCAGCCGCTGGTGGCGCTCGATGCGACTGCAAAAAGCTATACGAGCAAGCTGTCGGCCTACGGCACGGTGCAGAGCGCGCTCGGCACGCTTCAAGCCGCGGCAAAGAAGCTGGCCGATCCGGCGTTGTTCCAGACCGTGACCGGTACGCCCACGGTGAGCGGAATCCTGTCCGCTTCGTCCACCGACGCGAGTTCGGCGGGCAACTACAACATCACGGTCTCGCAACTGGCGCAGGCTCAATCGGCAATTGCAGCGGGACAGTCGAGCACCACCACGGCCATCGGCAAGGGCAAGATCACGATCGATTTCGGCACTATCACCGGCGGCACCCTGGACGCGGCGACTGGCAAGTACAGCGGTGCCAGCTTCACTGCGGATGCCACGCGCCCCGCAAAGTCGATCACCATCGATTCGAGCAACAACACGTTGAGCGGCATCCGCGACGCCATCAACGCGGCCGATGCGGGCGTCACTGCCAGCATCATCAATGACGGCAGCGGCACACCCTTTCGGCTGGTGCTGGTCTCCTCGCAGACCGGAGAGTCCTCGAGCATGCGGATTTCAGTCGCCGGCGATGCTCCGCTCCAGAACCTCCTGAACAACGACCCGGCAGGCACCCAGAACCTGCAGCAGACGCTCGCGGCACAGAACGCGAAGCTGAACGTCAATGGCATTGCAATCACCAGCGCCACCAACTCCGTCAAGGAAGCCATTCAAGGCACCACGATCAATCTGGTGCAGACCGGTACGACAGGCCTTTCGATGAAGGCGAACACGACATCGGTGACATCCGCAATCAACGACTTCGTCAAGGCCTACAACAGCCTGCAAAGCACCGCGACCAGTTTGACCAGCTACGACGCGGACACCAAGACCGCCGCCGCGCTCGTCGGCGACTCGACCTTGCGCAATCTCCAGACCCGTATTCGCCAGGCGCTCACCGCCCCCCAGAGTGGTGGCCCCAATGACATGAAGGTGCTGACGGAGATCGGTGTGTCGTTCCAGAAGGATGGAACGCTTGCGGTGGACTCGACCAAGCTCTCGAAGGCACTCGACACCAACCTGGAGGGCGTCTCGAAGCTCTTCGCAAGCGATGCCACCGGCACAGCTGGCTATGGCAAGCAGATCTCGTCGATCGTTGACGACCTCAACAAGACGGGCGGCAGCCTTAAGGTGGCGACCGACGGCGTGACTGCCACGATCAAGCAACTCGATGTGCAATACGCCGCGATGCAGACGCGGGTCGACGCCACGATGGACCGCTACCGCACGCAGTTCACGGCCCTCGACGTTCTGGTCAGCAGCATGAACAGCACCATGAACTACCTGACCCAGCAGTTCAACGCCATGAACAACGTGAGCAAGAAGTAAGCAGATTGCGGAGGCTCGTATGTACACATCACACCAATTCAGGTCCGGCGCTGGCGCGTATGCGCGCCTGGGCGTGGAAACGAGCGCGATGAGCGCTTCGCCGCACCAGCTCATCTGCATGCTCTTCGATGGCGCCAAGACGGCGATCGGCATGGCGCGCCACCACATGGTGGCCGGCGAAATCGTCGCCAAGGGCACTGCGATCTCCAATGCCATCGGCATCGTCGACAACGGCCTCAAGGCGAGCCTCGATGCGAATGCGGCAGGGCCTGCCGGAGAGGCGCTGGTGGCGAACCTGTCTGCGCTTTACGACTACATCATCCAGCGGCTCATGTTCGCCAACCTGCGCAACGACGTGCAAGCGCTGGGCGAAGCCGAGCAACTTCTCGAGAGCATCGGCTCGGCATGGCGCGAGATTGACGCCGGTGCTGCACGCGGTTGAAGCGGCTGATGCGGCAATGAAAGACACAAGGGACAACATGTCAATCAGGAGTGAAGTCGTGCATTGCTACGACCAACTGGCTTCGCGCGTCGCGCTCATGGCGGACCTCGCGCGGTCAAAGGAATGGGGTCGGCTTCCCGAACTCGAAGCCCAATGCTCGGCAGTGGTCGACCGGCTCAAGGTGCTGGAGCCGCTCGAGACGCTGGAGCCGGCTCAGCTCGATGAAATCGGGCGGCTGATTGGGCGCATTCGCGCCGACCAGGAAGAAGTGTGCCAACTCGTCAAGCCGCAGATCGTGCAGCTCATCGAACGCATGAGCTTCCTGAGCCAGCAGCGAAGCCTCGGCAAGGCCTACGGCCCTTCGCACTGAATAGCTCGACATCGCCATGATCGGACTGTCCGGATTGATCGACACCCTGCTGACGGCAAAGGCTTTGCCGCGGCTGGATGTGCTCGCGATCAAGGGTGAGGCGGAGATCGGCGCACCCGGCCCGGTGCTCGGTGTGGGCAAAGTCGGCAACGACGTGCGGCTGCCTTCCAATGCCGCGCTCGATCGGCTGATTGCTGCGGGAGCCCCGGGCACGCCGCATCCCGAAGGCGCTCCGCGCTCCGTGCAGGCGGAGCTCTCCGTCACCGCCCGTCTTATCAGCGCGTTGCTGGCGGACCTCCATGGCGACGCAGGTCCTGTGCGCGGCCCGGCGCCGGCATGGCCTTCGGCGCAGAGGCCGTCAGCGGCGGCGGTGGCTGGAGCGCTCTCGCAGACAGTGGCGGAAAGCGGGCTCTTCTACGAATCGCACCTCGCCGAGTTCGCGGCAGGCAGCCGCACGCTGGCGCAAATCGCACGCGAGCCGCAAGCGCAGTGGCCTGGCGCCATGCCGACGAGCACAACGACATCGACGTCGACGGCCCCCGCCGCGGGCGCCTGGAGCGATGTTTCTCAGCAGACCGTCGCATCAACGGGCACTTCGGTGGACACGATCCTCCAGGATGCGTCATCCAGGCAGAGCCCAGCGGACAGTGCCCGCCCCATGCACGCCGATGCGAAGCCGCCGGCCGCCCCGCACTTGCCGAGCGACCATGCGGCTGTTGCGGAGGCGGATGCTGCTCATCCCGACGTTGCTCGCGTGCAGGCGGCTTACCGCTGGAGCGAAGCGGCACCCATCATCGACCGCGATGCCACACCCACAGCCAAGGCGGCCGAAGCGACGGCTTCGCGCCATGTGGCAGCTGCCTCGATTGCCAGCTCGCCGGCTGCGGCCGAGATGATTCATCCGCAGGCAGTGACGCTGGTGCACCAGCAACTCGATTTGCTCGCCACGTCCGTCTTCAGGTGGAATGGCCAGGCTTGGCCCGGTGTGCCGATGGATTGGTCGGTGCATCAACAGACCGAAGAGCGCGCAGACCGCGGATACAACGAAGGGCGTGGCGCCGGCGAGGAAGAAGCCCCGCGGCCATGGTCGACTACCGTAGCGCTCGACTTGCCGCGCCTCGGCGCCGTGGATCTTCGCTTGAGCCTCAGTGGCGACAGCGTGCAAGCACGACTGAAAGCGCGCGACGCGTCGACGGTCGAGCGCATGCGCGCCGATGGCGGCGAACTCTCGCGGCGCATGAAGACCGCGGGACTGCGCCTGCAGGAGCTTCACGTCGAGGCCATGGAGCCGCAGCCATGAACGCATTGGCCGACGATCGCCGTGGCGCCGTGGCGCTGTCTCATGCGGATTCCTCCAAGGCGCCGGTCGTGGTGGCGAAGGGCTACGGGGTGGTGGCGGAATCGATCATGCGAGAGGCCAGGGCGAACGGGCTCTACGTCCATTCCTCACCGGAGCTGGTCAAGCTCTTGATGCAAGTGAACCTCGATCGCCAGATCCCGCCGGCGCTGTACCTCGCCGTCGCCGAGGTCATGGTGTGGATTCACGGTCTCGAAGGTGACGCTCAAGCGTCACGGGCGCGTGCGGCATGAAATATTTCACGCTCTATTTATGGAATCTTGTGGTTCGACATGAATGAAATTTCATTGAGAAGGTTTTGAATTAAGCCGGCATTCAGGAAAGTAAATCTGTCCTTAATACTTTTTTAATACTCCAATTGAACGCTGTCGGATGTTTAGATGTATGCCTTTGTCTTACATAAAGAATACAAAAGGCTTTGCATGTGCCCCGAGGCTGACGGGCTTGTAAGAAAAGTCTCACTTTCCGCGATAGTGTTGGATGAGTGTTAAAGATTGTAAATTTTGTGTTTAGACTAGATACCGAACCAAACGGAGTGCAGAGTGGAATTGGAAAATGACAGCGGCGCGAACAATGGCGAAATCTCGAAAGAGATAGGCGACATTAATCTCGCTTATATGCTGCTTGCACAGAAGCTTGCCAAACAAGATCGTGCTGCGGCGATGTACAGATTGGGTGTGGGTCGTGAATTGGCCGATTTGCTCGCAAATATGTCGCTCACGCAGATCGTCAAATTGGCAGCTTCGAATTTTCTGCTTTGCAGTTTTCGGCTCGACGATCACCCCATGTTCGCCGTCTTTGGCGAAGGCAAGGACTCGACCCTGCAGCAGGCGCACATGGCCATCCTGATGGCGGCCCGGCAAATGCAGGCACGCGAAACGGGCGCAATGGCATGACCAAGAAAAGCGTTCTCGGCGAAGTTCGCCAGGTTCAATTGGCAATTGAGCTCATCGAGCTCGGCGCCCGTCTTCAATTCCTGGAGGCGGAAGTCGGGCTCAGTCGCGAGCGCTTGATCAGGCTCTACAAGGAATTGAAGGGTGTTTCGCCGCCCAAGGGCCTTTTGCCGTTTTCAACCGACTGGTACATGACCTGGCTGGCGAATATCCACTCGTCGATGTTCTACAACATGTACCGCTTCATGCTGGTGGAAGCCAATGAAAGCGAACTCCAGGCGTTGATCAAGAGCTATCGGCTCTATATGGAGCAAATCGAGGCGCACGGGGGCGAAGTCGTGCTGGATTTCACACGTGCCTACACGATGGTCCGCTTTTTCGACAGCGACATGCTCCAGTTGAGCGCCTGCAGCCGTTGCGGCGGGCAATTCGTCGCGCATGCGCACGACAACAAGCGCGGCTATGTGTGTGTTCTCTGCCGGCCGCCTTCGCGTGCGGGCAAGGCGCGCGGCCCCAAGCGCATCGACCTCGACCCGGAGGCGCAAGCCGCTTCCGACGCCTCGCTTCCGCCGCTGGCGGAACCCGTCCTGTCTGCCACAGGGGACGCCGCCCGCTGAACAGGTCTGGTCGAAATCCAGGCTTTCAGGCTTTTTGAATTGACGCCTCAGGGCGAAGGGGACTCGTGTGCTCGTGCTGGTTGGATATCTGGTGGTCCTCGGGGCCGTGTTCGGGGGTTACGCCATCATGGGCGGGCATTTTGGCGTCCTGTTCCAGCCGGTCGAGTTGCTGATGATCGGCGGCTCCGCACTCGGTGCCTTCATCGCCGGCAACAACGGCAAAGTCATCAAGGCGACGATGAAGGAACTGCCGTTGCTGCTGCGTACGTCCAAGCACAACCGGCAGCTCTATATGGACCTACTCGCGCTGCTGTATGAGTTGCTCGCCAAGGCACGCAAGGAAGGAATGATGCGGCTGGAGAACGACGTCGAGTCGCCGGCCGAAAGCGAGATCTTCAACCGCTACCCGTCGATCATGGCGGACGCGGGCGTGATGGAGTTCCTCTGCGACTACCTGCGCCTGCTCATCAGCGGCAACACCGACGCTTTCGAGATCGAGGCGCTGATGGACCACGAAATCGAGACCATCCGCCACGAGGCCGAAGTGCCTTCGCACAGCCTCGCGCGCGTGGCCGATGCACTGCCTGCGCTGGGCATCGTCGCGGCAGTGCTGGGCGTTGTGCATGCACTGGGTTCGGCCAACCTGCCGCCGTCGGAGATGGGCGCGCTGATTGCGCACGCGATGGTCGGTACCTTTCTCGGCGTGCTGCTGGCCTATGGCTTCGTGACGCCGCTGGCGACCGTGATCGACCAGAAGGTGGAAGAGGGCATGAAGGTCTACCAGTGCGCCAAGGTCACGCTGCTCGCCAGCCTGAATGGCTACGCACCGCAGTTGGCCGTGGAGTTCGGCCGCAAGGTGCTCTTCTCGACAGAGCGCCCGTCATTCACCGAGCTGGACGACCACGTCCGCGAAGTCAAGGCGCGTTGACGTGTCCGCAGACAAGAACCGCATCATCGTCAAGCGGGTTGCCGCGGGCGACGGCGGCGGCCATCACGGCGGCGGCTGGAAGATCGCCTATGCCGACTTCATGACGGCCATGATGGCCTTCTTTCTCGTCATGTGGCTCTTGTCGATTTCGTCGCCCAAGCAGCGCGAGGGCATTGCCGAGCACTTCCGCATGCCATTGAAAGTCGCGCTGGCCGGCGGCGAGAAGAGCAGCCTGAGCACCAGCATGATTCCTGGCGGCGGCGCCGACGTCATGCAGACCGAAGGTGAAGTGAAGCTCTCCGACGCCGAACGCGAGGAGATGGAGGACGCCACACGGTTGGCCGACATGAAGAAGCGGCTGGATTCCCTCATCGAGAACAGCCCCGTCTTCAAGCAATTCCGCTCGCAGATCCTGATCGACATCACCACGGAGGGCCTTCGCCTGCAGATCGTGGACAGCGACAAGCGCCCCATGTTCGATCTCGCCAGCGCGCGCGTGGTGCCGCACATGCGCGCGATCCTGCGCGAACTCGGCCCGACGCTGAACGACCTGCCGAACAAGATCACGCTGTCGGGACACACCGATGCGATCGTCTACTCCAATGGAGACAAGGCCTACGGCAATTGGGAGCTGTCGGCGGACCGCGCGAACGCGTCGCGGCGCGAGCTCGTCACCGGCGGCATGACCGAAGGCAAGGTCCTGCGCGTGGTCGGCCTGGCCGACAGCATGCATCTGGACAACGCGAACCCGCGCAATCCGATCAACCGACGCATCAGCATCATCCTGCTCAACCGGCAGACGCAGGATCGCATCGAACGCGAGAACAGCGGCGAAGTCGCCACCACCAGGGCCGGCACGTCGCTGTCCACCGACGCAGGCGGCGACATCGTGAAGTCGTCGTCTCTCAAGCCTTCAGCAGCGACGCAATAACAGCGGAACATCAAGATGGACCTCAGCCAGTTTTCCCAAGCATTCTTTGTCGAAGCCATCGAGCTTCTGGCGCAGATGGAGCAACTGCTCCTCGAAATCGACGTGGCCTCGCCGGACAGCGAGCAACTCAACGCCATCTTTCGCGCGGCCCATTCGATCAAGGGCGGCGCGGCCACCTTCGGCTTCACTGCGTTGACCGAAACGACGCACCTGCTGGAGAACCTCCTGGACCGGGCACGCCACGGGCAGCTTCGCCTGAGCGGTCCGATGATCGATGCCTTTTTGGAAACGAAGGACGCCTTGCTAGAACAACTCAACGCCTATCAGGCGGGCAAAGAGCCCGAGCCCGCGCGAGTCGCGCAGATCTGCGCGGTGCTTCAGCAACTCGCACTTGAAAACAGCGGCGGGGACAAGCCCGGCGCCGCTCCAGTGGCCGCTCCGGCGCCCGCGCCCGTTGCAGCGCCTGCCGCAGCCCCGGGCACGTTGTGCATCCGCCTGTCGGGCCTGTCGGACAGCGAATGCGATCTGCTGGCGGACGAACTGGGCAACCTCGGCAAGGTCGCATCGCGCACGCGCACCAACGATCAGCTGACCGTGATGCTCGAGACCACCTGCGAGCCGGACGACATCATTGCCGTTTGCTGCTTCGTCATCGATGAATCGCAGATCGACATTGCGCGGGGCGCTGCCGCAGAAGCTGCACCGGCTCCAGCATTGCCAGCGGCTGAACCAGCCGTGGCGCAGCCCGCCGAGAGCGCAAAGCCGCAGGCAGCGGCGGTTGCATCACCGGTCGCATCACCGGTCGCACAGGCAGCACAGCCGGCGGCGCAGGGCGGCAAGGAATCCAGCTCCATCCGCGTGGACGTCGAGAAGGTCGACCAGCTCATCAACCTCGTCGGCGAACTCGTCATCACGCAATCGATGCTGACGCAGGCGGCCACCATGCTCGACCCTGTGGCGTACGAGCGCTTCCTGAGCGGCCTCGGCCATCTGGAGCGCAACGCGCGCGACCTGCAGGAATCGGTCATGTCGATTCGCATGATGCCGATGGACTACGTCTTCAGCCGCTTCCCGCGCGTGATCCGCGACGTCAGCGCCAAGCTGGGCAAGCAGGTCCGGCTGGACACCTTCGGCAAGGAGACGGAGCTCGACAAGGGCTTGATCGAACGCATCGTCGACCCGCTCACGCACCTCGTGCGCAACAGCCTCGACCATGGCATCGAGACGCCAGACGTCCGGCTCGCGAAAGGCAAGGACGCTACAGGCCAACTGCTACTGTCCGCGCAGCATCACGGCGGCAACATCGTGATCGAAGTGAGCGACGACGGCGCCGGGCTCAATCGCGAGAAGATCCTTGCCAAGGCCATTCAACAGGGCCTGCCGGTCAACGAGTCGATGCCCGACGAAGAAGTCTGGCAGCTGATTTTTGCGCCGGGCTTTTCGACGGCCGAGCAGATCACCGACATCTCGGGACGCGGCGTCGGAATGGATGTGGTCAAGCGCAACATCCAGGAGATGGGCGGCCACGTGGAAATCCACTCGCGCGGCGGACACGGCACCACCACGCGCATCGTGCTGCCGCTGACGCTGGCGATCCTCAACGGCATGTCCGTCAAGGTCGGCAATGAAGCCTACATCCTGCCCTTGAGCTACGTCATCGAGTCGCTGCAGCCGCTGCCGGACCATCTGCATTCGATCACGAGCGACGGCCACGTCATCAAGGTGCGCGGCGAATACCTGCCGCTGATCGAACTGCATCGCGTCTTCGACGTCGCCGCCGCGCAGGTGAATCCGACACAGGGCATTCTCGTCATCGTGCAGGCCGACGACACACGCTTTGCGTTGATGGTCGACGAACTCCTCGGTCAGCACCAGGTGGTGGTGAAGAACCTGGAGACCAACTACCGCAAGGTCCCCGGAATTTCCGCGGCAACCATTCTTGGCGACGGCAGCGTGGCTTTCATCATCGACGTCGCAGCCATGCCCCGTATCCAGCGCGCGCAGGCCGCAGGTGCCGCGGCACTGGCCGGTGCTTCGAGGATGACGGCGATCGCTGCCTAATCCTTTCCATGCATTGCCCCGGCCATCCTGTTGAGACGGGGTGCTTGATTCAAGTTTCTGACGGAGACCCCCGCAATGCGCTTTGACTTTTTCCGCCGCCCGGTATCGACGGATGGCACGATTGTTCCCGGGGCCGCGCCGGGCCAGACTGATGAGAACGCCGGCCGGAGTGTCGAAGACGCGCTGCTGTCATCCGAGTCCAACGGCTACATCAGCTATGCGCTGCAGCTCGACGCACAAATGCGCGTCAAGGGCTACCGCTTCGGCTGGCGTGCCGTCGGCGACGATTCGACTTTGCCGGATGCTTCGGCCCAGTTCAGGGCGCTGCTGTCGTGCATCTCCAAACACCTTGTCGCTGCCAACGGTGGCTGGCGGCTTGGGCAGCTTGTCGCGTTTCTGGACGTGACGGTCGACGCGCTCTTTCTCAACGAGTTGCAGAGCCTCCCATCCGGCAACGTGGTCCTCTGCATGGGAATGGAAGACATGGCGGATGCGGACACGCGTTCGATGCTGCTCTTCCTGCGTGAGCAGGGCTTCAGCTTCATGCTGAGGGGCGCCAAGGCGCTGCCGAGCGAGCCTGAGTTACTGGAGATCGTCACGCACCTGGACGTCGGCGAGGGCGATCCGGAACTGATCGCGCAGATCCGGCTCAACGAAGAGCCTGGCCGCCCGCCCATGCAGTTGATCGCAACTCGCATGAAGGCTTGGAGCGACTTCGAGGCACTGGCCGGTCGGCGCGTGGATGTCTTCGTCGACGGAACACAGGGCCGTCCGCTGGCGGAGCTCACCGGCGACTCGCTGCAGCCCGAGTCGGTGCTCATCGTGCGCCTGATGCACATGCTCCAGCGCAACGAGAACGTGCGCTCCATCGAATCGGCTCTGAAGCGCGATGCGGCACTGACCTACCGCCTGCTGCGCCACATCAACTCACCGGCCATCGGAGCGGGCGTGGAGATCACCTCCTTGCGCCATGCGGTGGCCATGCTGGGCTATTCGCCGCTTTTTCGGTGGCTGTCGATACTGCTTGCCACCAGCAACAGGGCGAGCTCGCCGTTCATGATGAAGCAGGCGATCTTGCGCGGACGCTTCGTCGAGCTGATGGGGCAGGGCATGCTGCCTCCGAGCGAATCCGACAACCTGTTCGTCGTTGGGATGCTCTCGCTCATCGATCAACTGCTGGGCATTCCGATGGCGGAAGTGCTCGCCAAGGTGCAACTCGCCGATTCGGTGCAACAGGCGATCCTCGAGCGCAAGGGCGTCTATGCGCCGTTTCTTGCGCTGGTGGAGGCCTGCGAGACCGACGGCGCGGAAGCCGCGCGCCGCGCAGAAGCGCTCTTCGTGAGTGCCGGCCAGGTGAACGCGGTTCATCTTGCCGCGATGGTCTGGTCGCACGAGGCCAGCGCACTCGACCGCACGGACTGAGCCCGCCGCATGTTGCGATATGCGCCGCAAATGCCCCCTTGATCGACCCATTGCGACGAGAGCCTGCTATGTACATTGAAAGCCATGCACAGACATCGGCCGTGAACACTGAATTCCATTTCACCGACAGCGACTTCTCGAAGATCAGGACGCTCATTCATCGTCGCGCGGGCATCGCGCTCGGCGAGCAGAAGCGGCAGATGGTCTACAGCCGGCTTTCGCGCCGGCTTCGGGAACTGCAGCTCTCGGGCTTCTCGTCATACCTCGACCTGCTTGAATCTCGTCAGGACGGCGAGGAGTGGCAGTCGTTCATCAATTCGCTGACGACCAATCTGACCTCGTTCTTTCGTGAGGCCCATCACTTTCCGGTGTTGGCCGAGCATGCGCGCAAGCTGCAGCAGCCGATCACCATCTGGTGCTCGGCCGCGTCGACCGGCGAGGAGCCCTATTCGATTGCCATCACCCTGATTGAGGCGCTCGGGGAGCGCGCGGCTTCGGCGAAGGTGATCGCGACGGACATCGACACGGCGGTGCTTGCCAAGGCGGCGGCCGGCGTCTTCACGAGCGAGCAGGTCGCGCGGCTCTCGCCGGAACGCCTTCGGCGCTTCTTCAACAAGGGCACAGGTTGCAACGCCGGCAAGGTGCGCATCCGCCCCGAGGTGGCCGCCATGGTGAAGTTCTCGCGGCTCAACCTGCTCGACCCGTCGTGGTCGGTCAAGGACCCGGTGGACGCGATCTTCTGCCGCAACGTGATGATCTATTTCGACAAGCCGACGCAGAAGAAGGTGCTGGACCGCTTCGCGCCGTTGCTGAAGCCCGGCGGCCTGCTGTTTGCCGGCCATTCGGAAAACGCTTCGCTCGTGAACCAGACCTTCAAGCCGCTGGGCCACACGGTGTACGAACTCGCACGAGGCGGGGCCAAGGTGTCCCCATGACCGCCGTGCCGGGCGCGGTCGCGACCCACCACTACTTCGATCGCGACGTCGGCGAGATGGCAGTGAAGCTGTTGCCTTCGGAGTACTACGTGACGACGACCGATACGGTGCTGACGACGGTGCTGGGCTCATGCGTGGCGGCGTGCATTGTGGACATCGACAACGGAGTGGCGGGCATGAACCACTTCATGCTGCCCGAGGAAGGCGATTCGACCGCGCGCGACCAGACCGAATCCATGCGCTATGGCGCCTATGCAATGGACGTGCTCATTCGCGAACTGATCCGCTCGGGTGCGCGCCGCGATCGCCTGCAGGCCAAGGTGTTCGGCGGCGCGGCGGTGCTCGCGAACATGACCACGCTCAACATCGGCGATCGCAATGCGGACTTCGTGCTGCGCTACCTGAACGCCGAGCGAATCAGCGTCGCCGCACAGGATCTGCGGGGGCAGCACGCGCGACGCGTGTGCTTCATGCCGGCCAGTGGAAAGGCCGTGGTGCGAAAGCTCCGCGCAAGCGCCGATGTGCAGTTGATTCAAAAAGAAGAGGGCGAGCTTTTTCGCAAGCTGGCCGCGCCTCGCGCAGGCCTCAGCCCTTACAAGTCCAACAATTCCGCGGCCGAGACGATGTCCGTGGCCAAGAACAAAGGCAACTGGTGAGCGCGAACAAGATCAAGGTGCTGTGCGTCGACGATTCGGCGCTGATACGCAGCGTGATGACCGAAATCATCAACAGCCAGCCCGATATGGTGGTGGTTGGCACCGCGGCCGATCCGCTGGTGGCGCGCGACCTCATCAAGGTTACGAACCCCGACGTGCTGACACTCGACGTCGAGATGCCGCGCATGGACGGGCTCGAATTCCTCGACAAGCTCATGCGCCTGCGGCCGATGCCGGTGGTGATGGTGTCTTCGTTGACCGAACGCGGCTCGGAGATCGCGCTGCGTGCCCTGGAGCTCGGTGCCATCGACTTCGTCACCAAGCCGAGGCTCGGCGTGCGCGACGGCCTGCTCAACTACACGGAGCTGATCACGGGGAAGATCCGTACTGCCTTCAGCGCGCGCCTGCTGCCTTCACGCCATGGCGGACCGGCGAAGTCGACGGGCGATGCTCCGCCGGAAGCGCTGCTGCGCAGCCCTCTGCTGAGTACCGAAAAGCTCATCATCATCGGCGCGTCGACCGGTGGCACCGAAGCCATTCGCGAGGTGCTGCAGCCATTGCCGCCGGATTGTCCGGCGGTGCTCATCGCGCAGCACATGCCGGCGGGATTCACGCGCTCTTTCGCGCAGCGCCTGGACGGGCTCTGCCGCATCACCGTCAAGGAGGCCGAGCACGGCGAGCGTGTGCTGCCTGGCTATGCCTACATCGCGCCTGGCGCATTCCATCTCTCCTTGGGCCGCAGCGGCGCGAACTACGTTGCGCATCTCGATCAGGAGCCGCCGGTGAACCGCCATCGCCCCTCCATCGACGTGCTGTTCGACTCGGCGGCCAAGCACGCCGGCAAGAACGCCATCGGGATGATCCTCACCGGCATGGGCAGGGACGGTGCCGAAGGCTTGCTGCGCATGAAACGGGCCGGCGCCTACACGCTGGCGCAGGACGAGGCGAGCTGCGTCGTCTTCGGCATGCCGAAGGAGGCGATTGCATTGGGTGCGGCTGATGAAGTCGCACCACTGGGAGAAATGAGCCGGCGCGTGCTGGCGCATTTGCGCACTTTCGGTGCGCGTACGAATCGGGTTTGAAACGAACTGTTGGAGTGAGAGAAATCGTGATCGACAAGAGCATCAAAATTTTGGTTGTGGATGACTTCCCCACCATGCGGCGCATCGTGCGCAATCTTCTGAAAGAACTCGACTTCCTCAATGTCGACGAAGCGGAAGACGGCGCCGCCGGCATCGAGAAGCTGCGCGGCGGCAATTTCGGTTTCGTGGTGTCGGACTGGAACATGCCGAACATGGACGGCCTCACGATGCTGCAGACCATTCGTGCCGACCCCGAGTTGGGCAAGCTGCCCGTGCTGATGGTGACCGCCGAAGCCAAGAAGGAAAACATCGTCGCTGCGGCCCAGGCCGGTGCAAACGGCTATGTGGTCAAGCCATTCACGGCCGCAACGCTCGAAGAGAAGATCACCAAGATCTTCGAGAAATTGAACAAGTAAGGGGCAAGCCATGAACCCAAACCCCTCCGAACGAGAACAGGGGAACACCGCCGAGCAACTGCTGGGCCGCATCGGGCAGTTGACGCGCCAATTGCGCGAAGGCATGCGCGAGCTGGGCCTGGACAAGCAGGTGGAAAAGGCCGCTCAGGCCATCCCCGGCGCAAGGGACCGGCTCAACTATGTCGCCGAGACCACCGAGCGCGCGGCGCATCGGGCGCTCAATGCCATCGACGTGGCGCAGCCGCTCCAGGAAGGCCTCGCGACCGATGCGAAAGGATTGAGCAAACGCTGGGACGAATGGTTTGCGAACCCGATCGAGCTGGACCACGCGCGCGAACTGGTGATGGACACGCGCGGCTACCTCCAGGACGTGCCGCAGAAGGCGAGCGCCATCAACTCGCAGCTCATGGAAATCCTCATGGCGCAGGATTTCCAGGATCTGACCGGCCAGGTCATCAAGAAGATGATGGAAGTGGTCAACGAGGTCGAGACGCAACTGCTGCAGGTGCTGATCGACAACTCGCCCGCCGAGAAGCGACAGGAAATCAGCAGCAACAACCTGATGAACGGGCCGCAGATCGTGCCGGGGAATCCCGACGCGGTAACGGACCAGTCGCAGGTCGACGACCTGCTGGAAAGCCTCGGCTTCTGATCACTTGATTCGCAGAGAAGGAGGGCGATAGCACGCTTGATCGGGCGATTGTTCGGTGCCCACGAATCGAATAATCAGCCATGGCTGAGGAAAGCGATCTCGAAAAAACCGAACCGGCTTCTGCGCGGCGCCTGGAGAAGGCGCGCGAAGAAGGCAACGTGGCCCGCTCGCGGGAACTGACCACGTTCGTGATGCTGGGCACGGCCATCGCAGGCCTGTGGTTCTCGGCAGCGTCCCTCGGTGGCACCATGGACGCTGCGCTCCGCAAGGGCTTGCACTTCGAACGCGACGCGGTGTTCGATCCGTCGCAGATGATGCTGCGCACCGGAGAGATGGCACTGCAAACGCTGCTGGCCCTCGCCCCTCTTTTCGCGATGATGGTAGTGGCCGCCGTCGTCGCACCGATGCTGCTTGGCGGTTGGCTGTTCTCGGGCAAGGCGGTCTCGCCCAACTTCGGCAAGCTCAATCCCTTGGCCGGCGTGGCGCGCATGTTCTCCACGCAATCGCTGGTGGAGCTGACCAAGGCACTGGCCAAGTCGATGCTGATCGGCGGCGTGGCATACCTGGTCATCTCACGCAACATTGCCGGGGTGATCCAGCTGACGGCGCTTCCGGCCAGCGCCGCACTGCCGCAAACCATGATGTTCGTCGGACGCAACTGCGCGTTGATTGCAGGCGCACTGCTGCTGGTTGCGCTGATCGACGTGCCCTGGCAGCTGTGGACCTACTACCGCAAGCTGCGCATGTCGCGCGAAGACCTTCGCCAGGAGCACAAGGAGAGCGAAGGCGACCCGCACATCAAGGCGCAGATTCGCCGCCAACAGCAGGCGGTTGCCCGGCGCCGGATGATGTCCGAAGTGCCCAAGGCGGACATCATCGTGACGAACCCCACGCACTTTGCCGTGGCACTGAAATACGTCGACAGCGACATGCGCGCCCCTCGCGTGGTGGCCAAGGGCACCGATCAGGTGGCCCTGCGCATCCGTGAGATCGCTGCAGCCAACAAGGTTGCGATCCTCGAAGCGCCGCCTCTTACGCGGGCGCTCTACAAGCACACCAAGCTGGGCGACGAGATCCCGTCGGGCCTCTATACGGCCGTGGCCGAGGTGCTCGCATGGGTCTACCAGCTCAAGCGCTGGAAGGACGAAGGCGGCGAAGCGCCGCGAACGCCGCGCGACCTGCCGATCCCTGAATCACTCGAATACACCGTGAAGGCCGCATGAACTCGATGGCAAACCTGATGCGTCTGCCGACGCAAATGTTCTCCGGCAGCCAATTCAAGGGGCTGGCCGGGCCGATCCTCATCATCATGATCCTGAGCATGATGGTGCTGCCGCTGCCGGCCTTCTTGCTGGACCTGCTGTTCACCTTCAACATCGCGATGTCGGTGATGGTGCTGCTGGTGAGCATGTACACCATGAAGGCGCTGGACTTCGCCGCCTTTCCCGCAGTGCTGCTGTTCTCCACGCTTCTGCGGCTGTCGCTCAACGTGGCGTCGACCCGCGTGGTGCTGATGCATGGGCACACCGGGCCCGACGCGGCAGGCAAGGTGATCGAGGCCTTCGGGCACTTCCTGGTCGGCGGCAACTTCGCAGTGGGCGTGATGGTGTTCATCATCTTGGTGCTTATCAACTTCATGGTGATCACCAAGGGTGCGGGCCGCATCGCGGAAGTCGGCGCCCGCTTCATGCTGGATGCGATGCCGGGCAAGCAGATGGCGATCGATGCCGACCTGAACGCCGGCCTGATCGGCGAAGACGTCGCACGCAAGCGCCGTACCGAAGTCGCGCAGGAAGCGGACTTCTATGGCTCGATGGACGGTGCGAGCAAGTTCGTTCGTGGTGATGCGGTTGCCGGCTTGCTGATCATGGTCATCAACATCATCGGCGGGCTCGTCGTTGGCGTGGTTCAGCATGGCCTCGACTTTTCGACGGCCGGAACGACCTACACGCTGCTCGCGATCGGCGACGGCCTGGTCGCGCAGATTCCGGCGCTGGTGATCTCGACCGCGGCCGGCGTGATCGTGTCGCGCGTCGCGACGGACGAGGACGTGGGCCGGCAACTGACGGGCCAGCTCTTCTCGAACCCGCAAGTGCTGTTTCTGACCGCCGGGATCATCGGCCTGATGGGCATGATCCCGGGCATGCCGAACCTGGCCTTCCTGCTGATCGCGGGCGGCCTGGCCTGGACCGGCCGGCGTGTGTTCCTCCGCAAGCCGGTCGTGACCGCGGAGCAGACGGCTGCGGCGCAGGCTGCGGTGATGCCGTCGCCCGAAGCGGCGGAGGCCACCTGGGACGACGTTGCGTTGGTCGATCCGCTGGGCATGGAAGTCGGCTATCGCCTGATCCCGCTGGTGGACCAGTCGCAGCAAGGCGAACTGCTCGGCCGCATCAAGAGTATCCGCAAGAAGATTGCGCAGGAGATCGGCTTCCTCGTTCCAGTGGTCCACATTCGGGACAACCTGGAGATCAAGCCGAACAGCTACGTCATCAGCCTCAAGGGTGTGGAGATTGGGCGCGGCGAGGCTTTCCCCAACCAGTGGATGGCGATCAACCCCGGTCAGGTCACCGGCACCTTGACGGGAACCGTGACGCAGGACCCGGCCTTCGGCCTGCCGGCGGTGTGGATCGACGGCAACCTGCGCCAGCAAGCGCAGATCTACGGCTACACGGTGGTCGATGCCTGCACGGTGATGGCGACGCACCTGAACCACCTGATCCAGACGCATGCTGCCGAACTGCTCGGCCGCCAGGAAGTTCAGCAACTGATCGACCAGATCGCCAAGACGGCGCCCAAGCTCACCGAGGACCTCGTGCCGAAGGTCGTCTCGCTGAGCACGCTGCACAAGGTGCTGCAGAACCTGCTCGACGAGGAAGTCTCGATCCGCGACATGCGCACGATCCTCGACGTGATGGCCGAGCACGCGCCGACCGTGAAGGACGCGACCGAACTCACGACGCTGGCGCGCCTCGCGCTGGGCCGCGCGATCGTGCAGCACCTGTTCCCCGGCGACACGGAATTGCAGGTCATCGGGCTCGACGGTTCGCTCGACGGCGTGCTGCAGCAGGCGATGACCAGCAGCAGCGGCATCGAGCCCGGACTCGCCGACAACCTGCTGCGCCAGACACAGGCAGCCATCGCACGACAGGAGCAGATGGGCCTTGCACCGGTGCTCGTCGTTCAGCACGGCTTGCGCGTCCTGCTTTCCCGTTTCCTGCGGCGCAGCCTGCCGCAACTTAAGGTGCTCTCCCATGCGGAGATCCCTGACGCTCGCAACATCAAAGTCACCGCCACCATTGGAGGAAGAGGTTGAGTATTTCTACAGACGTGCGGGCCACGGCCCGCAAATTCGTTGCCACGACCAGTCGTGAAGCACTGCGCCTGGTGCGCGAAGCCCTCGGCGCCGAGGCCATCGTGTTGAGCAATCGGGCGCTGCCCGACGGCGTCGAGATCGTGGCGATGGTCGAAGGCGACGTTACGCAGGCGCTCCGAAGCGCAGTGCCGATGGTGTCCGCGAAGGCCGCTGAGCCGACTGCTTCGCCGACGCCGACGGCGCCGGTTGCGCCGATGGCGCCGGTCCAGCCAGCTGTGCCGCCGGTTGCAGTGGCGGCAAAGGCCGAGCCAGAGGCCGCGCCTGTTCACACCGACGTTGTTCTCAACGAACTGCATTCCATGCGCGGCATGCTCGAAGAGCAACTCGCAAGCGTCGTGTGGAACGACAAGCAGCGGCAGGATCCCGTGCGTGGCCGCCTGCTGCGAACGCTGCTCGGTGCCGGCTTCAGCGCGCGCCTGTCGAAGGCCATGCTGGAAAAGCTGCCCACAGGCCAGACCTACGGGCAAGGCATGGCCTTCGCCCGGGCCGAGTTGATTCGCGCCGTGCCCGTGTTTGAAGACGAAGATGCCCTGCTGGCGCAAGGCGGGGTGTATGCGCTGATGGGACCCACTGGTGTCGGCAAGACCACCACGACCGCCAAGCTGGCCGCGCGCTGCGTGATGCGCTTCGGCGCCGACAAGCTGGCGCTGGTGACCACCGACAGCTATCGCATCGGCGCCTACGAGCAATTGCGCATCTACGGACAAATCCTCAACGTGCCGGTATACGGCGTGAAGGACGCTGCCGATCTGCACCTCGTGCTGCAGGACCTGCGTGACAAGCACATGGTGCTCATCGACACCGTCGGCATGAGCCAGCGCGACCGTGCGGTCTCGGATCAGATCGCGATGCTCTGCAACAGCCATCGGCCCGTCAAGCGGCTGCTGCTGTTGAATGCAACGAGCCACGGCGACACGCTCAATGAAGTCGTACACGCCTATCGCCATGGCGGCGGCAACGAGCTGGCCGGCTGTATCTTCACCAAGGTTGACGAGGCCACGCATCCGGGTGCGCTCATCGACACCGTGATCCGCCACCGGCTCCCGGTGCACTACATCTCCAGCGGCCAGAAGGTGCCGGAGAACCTGATGCAGGCCGATCGCGCACAGTTGGTGGACAGTGTGTTCCAGCCTCGCCGGCACAACCCGCTCTTCGTGCCCGCGGAGATCGACATGCAGGACGAGCCTTCGGGCGCGGCGCCATCGGCGCAAGTCGTCCAGGCACGCGCGGAAGCCGACCGGCTTCGCACGCAATACCAGAACCTCATCCGCGCCATGGCGCACGACGCGCAAGAGCTGGCGACCGCCGCCGGTGCGCTCGCTGGCGCGCCGATCGGCTTCGAGGCAGCACGCCGCCTCTGGCGCAATGCGGGTGACGAAGGCGTCGTCCAGAAGACAGTGCTGCAGGACCTCATGACGCACGCTCGCGGCGAGATCGCGGGCGGTTGCGATCAGCATGTGTTGGCGCTGAGCGGACAAGTCGGCCTGCGTTCGAACGAAGGCGGCGATGCCTATGAATGCCAGGGCAGCCTTCTGATGTCGGATCGCACCGGCCAACCGCTTTCCGCTCCCAACCAGTGGCTGTCGACAGCGGCTGTCGGTGGCGGCGCCGATGCGCGACGCAAGCCCGGCGCGCGACAGGTGCAATGGCTCCGGCAGCAGGATTTCGGCAAAGCGCTCGTGCATGTGCTGCCGCGCCTGCCCGCCTTCGAGTTCATGGCTGAATGGCAGGCGCAAGGGCAGAAGTGGTTTGCGCGCGCGCCGGGCTCGACGGGCGTGATCGATCCGCAGAACGGCGCATCGAGCAAGCTGTCGCGTCTCGAATATGCGTTCGGTGAGGCGAGGGTGGTGATGTTCCGCGGCAAGGCGGCGATGCAGTGCGAAGCCCATGTCGAAGTGCAGCTTCGCGGCGTCCCTGACCAATGCACTGTGCCGACGTTGCGCTGCGTGGTGACGCGCGTGACCGATGCGCGGGGCAACAAGATCATCGCGCAGACGTATCTGCTGTCGAACATCGGCATGCATGTATCGGCCCGGCAGCTCGCACAGTGGCAGGCATGGGCTGCCGAAGTGGAGCCGTGCTTCCGGCTGATCCGCCAGGGCGTGCAACTCGTCGGCGGCATCGGTGAACTGGGTGACCCCGACATGATGAAGCGGCTGTTGATCGCCGGACAAGTCGGCACGACCGTCTGGCGTCTGCTGCATGCAGACGGCGAGTGGGCCGAGCGCACGCGAATGCTGCTCAACCAGTTGACGGGGCGTCCTGTGCGGTCGAGCCGGCCTTTGACCGGAAACGCGCTGTATGTCGGCGTGAGCAAGCTCTTCCTGTTGCTGGAGGCGCTCGGGACCGAATCGACCGCGCCTACGCAGCAGCCGAAGCCGATGGAGAAGCAAGATTGAGGAGCGCTGTATGACCAAGCTGGTGACCGACCAGGCGGACGGACTGCGCCGCCTCCTGTCGCACACGCCCACGCGGGTGATTGCCGTTGCGGGCATGCGCCGCGGCGACGGTGCGACGACCGCCGCCATGAACCTGGGTGCGGCCCTCGTGCATCAGGGGAAGGACGTCCTGCTGCTTGACGAGCATCATCCCGCCGCCGATTCCGCGGCCGCGCTGTGGGCGGTCGAGCCGCCAGGCTTGCTCGCCGACGTGGCCGATCGCCGCTTGACGTGCGCTGGTGCGGCAGCCCGCGCCGGTTGCGGTGTCGACGTGCTGCCAGCGCCGATCGGCATGGTGCATGCGAAAGCGGATGTGCGTTCGCTGTGCCGCGGTGGCGTCGTCCTGATCGATGCCGCGCTCGATGCCGAGGGGCGGTTGTCAGTGCTCGCGCAGGGTGCGGACGAACTGGTGCTCGTGCTGCAACCCAATGCCGCTTCAGTGACCACCGCGTACTCGGGCATCAAGAGGCTGCACTACGCACACGGATTGAAGCAGTTGCGCTTCCTGGTAAACAAGGCTTCGAACGCCGAAGAGGCGCACACGGTCATGGGCAACCTCGCCAACACCGGCAGCCGCTACCTCGCTGTCTCGCTGGAGCCCGCCGGCTGGGTTCGCGCAGATGCACACCTTGCGGACGCACGGCGATTGAGCCAGACGATGGTGGAGGCCTTTCCGGCCAGCCCCGTCGCGGTGGACTTCCGCCGCGTCGCCAGCGACATGGGCCAATGGCCGTGGCGCATGCCCGCGCAAGCCACGCGCGAACGCCGCATTGCAACTTCGATTGCTGGTGCGACCCGCGCGTCGCGCGCAGTCGCCGCCTGAACAGCAAAACCTGAACATCGGAACAAGGACCGGACGTGTACACCGCTCAGGGAACCATCGAGAAGTCCCATCTTCTGGAGCAGCATCAGCCGCTCGTGCGGCGCATCGCACTGCAGATGATCGCCAAGCTGCCCGCCAGCGTCGAACTCGACGACCTCATTCAGGCCGGCATGATCGGCCTGCTCGATGCATCGTCGCGCTATCAGGACAACAAGGGCGCGCAGTTCGAGACCTTCGTCAGCCAGCGCATCCGCGGCGCGATGCTCGACGAACTGCGCGCCAGCGACTGGGGGTCGAGAGGCTTGCGCCAATCGGCGCGCGGCGTCGAGAAGGCCATCCAGAAGCTGGAGCACCGCCTTGGACGCTCCCCGACTGAAGGCGAGATCGCCAAGGAGCTGAAGATGGACCTGGAGGGCTATCAGTCGCTGCTGCAGGAGATCCAGGGTTGCCAATTGCTCTACGTCGAAGATTTTGCGAAGGGAGACGCGGAGAACCCGTTCCTCGATTTGCACGCGCAGGATGCACGGCGGGGCCAGCGCGACAGCGACGATCCGCTGGAGCAACTGCTGGAAAGCGGATTTCGGCATCAGCTCGTCGATGCCATCTCGGCCCTGCCAGAGCGCGACCAGTTGCTGCTGAATCTCTACTACGAGGAAGAACTCAACCTGCGCGAGATCGGCGCGATCCTCGAGGTGAGCCAGAGTCGCGTCTGTCAACTGCACAGCCAGGCGATCAGTCGCCTGAGAGCTCGGCTCAAGGAGCTGCTCTGAAGGGGTGCGCTATGTGCGCGAGGGGGACGGAGCCCTGAGGCCTGCGAACTCCGTTCTCGGAAATTCTTCTTCTTGCAGGGATGACTGCGCGGGCCGCTCGCCTGGCAGCCCGGAGAATTCCGTTCGAGCGAATAGCTCGGGAGCGTGGAGCGCGGCATCACTGGCGCTTGGTGCTGCCGATGCGTGCGACGGCGCCTCGAGGAAGTTTGGCGGTGCAACGCTGACAGGTGTCGCAGCCTGCCGCATCCGGGCGTTCTCCCGAAGGCGCGCGAGCTCTGCGCGCAGATCATCCATTTGCCGCATTCCGGAGGCGGGCGTTGTCGGCGCGGGCGGCGCTTCGACTGCGGGGGGCTCGAACAGAGTGGCCAGTTCCGGCTCGAGCGGTGTTTCCTCGATGACCGTGATTCCTGCATCGGGCGCTTGCTCCTCGCCATGCGCCTGCTCGGGCTCGCGTGGGGCAGGACGGTGCTCGCTCGGACCTTGCACAGCGGCACGCAATGCAGCCAGCCTGGCCGCGAGCTCCGCCTCCTCATCGTCATCGTCGTCATTGACCTGATCGTCAACTTCGCCGCGCTGACGGGGGACGATCGGCGCGCGCACTGACTCGCGCTTGGCTTCCGGGGTCGGAGTGGAGGGAGCATCCGGCAACAGCCGACGAAGGGCTGCCAACTTGCTGAAGCTGAGCATCGCTAGGAACACCGACGCGGTCGCGCCGACAAAGCTGAAGCCGCCCAATAAAGGCGCCCAGCCGACGCAGGCGATGCCCAAAGCGAGAGAGACGAGTCCGAGGATGGCGAAGCGATAGCCGACGCGGTTGTTGTTCATGGAGTTCCAAGCGTTTCAACCGGATTCTCCGAACGGCGAGTGGTTTTTGGCTCGCGGGGTGCTGGATTTAGTACTGAAGTATGCCTATTACTTCACGTAGGCGCGGGGGAAAGAGGCGCAGGTTTCAATGCTGAGAGGTGGTCGGGCCGGTCAACAAGCCGGCGACGGGTACAAGCGCGGCCCTGAACGTTCATGGGGCTGCCGAGCCACGAGCAACTGAACACGAACTGGGTCCCGTCACCGGCCAATGCTCAGGACGAAGTCGAAGGTTGGCCAACGGCTGCCTCCTTTTTGGTCCGTAGCCAGTGCTCATAGTCGGCAAGGTACTCCGCAAATGCGCTGCGATCGACTTCAGCGAGTGCTTTGAACATGCGTCGTTGTTCATCGACGCTGGGGAGTGCCTTCAATATGTCTGCGAAGCTGCTGCCGAGAGTATTTCGAACCTCTTCTGACAGGTCCGCTTCAGAGTACGTATATAGCGGTGTATTCAGCCATTTTTCAATCTCTTCCCTCGGATAGGCGAGTGGAACAAGGTGACGATCCAGGATTCGAACAAGAGGTGGATCGTTGTCTTCTCTTTTTCCGAACTGCTCTACGTATTGCGGAAATCTTGAAAGAGCCCCCGAGTAGTTGAAACTCAGCGGCTCCTGTGTTGCTCCAGGTTGTCCGCTTTGCAGGAAGAAGATCCAGGAGCGAGTGCAACGGACTGCTTCCGTCAGCTCCGCACGGATTACCAGCACCGCGGTGAACTCGGTGGGTTCGAGCTTGTCGGAGAAATACGATGTCTGCGCAAGTGTGCGGGTCACTGCCGCTTCGAAGTCTTCGAGCCACCTAATCGCCTCCTTTCGATATTTATCGAATTGATCGATCTGCTGTTTGACCACGGCTCGGGAAAACTTTAGATCCTCCAACTTCGCGATGTCCCATTCGATCGCTTTAGCGTGGGATTTGTGCGCGATCGCAAGCAGAGTGGGGGCGAAGGCGTTGTCTCGTTCCATCGCTTGAAAATTGATCCAGCTCATCAGCAACGGCCTGGCAAGGGCGCGGAAGTCTTCCAACAGCACCGAAAGCGTGACTTGACGAAGGTCTCGCAGCTTGTTTCGGCGTCGGCGTTCGATCAAAGTCGCGGTAAGCGGCGCCACGATAAGGACGCTGACGACGCCCGAAACAAGGCTTGATCCAAACACAAGCTTCAAGAGACTCCAGGTGTCTTCGAGCATGCTGCGTCCTCCGTCCTAGTCGCAGACTGTAGACGATCCGGTTGCCATTCGCTATTGACGCTGGTGTGGTCGCCGGGTTCTGAATTCAAGTTCATGGCGCCAGCAGCCGCCAGACATCGGCGCATCCCCGAGTGCGGAACCAGAGGCCTTTCGCCACTGTGTTCCATAGGCAGGCCCGAAGCTCGTCTTCCAAGACCTCGAGTTGCAGAGCTTTCTGCATCGGCTTGTGTTCCATGCGTTGGAGAAAAGATGCGAGGCGCCCATGCCGCTTGAACTTGCCTGCAGTTGCCTAAGGAAGACCAAAAACAAAAAAAGTCCGCTATCGATTTGATAGCGGACTTTTTTACCTGCGATTGGTGCCGGAGAGATGAATCGAACACCCGACCTTCTCATTACGAATGAGCTGCTCTACCGACTGAGCTACACCGGCTAAGCTCGCGATTATAGCGTCTCGTGATAGCCAGTCACTCGCTCGACTTCATTCTTTGACCCCAACACAACAGCAACGCGTTCGTGCAGTTTCGAAGGCTCCAGATCGAGGATGCGTGTGCGCCCGTTGGTGGCCGCGCCGCCGGCCTGTTCGACGAGCCAGCTCATCGGATTGGCCTCGTACATCAAGCGCAGCTTGCCTGCCTTTTCAGGCTCGCGCTTGTCCCACGGGTACATGAAGATGCCGCCGCGCATCAGGATGCGATGCACGTCGGTCACCATGCTGGCGATCCAGCGCATGTTGAAGTCCTTGCCGCGCGGGCCTTCCTTGCCGGCGAGGCATTCGTCGATGTAGCGCTTCACCGGGGCGTCCCAGTGGCGCATGTTGCTCATGTTGATCGCGAATTCCTTGGTGTCGGCCGGGATCTGGATGTCTTCCTGCGTGAGCATGAAGGAGCCTTGCTCGCGATCGAGCGTGAACATCGCGACGCCCGCGCCGACTGTCAGCACCAGCGTGGTCTGCGGGCCGTAGATGCAGTAGCCCGCAGCAACCTGTTTGCTGCCCGCCTGGAGGAAATCGCTTTCCTGAACACCGGGCGTGTCGTCCGCCTTCTTGAGCACGCTGAAGATGGTGCCGATGCTCACGTTCACATCGATGTTGCTCGATCCGTCGAGGGGATCGAAGAGGAGCAAGTATTCGCCTTGCGGATAGCGGTTGGGCACGACGTAGATGCTGTCCATCTCCTCGCTCGCCATCGCGGCGAGATGGCCGCCCCATTCGTTGGCTTCGATGAGCACTTCGTTGGCGATGATGTCGAGCTTCTTCTGTACTTCGCCTTGCACGTTCTCGCTGCCGGCCGAGCCGAGTACGCCGCCGAGCGCGCCTTTGTTGACGGCTTGGCTGATGCTCTTGCAGGCGCGGGCGACCACTTCGAGAAGCAGGCGCAACTGGCCGGGGATCAACCCGTCGGCGCGCTGTTGTTCGACGAGGTAGCGGGTGAGTGAAATCTTGTGTTGAGCCATGTAGGGAGGTCCTTGATCGGTCAGGCGGCCAATGCGCGTGTGACGACTTCGTGAGTGTCCTTGCTGAGGTCGGGGCGGGCGGCGACGCGGGCGATGGCTTCGCGTGCGGCGCTGCGGTAGGGTTCGGCGAGCTTGCTCCAGCGGTCGAGCGCGCGCGCGAGACGTGCGGCCACTTGCGGGTTGATCGCGTCTAGTTCGATCACTCGGTCGCTCCAGAACACATAGCCCGCGGCGTCTGGACGGTGCAGGCCGCCGGGGTTGCCGCTGCAGTAGCTGAAGATCACGCTGCGTGCGCGATTCGGGTTCTTGATGGAGAAGTCCGGGTGCTTCATCAGTTGCTTGACCAGCGGCAGGATGTCGCCGCCGCGGTCGGGTGCACCTGCTTGCAGCGAGAACCACTTGTCGATCACCAGCGCTTCATCCTTGAAGATCTCGTGGAAGCGCGCCAATGCCTGTGCAGCGAGCGCATGGCCGGAGGAGACCAGCGCGTTCAGGGCGTTGAATCGATCGGTCATGTTGCCCGCGTCCTTGAACCGCTGAAGCGTCTTGCCGGGCCACACGGTGTCGCCGGATGCACGCGCGGCAAGGCACAGGTGCGTGAGCGCGATGCCCGCCAAGGCGCGGCGGCCAGACGAAACCGGGTCTGCCGTATAGGCGCCGGTGTCGCGGTTCTGCTCGTAGACCTGTTCCCAGTCGGCGAAGAGTGCGGTGGCGATTTGCGCCCGCATGGCTTCGCGCACTGCGTGCACGCGCTGGGGGTCGACCACCTCGAGCTGTTCGGCGATATAGGTCTCCGACGGCAGCGTCAGGACGAGTTCCTTGAAGGCCGCATCGAGCTGGGGATGGCGCAGCACACTGCGCATCGCGTCGATGAACGCGTCGTTCAGCGGCAGTTCGCCCGGACTTGCCGGCGACGCAATGGCTCGCAGAGCGGCACGCAGGGCCAGGCGCTGTCCGGCTTCCCAGCGGTTGAACGGATCGGGATCGTTGGCGAGCAGCGTCAGCAGCTGCGCGTCGGCGTAGTCGTAGTCGAGGATCACCGGTGCGCTGAACCCGCGCAGGATCGAAGGCACCGGCTCCGCGTCGACATTGACGAAAGTGATTTGCTCGCCGGCACGCGTGAGCACGAGGGTGCGCGTGCCTTGCGTCGCCTCGGCTTCGCCTTCGAGTTGCAGCGGCAGTTCGCGCCCGTCGGCACTCAGCAAGCCGATGTTCACCGGAATCACGAATGGGTCCTTGACAGGCTGGCCCGGTGTGGGCGGGCAGCTTTGAACAAAGCTCAGCGTGTAGCTGCGGCTGGCTGCGTCATAGACGCCGTGTGCGGCGACGCGCGGCGTGCCTGCCTGGCTGTACCAGCGCTTGAACTGGGGCAGCAGGCGCGCCAGATCGGACTCGGGATTCGCATCGGCGATGGCTTGCGCGAAGTCGTCGCAAGTCACGGCCTGGCCGTCGTGGCGTTCGAAATAGAGCGTGATTCCGCGCTCGAAACCCTTGCGGCCGACCAGCGTCTGCATCATGCGAACGACCTCGGCACCCTTCTCGTAGATGGTGACGGTGTAGAAGTTGCTGATCTCGATATAGCTGTCGGGCCGCACGGGGTGCGCCATCGGGCCGGCGTCTTCGGGAAACTGCGCGGTGCGCAGGACCCGCACATCCTCGATGCGCTTGACCGCGCGAGCCGACGCATCGGCGCACAGGTCCTGGCTGAACTCCTGGTCGCGGAAGACGGTGAGGCCCTCCTTGAGCGACAACTGGAACCAGTCGCGGCAAGTCACGCGGTCGCCGCTCCAGTTGTGGAAGTATTCGTGCCCGACGACGCTTTCGATGTTGCTGTAGTCGGCATCGGTCGCGGTGGCCTGGTTGGCGAGAACGTACTTCGTGTTGAAGATGTTCAGGCCCTTGTTCTCCATCGCACCCATGTTGAAGTCGCAGGTCGCGACGATCATGAAGCGGTCGAGGTCCAGCGGCAGGCCGAAGCGGGCTTCGTCCCACATCACCGAATTGATGAGTGAATTCATTGCGTGCTCGGTCTTGTCGAGGTCGCCCGCGCGAACATAGACCTGCAGCAGATGCTCCTTGCCATTGCGCGCCTTGATGCGCTGCTCGCGCGCCACCAGCTTGCCAGCGACCAGCGCGAAGAGGTAGCTCGGCTTGCGGAAGGGATCGACCCATTTCGCGAAGTGGCGGCCTTCGGGCAGTTCGCCTTGCTCGACGAGATTGCCATTGGACAGCAGCACCGGGTAGGCGGCCTTGGCGGCGCGCAGTGTCACGGTATAGCTCGCCATCACATCCGGGCGGTCCAGGAAATAAGTGATGCGGCGGAAGCCCTCGGCTTCGCATTGCGTGAAGAAGGTGTCCTCGCTGACGAAGAGGCCCATGAGCTTGGTGTTCTTGCTCGGGCAGCAGGTGGTGAAGATCTCCAACTCGAAGCTTTCTGGCAGGTTGTCGATCACCAACTGATCGCCTTCCATGCGAAAGGACGCACCCTGGCCGTCGACCAGCACGCGGGCGAGATTGAGCTCGTCACCGTCGAGGCGCAACGGCTCCGGCGCCATGTCCGGATTGCGGCGCAGCCGCATGCGGTTGAGCACTCGCGTCTTGGCGGGGTCCAGGTCGAAGGTGAGATCGACCGTATCGATCCAGTAGGCAGGCGCGCTGTAGTCCTCGCGGCGAATCGCCACGGGCTGGCCTTGGGCATCACGCAACAGCATCGAATGTCTCCAGAAAGTTTGAGTTTGCGAGTTCGTTGTAGTCACGCACGGCCGCAATCACATGCGGCCCCGCGAGTTCGGAGGCGCTGTGGGTGGTGCAGACCGCCACGGCCATCATGCCGCCACGGCGGGCGGCCTCGATGCCGAAGGGGGCGTCTTCGAAGACGACGCAGCGCTCAGGAGCGACGCCGATGCGGCGCGCCGCTTCGAGAAAAATGGCTGGCTCGGGTTTTCCCGGAAACCCTTCGTCGCCGCCAACAATGGCCAGGGGAGCCCGCTCCAGGCGGAGATTCGACATCGTGAAGGCGATGTTGTGCTTGTCCCCGGCGGTGCCAACAGCGATCTTGAGGCCTCGTGCTGCCGCTGCGCTTGCGAAAGCCCGAAAACCGTCGACCTCGCGAAATGCCGCACCGAACAGCTCGCGGTAGATCGATTCCTTGGCGTGCGTGATCTCAGCGCTTTCTGCCGGCGTGACTTCGCGGCCCATGAGCTCGCAGGCGCATTCGAACGCCGTACGGCCGGTGGTGCGCCGCATGAAATGAGGCACGTCGATATCGAGGCCGTTGCGGCGCCCGTACTCGACCCAGGCCTTGGCGTGCCAGGGCATGGAGTCGATCATGGTGCCGTCCATGTCGAAGATCAGGGCTTCGGGCTTTTCCATCGCGCCCTGCATCAGACGCCTTGCTTCAACGAGGCTTCGATGAAAGCATCGAGGTCGCCATCCAGCACCTTTTGCGTGGCCGAGATTTCGACGTTGGTGCGAAGGTCCTTGATGCGGCTGTTGTCCAGCACGTAGCTGCGGATCTGATGACCCCAGCCCACGTCGGTCTTGCTGTCCTCGAGTTTTTGCTGCTCTTCCTGGCGCTTGCGCATCTCGTGGTCATACAGGCGCGAGCGCAGGCGTTTCCAGGCGACGTCACGGTTGCTGTGCTGGCTTCGGCCGTCCTGGCACTGCACGACGATGCCCGTCGGAATGTGCGTGAGCCGCACGGCAGAGTCAGTCTTGTTGATGTGCTGGCCGCCAGCGCCGCTGGCGCGGAAGGTGTCGGTGCGCACGTCCGCCGGGTTGATCTCGATCTCGATGGAATCGTCGATTTCCGGGTAGACGAAGATGCTCGCAAAGCTGGTGTGCCGCCCGCCCGAGGAGTCGAAGGGCGACTTGCGCACCAGCCGGTGCACGCCTGTTTCGGTACGCAGCAAGCCGAAAGCGTAGTCACCTTCGACCTTGATAGTTGCGCCCTTGATGCCGGCGGTATCGCCCGGCGTCTCGTCTTCGATCTGGGTCTTGAAACCCTTGCGCTCGGCGTACTTGAGGTACTGGCGCAGCAGCATGCTGGCCCAATCGCAAGCTTCGGTACCGCCGGCGCCAGCCTGGATATCGACGAATGCGTTCAGCGGATCTGCCGGGTTGTTGAACATCCGGCGGAATTCGAGCTGCTTGATGTCCGCTTCGAGCTTGGCGGCGTCATCGGCGATGGCTTGCAGGCCATCCATGTCGCCTTCGTCCTTCGACATTTCGAAGAGCTCGGTGTTGTCCGACAGGCCACTGGTGAGGCGGTCGAGCGTGACGACCACGTCGTCGAGCGACTTCTTTTCCTTGCCCAGCTCCTGGGCCTTCTTGGGATCGTTCCAGACGTTGGGATCTTCGAGCGATGCGTTGACCGTCCTCAGGCGTTCGGCTTTGGCATCGTAGTCAAAGATACCTCCGTAAATCGACGGTCCGGGCGGTCAGGTCCGCGAGGGTTGCGCCGATTTGGTTGATTTGCTCTGCATCCATGGGGTGTCCTGACTGTGTTCGGGGAAAACCGGGCATTTTCTCATGCCCGCCATGGCCGGGTCCGGGGGAGGGCGGCCTGCCCGGAACCGCTTTCAAGAGCTCAGAAATTCCTCGATCAACGATGCCAGGCGTGCAGGCTGGTCGTGGTGCAGCATGTGGCCGGCGTCCTCGATCCGGGCGATGCGAGCGTTCGGCACTTTCTTCAGGCGCTCGTGGAATTCCGCCAGCGTGTAGCGTCCCTTCCACCATTGGCTGAGGCTGTCGTCCGAGGCCTCCACGGCCAGCAGCGGAGCGGTGATGGCGGCATAGAGGGCCAACGTCTCGTCGACCCGGAAGATATGGGCGTTGATGATCTTGTGCGCCGGGTCGCCGAGGATTTCCCACCGATCACCGCCGTCCGGGTGCGGTTTGCCGACCGACCAGTGAGCAGCGAGCCAGTCGGCCTTGTCCTGGGTGAGACGCGGATTGGTCTTCATGAGCCGGCGGGCGACGCCGTCCACCTGCGAGTAGCCGGCCAGCGCCATTTCACCGCGGTGCAGACGCTTGAGTTCGTCGATCCACTTGCCATAGCGCTCCGGCGCCTGCTCGGGGACAAACGCAGGCATGCCGAAGCCTTCGAGGTTGACCAGCCGGCGGACCCGTTGCGGGCGCACGCCGGCATATTGCATGGCCACGTTGCCACCCATGCTGTGCCCAACCAGATCGACGGGGGATTCACCCGCATAGTGGTCCAGCAGCCAGTCCAGGTCTGCGAGGTAGTCGGGCATCCAGTAGTTGTCGACGTTGCCGCCACTGGTGAGGCCGAACCCTCGCCAATCCGGCGCAATGATCCAGCGATCGTCCGCCATTGCGTCGACCGCGAATTGCCAGGACGCTGCAACGTCCATCCAGCCGTGAAGCAGCACCAGCGGCGGTCGCGCAGTCGAAGGCGAGCCCCACAGGCGCACGTGGTAATTCAGATTGCGCACAGGAACGAATTCGCTGCGCGAGACGCGGAGAGCTTGGTACATCGGGCTCGAATGATACGGATGCCGCCAGCGCCGCGCAGTCCGGTGCAAGACATGCGGAGGCGGCAGCAGGTAGCATTTCGCCCATGCAAAAAATCCAACTCGGTCAGAGCGACCTCCACGTCACCCCGGTCTGCCTCGGCACCATGACTTTCGGTGAGCAAGTCAATGAGCCGACCGCTCACGCGATCCTCGATCGTGCATTCGAGCGCGGCATCGATTTCATCGACACTGCGGAGATGTACGCCGTGCCGGCCCGCAAGGAAACCTTCGGGGCTACGGAAACCATCATCGGCAACTGGTTCGACAAGAACCCCGGCATGCGCCAGAAGATCGTGCTGGCGACCAAAGTTGCCGGACCGTCGCGCGGCATGCCGTGGGTGCGAGAAGGCGAGGGCATGACGCCCGCCGACATCGCCGCGTCATGTGACGCAAGCCTGAAGCGACTGAAGACGGACGTGATCGATCTCTATCAGATCCATTGGCCGGAGCGCCATGTGCCGGCCTTTGGTTCGATCTACTACGACCCGACGAAGGAGAGGTCGGCCACGTCGATTCATGAGCAGCTCGAAGCCTTGGGCAAGCTCGTCAAGGCGGGCAAGGTGCGCGCCATTGGGCTTTCGAACGAAACGCCCTACGGGGTCCACGAATTCGTGCGGCTTTCCGAGCAGCACGGCCTGCCACGGGTTGCGACCGTACAGAACGTCTATTGCCTGATCAGCCGTGCGCTGGAAAACGGCCTCGACGAGACGATGCATCGGCTTGGTGTTTCGCTTCTGGCCTACTCGCCGTTGGCTTTCGGCCTGCTGACCGGCAAGTACGACGAGAGCGGCACCGAAGGCCCTTCGGCACCCAAGGGTGCGCGCATTTCGGGATATGAATCGGTGCGCAAGCAGCGCTGGGGCCGTCCCGACGCGCTCGCGGCAGCGCGGCGCTACAACGCGCTGGCAAAGGCGCACGGTCTCACCCCGACAAAGCTCGCCTTGGCTTTCTGCTACACCAAATGGCAGGTTGCGAGCACGATCATCGGTGTGACTTCGCTTGCCCAACTTGAAGAGGACCTCGACGCCTGGGGCACCAAGCTCTCGCCCCAGGTGTTGGCCGAGATCGACAAGATCCGCTGGGAAATGCGCGATCCCGCAGCCTGATGACGGCGACGTGAGCAAGAAAACGCACGTTTCCGAAACGCCCGCAACCCAGTTGCTGCGGGCGAACGGCATCGCGTTTACCGAACATCCGTACGAATATCTCGAACACGGCGGCGCGCAACACAGCGCCGAAGTGCTCGGCTTCGATCCCTTCACGGTGGTCAAGACACTCGTGATGCAAGACCAGGACGCCAAGCCGCTGATCGTGCTCATGCACGGCAATCGCACCGTTTCGACCAAGAATCTCGCGCGACAGATCGGCGCGAAATCGGTCGAACCTTGCAAACCCGAAGTGGCGAACCGGCACAGTGGGTATCTTGTCGGCGGCACGTCGCCGTTCGGCACGCGGCGCGAGATGCCGGTCTACGTGGAGTCGACCATCCTTGAACTGCTTCGCATCGCCATCAATGGCGGACGGCGGGGCTATCTGATCGGGATCGACCCGCAGGTCTGCGTGAAGCTGCTGGGCGCAAAGCCGGTGCAGTGCGCGCTGGCAGAATAGCCGGCTGCCTCATTCGGAGGCGTGCCGCCGGGTTTGCCGGCCCGGAGACACTGTGAGTTCTTACTTTCCTTCGCTCATCGCGATCGTTCTTTCGTACCTGCTCGGATCCTTGTCATTTGCGGTGATCGTCAGCAAATCGCTCGGCATGGCGGACCCTCGCAGCTATGGCAGCAAGAATCCGGGCGCCACGAACGTGCTGCGTTCGGGCAACAAAGGCGCGGCGCTGGCGACACTTCTGCTCGATGCACTCAAGGGCTGGATCCCCGTGTTCCTGATCCAGCACTTCGGCGCGGGTTTCGGCATGGGGCAGGGTGTTGCAGCGCTCGCCGGCTTGGCGGCATTTCTCGGACACCTCTACCCCGTCTTCTTCGGCTTCGAGGGCGGCAAGGGCGTCGCCACTGCGGCGGGGGTACTCGTCGGCATCGCGTGGCTGCTCGGGCTGGCGACCGGCGCCACATGGCTGATCATTGCCATTTTCTTTCGCTATTCGTCGCTGGCTTCGATCGTGGCCGCTTTCTTTGCGCCGGCTTACTACCTGATCGGCGGCGACATCGCGTGGCCGCTGGACCTCACGGTGTTGTTGTCGCTGGTTTCCGTGAGCCTGCTCCTGATCTGGCGGCATCGCGAGAACATCCGGCGCCTTGCCGCTGGCACCGAATCCAGGCTCGGTTCCAAAGCTCGTAAATAAACAGAAGGACAAAACATGCCAACCATTCAACGCTTCCACGTCGGTCCGCGCCTGAGCGAGACGGCGGTGCACAACGGCACTATCTATCTTGCCGGTCAGGTGGCGGACAACACCACCGAGGACATCCGCGGCCAGACCGCACAGGTTCTCGCCATGGTGGACCGCTTGCTTGCCGAGGCCGGCAGCGATAAATCGCGCATCCTGATGACGCAGATCTTTTTGGCCGACATCGCTGAAATCGGCGCGATGAACGAAGTGTGGGACGCCTGGATTCCCGCCGACAACACGCCGCCACGCGCGACGGTGCAGGCCGCAATGGCTAACCCCGGCTACAAGATCGAAATCGTTGTGACGGCCGCGGCTGCTTGAGCCTCAGAACCGCTTTTCGAGAACCATCTGGTCGGCATCGCGCCGCATTGAAAAGCGGCTGATGAAGCTGTTGCCGAGCAGGACGTAGGGCATCGGCTGCTGCGAGACGATCGCATCGACGTCGTAGATTTCCACGTCGCCGACCCGCACTGAATCGAGGCGTAGGCGATAGCCCTGCGCAGGGCCATTGGCGGTGTTCATGCGCACGGGTTGCCCCTTGCTGAAGTCGAGCCCGATGCGTTGCGCGTCGGCAGCCGACATCGAGACATTCGTCGCGCCTGTGTCCAGCATGAACGTCACGGCCCGCCCGTTGATGGCTCCCTGCGTCATGAAATGGCCGCCGCTCGACACAGGCAGCACGATCCGCGTCCCACCTGCGACGCTGGATGCTCCGCCGATGCTCGCCGGCGTGTCCATACGCAGCGCCATGCGCTTGCCGCCGGCTTCGACAGTCGCCTGCTCACCTTGCAGCGCCAGCAACTTGACCCCCTTGAACGTCTCGCCCACCGCCACGGTCTTCGGCGAACCGCCGTCTACCATCAGTATCGCCCGGCTCCCAATAGTCCCCGTCAGCATCACCGACTGAGCCTGAGCCAAAGTACAGCCCGCCACCAGTAACGCCAGCGCGCCCACCCGCCAAGACCAGGAACACCGCGGAACCGACTTAGCCGGGCCGCTCGAAAAATAGGAACACCGCGGAACTGGCTTTGCCAGGCCGCCGGTGTTGCCCCCGGTAGGGGGTGGAGAGCGACACGAAGTGCGCGAGCCTGGGGGCGAGCCGGTGTTTCCACTGGCGAGGGGGTGGGCGGCCACACGAAGTGGGCAAGCCTGGGGGTGTGCCACTCAATCCCTGAAGTTGTTGAACGTCAGTGGCATGTCGGGCACGTCCTTTTTGATCAGTGCCATCGCTGCCTGGAGATCGTCGCGCTTGGCGCCAGTGACCCGTACCGCATCTCCCTGGATGGCGGCCTGCACTTTGAGCTTGCTGTCCTTGATCAGGCGCTGAATCTTCTTGGCCGTCTCGGATTCGATCCCGTTCTTGACCTTGATGACCTGCTTGACCTTGTCGCCGCCGATCTTTTGGACGTCACCCTTGTCGAGAAAGCGGACGTCGACGCTGCGCTTGGTGAGCTTTGCGCGCAGGATGTCCTCGACCTGCACGAGTTGGAATTCGGCGTCACCGATCATGGTGATTTCCTTGTCCTTGAGCTCGACAGCGGCCGCTGTGCCCTTGAAATCGAAGCGCGTTCCGATTTCCTTTGCGGTGTTCTCCACTGCGTTCTTGACCTCGGGCAAGTTGGGTTCACAAACGGTGTCAAAAGACGGCATGAAGGCTCCGGGCGGCAACAAATTGAAAGGGCCACGCGCAGTGCCGCGCGGCGGTGCGAATGCGACAATTCTCCCATGATCGTGGAGCACAACGTACCGCTGCAACAGCACAACAGTTTTGGCATCGTGGCCCGTGCGCAGCATCTGGCACGCGTCGCCGGCGATGCAGACGTGGCGGCGCTGCTGGCTGATGCGCAATGGCACTCGATGTCCAAGTTCGTGCTCGGCGGCGGCAGCAACATCGTGCTGACCGGCGACGTCAAGCCGCTCGTGCTGAAGGTCGAGATCAAGGGGCTCAGGATGCTCGAAGAGACGTCGCACGCCTGGGTCGTCGAAGCCGGCGCGGGCGAAGTCTGGCACGACACGGTCTTGTGGACACTCGAGCAAGGCTTCCCGGGGCTTGAAAACCTGGCGCTCATTCCCGGGACCGTGGGCGGGTCGCCGGTGCAGAACATCGGCGCCTATGGTGTCGAACTGCAAGATCGATTTGATTCGCTGGATGCCATCGACCTCGACACAGGCCGCGCTTTCTCGCTGGACGCGGCGCAGTGTGCGTTCGGCTACCGCGATTCGGTGTTCAAGCATGTCGCTACGCGCGTAAACGACTTTGGCCTCGCCGGGCGTGCGCTCATCACCCGAGTGCGTTTCCGCCTGCCAAAGCCCTGGAAGCCAGTGCTCGGGTATCTGGACCTTGAACGCAAGATGGCCGAAACCGGCAACTTCACGCCCAGCGCAATGGAAATCTTCGACTGGATCTGCGCGATCCGCCGCGCCAAGCTGCCCGATTGGCGCGTGCTCGGCAATGCCGGCAGCTTCTTCAAGAACCCGACCGTCACGCCCGAACAGTGCGCTGACATCATTGCGCGCGACCCGAAGATCGTTCACTACCCGATGGCGGACGGCACCATCAAGCTCGCGGCCGGTTGGCTGATCGACGCCTGCGGCTGGAAAGGCAAGTCGGTCGGCAATGCCGGCGTCTATGAGCGGCAAGCGCTGGTGCTGGTCAATCGCGGTGGCAAGACGGACCCGGTGACCGGCGGCGAGGTGATGACACTTGCCAAGGCCATCCAGACCAGCGTCTACGAACGGTTCGGAATCCGTCTCGAGCCCGAGCCAGTGGTCATTTAGCTCGCCCCCAAGCTGCGCGCACTTCGTGTCGCTTCGCCTACCCCCTGCCGGGGGCAACACCAGCAGCCCGGCGGAGCCGGTTCTGCGGTGTTTCTGGGTTTGCGCGGGGTTACTTGGGGTCGTCGTTTTTTAGCTGGGGGAGGGCGGCGCCTTGGGTGGAGGAGAGGAGCCCGGCGCGGGTGTAGATGGCGAGTTTGTCGCGGGTGTCGACGATGTCGAGGTTGCGCATGGTGAGTTGGCCGATGCGGTCGGCGGGCGAGAAGCTGGATTCGCCCTTTTCCATGGTCAGGCGCTCAGGCTGATAGGTGAGGTTGGGCGATACGGTGTTCAGGATCGAATAGTCGTTGCCGCGGCGCAGTTCGATGGTCACTTCGCCGGTGATGGCGCGGGCGATCCAGCGCTGAGCGGTCTCCCGCAGCATGATGGCTTGTGGATCGAACCAGCGGCCCTGATAGAGGAGGCGGCCGAGCCGTCGTCCCTGGTCCCTGTACTGCTCGATGGTGTCTTCGTTGTGGATGCCGGTCACCAGGCGTTCGTAGGCGATGAAGAGGAGCGCGAGACCGGGAGCCTCATAGATGCCGCGGCTCTTCGCCTCGATGATCCGGTTCTCGATCTGATCGCTCATGCCCAGGCCATGGCGGCCGCCCACGCGGTTGGCTTCGAGAATCAGGTCGACCAGGCTCGCGTATTCGACGCCGTTGATGGCGACCGGCCGCCCTTCGACGAAGCTCACGATGACTTCTTCGCGCTTGACTTCGACTTCGTCCTTCCAAAAGGCGACGCCCATGATGGGCTGGACGATCTTCATGCCGCTGTTCAGGTGCTCGAGGTCCTTGGCTTCGTGCGTTGCACCCAGCATGTTGGAGTCGGTCGAGTAGGCCTTCTCTGCAGACATCTTGTAGGCGAAACCGGCCTTCTGCATGAATTCCGACATCTCGGCGCGGCCGCCCAGCTCGTCGATGAAGGTCTGGTCGAGCCAGGGTTTGTAGATCTTCAGCGCCGGATTGGTGAGCAAGCCGTATCGGTAGAAGCGCTCGATGTCGTTGCCCTTATAGGTGCTGCCGTCGCCCCAGATGTTGACATCGTCTTCCTTCATGGCCGAAACGAGCATGGTGCCGGTCACCGCACGCCCGAGCGGCGTGGTGTTGAAGTAGGTCACTCCGGCCGTGGTGACGTGGAAGGCGCCGGCCTGCAGCGCTGCAAGGCCTTCGGCGGCGAGTTGGGTGCGGCAGTCGATCAGGCGGGCGTTCTCGGCGCCGTAGAGCATCGCCTTGCGGGGAATCTCGTCGTAATCCGGTTCATCCGGCTGGCCGAGATTCGCGGTGTAGGCATAGGGAATGGCGCCCTTGTTGCGCATCCAATGCAGCGCGGCGCTGGTGTCGAGGCCGCCCGAAAAGGCGATGCCGACTTTCTGGCCGGCGGGAACGTTCTGGAGAATGGTGGACATGCTCTGATTACCAGTTCAGCCGAAATGGCAGATGTAGCTGTAGGGCTCGCCGCTCACGCGGATCTGGAAGCTGGAGTTGCCTGGCACGCTGAACTTCTGGCCAAGGCCCGACGCCACCCATTCGCTGCTACCTGAAAGCATGTATTCGCAGCTGCCGCCGGTTCCTTCCATGATCTCCGGCGCGCCGGTGCTGAAAGTGAGGGTGGACGGCAGGATCACGCCGACCGATTTCTTGGTGCCGTCAGCGAGCGTGAGGCTGTGGCTCACGCATTTGCCGTCGAAGTACACGTTGGCCTTGGTCGATACCGAGGCGCTCTGGAGGAATTCGGTTGTGCTCATGAAATTGGAGGGGCGTGGCACCGGACGCGGTCGGCGCCGGTTGGAAAAGCCGGTGATTTTAGGCTTCCCGGCCGGCCCTCCGGGCCTGCGGCGCGATGCCGGACTCAGCGCCAGCGGCCGCCCCACCCGCGCGAGTAGCCGAAGCCCAGCGAAATGCCGATTGGCGGATAGGCGTAAGCCGGCGCATAGTAAGCGGGCGCTGGGTAGTAGACAGGCGCCGGCTGCACGTACACGGGGGCCGGCTGTGCGTAGACGGGCGCTGGCATCGGAGCCCCGCCGCCGGAGACCACCAGACCTTGTTCCGGAACGACGTTGTCCCAGTTCTGAGGCGCCGGTGCCTGTCCGATCTGGGACTGCGGCGCCACCGGCGTCGTGGTCACGCCATAGTTGCCGACGTCCACCGAAATGCTCGCCCCCGGAGGCGTGTCTGTTCGGGTGGTGTATTGGCGCCCTGCATATTCGTAAGTGACATTGAAGCTGATGTGCCCGTTCGACTCGGTCACCGGCGAGGTGGAAATCACTCTCGCCAACACCTGTTCTGCCTGAGCCATGGTGGCGCCGCTTGCCAGCGCGGCGGCCAATACCGAAAGTGCCGAAATCTTGCGAGGGGTGTTCGTGTTCATGTCATAACTCCTGAAAATGGGCCGCATGCCCCGATGACCGGATTTGACGCGCTGGCCTGGATTGGGTTCAACCGTTTACACGACATGGCTTTTCCATTGGTCGGCATCAAATCCGGTCGTTACGCCCGCGGAGGGCCCCCACTCGACCACCGGCCTTTTGATCAGGCTTGGATTGGCGAGCAAGGCGGCGCGAGCGGACGGTGCATCGATCACCGTCGCGCGAGCCGCGTCGTCGAGGCGGCGCCATGTGGTTCCGCGGCGATTGACCAGCGCTTCCCAACCTGGCGCGAGCAGCCATTGGTCCAGGCGGGCTTCGGGGACGCCTTCCTTCTTGAAGTCGTGAAATCGGTACGCGACACCGTGTTCGTCAAGCCAGGCGCGGGCGCGCTTGACCGTGTCGCAGTTCGGAATGCCATAAAGGGTTGTCATGCCTCGATGATGCCCCGGGCCCGCGTCGGCGACAATTCCGGGCTCCATGAAAACCCTCGCCGAATGGCTGGCGCACGCTGAGCGCCTGCACCCCAAGAACATCGAACTCGGGCTCGACCGGGTCCGCGCAGTCGCCGAGCGGCTGGGCCTTTCCTTCGACTGCCCCGTCATCACAGTAGCCGGCACCAACGGCAAGGGCTCGACCTGCGCCATGCTGGAGTCGATCCTCGCGCATGCCGGCTACAGAACGGCCGTCTTCACCTCTCCGCATCTCGTGCATTTCGAGGAGCGGCTCAGGTTGCGCGGCGAAGCAGTCGACGGCGCCGAACTGGCGAAGCATTTCGAAGCCGTCGAGCGCGGCCGCGGCGATGTCGCGCTCACCTATTTCGAATTCACGACGCTCGCCATTTTGTTGTGCATTGCGGAAAACAAGCCTGACGTCGCCATCCTCGAAGTCGGGCTAGGCGGCCGGCTCGATGCGGTCAACATCATCGACGCGGATTGCGCCGTGATCACGAGCATCGATCTTGACCACATGGAGTTCCTCGGTCCCGACCGAGAGAGCATCGGCTTCGAGAAGGCCGGCATCCTGCGAGCCGGGCGTCCGGCGATCGTCAGCGATCCGGTTCCACCCCAGAGCGTGATCGATCATGCCAATGCCATCGGCGCCGATCTATGGCTCGTCGGCCGCGACTTCAATGTTTCGGGCGACAAGCAGCAGTGGGGCTGGAGCGGCCGGGGCCGCCGCTATAGTGGCTTGGCCTACCCGGCATTGCGTGGCGCCAACCAGTTGATCAATGCCGCAGGGGTGCTCGCGGCGCTCGAATCACTGCGGCAGTGCCTTCCCGTGACCGCACAGGCCGTGCGCAACGGGCTGGCGATGGTCGAACTGCCAGGGCGTTTCCAGATCATCCCCGGCGAGCCGACGCTGGTGCTCGATGTTGCGCACAACCCGCACGCAGTTGCCGCGCTCGCCGAAAACCTCGACGCGATGGGCTTCTACCCGACCACCCATGGCGTCTTCGGCGTCATGGCCGACAAGGATCTGGCGCCCATCCTGTCCCGGATCGGGCCGATGATCGATCGCTGGTACTTCACTGATTTGCCAACGGAGCGCGCAGCCAAGGCGGACGGTTTGCTGGCTCGCTGGCAAGCTCAAAACAAGCGTTCGGACGTCAGCGGAAGCGCGCACCACACACCCGTGGAAGCGCTGCAGGCGGCCATCGAGCACGCGGACCCCACTGATAGAATCGTCGTCTTCGGATCGTTCTTCACCGTGGGTGGCGTGCTCGAGCACGGAACCCCTCGTCTGGGGGCCAGGCACTTGTCGCCGGGCTCCTGAAACAGCCTGATCTCCGGCGCTTTTTCCACCTCACGCTGCACTCCATCAGGAAAACGAATTTCATGGCGTTCTTCAAGTTCCGCGCACGCGGTCCTCAGGGCAACGAAGGGCGAAACACCGCCGCCTCGGCACCACCGGCGGAGAGCGTCGAGGCAATGCGCCGGCGCGCACGCCATCGCCTTGTCGGCGCTGCCGTTTTGGTGTTGATCGGCGTCATCGGTTTCCCCCTGCTGTTCGACACGCAGCCGCGTCCCGTCCCTGTCGACATCCCCATCGAAGTGCCGGATCGAGCCAAGGCCAAGCCACTGACGCTTCCGTCCACGCCGGCACCCGCACCCGCTGCCTCCGGCAAGCCCGGTGCAAGCGCATCGGCCAACGACAGCATCATCACTGAGGCAGCGGACGGCAGCGAGATTCCGCAGGGCAAGGCCACTGCCGCAGCGCCGCCGGCAAACGCCAATTCCGAGCCTGTGCCTGAATCCAAACCTGAGCCGAAGCCAAAGGCGGAGGCCAGAGCCGAGCCAAAACCCGAGCCTAAGCCCGAGCCCAAAGCCGAAGCCAAACCCGAGCCGAAATCCGCGCCGCCGAAGCCAGCGGTTGCATCGGATGACGGCGGCCGTGCGCGCGCCTTGCTCGAGGGCAAGTCCACTGCCTCCACTGCAACGACCACAAAGTCCGCCGCCGCCACATCCGACGAAAACGGCCGTTTCGTGGTGCAGGTCGGCGCGTTCGCCGATGCAGACAAGGCGAAGGAAGTGCGCCAGAAACTCGAAAAGGCAGGACTCAAGACCTACATGCACGTCGCGAAGACTGCCGATGGCGAACGCACGCGTGTGCGTGTCGGCCCCTTTGCTTCGCGCGCGGAGGCAGATCGCGCTGCAAGCAAGGTCAAGGGCTTGTCTTTGCCGGCAGCCATCCTCAGCTTGTAGCCTGCACCCAACCAAGTGGCCCTCCTCGACTGGATCGCCGTCGCCCTGGTGGTGGTTTCGATGTTGCTGGGGCTGATGCGCGGCCTGGTCTTCGAGGTGATGTTGCTCGCCGGATGGGTGGCTGCCTTCCTGTGCGCGCAATGGCTTGCGGAAGACGTCGGCAGGTGGTTGCCTTTTGGCGATCCGGCCGCGACCTGGCGCTATGCGGCAGGCTTCGTGCTGGTGTTCGTGGCGGTGGTCTTCGGAGTGGGGCTGGTTGCTTCGCTCACGCGCAAGCTGGTGACCGCGATTGGATTGCGGCCCGTCGATCGAATACTGGGCGGCGTCTTCGGCGTGGCTCGCGGCGCGACGGCTTTGTTGGCCGTTGCGGTGGTTGTTCATTTGCTGGCGTTGAGCGACAGTGCCTGGTGGCACGAATCGCGAAGCGCCATTGTTCTCGATGCGGCATTGCAGGGCCTGAAACCCGCTTTGCCTGAAAAGTTGGCAAGCTACCTGCCCTGAGAGGATTGCTTCATGTGTGGAATCGTCGGCGTTGTCAGTAGCGCCCCCGTCAATCAGCTGCTCTATGACGCACTGCTGCTCCTGCAGCACCGCGGCCAGGACGCGGCCGGCATCGTCACACTGCTGGAACGCAAGTTCTTCATGCACAAGGCCAAGGGCATGGTTCGCGACGTGTTCCGCACGCGCAACATGCGCGCACTGCCCGGCGACGTCGGGCTGGGCCAGGTGCGCTACCCCACGGCCGGCAACGCCTACAGCGAGGAAGAGGCGCAGCCGTTTTACGTGAATGCGCCCTTTGGCATCGTGCTGGTGCATAACGGCAACCTCACCAACGCACATGCGCTGCGCGCCGAACTGTTCTCGACCGACCACCGTCACACCAACACCGAGAGCGACTCCGAAGTGTTGCTCAACGTGCTGGCTCACGAGATCGATCGCTCGACGCGAGGCGGGGCGCTCAACTCGGCAACGCTGTTCGAAGCAGTGCGCAACGTGCACCGTCGTCTGCGCGGCTCCTATGCCGTCGTGGCACTGATCGCCGGGCATGGCTTGCTGGCGTTTCGCGATCCCTATGGCATCCGCCCGCTCGCCCTGGGTCGCGGCGCAGACGGCACCGTGATGGTCGCAAGCGAATCGGTTGCACTCGAAGGTTCCGGCCACGTCTTCGAACGGAACATCGGCGCGGGCGAAGCGGTGTTCGTCGATCTGCAGGGGCAAGTGCATGCCCAGCAATGTGCCGATTCGCCGACGCTCAACCCGTGCATCTTCGAGTTCGTCTATCTGGCGCGGCCCGATTCCGTGCTCGATGGCATCTCGGTTTACCAGGCGCGACTGAACCTCGGCGAGACCTTGGCCAAGCGTGTGGTTTCGACGGTCCCTCCAAGCGAGATCGACGTCATCATTCCCATTCCGGAATCCAGCCGGCCGAGCGCGACGCAGCTTGCGCATCTGCTCGGCGTGCCCTATCGCGAAGGCTTCGTGAAGAACCGCTATGTCGGCCGCACCTTCATCATGCCGGGCCAGGGGGTCCGCAAGAAGTCTGTGCGCCAGAAGCTCAACGTGATCGCCAGCGAGTTCAAGGGACGCAACGTGCTGCTGGTCGACGACTCCATCGTTCGTGGCACCACCAGCCGCGAGATCGTGCAAATGGCGCGTGACGCGGGCGCACGCAAGGTGTACCTTGCCAGCGCTGCCCCGCCGGTGCGCTTTCCCAACGTCTACGGCATCGACATGCCGACCAAGGACGAACTGGTGGCGCACGACCGCACCATCGAACAGATCCGCGAATTGATCGGCTGCGATGCGCTGATCTACCAGGATGTGGACGCGATGAAGCGCGCAATCGGTTCGTTGAACGCGAAGCTCGATGGGTTCGATGCGTCCTGTTTCGACGGCGTCTACGTGACCGGCGACATCGACACGGAAGCCATCTCGAGGATGAACGGAAATCGTCCTCGCATCGAAGAGACGGAAGAAGATTCGTCCCGCCTGGCCCTTCCTAACCTGAGCTGAAACAACGTGACCGATCGACCCCTGCCACCCGGACTTCACCGCGACACGCTGGCGGTGCGCACTGCGCTCGAAAGAAGTCAGTACGGCGAGAATTCCGAAGCGCTCTTCTTGACCAGCAGCTTCGTGCAGCCGGACGCGGAGACCTCGGCACGCCGATTTGCCGGCACCGAAGACGGCTTCACGTACACGCGCACGTCCAACCCGACAGTCGCCAGCTTCGAGCGGCGGCTGGCGGCCCTCGAAGGCACCGAAGCAGCTATTGGCGCATCCAGCGGCATGGGCGCGATCCTCATGATGTGCATGGGCTTGCTCAAAGCGGGGGACCACGTCGTGTGCTCGCGCTCGGTGTTCGGTTCGACGCTCAATCTCATCGGGCGCGAGTTCGGCAAGTTCGGCGTTGAAACCACCTTCGTTTCGCAGACGGACGTCGCCGAATGGCAGATCGCCATCCGACCGACGACCAAGCTGCTGTTCGCCGAAACGCCGACCAATCCGCTGACCGACATCTGCGACATTCGCGCTCTCGCCGATCTTGCGCACGACGCAGGCGCACTATTGGTCGTAGACAACTGCTTCTGTTCGCCGGCCTTGCAGCGGCCCAGTGAACTCGGCGCCGATCTCGTCATTCATTCGGGCACCAAGTACCTCGAAGGGCAGGGGCGTGTCCTGGCGGGTGCGATCTGCGGCTCCGCAAAGTTGATCAACGAGGTGTTCGGTCCCGTCGTGCGCACTGCGGGCATGGCGCTGTCGCCATTCAACGCGTGGGTCGTGCTCAAGGGGCTCGAAACGCTCGGCATCCGCATGAAAGCGCATTGCGAAGGCGCTTTGGCGCTCGCGCAGTGGCTCGAGACACAAGCCGGTGTGGCGCGGGTCTACTACCCAGGACTGCCTTCGCATCCACAGCATGAACTGGCAATGCGCCAGCAGTCGGGGCAGGGCGGGGCGGTCGTGTCATTCGACGTGCGTGGCGACGGTCCCGAGGCGGCGCGCGCCAATGCTTTCCAGGTCATCGACAGCACGCGCGTACTGAGCATCACGGCCAACCTCGGCGACACCAAGACCACCATCACCCATCCAGCCACCACCTCGCACGGGCGCCTCAGCGAAGCGCAACGCCAGGCGGCCGGCATCAGCCAAGGCCTGATCCGCATCGCGGTCGGGCTCGACCACATCGACGACATCAAGGCCGACCTGCTGCGCGGCCTGAGCACCCTCGCATGACGCAAAAGACACGTACACGCTTCGCCCCTTCGCCGACGGGATTCATCCATCTCGGCAACATCCGTTCCGCGCTCTATCCGTGGGCCTTTGCGCGCTCGACCGGCGGCGACTTCATTCTCCGGATCGAAGATACCGATGTGGAGCGTTCGACGCAGGAGGCCGTCGACGTCATCCTGGACGGCATGCAGTGGCTGGGCCTCGACCACGACGAAGGCCCGTATTACCAGATGCAGCGCATGGACCGCTACAAGGCAGTGCTCGCCGAAATGCAGGCCACCGGTCTGGTGTATCGGTGCTACATGAGCATGGCCGAACTCGACGCCCTGCGAGAAAAGCAGATGGCTGCCAAGGAAAAGCCGCGCTATGACGGCACTTGGCGCCCGGAACCCGGCAAGACCCTCCCGCCGGTTCCAGAAGGCGTACAGCCCGTGCTTCGCTTTCGCAATCCGCAGGGTGGCGTGGTCGCGTGGGATGACAAGGTCAAGGGCCGCATCGAGATCGGCAACGACGAGCTCGACGATCTTGTGATCGCTCGCCCGGACGGAACACCCACCTACAACTTCTGCGTCGTGGTCGACGACATCGACATGGCCATCACGCATGTGATCCGCGGCGACGACCATGTGAACAACACGCCACGCCAGATCAATATCTTTCGGGCGCTCGGCAAGGAGCCGCCGGTGTACGCGCATCTGCCGACTGTTCTGAATGAGCAGGGCGAGAAGATGAGCAAGCGCAACGGCGCAAAGCCGGTCACGCAATTCCGCGATGAAGGCTTTCTGCCTGACGCGATGGTGAACTACCTCGCTCGGCTGGGCTGGAGCCACGGCGATGACGAGATCTTCTCGCGTGAGCAATTCATCGGGTGGTTCAATCTGGATCACCTCGGCCGCAGCGCGGCACAGTTCGACGAAGCCAAGCTGCGCTGGGTCAATGCGCAACATCTGAAGGCAATGGCTGACGATGCGCTGGCGCCTTTGGTCGCAGACCAATTGAAGAAGCGCGGCATCGCGGCCGACGACCGCCTCCCGGCGATCTGCGGACTCTTCAAGGATCGGTGCGAAACCACGGTTGCACTCGCCGGCTGGGCAGCAGCCTTCTATTCGGATGTGGCTGCAAGCGAAGCGGATCGCGCGCAGCACCTCACCGACGCCGTGCGCCCGGTGATTGCGACGCTGGCGGACAAGCTCGCGAATGTCACTTGGGATAAGGCTGCGATCTCATCTGCAATCAAGGAAGTGTTGGTTGAACACGGCATCAAAATGCCCGCGCTTGCGATGCCCGTGCGTGTGCTTGTCATGGGTACGCCGCAGACCCCGTCCCTCGATGCAGTGCTCTCACTTTTTTCTCGCGAGAAAGTGATTGAGAGGCTCAGGAAGGTGTGAAAACCTGTATATAATTTGAGGCTCGACACCCACATGGGGGTATAGCTCAGCTGGGAGAGCGCTTGCATGGCATGCAAGAGGTCAGCGGTTCGATCCCGCTTACCTCCACCAACAGGGCGTCGAGAAAACAGTCCAGGTTTTGACCCTATCGTCTAGAGGCCTAGGACATCACCCTTTCACGGTGAGTACCGGGGTTCGAATCCCCGTAGGGTCGCCAGTTTTCACCATCAGGTGAAGAAGGCACAAGTGGCAACACTTGGCTCCAGTCGGAGCGAACGTTGTCTACCAGGAGTGGTAGTTCAGTTGGTTAGAATACCGGCCTGTCACGCCGGGGGTCGCGGGTTCGAGTCCCGTCCGCTCCGCCAAAAAGCAAAAAGCCGTTGCAAGTTACTTGCAACGGCTTTTTTTGTTCGTTCAAGCCATGAACGTGACAACACCATTTGCAAGGTTGTACATCGATCCCACGATCTTGATCTGCCCCTTCTTTTCGAGATCTGCGAGGGTCGAGCTTCCACTGCGCAGTGCGTCCATCGTCTGCTGCACATTCGTGCGAGCCACCGCATCGACGAACTCGGCGTTCTTGGCGGATCGTTCGCCTGCGTAGGTCGTCGCAGCGACGGCGGGCTTGATGACATCAAGCAGACCGGTCAGGCTCCCCAGTTCCACCCCGTCAATGGCGCCCTTGATTGCGCCGCAAGCGGTATGTCCCATGACGAGGACTACCTTTGCGCCCGCTGCGGCGCAAGCGAACTCGAGACTTCCCAGCATGTCCTTGTTGGAGATGTTCCCCGCAACGCGTGCGTTGAAACTGTCGCCGATGCCCATGTCCAGAATGATCTCGGCCGGCGCACGCGAATCGATGCAACTCAGGATGACAGCCGCCGGGTATTGCCCGGAGGCGCTGGAGCGTTTCTGCGCAAGATAGTCGTGCGCTTTCATCTTTCCTGACCGGAACCGCTGATTTCCCTTCTTCATCATCTCGATGATTTGGTCTGGGGTCATCGCGTCGCGCTGCGCCTGGTTCAGCGAGGCGGCCTCGGCGTCATCTGTTCGCAAGCCGATGCTGGCCATCAGGACGGCGGCGCCGCCACCTGCGGCTGCCTTTTTCAACCACGACCGGCGGCCGTTGCTAGTGGGGCTGTGATCGTCCGATGCACAGCATGCAGTCATCAGTTTCATTGGGATCCTTTCAGTGAATATGGCGTCCGCCAGATGCTAGGGAGTTCGTCGGGCCGCCGCCACTTCTGAAGGGGGCGTTCGATGAGCTTGACGGAACTGGCGAACTGCCCGTCCGACATTCAAGTTTCAGCCCCTGCTGCCGATATCCGGGTGGAGCCCGAGAAGCTCTGCACGGCAACGAGCACTTTCGATTGCACGTGTCTTCAACGTACAGGAAAGATCTCATGCGCAGCAATTCGCGATTCGACCAAGTGTGTAGACCAACGGCACTGCTGGTGGCTGCAATGTTCTTGTCCGCATGCGGCGGAGGCGGCGGCGGTGGGGCTGGAGGCGGAGGTGCCGGCTATGCAACTGCGCAGACTTCACCGGCGACGGCATCGAATCCTCCCAGCGATTTGACAGTAACCAACGCGGTCAAGGCGACGTGCAATTCGTGCGGAGCGCTCGACGACGGAACCTACGCGGGCACCGGCACGGGAGTCTGGCAGGGCGTCAACGCCTCGCAGGCTCCGGTGGATGTGCCGCTCTCGATCTCTGGCCTCAAGGGGCAGACGGTGACGCTGGTGTTGACCAACGAGGGCAACTCGGCCGAGGCGCTGCCGGGTTTGAACGTGCGTGCGAGCGCCGAGATAGTCGCAACGGCAAACAAGGCGATCGTGGAACCGCATGATGGCGTGGGCGACTACCGCAGCGCGATCGACGATTTCAACCGCTCCGGATTCGCCAAACTGCTGGATCCTCAGACCAAGCAGCCGTCGGGCATCATGAAATCGATGGCGCCGCTTGCCGCTTACGCAGTCAATGACCAGCGCAGCATCTATCTCTACGACCAATCGCAGCGGACGGTCAAACTCGCGGCTCGGCGCCCGGCCGGCGACGGCACGATGGTGAACGTGTGGGTCGAGGCGGCCGAGCTCTCACCTTCTGCCGTGTCGGACACGCTGGTGACGCGCATGCTGGACAAATTCGCGGCGCCGGGGGGGATCTACGACATGCTCGTTCGAGTCGGCGGGCCCCTTTGGGGCGATCACGACACGATGCAATTGTTGCCGGGCAGTGGGCAGCCAGTCGACATCTTCATCGTCAACTTCGACCGCGACCGTCAGCCGTACGGCCTCGTGGGCTACTTCTGGGCCTTGAACAACTTCAAGAAGGGCGCTGCCGACTTGGCCTACAGCAATGAATCCTTGAGCCTGTACCTGGATTCGGAGTCGCTCTATCTGGACGGTGAAACGGGCGTCAAGCAGATCGCGACGGTGATGGCGCATGAAGGCATGCACATGCAGAACTTCTATCGCCGAGGTGTGAAGATGGGGCCCGACTCCACGTTCGATACCTGGCTCGAAGAAATGTCCGCATTGATGATGGAAGACTGGGCGAGCTTCAACATCGATCCCGCGCACAACGCCATCCGCGATTCGCGCTATCCGTACTATCTCAGCTACAACGGTGCGGGCAGCTACAACTGCGGGCTGACCGAATGGACGCCGATGGGGGTGAATTGCGAGAGCTATGCGGTGAACGGGTCGTTCGGCGGTTTCCTGAATCGCCAGTTCGGGCTCGACTTCTACAAGGCGCTGCTCAATGGTCCACCCAAGACAAAGTCGGCCGACATCCTCGACCAGGCGATCAAGTCGCGCCGTCCGGATTCGAGCACCGGACAAGAGCTGCGCCGATTCACCGCGGCGTCGGCGGGGCTGATCCCGCTGGGTGCAGGCATTGCCGAATACAGCATGCCGGCGCGCAACGACGACATCTTCAGGTTGCCGGCCATCGACCCGGCCAGTCTCGGGCAAGCCAACCGCAAGCTGCCGCGCGCTGCGCCGCAGTTTCTGCAGGCGCTTGCGAGCTTTCCAGTGATCCGGTCCAAGATCGAAGGCACCTACAGCGAAGTCGTCCGGGTTCCGCCGGGCAGCACGCTGTCGGTCGTCGTGAACTAGGAAAGCGAAAGCGGGAAAGCGGAGGGCCAGCCGGCGCGGATCATGGGCGATCAGCGGTGTGCTGGGCCGCGAGCTTCGGGTCGGCGCTTCGGAGGTAGAACTTCAGCGCCAAGCGCTGCACGAAGTTGCCGTAGGGCGGATAGAACAGGTCGATCGGGAAGAAGCGGTTGCGCTGGAAGACGGTACGCGCATGCGACAGTTCCCGAAAGCCCTCCACGCCGTGATAGGTGCCCATGCCCGAATTGCCGATGCCGCCAAAGGGCGCGTCGTGGTTCACCACCTGCCATCCCCAGTCATTGACGGCGACCCCGCCGGAATGCGTGCGGCGCAGCAGTTCGTCGCGCTCCGCGCCGCTGTGGGTGAAGCAATAGAGCGCCAGCGGACGCGGCCTCGCATTGACGAAGGCGATCGCTTCGTCTGTCGTGTCGTAAGGCACTATCGGGAGGATGGGGCCGAAGAGTTCTTCCTGCATCATGCGCATGTCCGGCGTCAGGCCGGTCACGATGTGTAGCGGCATCTGGCGACCGGCGCCTTGCGGATCAGGCGCACAGGCTTCGATGCGTGCGCCCTTGGCCCGCGCGTCTTCGAGGATGCCGCGGATGCGGTCCATCTGCCGCTGATTGACCACGGCCGTGTAGTCGGCGTTGCCGTGGGTGCGGTTGTCGTAGAAGCGGCTGAACGTGTTCCTGACGCCCGCGATGAAATCTTCCATGCGTTCGCGCGGCACCAGTGCGTAGTCGGGCGACACGCAGATTTGTCCGCTGTTGGTCGACTTGCCATGCGTGATGCGTTTCGCCGCATCGGCAATCGGGTAGTTGCGCGTGACCACTGCCGGCGATTTGCCGCCCAGCTCCAGCGTCACCGGCGTGAGGTTCTCGGCGGCGGTTCGCATCACGATGCGGCCGACGGCGGGCGAGCCGGTGAACACGATATGGTCAAAAGGGAGTGATGTGAAGACGTTCGGGTCCGCCAGTTCTTCGCCGACGACCGACACCAGATCCTCGGAGAAGACTTCGGCGAGCAACGCCTTCAGCGCCGCGTTGGTGGTCGGCGTGACTTCCGGCATCTTGATCATCACGCGATTGCCTGCCGCCACGGCTGCGGCAAGAGGGCCGATTGCCAGATAGAGCGGGAAATTCCACGGCACGATCACGCCGACCACGCCCTTGGGCTGGTAGCGCACCTCGACGCGGTTGCCGAGGAAAAGCAATTCGGTCGATCGCCGGCTGGGTTTCATCCACCGCCGGACGTGCGAGACCGCATGGTCGATCTCCAGAACCGACCCCAGCAGGTCGAGCATCTTTGACTCGGCTTCCGATCGATAGCCAAAATCCTTGCTCATGGCTGCGGTCAGGACGTCCTGGTGGCGCTGGATCTGCCGCTTCAGTGCAGTCAGCCGGGACCGGCGCTCCGCGGCGTCCGGGCAAGGCTGCAAGGCGAAGGCCGCTCGTTGCGCCGCGAAGAGGCGACCGACGCGTTCGGTTGCGTCGACAGTTGCTGCTGCATGCGCCAGATCGGTGGTGTCGTTCATGTGTTGTCTCCATGGACGCGAGCTTGCAAGGGGAAACTGTCGCGCCGTCTGGAAGCGACTGTAGGCTTTTGCAAGGGTTGCGCACAGGTTCAACTTCGACACATTAGGGTGAAAATCTGCCAAACCATCTCACCCGATCGCCGTGCCCAAAGAAGCTCTCGCCACCCCGACGGCAACGCCCCGCATGGCGGCCCGCTACGTCGCCGACATGGATGCACCGGCGCACAGCATGCTCGGCCTGGCGGCGATCATCGATTCCCTCGCGGAACTCGGCGTGGCGACGCGCGACTTGTTCGACGGAACCGGCATCTCGCCGGAGGCCATCTCCGATCCGCAGGCGCGCATTTCACATCGCCAGAAGATCGCGTTCTTCGGCAACGTCCATCGGCTCAGCCCGGAGCCGGCCATCGGGCTCGTCGCCGGACAGCGCCAGCGCATTTCGGATTTCGGCGTCTTCGGTTATGCAGTGCTGACCAGCGCCACGCTGGCGGATGCGGTGGCTTTCGGCATTCAGCACGTGCGGCTCGCCGGCCCTGTGCTCGAGAAGAGCTTCCGCGTCGAAGGTGATGTCGCGATCTTCGAGGCGCAGGACGTCATGGACCTCGGGCCGCTCCTTCCTCTTGCGACCGAGTTCTGGTTCAGCTCGATACGCGCGTTGACGAGCCGCGTGCTGGAGCGTGATTACGGAGGTCGTTGCCTGCTGCTGCCGTATGCCGCCCCGGCGTATGCAAAGCGCTACGAAGAGATCCTGCAATGCGACGTGACCTTCGACGCGGGTGTCATGCAATGGCAGTTCGATGCTGCACTCCTGAGCGCGGCCTTGCCGAATGCGAACCCCATCACCGCGGAGGTATCCGCCGATTTTTGCGGCCGCATGATGGGAGAGTTCATGGGCGAGCACCCGCTGGTCAAGACCATCAAGGAAGCCTGTCTCGATAGCGTCGGCGACCTGCCACGCGCCGAACAGATGGCCGAGCGACTGCATCTGTCGACCCGCACACTGCACCGCCGGCTGGTCGATGCCGGCACGAGCTTTCAGGGAATCATCGACGGTATCCGACAGCGCGTGGCGATCGAATTTCTTGAGCGCACCGACATGTCCGTCGAGGAAATCGCTGGCCGCAGCGGTTTTTCCGATGCCTCGAATTTCCGCAAGGCGTTCAAGAAGTGGACGGGCCAGACGCCCGCGTATTTTCGGGATCGCGGGCGCTGAACCCGGACCCTAGACCTCGGATCTCGTGACAACGCCTCAGCGTTGCTGTGTCGCGTGCTCTTTCATCTTCGCAAGCGTGACAGCCAGGGCCGCGCCACCGATCATCTTGATGAGTCCGGCGTGCTGTGCATAGAACTGGCCGACCTGATCGACGATGCCCGGATGCGCCTGTTCGGCATGCGCCGCGATTTCGGTGACCTGCGCTGGCGTGAGCTGCGAAGCCTGATCGGGGGTCACCTGGGTCTGGCCCGGCGCCAGCACGCGCCCCAGGGCGCCGCCCGCCACCGCCGACGCTGCCGCCGGGCCGAGTGTGGCGAGGATCTGGTTCAGCAGGCCGGCTTGCTGCGATGACGACGACACGTTGAAGAGCTTTCCAACCATGTCCGCGAATGGCGGCGTCTGGTCGGATTTCATCGCGGCGGCGAGGCCCGCGCCGAGCTGGTCCGTGGAAGCGTTCTGCACGACCTGATCGAAGTGCGCTTCCGGATTGGCGCCAAGCGCCTGCTGCAACAGATCGAGCAATCCCATGGCGTTCTCCATTTGTCCGTTTGTCTGGTTGCCTAGTGGTTCAGGCGATGAGCTCCGATGGCACCTTGCCGCCGTTGGCCGCCAGCTTGGTCATGACCTGCCGGTGCAGCCAGACATTCATCTTGGCGCTGTCGCTCGTGTCCGCGCCGTAGCTCAGTTCTTGCGCGAGCTGCTTGCGGGTTTCGAGGCTGCTGTCCAGGCCGAGCAGTTTCAACAGGTCGACGATGGACGTACGCCAGTTGAGATTCTTTGCGCCGGGCATCCCATCGAGCAGCGCCTCGACATCGACCACCGAGATGGCGGCCGGTGGCGCAGCAGCGGCTGACGCTGAGGGAGCGGCCGGCGCTGCAGGAGCCGCTGTTTCTTGCGCCGGGGCAGCGGCTGCATGCGGAATGATCTTGGCAAGAATGCTGCTGAAAATGCTCATGGGTTTTCCTCAAAAAGAGTTGGGACTGGCGGCTGGTTCATTCTGCGACCTGGATGTGACGTGTTTGGAACGCTGCAAACTGTTACTGGTCGCTTCCATGACGGGATTGGTACTGGTTCAGTGAGGGGTTGCTGGCGGACTGGCCGCCATGGACTCGCAGGTGTATCCGGGCTGCACCGACACAAACCGATCGATCACCATATGTTCCCGCGCCGGGCCTTCCATTGGATCCATGGTTTCGAGGCGGCCGTCGACGTTCGCCAGCAGGGGCGCCTTCGGCTCGGAACGCCACTGCATGTAGGCGTGCTCCAGCGCGAGATAGTCACCAGTCATCGCCACGGGCCACCGGGTGCCGGTCGCGCAATCGGTGAAAACGGCCGAATCCGCGAAGTAGACGAAGTCGCCGCGCCAGCGCACCGGCTGCGCTTGCGCGTTCAGCGTGAGTGCGCCAGTTGCGCCGAGCACGCAGGCGATGATCCATTTCGGTCTGAGCATCCGATCGCCTTTCATCATTCATCTTTCATGTGTCTCAAGGACGAAACCGTGCGACAGCTTAAGAGACGCCCACACAACCCGCAAGGCGGGCGAAGATGTGCAGGATCGCGTAGATCGCGTACAAAGCGATGACATTTTTTTCACGATCTCCCGGAAGGCGTTTGCATGGCCAGTTCTCCGTTCGAACCCGATGACTCCATCGATGCCAGCGACGAGGGCGGCATGCGCAAGGGGCTGACCAGCTACGGCGACCAGGGCTTCTCGCTGTTCCTGCGTAAGGCCTTCATCAAGGGCGCGGGATTCACCGACGCGGCGCTCGACCGACCCGTGATCGGCATTGCCGACACCGGCAGCGACTACAACCCCTGTCACGGAAATTCGCCGCAGCTCATCGAGGCGGTCAAGCGCGGCGTGATGCTCGCGGGTGGATTGCCGATGGCATTTCCGACGATCTCCATCCACGAGAGCTTCGCGGCGCCGACCAGCATGTACCTTCGCAACCTGATGTCGATGGACACTGAAGAGATGCTCCGCGCGCAGCCCATGGACGCCGTGGTGCTCATCGGCGGCTGCGACAAGACCGTCCCGGCGCAGCTCATGGGTGCGGCGTCCGCGGGCCTTCCGACGATTCAGCTCATCACCGGGTCGATGCTCACGGGCAGCCATCGCGGCGAACGCGTGGGCGCGTGCACCGATTGCCGGCGGTACTGGGCTCGCTTTCGTGCCGATGAGATCGACGCCGAAGAGACGGTGGAAGTGAACAACCAGCTCGTGGCGAGCGTGGGAACATGTTCGGTGATGGGCACCGCCAGCACCATGGCCTGCATCGCTGAAGCGTTGGGCATGACGGTACCTGGTGGCGCGTCGCCCCCGGCCGTCACGGCCGATCGTGTTCGCATCGCGGAGCAGACGGGCGCGCAAGCCGTGCAGATCGCTCGCGAGCGGCTGACCATCGACAAGGTCCTGACAGCTGCCGCCTTCGAGAACGCGATGAGGGTGCTGCTTGCCATTGGCGGGTCGACCAACGGCATCGTGCATCTCGCGGCGATTGCCGGGCGCGTGGGGATCGACATCGATTTGCAGACGCTCGACCGCATGGGCCGCGAGACGCCCGTGCTGCTGGATCTCAAGCCTTCGGGTCAGCATTACATGGAAGACTTTCATGCGGCTGGCGGCATGGCGACCCTGTTGCGCGAGCTCAAGCCGCTGCTTCGTCTCGAGGCACTGACGGTCACCGGTCGCACGCTGGGGGAAGAAATCGAACGTGCCGGGCCGGAGTTTGCGCAGGACGTGGTGCGGCCCATCGGCCGGCCGATCTATCCGCAGGGCGGGATCGCGGTGCTGCGGGGAAATCTGGCGCCGGGCGGCGCGATCATCAAGCAGTCGGCGGCCGATGCAACGCTCATGGAGCACGAGGGCAGGGCAGTCGTGTTCGAGAACCTCGAAGACCTCGCGCGGCGCATCGACAGCGATGATCTCGACGTGATGCGCGAAGACATCCTTGTGCTCAAGAATATCGGCCCCAAGGGCGCGCCGGGCATGCCCGAAGCGGGCTACCTGCCCATTCCGCGCAAGCTGGCGCGTGCAGGCGTCAAGGACATCGTTCGCATCTCCGACGGCCGCATGAGCGGCACGGCCTTCGGCACCATCGTGCTCCACGTGACGCCAGAATCGGCCATCGGTGGCCCGCTCGCGCATGTGCGCAGCGGCGACCGCATCCGGCTCAGCGTTGCCAACCGTGAACTGTCGTTGCTCGTCGACGACGACGAACTCGCGCGCCGCGCCAACGAATCGCCGATCATTCCGCCGACGGCCGAACGCGGCTACCGCAAACTTTTTCTTCAGACGGTCACGCAGGCCGACCAGGGAGCCGACTTTGATTTCCTTCGCGCGCCGAAGGCTGGAGGACGTCCATGACTCAGATGACGCAGTATTGGTTGATGAAATCCGAACCCGACGATTGCTCGATCGACGATGCCATTGCGGCGCCGAACGCCACCGTGCCCTGGACGGGCGTTCGCAGCTGGCAGGCACGCAACTTCATGCGCGATGCGATGCATGTGGACGACGGCGTGCTCTTCTATCACTCGAGCTGCCCGCAGCCGGGCATTGTCGGCATCGCGCGTGTCGCATCGGGCACCCGTCCGGACCCGACGCAGTTCGACCCAGCCTCGCCGTACTACGACGCTGCTTCCAAGCCCGAATCGCCGCGTTGGTTGCTGCTGGACGTGCAGGCATTGCGCAAGACGCGCCTGCTGGCGTTGCCCGAGATGCGTGCGACGCCCGCGCTTGCGGACATGTTGGTGCTGCGAAAAGGAAACCGGCTGTCGATCACGCCGGTCGATGAAGCGCATTGGCGTCTGATCACCGAACAGTTGCTCGCCTGATCAGAGGCTCTGGATGACAGCGAGGATGTTCCCCTCCGTGTCCTTGAACCACGCCGCCATCGCGCCGCCCTGCGTCACGATGCCGTCGGCGTCCTTGCCGGGCATGTCGTAGTCCTCGAAGACCACGCCGCGCGCCTTCAGTTCGGCGACTTCCTTTCGGATGTCTTGGACCTGCCAGAAGGCCTGGCTGGCGCGCGAGGTTCCTGCATTCGGCGTGGGGTACAGAAACGCCCCAGTGCCGCCGCCGAACTCATAATGCACTCCGCCGCCGAGCTCGGCCTTCGGCTTGAATCCGAGCCTGTCTTCGTAGAACTGCCTGGCTCGCGCGACGTCCTTGGCGGGGATGTAGGCATACAGAGGGGATTGCTGTAACACGGCATGCTCCTTGAGTCCTCGAACGGCAGATATTGTGCGCCCACACTGGAGTAAGTCATGACCCTCGCTTTCGAATCGAAGTACCAGAGCAAGCGGATGTCCGCTGCCGATGCGGCGCGACTGGTCCATGACGGCGACACCATCATCGTGCCGACGGGACCGGGAGAGCCGCCGCACCTGCTGACGGCTTTGTCCGAGCAGCGTCGGGAATTCCGCGACGTGCGCATTTCCCAGATCCTGCCGCTCGGGAAGTTCGGCTACTTCGACCCGGAGACGGTTCAGCATGTGCGGCATGTCGCGTATTTTTTCGGGCCCGCATCGCGTGCGGGTGGGCAGGACGGATGGAGCGATTACGTGCCGGCCAATTTCTCGGAGCTGCCGGTGCTGATCAAGCGTGGCCTCACGCCGGCCGACGTGGTGTTCAGCATGGCTTCGCCGATGGACGAGGAGGGCTACTTCTCGCTCGGCCTCGCGGCCGACTACACGATGGCGGCCGTCGGCGAGGCGCGAGCGATCGTGCTCGAAGTCAATCCCAACGTGCCGTATTCATATGGCGCCTGCCGCGTCCATCTGTCGCAGGTGAGTGCGCTCGTCGAATCAGACGACGAGCTTCCGGTCGTCGGCCTGCCGACGATCGGCCCAGTCCAGGAGGCCATCGGCAGGCAGGTCGCCGAAATGATTCCGGACGGTGCGACCCTGCAGATCGGCTATGGCGGCATTCCGGACGCGGTGGTGATGCAGCTCACGCACAAGCGCGACCTCGGCATCCACACCGAGATGGTGGGCGACGGCATCCTCACGCTGGTCGAAGCCGGCGCGGTCACCAATCGGCTGAAGAACATTCATCCGGGGCGCATGTTCGCGACTTTCGCGCTGGGCTCCAAGCGGCTCTATCAGTTCATGCATCGCAATGCGATGCTGGAGCTGCACCCGGTCGACGTCACCAACGATCCATTTCTTGCGGGTCAGAACGACCACCTCATCGCCATCAACGCGACGATGCAGGTGGACCTGATCGGGCAGTGCGGTTCCGAGAGCCTCGGCTTCTCGCCGGTGTCCGGAACGGGCGGCCAGAGCGATTTCGTGCGGGCCGCCAATCGATCGAACGGCGGCAAGGCGTTCATCGTGTTGCCGTCGACGGCCAAGGGCAACAGCATTTCGCGCATCGTGCCGACGTTGAGCCCGGGCACTCACGTCACGACGAGCAAGAATGACGTCAACTACGTGGTGACTGAATACGGCGTCGCGCAGTTGCGCGGCAAGAGCGCCAAGCAACGCGCCGAAGCGCTGATCGCGATTGCGCATCCGGACTTTCGGGACGAGCTTCGCGAGGCGGCGCAGAAGATGCGGCTGGCCTGAGCCACGCCGGAGTCAAAGCAACGACAGCAAGTGGTCGATGTTGACCGGCTTGAGCAAGTGGTGGTCGAAGCCCGCTTCTTCGATGCGTTCGCGGTGGCCGTGCTGTCCCCAGCCGGTGAGCGCAATGAGCTTGATCGCCGCGCCATCGGGTTCCGCCCGCAGGAGCCGCGCCAGGTCGCATCCATCCATGCCAGGCATGCCGATGTCGAGGATGGCGGTTTCCACGGGGTTCAGCCGAGCGAGCCGCAGGGCCTCTTCGCCGCTATAGGCGACGAGCGATTCGGCACCCATCGACCCCAGCAACTCCGAGAGGCTGTCGGCGGCATCGCGGTTGTCGTCAACGACCAGGATGGTTCCCTCGAGCTTGGCCATCGCGCGGCTGCGCTGCTCCGCGCGAGCATCGGTCACGGCGGTCTGCCTGGCCAGCGGAAGGCGGACCGTGAAGGTGGCGCCGCGATCGAGCCCTTCGCTCGCCGCTTCGACGCTGCCGCCATGCAGTTCAACCAGGCTCTTGACGAGCGTCAGGCCGATGCCAAGGCCGCCTTGGGCCTGCCTCGCGGTTCCGCTCACCTGCACGAACATGTCGAAGATCGAAGCCAGCATGTGGGGCGCGAGACCGGTTCCTGAATCGGTGACCTGCACCACGGCGCGGCGGCCTTCCGCAAAGGCCTTCAGTTGCAGCTGGCCGCCTGCGGGCGTGTACTTGGCCGCATTGTTCAAGAGATTCGAGAACACTTGCGTCAAGCGGACTGCATCGCCCTGCACGACCAGCGGCCCGGACTCGATGTCGAGCGACAGCGAATGCCGGGCGTTCTCGATCAACGGCCGGCTCAGCTCCACCGCATCTTCGATCACGGCTTGCAGTCGCACCGGGCTCCGGCGCAACTGGATCTTGCCGCGGGTGATGCGCGATACCTCCATCAGGTCGTTCACCAGGCGCACCATGTGGTCGACCTGCCGCCGCATCAGTTGGTGGTACTTGTCGGCCTCTTCGGCGGAGAACTTCTTGCGCGCCAGCAGCGCCAGCGCCGTACTGAGCGGTGCCAGCGGATTGCGCAACTCGTGCGCCAGCGTCGCGAGGAACTCGGTCTTGCGCTGGTCCGCATCACGGAGCCCGTCGAGCAGCGTGCGCAGTTCATACTGCCGCCGCCGCGAGCGCATGGCCGTGCGCACGGCGCTGACCAGTGAGGCCACCCGCATGGGCCGCTCGATGACCGTGACGTTGGGGATCTCATCCATGACATGCACGATGGCGCGCGTGTCCATCCCTTGACGCGCAAGGACGATCACGGGCACGTCCGACCAGGGTGCCTGCTGCGCCAGCGTGGAAGCCAGTTCCGCCATCGCGGTGCCTGCGATCACTTCCTCGGCCAGCAGCAGGGCGCCGGCGCCGGCGGCGAACTCGTGTGTCAGTCGCTGCATGGTCTCGCAGGTGAAAGCTGTGAAACCGGCGCGCTTCAACACGGCGCTCGCCATCAATGCATCCCTGGAGGTCGCCGTCCGCAACAGGATGCGGAAATCCAGTTCCGTCTCGCAATGGCTCACGTTTGGGCCCGAACCCCATCAAGCGGGATGGGAATGCCCGACAGAATGCCGCGGAAGTTGCGCAGCGGTGGCCCGACACAAATGCCGTTGCTGCCCAGTGAGAAGGAGCGGATACTGCGCTCGTGCGCACCGCCGCGCTTCTTGAGTACCGAGATCGCCTGCCGCACTTCGCCTTCGTCCTCGAAGTAGCGCAGCAGCACCACCGAGTCGGCAAGGTAGCTCGCATCGACAGGCGTCTGCATCTGCATGCCGATCAGGCCGTGCTGCGCGCCGATCAGCATCGTCGCGACGCCAGCCTGGCCCAGATAGGTCAGCAGCTCGTGAAGCTGGACGATGAGAAAGCGCTCGTCGGGCATGGCATTGAGATAGCCATTCAGGCTGTCGATGATGACGATCGTTGCGCCATGGTTCGCCACGACCTCGCGAATTTCGTGCACGAATTCGCCGGGCGAAAGCTCTGCAGGGTCGACCTGGCGCACGCGAATGGCGCCTGAATCGAGATGCGGTCCCAGGTCCATGTTCATCCCGGCGCAACGCGTGCGCAAGGTGTTGATGCTCTCGTCGAAGCAGAAGAGCGCTGCGCACTCGCCGCGCATCGCTGCGGCAATCGCAAACTGCACGGCAACGGTCGATTTGCCGGTGCCGGGAGCGCCGACGAAGAGCGTGCTGGTTCCCCTCTCGATGCCGCCGCCGAGAAGGTCGTCCAGGGCAGACAGTCCGCTGGGGATGCGCGTCTGCTCGATCGGGGTCGCGTGTTCCGCCGCAACGAGCCGCGGGAACACCTGCAGGCCGCCGCGCACGATCTTGTAGTCGTGATAACCACCGCGAAACGCCATGCCGCGGTACTTGGTGACGGTGAGGCGACGCCGCGCCAATCCGTAGTCGGGCACGACTTGCTCCAGGCGAATAACTGCATGCGCAATGCTCTGGACTTGCAGGTCATGCTCCATGGCGGTCATGTCGTCCAGCAGAAGCACGGTGCATTGCCGGCCTGAGAAGAACTGCTTCAGCGCCAGAATCTGCCGCCGATAGCGCAGCGAGCCGCCGGCCAGCAGGCGCAGCTCCGACAGCGAATCGAAAACGACCCGCGTCGGCTTGATCACGTCGACGTCCGCCAGGATCTTCAGCGTCGTTTCGCTGAGCTCCACCTCGGACGGATGGAACATCGTGTATTGCTCGTCGGGCTCCAGAGCGTCGTGAGCGGGCAGCATTTCGCGGATCTGGATGGCACCCAGATCCCATCCATGTGAATCAGCCACGCTCTTGAGTTCGCCCGTCGTTTCGGAGAGGGTGACGTAGAGCACCGACTCACCCTGCAATGCGCCTTCAAGAAGGAACTGAATGGCCACCGTGGTCTTGCCTGCGCCCGGCGCTCCCTCCAACAGGTAGAGCCTGTGGGCCGTGAGGCCGCCACCGAGGACGTCGTCCAGGCCCGGTACTCCAAACTGCAACAGAGGGGTCAAGGTGGCCGCTTTGGTGGCGGCCGGGATTAGTGCCTTCATTCAATCTCCGGATTGCGGGAGGTTAGCGCAGCAACGCGACGCGTGATTTTGTATGCGGTCGCGAGAGCTCGATGTGAGGCGAGGTACGAGGCCGCCGTAGGAGAGCATCGCGGCATGCGGCGGTGGCCTACATCGGCCCGGCTTGTGTGCTGTCACGCTACGGCGCCATGAGTCAGGACATGGGCGGCCTCGACGCCGCAGACCCCCTCGATCGCGCCAGCGCACTTGCCGCCTTGGTCGTGGCCGGCCGTGCGTCGACGGCGACGCTGTTGCGCGCACTTTCAAGCACCCAGCCCGAAGCGCGCGAAATGGCGGCGGAGGGACTCGCTGAAGTCGCGGATCCCTCAGCCGCCGAAGCGCTGGCCAGCACGCTGGACGACGCCGAGCCGCGGGTCCGTGCGCGCGCAGCGCAGGCGCTGGCGTCCATCGGCGACCCTCGCGCGTTGGATGCGCTCGTGCGCACCATCGACGACTATCCGGATGAACTTCATCCACCCCATACCGTTGCCACCTATGTGCTGATTGCACGCGGCCGTGATGCATTGCCTGCCGTCGTGCCGCTGCTCGGTGCGCCCAACCCGCTCACGCGCCAGCGTGCATGCGTCGTGCTGCGGACCCTGGTATCGGCCATGCCCGAGGCCGGTGAGTGGGAACCGCTTTGGGAATCGCTGGGCGCCTACGATCCGATGGAGCCGGATCAGGCAGTGCGCGCAGCTGCTGCTGCGCAGTGGCGGCAGTGGATTGGCACGCACTGCCAGTCGCAGACCTAGTCCGCCAGCTCGTCAAGGATCGGGCAATCAGGTCGCTCATCGCCATGACAGCATTCGGCCAGGCGCTCCAGCGTGCGCTTCATGGCCGTCATTTCCTCGATGCGGCGATGCAGGTCTTCGGCGTGTGAAAGCGCGATGCGCTTGACGTCGGCGCTTGCGCGGCCCTTGTTCTGCCAGAGCTTCAGGAGCTCGCCGATTTCGGCCATGCTGAAACCCAGATCGCGCGCACGCCGGATGAAGCGCAGCGTATGCACGTTGCTCTCTGTGTATTGCCGATAGCCGGCATCGGTGCGCGACACATTCGGCACGAGTCCGAGCGACTCGTAGTGCCGCACCATCTTCGCGGAAACGCCCGAGCGTGCCGCGGCCTCGCCGATGTTGAAGGGGCCCATGGATGTTCCTGCAGCTCTCATCGCGCATTGCCTTTCCAGCGCCGCAGCAGCAGCGCATTGCTCACCACGCTCACGCTGCTGAAAGCCATCGCGGCGCCCGCGATCACCGGGCTCAGCAGTCCGAACGCCGCCAACGGAATGCCAACCACGTTGTAGGCAAAGGCCCAGAACAGGTTTTGCCGGATCTTGGCGTAGGTGCGGCGTGAGATGTCGATCGCATCGCCCACCAGCGCCGGATCGCCGCGCATGAGCGTGATGCCCGCCGCGTGCATGGCAACGTCGGTGCCCGTGGACATCGCGATGCCCACATCGGCGGCAGCCAGCGCGGGCGCGTCGTTGATGCCGTCGCCGACCATCGCCACGCAGTCGCCGTTGGACCTCAGTTGGGCAATGATGTCCGCCTTGTCTTCCGGCAGAACTTCCGCGCGAACGGTGTCGATGTCGAGCGCGCGCGCCACGGCTTCGGCACTGCCGCGGTTATCGCCGGAGACCAGTGCAGTGCGAATGCCTTGCGCATGCAACTGCCGAATGGCTTCGGCGGCAGATGCCTTGGGCGTGTCGCCGAAAGCAAGCATGCCGATCAGCGTGCGGCCATCGGTCAAGTCCGCGAGCCATGAGACGGTGCGGCCTTCTGACTGCAGCTGCGAAGCGAGTCCTTCGAGCGTGCCGAGCGGCACCGACAACTCCTGCATGAAGCGGCTGCTTCCGAGTCGCATCTCATGGCCCTCGACCACAGCCGACATGCCGCGCCCCGCAATCGCTCGCACGGCGTTGGCGCGCGGGATTTCGATGCCGGCGTCTTTCGCTGCGGCGAGCGTCGCACGCGCCAGGGGATGTTCGCTGCCGGCCTGAATGGCGGCGCTCGCGCGCAGCAACGAATGCGTGTTTCCGTCGACGGATTCGCAGGCAATGAGCACCGGGCGCCCTTCGGTCAACGTGCCGGTCTTGTCGAACGCGACGACCTTGACCTTGTGCGCGACTTCGAGGGCTTCAGCGTCCTTGATCAACACGCCATGCCGCGCGGCAACGCCGGTCCCGGCCATGATGGCAGTCGGCGTCGCAAGACCCAGCGCGCAGGGGCAGGCAATGACGAGCACCGCGACGGCGTTCAATATGGCTGTCTCCCAGTCGCCTGCTGCGATGCCCCAGCCGATGAAGGTGAGCAGGGCGATGCCGATGACGACGGGCACGAAGACGCTGCTGACCTGGTCCACCAGCCGCTGGATCGGCGCCTTCTTCGCCTGCGCGGATTCGACCAGCCGAACGATGCGCGCGAGCGTCGACTCCGCGCCGATCGCGGTCGTCCGGATGAGCAGCAGCCCCTCGCCATTGACTGAGCCGCCCGTGACGGCGTCGGCCGCCTGCTTGGTGACCGGCAGGCTTTCGCCGGTGATCAGCGACTCGTCGACTTCGCTGTTGCCTTCGACGACCCATGCATCCACCGGCACCCTTTCGCCGGGCCGGACGACCACGAGGTCGTTGATCCGGACCTGCTCCAGGGGCAGGTCGTGCTCGCCGTCTTCTTTTCGCACGCGGGCTCGCTCCGGGCGTAGCGCGTTGAGCGCGCGGATGGCCTCGGTGGTCTGTCGCTTGGCGCGTGTTTCCAGCCATTTGCCGAGCAGCACCAGGGTGATGACGACGGCCGACGCCTCGAAATAGAGATGCGACATCCCCTCGTCGGCCGGGGTGAAAAGCAGGAGATAAACGCTGAGTCCATAGGCCGCGGACGTGCCGAGCGCAACCAGCAGGTCCATGTTGCCGGCGCGCGCCTTCAGCGCCTTCCATCCCGATCGATAGAAGCGCGCCCCCAGCCAGAACTGGACGGGCGTTGCCAGGGCGAATTGCAGCCAGCCGTCGAGCATCCATTCTTCGCCGAAGAGAATGCCGAACATCGGCAACACGAGGGGTGCGGAAAGGATGGCTGCGACGACAACGGGCCAAGCATCGTTGCGCCCGCGGTGCTTCGCCGGCGGCGCGCCTGCAACGGGCGTCTCGCCGCCATGGGGGGGCGGGGCCTCTTCCTCGCCGACGCTGTAGCCCGCCTTTTCGACAGCGGCCCGCAATGTGGCGAGTTCGACCGAGCCATCAGTGCGTACGTTCGCCGCCTCCGTCGCCAGATTGACGCTGGCTTCGGTGACGCCGGGTACGCCGGCCAGCGATCGTTCGACCCGCGCGACGCAGGACGCGCAAGTCATGCCTTCAATGGGAAGCGACCACTCGCGAAGCCCGTTCGATGCGCCGGGCGAAAGCGCCAAGCTGTTGTTCATTCGGTTTTCCTGTCTGTTTCGTGCTCAATGCGAAGTGCCGTGAGTTTCAACCTTTCCATGATGGGAGGGTCAAGTGGGGTCAAGTGGGCCCAGCCGCTCCGTCGCATATTGGCCTTTAGTACTACATCGAAAGTTATTTAGTATTTTTTGTTACGTCCACGTATTCTTCCGGGATCACCTCAAGGAAGTCTCATGGGAGCGAGCGAAATCGACAAAATCACGGGCCTGACCGCCGATTGCCGGATGTGGGTGGATGACCCCGCGGGCTTCACGACCCACAAGGTCGGGCGGCTGCATCACACCTATGACCGGCACCCGCTATTCCAGTTGACGGAACTCGAGGCGCTCGCGAAAGAACTCGTCCCGCTCAAGCAATGCCGCTTCGTGAGACCCGGCATCACGCAGGCTTCGGGCTTTGCGCATGACAGCAATCATCCGGACGGGCGCAGCATCGAGGAGGTTTTCCGGCGCATCGAGGAGCCGGGTTCATGGATCGCGCTCTACGACGTCGAAGCCATTCCGCGATATCGGGCGCTGCTCGAAAACGTGCTGGACAACGTGCGCGAAACCATCATGCGAGAGCAGCGCGGGATCTTCATGGTCACCGGCTTCATCTTCATCTCGGCGCCGCCTTCGGTGACGCCGTTCCACATCGACCGCGAGAATAATTTCTGGCTGATGCTGCACGGACGGAAAGTGATGAACGTCTGGGACCATACCGATCGAGTGGTCGTGCCGGCCGAGGCGGTGGAGGACTACATCGTGGCCCACTCGGCGCGCAAGGTCCGGCTCAAGGATGAGTTCCGCGCGCGCAGCCATGAATTCGAGGCGCGGGCGGGGGATGGCATCTACTTCCCGAGCACTTCGCCTCACATGACGCGCTCGGACGCGGAGTGGACGGCGCCCGGCGACCGCGTGGCGATCTCGATCGGCGTGAACTTCTACACCGCGCATACGCGCAAGACAGCGCGCATTCACCAGTTCAACCGGCTGATGCGCAGGTGCGGGCTGTCGCCGGCGCAGCCGGGGGAGTCGCCGGTGGCGGATGCGCTCAAATCGCCGCTGGGCAAGGTCATCGGCGTCGCCCAGTCGACACTGGCGCGCGTGTCTTATGCAATGAAGACGAAGAACGCGATGAGCTTCAAGCCGCCGCCCGGCTCCTATTGAACTTGGACCGAACGCCCGCCCTCACTGGCGCATCATGTCGCGCGGTGAAACCGGCGGTGCGTCGTTGCCCCAGGAGCCGCGAATGTAGGTCAGCACGGCTGCCACATCGCTGTCGTCCAGGACCGGGCTGAAGGGTGGCATGCCGTAAGGGCGCGGATTGCCTCCGGTCGAAGGGAGGAAGCCGCCGTGCCGCACGATCTGGATCAGGTTCACTGCCGAATCCATCAGTACCGCGCGGTTGCCCGCGAGCGGCGGATACGCGCCCTCGGCACCCTGGCCCGAGTCGCCATGGCAGTAGGCACAGCGCTGGTCGAAGATTTTGGCGCCCCGTTCCATGGTGCGCGCATCGCGCCGGATCGGAGCGGTCCGCGCCGCGGCGGACGCGGTGCTCGGCAGTGCCTTGAGGTACACGCCCATTGCGTGCAGGTCTGCCTCTTCGAGGTGCTGGGTGCTGCCGAACACGACGTCCGCCATTGGCCCCATGACGGAGCCGCGCGCGGACCGCCCGTTCTTGAGCAGCTCGGCCACATCCTGCGGATCCCAGTCCGCAACCCCTGCTTCGCGGTTGGAGGTGAGCGAAGGCGCATACCAGTTTTCCATCGCAATGAGCCCGCCTGAGAGACCCAGTTTCTCCTGAGTGGCGCCGAGCACATTGCGGCTGCCGTGGCATGCAATGCAATGGCCGAGGCCTTCGACCAGATAGGCGCCCCGGTTCCACTCGGCTGATTTGGCGGTGTTCGGCGCGAAGGTGCCGGGGGTGAACGAAAGCGCCCGCCAGACCGCAAGCGCCGGTTGTGTGTCGTAGGGAAAGCGCAATTGGTGGGGAAGGTTGCGCATGGGCGAAGGCGGAACACTGCGCAGGTAGGCAAAGATCGCGTCCGAATCCTCGCGCGTCACGCGCGTGAAGTTCGGATATGGAAACGCCGGATAGAGCAGACGCCCGTCCTTCGAGCGGCCGTTGTGCAGGGCCCGCCAGAAGTGGTCGGCGCTCCAGTTGCCGATGCCCGCCTTCGGGTCGGGCGTCAGATTGCTCGCGAAGACGGTGCCGAAGGGCGTCTCGATGCCGACGCCGCCAGCGTACGGCGCGCCGCCGAGCGCGGTGTGGCATCCGGCGCAGTTGCCCGCCAGCGCCAGATAGCGCCCGCGTTCGACCTGGGCCGGCGAGGGATCGAAGGCGGCAGGTGTGTCCGGCAGCTTGTCCTCGCCGCGCAGATTGAGTCCGATGATGGCGAGTCCCGCAAGAACAGCGAGCGTGATCACGAAGGTCAGCAGATAAACAAAGCGTCGCATGGCGGCTCAGTTGTTGTTCAGCGCACTGCACGCCATCGGGACGGGGCTCGGCGCGTTGGCCTGCGGCTTCGGGTTGGCAGGCACCGGCTGCATCGCGAGCCAACTCGCCGCCGCGTTGATGTCGGCCGACGTGAGCTTGCGGCCCACTTCGGCCATGCAATCGGGCGCGAGCGCGTGGCGCTCGTTGGTGATCCAGGCGCCCAGCTGAGATGAAAGATAGAGGCGCGGCAGGCCCACAAGCGCGGGAATGCCGGGCAGCACACCGGTCAGTGCTTCGCCGTGGCAGCGAACGCAAGCCGGGATGTCGCGCGCGGGATCGCCCTGGAACACCAGCGCCTTGCCGCGCGCCAGCATCTCGGGCGTGGCGTCGGTGGTGGTGGGAACGGGCGGGTAGGGCAGGTCGATGGACGAAAAATACTCGGCGATCTCGCGCAAATAGGCATCCGACAGATGCCGCACCATGTGGACCATGTCCGAATTGAAGCGACGACCGTCCCGAAAGCTCTGCAGCTGGTTGAAGAGATAGCCCGCCGGCTTGCCGGAAAGGCGAGGGTAATAGCCCGCCTCGGTGCTCGAACCCTCGCGGCCATGACATGCAATGCACGCGGCGACGCGCTGTTCGATGGTGTCGGGAACGTGCCCCGGCGCAGGCGGTGCGGCAAGCGCCGGTCCCGGCATGGCGCAAGCGGTGAGCAGGGCGGCAAGAAGACGGGGAATGTTCATTCGGAATTCATTGGCTGACATCGAGCAGGCCGGAGCGTAACGCGATTGCGGCACACGAAGTCGGACAGTTCGCAGTGATTTTCAGATCGTTCCGGTGCCGCAGAAAAGGCGGCACCTCCGGAGAATCGATCGCATGAATCAATACCTGCAAGCGCTCGGCCGTATCGATTGGGAGCAGTGGAGCGCAACCGTTTTGTCGGGGCTGCGCATCTTGCTGATCGTGGCTGCGGCCTGGATGGCGATCCTCGTGCTGCAACGGGTCGTCGGCGCCGTTCGCCTTCGGGTGGAGGCCCGGCTCGACGCGGCCGATGGCCCTCAGCGCGCCGAGACCCTCGGGCGCGTGGTCCGCTACCTGATTGCACTGACAGTGAGCGTGGTGGCGGTCATGCTGGTGCTGGCCGAACTCGGCATATCGCTGGCGCCGATCCTTGGCGCTGCCGGTGTCGTCGGGCTTGCCGTCGGCTTCGGCGCGCAGAGCCTCGTCAAGGACTATTTCACGGGCTTTTTCATCCTGTTCGAGGACCAGATCCGCACGGGCGACTTCGTGACCATCGCCGATCTCAGCGGCATCGTCGAAGACATCACGCTGCGCCATGTCCGGCTGCGCGACTACGAAGGCAACGTTCACTTCGTGCCCAACAGCCTCGTGACGACAGTGACCAACATGTCGCGCTCTTTCGCGCAGGCCGTGGTCGAAGTCGGCGTCTCTTCCCGCGAGAACATCGACCACGTCATGTCCCTGATGGAGGACGTCGCCACCATGCTGCAGACCGATCCTGCCTTTGCGGCAAGAATCCTGGCGAACCTGGAAATGGCAGGCGTCGAGCGTTTCGAGAACGGCGCGGTCGTGCTGCGCTGCCGCTTCAAGGTGATGCCCTTGCAGCAATGGAGCGTTCGCCGCGAATACCTGCGTCGCCTCAAGATCGCTTTCGATCATTCAGGCATCGAACTGCACCTTCCGCGCATGGCGCTGTACGGCCCCTCCGTCTCCAATTCAGCGCCTGCAACCTGACGCGAGCGCTGGCGCTACAGTTGCCGGCATGCGAAAGCACTTCACCAGGATGACCGGCTGGCAGCGTCTGCTGTCCGGCGCCTTCCTCGGCTTGGTTGTGAGCCTGGCGCTTCCCCTTCTTCATTGGCCGCTCGACTATGCGACCCGCGGGCTGGTGGGTTGGTGCGTCGCGGCGGTCGCGTATCTGCTGCCCGCGTGGTGGATGGCGGAGACCTCGACAGCCGAGGGAACGCGCATGCGCTCCCAGCAACTCGATCAGCCGCAAGCGTGGATCCTGCTGATCATGCTGGTGGCGGTCGGTGTCGCGGTCGGAGTGATCGCGATGTTGCTGCAGCAGGTGCCGCAGCTGTGCGGCGGACACCGCGTCGGCCACATCGCCCTGGGGCTGGCGGGCCTCGCGTGTTCATGGCTGGTGATTCATACCATCTATGCCTTTCACTACGCGCATCGCTACTACCAGCGCGAGCAGAAAGAGAGCGCCAAGGGCCCCAATGCCGAGCATCCCGGCCTGAAGTTCCCGGGCAAGTCCGAGCCGGACTACTTCGACTTCCTCTACTATTCCTTCGTGGTCGGCATGACATCGCAGGTGTCCGACGTGCAGGTCACATCGCGAGAGATGCGGCGCATCACGCTCGTGCACGGGGTCCTTGCCTTCACCTTCAACATGCTGGTGCTGGCCCTGTCCATCAACGTGGTGGCTGCGTCGATGCAGTCGCCGCCTTCGCCGCCGTCAGCGCCTTCAGGCACCCTGGCGCCCGGTGCGACCCAGTCTGACCAGCCCTGTCGATAGCGCGACACCACAGACGATCACCACCGCGCAGATCAGCATCCATCGCGTGATCTCTTCGCCCAGGAAGACGGCGCCATAGAAGAGGGCGAACACCGGCACGAGGAAGGTCACCGTCAGCGCGCGCGCCGGTCCCGCGTTCTCGATCAGCCTGAAGAACAGGATGTAGGCGAGGCCGGTACAAGCAGTGCCGACGGCAACGAGCGCGAGCCACGCATGCATGCTCGGCATCTGGGCGGGCCAGAGCCAGACGGCCGGCACCACGAGCGCCAGCGTGGCGCCGATCTGGCTGCCGGTCGCGGTTGCCAATGCAGGCACGCCGACCAGGTATTTGCGGGTCATGCTCGCCGAAACCGCATAGCAGACGCAGGCCGCAAGACACGCTGCAATCGCCCAGCGCGCGGCGCCTTCGTCCGCGCCTGAATGAAATCCCGCGCCACGCCCGGCCAACATCGCGACTCCGGCAAAGCCGATCACCAGCCCAAGGATGCGCGAGCGGTCGGGCCGATCGCCGAACCATGCCCATGCGACGAGCGCCCCGAACATCGGCACGGTGGCGTTGATCACCGCCGCCAGGCCGCTGTTGAGGGTCAGCAGCGCAAATGCGAAGAATGCGAACGGCATGCCTGAATTGAGTACGCCGACGCCGAGCGCCGGCTTCCAGTACTGCCTGAACGCCGACCATTGCCCCCGCATCCACAGCAAGGGCAGCAGGAAGATGGTCGCGATCGCCACGCGCACTGCCGCAGTCGGCAGCGCCCCGAATTCGGCCGCGCCAATACGCATGAAAAGAAACGATGCGCCCCAGAGCATGCCCAGCAGCAACAGGTCGACGAGCCATCGAAGGTTGGCTGGCTTGGGTTTCACGATCGACGCCGCAGGATTCGCGATGGCTGGAGCGGCCACTGTGCATTCGGCTTCGCTCATCATGGACACACCTCAGTCAGCGCGGCGCCCAGCACGCCTTCCAGTTCGAGCAGCGCGGTCTTGCGATCGAGGCCGCCTGCGTACCCGGTGAGCGAACCGTCCGAGCCGAGAACCCGGTGGCAGGGCACGATGACGCTGATCGGGTTGCGACCGACCGCCGCGCCCACGGCACGCACGGCAGCGGGCTTGCCGACACCGGCACTGATCGCGCCGTAGCTGGTGGTTCCTCCTGCTGGAATTGCGAGCAGCGCCTGCCAGACCGACTGCTGAAAGGGCGTGCCGTGCGACAGATCGAGCGGCAGATCGAAATGCTGGCGCCGGCCATCGAAATACTCTTCGAGTTGTGCGGCCGCCTGGCGAAGGACCGGATGCTCCGACGCGGCCTGCCATCCGGTCATGTCAGGCGAGTGGCGCTGGCGCTCGAACCAGACGCCGGCGAGGCCCTTGTCCGTCGCAGCCAGGATGATGCGCCCGAGCTTGCTGTCGAGATGGGCGGTGTAGATCGTTGAAGTCTTGAATTTCATGGGGATCATCAGACGGTGGCGGGGACGACCGCCGCGGCGTCGACGGGCGGAGCGGACGGGGGGCTGTGCCACGCGCGCAGCACGGCATAGCCACGCCAGGGCCGCCATGCTACAGAGGCTTCCGCCGCAGCGCGTGCCGTGGTGACGCCGAGCGCCTTTTGCAGCGCGACATCCCCCGCGGGAAAGGCATCGGGCCAGCGCAGGGCGCGCATTGCGATGTATTGCGCGGTCCAGTCGCCAATGCCGGGCAAAGCCTGCAACGCGGCGATGGTCGCGGGCACATCGGCGCCGGCATGCAGCGCGAGTCGGCCCTCCATCAATTCGCGCGCGACTGCGAGCAGTGCCGCCTGGCGCTGCCGCACGATGCCGAGTTGGCCGAGCGCGTCACCGCTTGCGCCGGCGATGGCCGCGGGCGTCGGAAAGAGTCGGTCCAGCCCTTCGATGGGCGTGACGATCGGTTCGCCGAAGGCTTGCACCAGCCGCGAGCCCAGCGTGCGTGCAGCCGCGACCGTGACCTGCTGGCCGAGCACCGCCCGCACGGCAATCTCGAAGCCATCGACCGTGCCCGGCACGCGCAGGCCATCGCCGTGCGGAAAGCTGGCGTGCAGTGCGCTGTTGATGGCGATGGGTTCGGCATCGAGATCGAGCATGGCGCGCACGCGGCTGATCACGATGGGCAGCACCGACGCCAGCGAGTCGCTGACGCGCAGCAGCACCTGTTCGCGCTGCGGGTCGAAGCGAAGCTGCAAGCATCCTTGCGAAGTGCGGCCGTTGTTGGAGATGCGTAGCGTGCGCGCGAACTGCCTGGTGCCGTTGATGTCCGACAGCAGCTCGACGCCGCCCAGCGCGCGGCGCGCGAAGAAATCCAGCATCGCGACGCTGTCGTAAGGCGGTCGAAACCCCAGCTTGACATCGACACCTTCCCGCTCCTTTCCACCAGCCGAGGCGCCGGCGCGGCGCAGTGCGCTGGGGTTCAGGCCGTAGTGGGTCAGAAAAGCCGCGTTGAATCGCCGCACACTCGCGAATCCGCTGGCAAGGGCAACCTGCGTCATGGGCAACTGCGTGTCGGCGATCAACTGCTTTGCGGCCAGCAAGCGCCGTGTCTGCAAATACTGCAGCGGCGATACGCCGAACTGCGCTTCGAAGATGCGCCGCAGATGGCGATCGCTGACGCCCAGGCGCGCGGCAATGCGTGCCGCACCGGGGCCGTCCTCGGCCCAGGCGTCGGGCTCGTCGATCAAGCGCGCCGCCTGCAGCGCGAGGATGCGCGATGCGTCCTCGGTCGACCAGCTCGCGGCGCGGGGCGCGAGTTCCGGCCGGCAGCGCAGGCAGGGCCGGAACCCGGCGGCCTCGGCCTGCGCGGCATGCCGAAAGAAGCAGCAGTTCTCGCGCCGGGGCACCTTCACGCGGCAGACCGGCCGGCAATAGACGCCGGTGGACGTCACGCCCGTGAAGAAGGACCCGTCAAAGCGTGCATCGTGCGCCTTCATGGCCAGATAGCACGCGTCGCTCTCGAGTCCGGCTGTGGGGGCGGGGGTGGATGGCATGCAAGCATGATACGTTTGCGCTCAGCCAAGAGTAGCCATTTCCGGACATCTGGCTCCAAAAGGCCATGCCTACAATCGTCTTCATTTTCTGAACTCCAGGGGTTGCTTAATGCAGATCAGCGCTTCGATCTTCAAGGCCTACGACATCCGCGGCGTGGTTCCCTCCACGCTCGACGCGCAAGTCGCCGAGGCGCTCGGCAAGGCCTTCGGCAGCGCTGCGCGCGCGGCCGGCGAGAAGGCGGTGGCGGTCGGACGCGACGGGCGCCTCTCGGGCCCTTCGCTGTCTGAGGCGCTGATCAAGGGCCTGGTCGCCACCGGCGTGGAGGTGATCGACGTCGGCGCCGTCACGACCCCCATGCTCTACTTTGCAGCCCATATGCTGTGCACCAGCGGCATCCAGGTCACGGGAAGCCACAACCCGAAGGACTACAACGGTTTCAAGATGGTGCTGGCGGGTCGCGCGATCTACGGCGACGAGATCCAGGGCCTTCGCAAGGTCATGGAAGCCGACAGCGCAAAGCTGGCCCCCGGCGGAAGCGTGCGCAAGGTCGACGTGACCGATGCGTACACCCAGCGCATCACCAGCGACATCAAGCTTGCGCGGCCGCTCAAGATCGTGGTGGATTCGGGCAATGGCATCGCGGGCGCGACCGCTCCGGCGATCCTGCGGGCCATCGGCTGCGAAGTGACCGAACTCTTCAGCGAAGTCGACGGCAACTTCCCCAATCACCATCCCGATCCCAGCAAGCCCGAGAACCTCAAGGATCTCATCGCCGCGCTGAAGGCCGGCGATGCCGAACTGGGGCTGGCCTTCGACGGCGACGGCGACCGCCTGGGCATCGTCACCAAGGATGGCAACAACATCTTTCCCGATCGGCAGATGGCGCTGTTTGCGCAGGACGTGCTGTCGCGCGTGCCGGGCGGGACCATCGTGTATGACGTCAAGTGCTCGCAGCGCCTTGGGCCTGCCATCGAGGCCGCGGGCGGCAAGCCGATGATCTTCAAGACAGGCCATTCGCTCATCAAGGCCAGGATGAAGGAGATCGACTCGCCGCTGGGCGGCGAAATGAGCGGCCACATCTTCTTCAAGGAACGCTGGTTCGGTTTCGATGACGGCACGTATGCCGGGTGCCGCTTGCTGGAAATCCTGAGCAAGAGCCCGGACGCTAGCGATGTGCTCAACGCCTTGCCGACGAGCTTCTCGACGCCCGAGCTCAATGTGAAATGCGCCGAAGGCGAGCCGCATTCCGTGGTCGATCAACTCGTCGCAAAGGCAAAGTTCGCAGCGCCTGCCAAGGTGTCGACCATCGATGGCTTGCGCGTCGATTGGCCTGATGGCTTCGGACTCATTCGTGCCTCCAACACGACGCCGGTGCTCGTGTTGCGCTTCGAAGGCCAGACCGATTCAGCGCTGAAGCGCATCGAGGAAGAAATGCTCACGCTGCTCAAGAGCGTCAAGCCGGACGCGTCGCTCGCCGAAGCCGCCCACTGAAGCCGAGAAGCGTGCGTTCCTTGCTGTTGCGCTTCTACGGCGCCGTCACAACGCTGGCCAAGCCGCTGGTGCGCCGCAAGCTTCGGCGGCGCGCGGCTGCCGAGCCGGGCTACGCGCTGGCCGTCGAAGAGCGCTTCGGCCACTACGACGAAGCGGCCAAGGGGACGGGCTGGTGCTGGATCCATGCCGTGTCCCTCGGCGAGGCGCGCGCTGCGGCCATCCTCATCGAAGAACTCCGCCGCCAGTTGCCCGGTATTCCGATCCTGCTGACCAACGGCACCGCGACCGGTCGGGAGGAAGGGGCCAAATTGCTCGAACCGGGCGATCTGCAGGTGTGGCAACCGTGGGACGCCCCGGAGCCGGTGGCGCGTTTTCTCGATCGCTTCCGTCCGCGCATCGGCGTGCTGATGGAAACCGAAGTGTGGCCCGAGATGACCGCAGCCTGCGCCGAGCGCGGGATTCCGCTGGTGCTCGCCAACGCGCGCCTGAACGAGAAGTCGCTTGCCGGGGCCGAACGCCTGGGCTGGCTTGCACGGCCCGCGTATTCATCTCTCGCAGCAGTGTGGGCGCAGACCGAGGCCGATTCGCACCGGCTGGTGTCGCTGGGCGCGAAAGTCGCTGGCGTGTTTGGCAATCTCAAGTTCGACGCCACGCCTGACGCCCGGCAACTCGCGGCGGCGGCCAAGCTGCGCACCCAGCTTCCGCGGCCGGTGATCATCTTCGCAAGTTCGCGCGACGGCGAGGAGCAGCAGTTGCTGGACGTGCTCAAGCGCTTCGGTGCCCTGGCGCCGGTCCCTCCCGCGCAAGATGCGGTGCAGTCGATTGCCAAGCGCGTACACGATGTGCAGTGGATGATCGTGCCGCGCCATCCACAGCGCTTCGACGAAGTGGCCTCTCTCATCGAATCGAACGGATTCGCCGTAGCGCGACGCAGCGCCGCCGGTGCGCCAACCGAAGCCGAAATCTGGCTCGGCGATTCGCTGGGCGAGATGGCGCTTTACTACGGCTTGGCTGACGTCGCCCTGTTGGGCGGCAGCTTCGAGCCGCTCGGTGGGCAGAACCTCATTGAAGCCGCAGCCTGCGGATGCCCCGTCATCATGGGCCCATCGACCTTCAACTTCGCCGAAGCGGCGGAACTCTCTCTGGCCGCCGGTGCTTCGGCACGCGTGGCCGACATGGAGCAGGCGGTGAGGGCTGCGCTCAAGCTGGTCGAAAAACCCGAACGGCGCGAAGCGATGGCCCAGGCGGCGTTCGCCTTTGCTTCATCAAATCGCGGCGCGGCAGAACGTACCGCCGCTGCATTGCTTGAGATCGCCGAGCGGGCGTCGCCCACCGAGCCCGAAGAGCGGGCCGAGCCTCACCTGGAGTGACTGCGGCGCTGGAGATCTACCAGGCGTACTTCATGCCGGCGCGCACGGTCCAGGCCTGATAGGGCTGGGTCGACTGGTTGTTCCATTGCCACCCGAGGTCTCCCCAGGCGCCCAAACCCTGCTTGAAGTCGACGTTGACGCCGGCCTTCAACTCGTAGCGGTTGCTCGGATAGAGGTCGCGCGTCGGCGGCTGGGTGATCAGCATTTCATCGCTGAGATCGTCGTGCCACCAGTTCATGGCGGCATAGGGGCGAAAGCGCCAGCCCGAGTTCTGCACCCAGTTCGGCTGCACGCGAATACCGATTCGCGATGCCCAGCCAGCGCGCTTGCTGGCCTCGATGCTGGAAAAGTCGGTGTCGAGCAGGTTGTAGTTGTTGTTGCGCAGATAGATCAGCTGCCCTTGAGGCTGCAGTGTCCAGCCGCCTGCCTCGCCGAGCGGGATGGCATAGCCGAGTTCGGCAGACGCAAGGCCCACGCGGGAACGGCCATCCGTCCCGGCCAAGGAGAGGGGCGCCACGCGGTTGTCGGATGCGCCGAACTGCCCGCGCAGGTCGGCGTACCAGCCTTGCCGAGTCCGATCGTCCTGGTACCAGGTGCCGTAGATACCCATGCTGCCGCCGGGAGAGTCTCCGAGGCGTGTCGGGTCGCTGGTGACGGTGGTGCCCAGGTGCAATCGGTCGGTTCCGCTGAAGAGCGACCATTGCGTGACATCGGCCGCGGCATCGCTGTTGAAATTGCTCGGGCGGCCGGCGGAACAAAGGGCGGCCGCGCCGAAGCCGGACGTAGGACACTGCTGCGCATAAGCACCAACGCTGCCGGCGCACAGTGCGGCAGCGACCGCTAACCGCGGTACGCGTTGCCCGGGCGACCTGCCCGCTGACAGAGGAGACGCATCACGCACGGCCGAACCCTCCTTCTGGACCCATCCGATGACCCGGAAACCGCGGGAGAACGCGGGAAGAACCGGAACACCCGTAACCTATTGTGCGTCGATTGTGAGCGTTTGGGGAGTTGCCTGCAAACGACGATTTGCGATTATTCGGTCCGGCAACTAGCGCCTTTGCGGCGCGATGACCGGCGGCGGTGGCGGCACGGCCATCCTCGGCGGTGGGGTCAGGCTCGGCGTCGGCTCGACAGGTACCGGGCTCTGCGTTGCCGCCGAAGGCTGGTCCGGTGAGGCGGCGCTGTCGACGCTCGCGCGGCCATTGGTCGCGAGTGTGTTGTTCACCGCAAGCAGGTCGTCCGCCGTCAGCGTGCCGTTTGCCTGCCGCAGCTTGAGATTGCCCACCAGCACGTTGTAGCGTGCCACCGCGAGGTCGCGCTTGGTCTGGAAGAGCTGGCTTTGCGAATTCAGCACGTCGATGTTGATCCGCACGCCGACCTCATAGCCGAGCCGGTTGGCGTCAAGCGCACTCTGGCTGGAAGCCTCCGCGGCTTCGAGCGCCTTGACCTGTCCCGCGCCCGAGATGAGCCCCAGGTACGCCGAGCGCGTGCTTTGCGAGACGTTGCGTCGGGTCGATTCGAGAAACTGGCGCTGCTGCTCTTCGAGCGCAAGCGTTTCCTTGATGCGGTTTTCGGTCGCGAAGCCCGCGAAGAGCGGCAGGTTGAACACCACTCCCACGCTCGCCGCCCGCACGTTCACGCGGCCAGTGCTGGTGCTTGTGCTGGTGCCTTGCGGATTGTTCGTGGCGTTGTAGCCAAGCTGCGCGTCCAGTGTCGGCTTGTGACCGGCTTCGGCCCGCTCGACTTCGAGCTTGGCCACGTCAAGTCCGAGTTGCGCCTGCTGAATGGCGGGATGCACAGCCTCCGCCTGTGTCACCCAGGCGTTCATGTCGGCCGGCAGCACCGGTGGCAGAACCACCGGCGCGGCCAATGGCGTCGGGTTGGTTCCTGTGCGGCCGACCAGTTGGTCAAGCGCGATCTTCCTGACCTGCAGATCGTTCTCGGCCGTGATCTCCTGTGCGAGAACGAGGTCGTAGCGCGCCTGTGCCTCCCGCGAATCAGTGATGGTGGAAGTGCCGACCTCAAAGTTGCGCTTGGCCGAAGCGAACTGTTCGGCCACCGCGACTTTCTGCGCGCGGACCAGCGCCAGGCTGTCCTGCGCGGAAAGCACGTCGAAATAGGCTTGGCTCACCCGCACGACCAGATCCTGCTCAGCGATCGTGAGGGTCGCCTGTGCAATGTCGACCTGGCGCTTGCTTTGCTCGTAGAGCGCCCAGTTGGCGGGGCGGTACAGCGGCTGCGTCGCGTTGATGCCGGCAGACTGATTTGGAAAGCCGCGAGTGGCCGACAAGTTGTCGGTCGACAGCTCCTGGTGCGTGGACGAGGCATTGGCCGAAAGCCCGACCGTCGGCAAGATCCCAGCCTTGGCCTGCGCAGCCCGCGCCAAGCTCGCATCGAACTGAGCACGCGCCCCTTGGTACGTAGCGTCATAGCTGCGCGCCGAGTCATAAAGTTCAATCAGGCTCTGGCCATGAGCCGGCAGCGCGATCGCCGCTGCGAACAACGTCGCGAGCGCTGCCGAAAGAGGAAGAAGCCTGGGAACGGGCATGAAACGTCCTTGAAAGAATCAAAAGCAAATTTGCCGAGCATCGAGCGAACGCCCTCGCAGCCAAACCCAGGAACACCGCGGAACTGGCTTTGCCAGGCCGCCGGTGTTGCCCCCGGCAGGGGGTGGGCGAAGCGACACGAAGTGCGCGAAGCCTGGGGGCGAGCCATCAGTACCGTGGTACGCCAGGATCGCGTTGAGCCGACCACGCGTCGATGCCGCCAACGATGTTGGCCACTTCGTCGAAGCCGTTCTGCACGAGGAATGCCGCGACGCGCTGGCTGCGTGCGCCGTGATGGCACAGGCAGGCGATGCGCTGCCCTGGATTGAGCTCGCCGACCCGCGCCGGAATCTCGTTCATCGGGATCGTCGCCAATGTGAAACCTTTCGGGTCCACGCTGGCCGTCTGCAGTTCCCACGGCTCGCGCACGTCGAGAACCACCGGCGTCGCGTTCGGGTTTCGTGCGAACCAATCGGCGAGATCGGCGGGTCGGATTTGATCGATCATGAAAGGGCGGGGATCAGAAGTTGAATCGCGAAGGCACAGGAAAGTTGAGCAGGCGGGGCGCAACGATGTCCCACGGCTGCGTGGTGTCCCACTTGCCTTCACTCACGCGGGTGACGAAGTTGGCGCGCATCATCGGCTCGTCACCGACGATCGCTCCAAGCCGGCCGCCCGGCTTGAGGGAACTCAGCAGGCCCTGCGGAATGCGCGCGACAGAGCCGCTCAGCACGATCACGTCGAAGGTCGGGCCGCTCGGCAGCGGCTTGGAGCCGTCCGCATGGCGCACCTCGACGTTCATCGCGCCATTGCGGCGCAGCGTCTCTGCGGCGGTGGCGGCGAGCTTGGGGTCGATTTCGAGCGTCAGCACCTGCGCGGCGCGTTGAGCGAGCAGTGCGGCCATGAAGCCGGAACCCGTGCCGATTTCGAGCACGGATTCGTGCTTCTGGACGTGGAGGTCTTGCAACATGCGCGCCTCGACCTTGGGCGAAAGCATGCACTGGCCGGGTTCCCTGGGAGTGCTGACGTCTTCGAGCGGGATTTCCATGTCGAAGAAGGCCAGGCCACGGTGCGCCTGGGGAACGTAGTCCTCACGACGCATCTTCGAGAGGAGGGCGAGGATCTCGAGATCGAGCACATCCCAGGGGCGGATCTGCTGTTCGATCATGTTGAAGCGCAGGCGCTCCAGAGAAGGGGTGGGATTCATGTGCTTTTCCTACGTCGGGCTCAGGACAAACCTTCAATTTTAGGCGCGGGCTCCAGGGTTGCCCCGGCGGGAGCGGCCTTCGGAGTACGGCCCCAGCGTCGGCGAGCCCAGTTCGCCAGATCGTCCATGTAGCAATAGACGACCGGCACGACGACCAGCGTCAGCAGCGACGAGGTGATGACGCCGCCGATCACCGCTTGTCCCATCGGCGCACGCTGCTCGGAGCCTTCGCTGACCGCAAAGGCCAGCGGCACCATGCCGAAGATCATCGCCAGCGTGGTCATGAGGATCGGACGCAGGCGCACGCGAGCGGCCAGCAGCAGCGCTTCCGACCGGGGCAACCCAGGCACCGCGGTGCCGTTTTGATCGATGCCCGGCTCGCGCGAGCGGATCGCGAAGTCCACCAGCAGGATGGCGTTCTTCGTCACGAGGCCCATCAGCATCACGATGCCGATGATGGAGAACATCGACAGCGTCGAGCCGAAGATGAGCAGTGCCAGCACCACGCCGATCAACGTCAACGGCAGCGCTGTCATGAGCGCCAGCGGCTGGAGGAAGCTCTTGAATTGGCTCGCGAGGATCATGTAGATGAAGATGATCGCCAGGGCCAGCGCCGAGACGGCATAGCCGAACGATTCCTGCATGTTCTTGGTCGATCCGCTGAACTGCCAACCATAGCCGGGCGGGAAGGCGATTTCCGCGAGTACCTTGCGGATGTCCGCCGACACCTCGCCCGCCGAGCGGCCATCGACGTTGGCGTTGATGGCGACTTCGCGCGCCAGCGCACGGCGGTTGATCTGGTTCGGCCCGGTCGACTCACGCACTTCGGCCACCTGCTGCAACCGCACGATGCGGCTCGACCCGTCGGCGTTGGCGCCCACGGCCGTGCTGACGAACGGCAACCGCGCGAGGTCGGCCGGCGAATTGCGCACGTTTGGAGCGAGCCGCACGTTCACGTCATAGGTCTGATCGTCCGGGGCGCGCCAATTGCCGACCGTGGTGCCCGCCACCAGCGTGCGCAACGAAGCAGCGATCGGCGCGACGCCTAGGCCGAGGTCCGATGCGGCATCGCGCCGCACCACCACGCTCACCGTCGGCTTGTTCGGCTTTTGGCTGGAATCCAGATCGACCAGCCCCGGAATGGGACGGATCGCATCCATCACGCGTTGCGTGAGCCGTTCGAGTTCCTTGAAATCCGTGCCTTGCAGCGAGAACTCGATGGGCTTGTTGCCGCCGACGGAATCGCGCAGCCCGACGTGCGTAACCGTGATGCCTGGCACCGAGCGCAGCCGCTCCCGCAGCACCGTCGACATCTGGTCGACGCTGCGGCTGCGCGCCTTGCGGTCCACCAGCCGCACGTAGATGCTCGCGTACATCTTGCCTTGGGCATCGCCGGTGTTGATGGTGGTGAGCGTGTAGCGCACCTCGGGCATTTCGCGCAGCACGGCTTCCACTTGCCGCGCCTTGGCTTCGGTCACTTCGAGCGATGAGCCGACCGGCGTGTAGAAGTTGATCGCCGTCTCTGAAAAGTCGGCCTTGGGAACAAATTCGGTGCCCAGGAGCGGCACCATGAAGATGCTGCCGATGAAGATGCCGAGTGCCGCGAGCAGCGTCGTGAGCTTGTGCACGAGCGCCCAGCGCAGAATGCCCTGATAGCCCTCGGCCATCCGCTCGGTCGCCGAATCGAACCATCCGGTCACACGGCCGATGGTCTTGTCGTAGAAGGTGACCGGCGCCTCGCGCTTGCCTTGCCGATCGATCGCCGGGTCGTGCCAGATGCTCGACATCATCGGATCGAGCGTGAAGCTCACGAACATCGAGATCATCACGGCGGCAACGATGGTGATCCCGAACTCGTGGAAGAACTTGCCGATGATCCCTTCCATGAAGCCGATCGGCAGGAACACCGCGACGATCGAAAGCGTGGTCGCAAGCACCGCAAGGCCGATTTCCTGCGTGCCGTCGAGCGAAGCCGCGAAGGGTGTCTTGCCCATCTGCACGTGGCGCACGATGTTCTCGCGCACCACGATGGCGTCATCGATCAGCAGCCCCACGCACAGCGACAGCGCCATCAGCGTGACCATGTTGATGGTGAAGCCGAACATCGCCATGAACCAGAAGGTGCCGATCAGCGCAATGGGCAAGGTCAGGCCGGTAATGACCGTCGAGCGCCACGAGTTCAGGAACAGGAACACGATCAGCACCGTGAGCACCGCGCCTTCGATCAGCGTGTGGCGAACGTTCTCGACCGCGACACGGATCGGCCGCGAGGCATCCGCGATGGGTTCGAGCCTGACGCCCGGCGGCAGTTGGGGCTGAATCTCGGCAATCGCCCTGGTCAGGCCATCGACCACCTGAATCGTGTTTTCGTCCTGCGCCTTTTGCACCGACAACAGCAGCGTGCGTTGGCCATTGAAGAGGGCGAGGCTGTCGATTTCCTGGGCGCCGTCGCTCACCGTCGCGACCTGCTCCACGCGAATCGGTGCACCGCCCTTGCGCATGATGATGATCTTGCCGAAGTCCTCGGGCCGCTCCATGCGCGCATCGACCTGCACCACGCGATCCTGCTCGAGCGAACGCACGGAGCCGACCGGCAACGCCTGGTTTTCGTTGCGGACCGCATCGACCACCTGCGTCGCACTGACGCCAAAGGCTTCCATCGCTTGCGGGTTGAGATAGATGTTGATCTCGCGCCGGGTGCCGCCGACGAGCGTCACAGAGCCCACGCCACGCACGTTTTCGAGACGCTTCTTCAGGACCTGATCGGCCCAGTTGGTCAACTCCACGGCGCTGGGTTGCGTGTCCTTCTTGCCGTCGGGCAGCACGGCCACCGACCAGACCGCGCGCGAGGCCGGATCGAAGCGCAGCACGCGGGGGTCCTTGACCTCGTCGCGGAACAGCGGGCGCACCGACGCGACCTTTTCTCGCACGTCGTCTGCCGCCTTGCGTCCATCGACGTACAACTGGAATTCGATGATGACGACCGACTGGCCTTCATAGCTGCGAGAGGTGAGGGCGTTGATGCCGGCGATCGAATTGACGCCTTCCTCGACCTTCTTGGTGACTTCGCTTTCGACGATTTCAGGTGATGCGCCGGGGTATTCGGTGATCACGACCACCACCGGAAAGTCGATGTTCGGAAACTGATCGACCTGCAGGCGCTGGTAAGAGAAGGCGCCGAGCACGACCAGCGCGAGCATCAGCATCGTCGCGAAGACGGGATTCTTCAGGCTGACACGGGTGAACCACATGGTGCGCCGCTCAGGGGTTGGAACGCACGACCGCGCTCGCAACCGAGCCGGCCGAGGCGACCGGCGTGAGACGCACCGCGGTGCCTTCGCGAAGCGGACCGACACTGCCCGCGATCACTGTCGCGCCATCGTCGATGCCGCGCACCGCCACCATGGTCTGTCCTTCCGCGTGGCCACGCATGCCCGTTTCGACCGTGCGATGCGCGATGCGGCCGTCGATCACGATTTGCACGTAAGGTGCGGGCTTGTCGGTGCGCACCGCGGACAAAGGCAATGCGAGTGTTTCCGTGCGGCCCACGTCGATCGTGCCTTGAGCGAAGAGCCCCTGGCGAAAGCCGGTGCTGCGGTCCAGTTGCAGATAGACGAGCACGCTGCGGCTGCCTGCCTGCGCGCTGGGGTTGACGCGCACCACGGTCGCGCCGAGGCTGCGGTCGCTGCCTTGGCGGTCGGCGCCGCCGCCTTCGATCTGAAGCACCGCACGCTGGCCCACACGAACCGCCACTGAGTCGGCGGCGGCCAGCGTGGCTTCGACTTCGATGCGGCTCAGGTCGACGACTTCGATCACCTTGGTGTCGATGGCCACGCGCTCGCCGGACTGCGCCAGCCGCTGAGCCACCTGTCCGGTGATGGGGCTCCTGAGCACCGTGTCGTCGAGCGACTTGCGGGCCACATCCACGGCGGCAAGCGCCGCGCGATGCGTGGAGAGTGCGGAATTGAGATTCGACTGCGAGGTGTCCAGCGCCGTTCGCGAGATGAAGCCCTGGTCGACCAGGGCCTTGTTGTTGTCGAAGGTGCGCTGTGCCACTTCGGCCTGGGCGCGGGCGGAATCGGCCTGTTCCTGGGCCTGACGCATGCGGGAGCGGTATTCGATCGGGTCGATGCGTGCGATGACCTGGCCTGCCTTGACGGTATCGCCTTCACGCACCGTGAGACCGATGAGTTCGCCCGCCACGCGTGCCTTGACCGCTGCCCAGTCGACCGCCTTGAGCGTGCCCGACACCGCCAGGGTTTCGGCGAGTTCGCGGCGGGTCGCCCGCACCACGTCGGCCGATGAAAGCTCCACCACGGTTGCGGCCGGCTTGGCGCTTGCCGCAACGGCTGCCTGATGCGCCTTGCGGGCGCCAATGGCGCGCACGATGCCGCCGAGCACAAGAACGAGGATGAGGGCCGCGGCGACCCACTTGATGGAACGCTTCATACGCCGGCCTTGGGCGCACGCAGGCCGTTGAGGACGATTTCGGCCTGGAGGGCCAGGTACTTCTGGGGGTCGATTTCGGATTCTCCGTCGACGCAAATGGCAGCAGAGTGCTTCCACAGCATCAGGAACATCATCGGAGCGATGACGGCATAGATGGCAAGGTCCACGTCGACCGGCGCGAACTCGCCGCTGTCGACGCCGCGCCGCACGATGCGCCGCAGCAGCGCGTGTCCGGGGCGGACCACTTCGCGCCGATAGAACTCGGCGAGCTCAGGGAAATTCCGGCCTTCGCTCAGCATGAGCTTGGCGAGGCCGGAGGCTTGGGTGGAGCCGACGCGCTCCCACCAGATGCGCATGCAATAGCGCAGCATGTCGGCCGTGGAGCCTTCGAAGGCTTCGAACTCGCGGTTCCATTCAGTGAATCGGCCGGAGAGGTTTTCGACGACGACCGCCTTGAAGAGCTCTTCCTTGCTCGGGAAGTAGAGAAAGAGCGTGCCCTTGGAGACGCCGGCCCGCGCCGCGACCTCTTCCGATCGGGTGGCGGCAAAGCCCTTTTCCACGAACAGATCAAGCGCGGCCTGGAGCAACTCGCCCGGACGGGCTTCCTTGCGGCGCTCGCGCTTGGCGCGCACCGGACAGATCTTGTCGCTGAGGAATCGGGGGGCTGGCATTGGGTTACTGACTGGCGGGTTAGTAATGTAGTGAGGCGCCCAATTTGCGTCAAGCCGTCAAAATGCTGGTTCGACAAATACGTCTCTGGAGCCCTCATGACCGACCCGACAACCACAACGGCAGCCACGACGAAAACGACGGCGCAAACGGAAACCATCGTCCTCGGCGGCGGCTGCTTCTGGTGCACCGAAGCCGTGTTCGATCGCGTCCGCGGCGTGGTCGACGTCGAATCCGGCTACAGCAACGGCCAGGTCATGCATCCGAGCTACGAACAGGTCTGCACTGGGCGCACCGGCCATACCGAAGTCGTGAAGGTGCAATTCGACCCCGTCGAGATCTCGCTTCGACAGATCCTGGAGATCTTCTTCGTCGTGCATGACCCGACCACGCTCAACCGCCAGGGCAACGACGTCGGCACGCAGTATCGCAGCGGCATCTACTACACGAACGATGCGCAGAAGAAGGTGGCCGAAGACGTGATCCGCGAGATCACCGAAAGCAAGACCTATCGCTCGCCCATCGTGACCGAGGTGAAGGCGCTGGACAACTACTCGACGGCCGAGGCCTATCACCAGGACTACTTCCTGAACAACCCGAACCAGGGCTATTGCTCTTTCGTCGTCGGGCCGAAGGTCGAGAAGTTCCAGAAGACCTTCGCTTCGTATCTGAAAGCTTGACTCGGAGCGCTCGATGAGTTCCAGCGAAACGGGCGGGCTGGAGAGCCGGTCCGTCCGGGTCCGCGGCCGGGTGCAGGGCGTGGGCTATCGCGAAGCGTGCGTGCGGCATGCACGCGCGCTCGACGTCACCGGCTGGGTGCGCAATCGGGCGGACGGCTCGGTCGAAGTCCTGCTGCAAGGATGGCCGAGCCAGTTGGCGCACATGTGCGAGTGGCTGCGCACGGGTGTTCCGGGAGCGCGGGTCGACTCGATCGAGGTTACGGACGTGCAGCGGCCTTCCAAGAGGCTGGATGGGTTCGAACGCCTGCCCACCGCTTAGGCCGGTATCCTCGCCGCCGTGAATGCTTCCGTCCTCGCCTCACTGTTGCCTGTCGTCTTGCTCATCGCCGTCGGGTTCTTTGCAGGGCGAATGGGCTGGGTCGGCGGGGGCGCACTGCGTGACCTGTCGAACCTGATCTTCCTCCTTCTGGCGCCGGCGCTGCTCTTCCGGTCGATGAGCACCGTGCGCGTGGAGGAACTCAGCCTTCGGCCGGTGGCCGCGTACTTCATCGCGGCCGGGCTGATCTTCGGGGGGACGATGCTGTGGCGGGGCTTCAACCGCACGGCCGCTGTTCTCGCGCTCGCCAACACTTACAGCAACACGGTGATGATCGGGATTGCGCTGGTCAGTCTGGCGTATGGACCCGAGGGCATGGTCGTGCTGCTGACGCTGGTCTCGTTGCATTCGCTGGTGCTGTTGACCAGCGCGACCGTCGTACTCGAAATGGCAGTGGCGCACGAGCATGCCGCGAGCAGCGGCGAAGCGCGTCCGGCCTCGGCGAGAGTCGTCGGTCGGGCGCTCTATCACGCGATCATTCATCCAGTGCCGCTGCCGATCATTGCCGGTCTTCTGTTCGCTCAATCGGGGCTGCACATGCCGGAGGCCATCGACACGCCCATCGCCTTGCTGGGGGGCGCCTTCAGTCCGGTTGCGCTGGTCATGGTCGGCATCACGCTGGCGTTGACGCCCGTGGGCGAGCACTGGCGTGGCGCGCTGGTCCAGGCGCTCGTCAAGAACCTGGTGCACCCGCTGCTGGTGGCCGGCATCGGTCTGGCGCTGGGACTGCGGGGGATACCGCTCACGGTGATGGTGGTGGCCGCGGCACTGCCCATCGGCGCCAATGTCTTCCTGTTTTCGCAGCGCTATCGCACCGCCGAACAACTCGTGACCGCCAGCATGGTCGTGTCCACGGCTTTGGCGCTCGTCACGCTGACCCTCGTCATGGCGCTCGCGAATCACCTCTAGCGCAGGGGCGCCAGCGCGCGTCAGGGTGCGAGGCGTTCGCGCACCCAGGCGCCGCTTTCGATCCGATAGCGAAGCCGGTCGTGCAGGCGGCTCTTGCGGCCTTGCCAGAATTCCCAGCGATCGGGCATCAGCCGAAAGCCGCCCCAATGCGGCGGCCGTGGCGGCGAAAGCAGATGTCGCGCCGCCTGCACCGCGGCGTTCTTCACCAGCACGTCGCGCCCGCTGATGACTTCGCTTTGCGGACTGGCCCACGCGCCAATGCGCGAATCGAGCGGGCGGCTTGCAAAGTAGGCGTCGCTTTCGGCGTCGCTGACCCTTTCGACGCGGCCCTCGATGCGCACCACCCGTTCGAGTTCGACCCAGTGGAATTGCAGCGCTGCGTACGGGTTGCCGGCGAGGTCCTGACCCTTGCGGCTGTTGTAGTTCGTGTACCAGACGATTCCGCGAGCGTCGTAGCCCTTGATCAAGACGATGCGGGTGGAAGGTCGCAGGTCGCCGCCGACGGTGGCCAGCGTCATCGCGTTCGGCTCGGGGAGCTTGGCGTCGATAGCCTCGGCCAGCCAGCGTTCGAATTGCTGCAGCGGATCGGCGGCGCTGCCGTTTTCGTCAAGTTCGGCGCGCTCGTAGCTCTTGCGCAGTGCGGCCAGCGATTCGGTGGGAGAACTCATGCCGCCATTGTTGCGCATGCGAAGGGAAGATACTGCGGAGATGAATGAGCTGAACGAAGCGTCCGAGCCCCGTCGGCCGACGGTCATCGTGCTGGCCTCCGGCCGTGGCGAGCGCTTCAAGGCGGCCGGCGGCGTCGGACACAAACTCCAGGCGCCGCTGGGCAGTGCGACAGTGCTTGCGCACACGCTCGCCTCGGTGCGTGCGAGCGGCTTGCCATGGCATGTCGAGGACGTGGGGCACCCCGGCATGGGCGACTCGATCGCAGCGGCCGTGCGCGCCACGCCCGATGCGGGCGGCTGGCTGATTCTTCCGGCCGACCTGCCCTTGGTCCAGCCGGCCACTCTGCTCGCCATCGCTCGGGCCTTGGTCGAGCCGATGCGCGCCGCTCAGCCACACTACGACGGCCAGAGAGGTCACCCGGTCGGGTTTGCGGCGGCATGCGGCGCGCAACTGGCAGCGCTGTCCGGCAATGTGGGAGCAGCGGCCGTGCTACGGGCGCTCCGGGAGACGCACCAGGTCGCCGAGATCGAGGTGGACGATGTCGGCATCGTCACCGACATCGACACGCCCGAGCAGCTGGCGCACGCCGAATCGCTGCTGCTGGAGCGGCTCAGCCGCGAGTGATCAGCCCGCAGGCGATGCGCGGGCCCGAGTTGCCGGCCGGCTGCGAGGTGAAGTCGTCGCGGTCGCGATGTACGACCAGCGCCCGTCCGACCACGTTGTTCACCGCGCCTTCCGTCAGCGAAATCGAATGCACGTCGACACTGAATTTGGCTGCACCGCTGGCATCGGCGACCAAGCTGGGCAACTCGCCCGCATGGCTGCCCGGCGCTGCGAACTTGCCATGCGTGCCCCCGGATGGATTGAAGTGGGCGCCCGACGCGTTGCCGTTGTCGCCGCAGTCGCCTTTTTCGTGGATATGGAAGCCATGCTCGGTGCCAGGCGGAAGACCACGCACTTCGCCCGCGACGCGCACGCCATGTTCGAGCGGCGTGAAAGTCACCTTGCCCATGGTCGGGTTCGGCGAAATCGCTGCGGTCGGCGCGAGATTGGCGGTGGCGCCCACTCCCGAGCCCATGGTGCCGCAAGCAGCGATCAGGCTGGCAGATGCAAAGGTGGCAGCGATGGCGATCAATCGGCTCGGCAGGTGCGGCATTGGCGTTACTCCTTGGGTTGAGGCGTGGGTGAGAGCGATGGCTCCGAAGGGTATACCGGAGGCGGCTGATCGCTGCCAATGGCCTGCGACGACAGGCGGGATTCGGCCAGCTTGACCAGCCTCGCCAGCGCCGCGTCGTGGATGCCGTGGTGCTTCAACTCCAGCAATGTCTGTTGTGCATAGTCCAGCGAACTCCCATAGCGGCCGACCGCGGTCTCGAAGATGTGCCGATAGCGCTCGTCAGTCAGTTCGCCGGTGAAATTCGGGCTGTGCCGCGACAGGGTGAAGGCGAGTGCGCGCACCGTCGAATGCGGCGTCTCGCATTCGAGCCAGCGCGGGTCGTAGACGCCAGTCGGCATCTCCCGCAGCCAGAGTCGTCCGAGCGTTTCGAGCCCATCGGCGGCCGGCACGCGAAAAACCATCCCCCGGCAGCATCCACCCGACAACAGCCCGAACACCAGCCCGGGGTTTTCGACGGTGCCGCGATTGACGCGGCTCCACATCTTGAGCGCGCGGTGCCAGCCGTGCACTCGTGCCGGCAGGCGCTCGATGAAGCCGAACTCCGGCCGCCAGATCAGCGACCCATAGCCGAAGAGCCATAGATCCTGGTGGCCGCCCCATTCGTCGATCACACGGTCGAGCATGGGCTTCGGGTCCCGCAGGGGCTTGGGCATCGGGTCCAGCCCCGGAGGGCCCGGGTCGGCAGCTTGGTTGCTGAGGGCGACGCCTACAATTTCGTGATCATGGTTCACCGCACCATTATTTACCGACCCCTCGATTACGGAGACCCGCCCATGTCAGTGATGAACGAAGACGACAGCCAGCAGAATTTCATCCTCGCCTTGGTCATGGGGTTGATAGCGTTGGTGATCCTCTTCGTGATCGGCATCGTGCTCTACCAGAGGAATCACATGAGCGCCGCGCCGGCCGGGCCCGTCGCCGCGTCCGCAGCCGCGCCGGCGACCACCGTGGCCGTCGTCACGGAAACCGTGACCGTCGTGATTCCGGAAGGCGCGAGCATTCGCGTCGCGGGCGACGTCGTGAACTTCTATTTCGCAACGGCCAGCGCCGACATCGCGCCCGGCGCTGCCGAAGCACTGGCGATCGTGATCAAGGGCGTCGAAGCCGGCCACAAGGCAGTCGTGTCCGGCTTCCACGACACCACCGGAGACGCGGCGCTGAACGAGGAACTCGCCAAGAAGCGCGCCGGAATGGTTCGCGATGTCCTCACCGGCCTGGGCGTGCCTGCGGACAAGATCGAGCTGAAGCGACCGCCCGTGACCGCCGGCACCGGCGACGACGCGGAAGCGCGCCGGGTCGAAGTGAAGTTGGTGGATTAGCCCTACACCAGTGCCTCCACCAGTGCCTCGCGGGAGCCGGTACGATTCACCCCCGAGCTGCCGCACATGGCAGCTCATCGGCAGTGCGACAAATTCCATGACTACACACCCCACAGTCCGCGATGTCACCGACCGTATCCGCGAGCGCAGCCGTCCGCTGCGCAGCGCTTACCTCCAGCGTCTGAGCGAAATCCGCGACCGTGATCGCGGTTCGGACCGCATGGGCTGCGCGAATGTGGCCCATGCCGTTGCGGGTATTCCTGCCAACGACAAGATCAAGGTGGTGGCCGAGCGCGCACCCAACATCGGCATCGTCACAGCCTACAACGACATGCTGTCGGCGCATTCGCCGTACCAAGGCTATCCGGACATCATCAAGCACGAGGCTCGCCGCCAGGGCGCCACCGCGCAAGTCGCGGGAGGCGTGCCGGCGATGTGCGACGGCGTGACGCAGGGAACGCCCGGCATGGAGCTCAGCCTCTTCAGCCGGGACGTCATCGCGATGGGCACGGCGGTGGCGCTCACGCACGACATGTTCGATGCCGCGCTGCTGCTCGGCGTCTGCGACAAGATCGTGCCGGGGCTGCTGATCGGCGCCTTGCACTTCGGGCATCTGCCGATGGTGTTCGTGCCGGCGGGGCCGATGCCTTCGGGGCTCTCCAACAGCGCCAAGTCCAAGGTTCGCGAACAGGCGGCCCAGGGGCTGGTCGGGCGGCAGGGGCTTCTCGAGGCCGAAATGCAGGCCTATCACGCCCCAGGCACGTGCACCTTCTACGGCACGGCCAACAGCAACCAGATGTTGCTTGAAGCCATGGGACTGCACGTGCCCGGAACGGCGTTCATCCAGCCCGGCGATTCGATGCGCGAGGCTTTGACGCGCGAAGCTGCGCGCACCGTGCTGGGGCGCGCTTCCGATGCACCCCATGCCGTGCCTCCGATCGGCCAAATGGTCGACGAGCGCGTCATCGTCAATGCGATGGTTGCACTGCTTGCGACGGGCGGCTCGACCAACCACCTGATCCACTGGGTTGCGGTCGCGCGTGCGGCCGGGATCCTCATCGACTGGAACGACTTCTCGGAGCTTTCCGATGTCGTGCCGCTGCTGACGCGGGTCTATCCCAACGGCAGCGCCGACGTCAACGAATTCCAGGCTGCAGGCGGTCCGGGCTTCGTGATCGGCGAACTGCTCGACGCCGGCCTGATGCACGCAGACGTGCTGACGGTGCGGGCTGGCGGCATTCGCGAGTTCGCGAATATTCCGGCGCTGTCCGGTGCGCCCTCTGACGAGCATTCGCTCAAGTGGCAGCCCGCCGCTCCGCTTCGGAATGACGCCGTGACGAGACCCGTGTCCGCGCCCTTCAGCGCGACAGGCGGGCTGAAGCTGCTCAGCGGCAATCTCGGCCGGAGCGTGATCAAGGTTTCGTCCGTTCCGGACGATCGGCACGTGATCGAGGCGCCGGCCCGCGTGTTCGACTCGCAAGGCGCGCTGCAGCAGGCATTCAACGCCGGCGAGCTGGAGCGCGACGTGGTTTGCGTGGTGCGCTGGCAAGGCCCGCAGGCCAACGGCATGCCCGAGCTGCACAAGTTGACGCCGCCTCTGTCCGTGTTGCAGGGCAAGGGCTTCCGGGTGGCGCTGGTCACCGACGGGCGCATGAGCGGCGCTTCAGGCAAGGTGCCGGCGGCGATCCATGTGTCTCCCGAGGCCGCCGCCGGCGGTCCGCTCGCCAAGGTGCTCGACGGCGACCTGATCCGGCTCGACGCGGTGGCCGGCACGCTGACCGTGCTGCTTCCCGAAGACGAATGGACGTCGCGCCAGCCCGCGACCCAATCGCCGGAGCAGCGCGTGGCCAACGGCGTAGGCCTGGGCCGCGACTTGTTCGCCGGCATGCGCCGCAATGCATTGACAGCAGAAGAAGGAGCCTGCACATGGCTGTGACCGAATCGATTTCCGCGCTCGACGTGATGCGCGATGCGCCAGTGATTCCGGTGATCGTGCTGCACGACGTCAAGGACGCAGTGCCGCTGGCGCGCGCCCTTGTGGCGGGTGGCATCCGCATGCTCGAAGTGACGCTGCGCACCCGCGAAGCGCTCGAATGCATCGAGATCATCTCCAAGGAAGTGCCCGAGGCCGTCGCCGGTGCGGGCACGATCCGCAGCGCCGCCGATGCGCAGGCGTCGGCGCTGGCGGGCGCGAAGTTCGGCGTGAGCCCTGGCTACACGCGCGCGGTGGGCAAGGCTTGCCACGACCTGGGTCTGCCGCTGCTCCCGGGCGTTGCCACGGGCAGCGAAATCATGCTTGCCCAGGAGGATGGCTTCACCGAGCTCAAGTTCTTTCCTGCGGTGCAGGCGGGGGGGCTTGCCATGTTGAAGGCCTGGCAGGGGCCTTTCGGCGACGTCAAGTTCTGCCCGACTGGCGGCGTTCACGCGGGCAATGCGCGTGAGTTTCTTGCGCTCGCCAATGTCGCCTGCGTCGGTGGGTCGTGGATCGTACCGACGGACGCAATTGCCGCCGGTGACTGGTCCCGGATCGAGGCGCTCGCGCGCGAGGCGAGCAAGCTGGCGCGATGAGCGGCACGGCTGAGCTCGGTGACCTGAAGGTCATCGCCTTCGACGTCTTCGGCACGGTCGTCGACTGGTATTCCGGCATTGCCGCCGAGGCCGAGCGAATCGTCCCGGGCGTCGACGGAGGCGCCTTTGCGCTGGCCTGGCGGGCAGGCTACCAGCCCGCCATGCGGAGCGTGATGGCGCGAATCGCGGCAGGCGAGGGCGGTTTCACGCTGCTTGACGAACTGCACATGGGCATGCTCGGCAACGTGCTGCGCGACTTCGGCATCGATGATCTCGATGCGACGCGAAAGCGCGACCTCAACAAGGCATGGCACCGGCTCCCCGCGTGGGCCGACACGGTGGAGGGGCTGACACGGCTCAAGCGCAAGTACATCATCTGCACGCTCTCGAACGGCAACATCGGCCTGCTGACGGAAATGGCCAAGCACGCCGGACTGCCATGGGACTGCGTGCTTTCCGCCGAAGTGTTCAAGGCCTACAAGCCGGACCCGCGCACCTATGTCGGCGTCGCAAGTGTCTTCGACGTATCTCCCGGGCAGGTGATGCTGGCGGCTGCGCATCACGATGACCTGGCCGCTGCGCGGACCTGCGGACTGCGCACCGGCTACATCGAGCGGCCGCTTGAATTCGGACCTTCGCGGCCTAAGGATGTGTCGCCCCAGCCCGAGAACACGCTGCACGCTCGCGACATCGGCCATCTGGCGGATCTGCTGGGCTGCTGATGCTTCAATCCACGGCGCAGCAAACGGCTCAGGCGGAGCGCCACTTCAGGGCCGGGCAAGCCGCGCTTGCCGAGGATCTGTTGCGCAAGGTGATCGCGCGCGATCCGAAGGTCGCCAAGGCCTACGAGCTGCTGGCGTACATCTGCGGCAATCGCCAGGACCTGGCGGCATGCGAGGAATTCCTGGAGAAGGCGGCAGCCCTGCCCCAGTGTTCCCCGGAAGCGCTGTTCTATCTCGGACGAGCGCAGTTGCAACGCGGGCGGGCGCGCGAGGCGGTGGGATCGTTCGATCGCGCGATGAAGCAGGCCGGAGAATTCTTCGAGGGGCTGCACGAATTGGGCGTAGCGCACAGTGCGCTCGGGGCGCATGACGCCGCTTTGCAGGCTTTTCGGCGGGCCGAGCGTCTCAATCCGCGATCGCGCGAATTGCAGTCCAACCTTGCGGACACGCTGGCGGCATTGCAGCAATTCGGGCAGGCGCTCCAGCACTACGACCGCGCGCTGACGCTCGATCCGAAATTCGTACAGGCTTGGGCGAATCGCGGCACGGTGCTGACCGAACTCGGTCGCGGGCCGGACGCACTTGAAAGCTATACACGCGCATTGGCGCTGGCGCCTGAAGACGTGCCCACCTTGATGAACCGCGCCGCCACGCTGACCGTGCTCAAGCGACACGCCGAAGCGCTCTCCTGCTATGACGAGGTCGCCCGTCTTGCGCCGGATACGGACTATCTGCGCGGGCAGCGGCTGCATGCGGCGATGTTCGTCGGCCGATGGGACGGCTGGGCGGATCAGGTCGGTGACATCGTGGCGCGGGTCGAAGCCGGTGAAAAGGCGGCGATGCCTTTCGCGCTCACCGCGACGCCCGCGAGTTCGGCCATCTTGCTGAAATGTGCTCGCACCTATGCGCAGGACAAGCACCCCGCGCGCGAGCCGACAGCAGTTCTCGCTCCGGTTGTACGTGACCCGGGGCGAAAGCTGCGGGTCGGCTACTTTTCGACCGACTTCCGCGAGCATCCGGTCTCGCAGCTGATTGCGCGCGTGCTGGAGTGCCACGATCGCGGTCGCTTCGAATGGTTCGGCTTTGCGCTTGGGCCTCCGGTGCGCGACGAGATGGGCGCGCGCATTGCGGCGGCTTTCGATCATTTCGCGCATGTCGGGGACCGAAGCGATGCAGCCATCGCAACCATGGCGCGTGATGCCGGCATCGACATCGCGGTCGACCTCAACGGCTTTACCGAAGGCGCGCGGCCGGACATCTTCGCGCGGCGCGCGGCGCCCGTGCAGGTCAACTATCTCGGCTACCCCGGCACCATGGGCTGCGACTACATGGACTACATCGTGGCCGATGCGACGCTCATCGCGCCGGACGAATACGCGCACTACGCGGAAAAGATCGTCGTGCTGCCGGACTCCTACCAAGCGAACGACAACACGAAGCGCGTCGCCGAGGGAATGACCACCCGCGAAAGCTCGGGCCTTCCGCCCAATGGTTTCGTCTTCGCGTGCTTCAACAGCAACTACAAGATCACGCCAGACGTGTTCGACGTCTGGATGCGGTTGCTGCGAAACGTGCCCAGTAGTGTGCTGTGGCTGCTGGAGGGCAACGCCGATGCCCGCAGTGCGATCGAGGCCGAAGCGAGCCGGCGCGGCGCGGGTGCGGAGCGCATCGTCTGGGCGCCGCGCATGCCGCTGGCTGAGCATCTGGCGCGGCACGCCCATGCCGATCTGTTCCTGGACACCTTCCACTACAACGCGCACACGACGGGGGGCGATGCGCTCTGGAGTGGGCTTCCCGTGTTGACGCTGGCCGGCCCGACCTTCGCTTCACGCGTCTGCGCGAGCTTACTCGGCGCAGTAGGCCTGCCCGAGCTGGTGACCCACACCGTTGAGGCGTACGAAGCATTGGCCTTGGCGCTGGCGACCTCGCCGGAACGCCTCGCCGAACTTCGTGGCCGACTGCAGATGAATCGCAAGACCATGCCGCTGTTCGATTCGCCGCTTTTCGCACGGCGGATCGAAGCGGCCTACGAGGCGATGTGGGACCGCCATCAGCGCGGCTTGGCGCCCGATCACATCCGGATCAGCGACGCCGCCGAGCCGGTGCTCTAGCGCAGTCCGCCGCCCGCAGCGGCTTCGGCGCGCTGGATCAGTTCAATTTTGTAGCCATCCGGGTCCGTCACGAAAGCGATGACCGTGGTGCCGCCCTTGACCGGGCCGGCTTCGCGCGTGACGTTGCCGCCGGACGCCTTGATCTTTTCGCACGCCGCGTATGCGTCAGGGACTCCCAGTGCGATGTGGCCGTAGGCGGTGCCGAGCTCGTAGCTTTCCGTTCCCCAGTTGTAGGTCAGTTCGATTTCAGCCTGGGCCGGATTGCCTTCGTAGCCGACGAACGCGAGGCTGTACTTGTATTCGGAGTTCTCGGAGGTGCGCAGCAGTTGCATGCCGAGCACTTGCGTGTAGAAATCGATGGAGCGCTGGAGATTGCCAACGCGCAGCATGGTGTGGAGGATTCGCATCTCGTGGGTCGCCGTTGAAATTGTTGGTCGACGATTGTCGCGCTTGGGCGCGGGATCAGCGATTCGGCATCTCGAACACCAGGCAGGTCGTCGTCGCATGTGCATACAGGGTGCCGTCCGCGCCGACGAGCCGGGCTTCGGCGGTCGCAAGCTGCCTGCCGCAGTGGATCACAGTGCCTTCGGCGCGCACGCGCTGGACCTTGGGCGTCAGCGCCTTGACCAGGTTCACGCTCAACTCAGCCGTGGTGTAGGCGCGGCCGACCGGCATCATGGTGTGCACCGCGCAGCCGAGTGCCGAATCGAGCAGCGTGGCAAACCAGCCTCCGTGGACGGTGCCGAGCGGATTCAGGTGCTCTTGCAGCGGCGTTCCCTGGAAGACCGCGCGACCTGCCGCGACGTCGATCAGCTGGAAATGCAGGGTCTTCGCCATTTGGGCGTACGGAATCTCCGCTTGAAGCATCGCTTGCATCACTTCAAGTCCGGTCTTGCCGGCAATCTGGTCTGGCCTTGCGAGACCGGGCCCAGGGCCAGCGTCGAGCCGCTTGTTGATGGCGTCTTCCTCGGCGATCCAGGCAGCCAGTCGATCCGTCGATGTCATTCAGGTTTCCTTAACAGTTGCATATGCAATGATTGTAGCTACAATCGTTCGCATGAATGCCACCGTCAAACCCCAGGGCTGCACCAATTTCAGGTTGCGTCACTTGATGCGGCAGGTCGCGCGCCACTACGACGCGGAGGTCGCCAAGAGCGGGCTCAAGACCACGCAGTACTCGTTGCTGTCGCACGTGCTTCACCTGGGGCCGCTGCGGCCGGTGGACCTGGCGCAGGCCATGGGCGTTGAAGCGTCGACGCTGACGCGCAATCTCAAGCCGATGATTGCCGCCGGCTGGCTCTTGCAGGGCGAGGGACCCGACGCGCGCAGCCGCCTTATCGAAATCACGGACGAAGGCCGCGAGAAGCGCGCCGAAGCCCAGCGCCATTGGCGCGCGGCGCAAGAGCAGCTCAATGAAGTGCTCGGGATCGAGCGTGTGGTGGCTCTGCATGCGCTGATCGACGAAAGCATCGAACTGCTGCAGATCGCCGACCAACTGACCGAGGAAAACGCCCATGAATGATCGAAACATCACCGCTGCAGCGCCTGTCGCACCAGTCGCACCAGCCGCGGGCTTCGCCATCGGCCTGGTGCTTCTCGCGGCCGCCGGCACCTTCGCGCTGACCATGGGCGTGCGGCAGACGATGGGTTTGTTCCTCTCGTCGCTGAACACGTCGACCGGCCTGGGCATCGGCAGCATCAGTCTCGCGTTCGCGTTCGGGCAGCTCTGGTGGGGCCTGACGCAGCCTTTTGCGGGCGCGGTGGCCGATCGCATCGGCACGGGGCGCGTGGTCTTCATGGGCGTGGTGTTGGTGGCGCTCGGCACCTTCATTACGCCGCTGATGAGCACGACGGGTGGCCTGATCTTCGCCATCGGCGTGTTGGCCGCCGGAGGCGCAGGCATGGCCGGGCCATCTGTGCTGATGGCCGCGACGACGCGCCTCGTACCGGCGCACAAGCGCGGTCTTGCCACGGGTGTGGTGAATGCGGGCGGCTCCTTCGGCCAGTTCGCCATGGCGCCAATCGCAATCGGCCTGATGGCCACCGTTGGCTGGGCGAGCGCAATGCAATGGCTGGCCGTTCTGATCCTGCTGGCGCTGCCTGCCGTCTTGGTGCTGAAGGGCAACTCGAATCAACTCGCAGCGCAGTCCGCGGCCGCCAGCGGCATCAAGCCGCTTACTGCACGCGAAGCCATCGGCCAGGCGATCGGAACGCCGAGCTATCGCTACTTGAGCCTCGGCTTCCTGGTCTGCGGCTTCCATGTGGCGTTTCTCGCCACGCACCTGCCGGGCGTGATCGCCGCGTGCGGCCTGCCGCCGGAGATCGGCGGGTGGGCACTCGGGATGATCGGCCTCTTCAACATCGTCGGCAGCCTGGCCATGGGCTGGGCCGTGGGGCGCTGGCGCATGAAGTCGCTGCTGGCGCTGCTCTATGCGACGCGTGGCATTGCGGTGCTCGTCTTCCTGCTGGCTCCCAAGACGCCAGCAGTGATGCTGATCTTCGCGGCGGTGATGGGCATCACCTTTCTTTCGACGGTGCCGCCCACGGCAGGGCTGGTCGCCAAGATGTTCGGGCCGGCCAACATGGCGATGCTGTTCGGCATCGTGATGCTGGCGCACCAGATCGGCGGCTTCCTTGGCGCCTTTCTCGGCGGCTATGTGTTCCAGGCCACCGGCAGTTACGACATCGTCTGGTACATCGACATTGCCCTCGCAGCCGGCGCGGCACTGATCAACCTGCCCATTCGCGAAGCACGGCCGGCAATGCTCGCGAAGGCGGCAGCATGAGCGCTCAAGAGCGTGTAGCAATGAGCGCGCCCCAAGGTGTCGATCCGCGCACGCGGCTGTTGCTCGAAGCGCCGATCGTGCCGACCTTGCTGCGGCTTGCCGCGCCCAATGTGCTGGTGATGATCGCGCAGGCGTCCGTGGGGCTGATCGAAACCTACTTCGTCGGCAAGCTGGGCACCGATGCGCTTGCCGGCATGGCGCTGGTCTTCCCGATCGTGATGCTGATGCAGATGACATCGGCCGGCGCGATGGGCGGCGGCATCGCTTCGTCCATTGCACGTGCGCTCGGCGCGCGGCGCCGCGACGATGCCGACGCGCTGGTGCTGCATGCGATCGCAATCGCCCTGGGCTTCGGATTGCTCTTCATGCTGGTTCTGCTGCTCGGCGGTCGCTGGCTCTACATGCTCATGGGCGGGACCGGCGCGTCGCTCGGCGCGGCGATGGCCTACTCCAACGTGGTGTTCGCGGGTGCTGTGCTGGTGTGGCTCTTCAATTCGCTGGCCGCGGTGATTCGCGGAACCGGCAACATGGCCGTACCGGCGAACGTGACTGTCGCCGGCGTGGTCGTCCTCATTCCACTGTCGCCATTGCTGATTTTCGGCTGGGGACCGATTCCGGGCTTGGGGATTGCCGGCGGTGCCGTCGCGTTGCTGCTTTACTACCTTGGCGGATCGGTCGCGCTCTGGATCTATCTTCGCTCCAGCCGCAGTCTGCTGAAGCCTTCGATGGCGAACGCGCGCTTTCGCTGGCCGCTGTTCAGCGACATCCTGCGCATCGGCCTCATTGGCGCAATTTCCACTGTCGCGACGAATCTGTCGATCGGCATCGCGACCGCGCTGTCGGGTCATTTCGGCCCGGGTGCGATCGCCGGCTACGGCACGGCTGCACGTCTCGAATACCTGCTGGTGCCGCTCGTGTTCGGGCTCGGCGCACCGTTGGTCGCCATGGTCGGCACCTGCATCGGTGCTGGCCAGCGCGAGCGGGCATTGCATGCGACGTGGGCCGGTGCTGCCATCGCTTTTGTGCTGACAGGCGCCATCGGCCTGGCTGCTGCGTTGTTCCCGAGACCCTGGCTGATGTTGTTCGGCAGCGATCCGGCAATGCTCGAAACAGGCGCGCAGTATCTGCGTGCAGCCGGGCCGTTCTATGGCTTCTTCGGCGTCGGGCTGGTGCTGTACTTTGCATCGCAGGGGGCAGGGCGACTGCTGTGGCCCGTCATCGGAAACATCGCGCGTCTCGTGGTCGCCGGGATCGGCGGTTGGATCGCCCTGCGTTGGGGCGGCACGCTCATGCATGTGTTCTTCGCGCAAGGCCTCGCGCTGATGGTCTACGGCGGCGTCACGGCTGCAGCCGTCGCCGGCGGCGTCTGGTTTGGCCGTATCGGCTGGCCCCGCACCACGACAGGGCTGTTGCGCCGCATGCAACTCTCCTGATCGACTCTCCTGATTTTTCCCGAAACTTCCTGAAGGCAAGTATGCAGATCAAGGACTCCGTGGTTTTCGTCACCGGCGCCAATCGCGGGCTCGGTCTCGCGTTTGCGCGTGCGGCGCTCGCCGGTGGTGCGAAGAAGGTGTATGCGGCAGCTCGCGATCCGGCCAGCATCACGCTTGCCGGCGTGCATCCGGTCGCGCTGGACGTGACGCGCCCCGAGCAGATCGAGGCCGCAGCCCGCGCGTGCGGCGACGTCGACTTGCTCATCAACAACGCCGGCATCTCGCGCGGCGTGAGCCTCTTCGGCACCAGCGATGCCTTCGATGCCGCGCGTGCTGAATTCGAGACCAACTTCTTCGGCCCCTGGGCCATGAGCCGCGCTTTTGCCCCGGTGCTGGCGGCGAACGGCGGCGGCGCCATCGTCAATGTGCTGTCGGTCCTGAGCTGGCTCACGCTGCCGACCTCCGCGACCTACTCGGCTTCGAAGTCCGCCGCCTGGTCGCTGAGCAACGGGCTGCGCTCCGCGTTGCGCGAGCAGGGCACACAGGTGTTGAGCCTGCATGTGGCCTTCATGGACACCGACATGGCGAGTGGCGCGCCAGGCCCGAAGGCATCTCCGGACGATGTGGCGAAGCAGACTTTCGACGCACTCGCAGCAGGGCGGTTCGAATTCTTGGCCGATCCGCTGACGCGACAGGTCAAGGCGGGCCTTTCCGCCGATGCGCCACCGTATGCGGTGAACCCGGCGGCGAATCCGGCGGGCTGAACCGCGAGCCGGCGGCAGCTATCATCCGTACCCCTCGATCGGCGCTCTGCGGAGTCGACGCGGCGCGGATCGGATCCTGTTCCAGAAGCATCGGCATGCGCCTTGGCCACTGCCGCGATCGTCCGACTCCGCCAGCGTCGCGCCTTCTGGAAAATACATGCTTCGTCTGTTCACCGCATTCAAGAGGTGGCGCGCTTCGCGAGATGCCGGGCATCAGCTCGACGCCTTGCTGGCCATGGCCAACGCGAACGCCTCCTACGCCCAGCGCAACGAATGGCTCATCGAGCTTGCGCATTGGATTCATCGCCGAGACAAGCTTCTGGCCGACGCCACTGAACGCATCGCGGACAAGTCACGGGCCGCTTCGATCCACGCGCGGGTGCGCTATCTGCTCCACGTGCTCGACCGCAACCCTGCCTGGAAGAGCAACGTCGCCGGCATCTTGCGCGCGGTGCTCCGCGAGAGCGACGGCATTTCGCTGCTGTGCGACGCAGGCATGCCGATCCACTCCGGCCTTTTCGGCGCGCTGGCCGAGCGCTTTCAGTCATTGATGATTCCGCCGACGCCGAACCGGCGCGAACTGAGTGCGCTGTTCACGCTGATGTTCACGTCCAGCGCCGATGTCGACTGGATCGACACCCTGCCGTCCGACTTGCTCCTTCGCGTCCGCGAACTGTTCGACCACGGCTCGGCCGACGACGCGCGGCGCATGGGCGCGTTTTCGCTCGATCTGCTCGCGGCGCTGCACAACCTCACCTGTCAGATCAGCTCGACCGGCATGTCTCAGTTGGTGCGCGGCAAGCTCGGCGACGCCGACGCGCGCGTCGCGACCGAGTCGCAGCCCTTCTATCGGCTCCCGCGCGCGATGCTCGCGGTAGAAGCGGCGCACGAGGCGGTCGAAAGCGGTGCCGAGCCCGGTCGGTTGCTGCGCGAAGTCAACTACCTGCGGGTGCTGCTGGACCAATGCCGCATCGCCATTGACGATGTGTTCAGCAATCTCTATCGCAATGGCGTGAGCGTCGACATCGTGTTCCAGATGGAGCGCATGCGGATGCGCATCGCGCGCGCCGAGCACCTGCTGGACGCATGGATGGCGTCGGACGACATGCGCGCCCTCGCGCGGCTGACGGCCGAGCTCGTCAAGGCGAACCGCGAAAGCCAGAGCATGTCGCACCTGCTGAGCAGCAACTTCTCGCTGCTCGCGCGCAAGGTGGTCGAATACAACGCCGAGACCGGCGAGCACTACATCACGCGCGATCGCCAGGAGTATCTGAGCATGCTGCGGATGGCGCTCGGCGGCGGTCTGGTGACGGTGATCACCGTCTGCCTCAAGCTGGGGATCAGCGGGGCGCATCTGCCGTCGCTGTTCGAAGGGCTTCTGGCGTCGGTCAACTACGCCGCGAGTTTCCTGCTGATCCACTTCCTGCATTTCTCGCTCGCGACGAAACAGCCCGCGATGACTGCACCGACCCTCGCGCGCGAACTCGACGCCGCCGGGACAGAGCAGGGCATGGACGAGTTCGTGACGTCCGTGCTGGCGCTGATCCGCACCCAAGCGGCTGCGGTGCTGGGCAATGTGCTGGCCGTTTTTCCGGTTTGCCTCGGTGTCACGCTGCTTTGGCGCGCCTTGTTCCAGACGGACATGATTTCTCCGGAAAAGGCGCATGCAACGTTGCAGTCGTTCTCGCTGCTGGGGCCGACGCCGATCTATGCCGCGCTGACTGGCGTGCTGCTGTGGGCTTCGAGCCTTTTCGCGGGTTGGGTGGACAACTGGTTCGTATTGCACCGGGTCGGTGATTCGCTCGAATACAACCGCCGCCTGCGCATGACCTTCGGCGTGGCTGGCATGGCGCGGCTGGCGGCGTTCTGGCGCTTGAACATCGCGGGTGTCGCGGGCAATGTGTCGCTCGGGTTCATGCTCGGGTTGATCCCGGCCATTCACTCGGCCCTGGTGTTCAATTTCGAGGTGCGGCATGTGACGCTCAGCGCGGGGTCGGTCGGCGTGGCCCTGGGCGTGCTCGGTACTGCACCGCTTCGATCGTCTGAACTCTGGTGGGCCGTTGCCGGCGTCGGCAGCATGGCCGTGCTCAATGTCGCGGTGAGCTTTGCGTTGGCCTTCCACATGGCTGTTCGGTCGCGCGCGCTGCGCAATGCGGACGTGCGGTCGCTCTACAACAGCGTATGGCAGCGCGTTCGCAGCCGGCCCATGGACCTCTTCTGGCCCAGCGCGCGGCCGAGCGCCTGACCGAGCTCAGGCGCGCTGTACTCCGCTGAAAGCCGCCACGAAGCGTTGCGCGTCTTCGCGCACCGCGGCGGCGCTCTTGCCCGGCTTGTACAGCGCGGAGCCGATGCCGAAGCCCACTGCGCCCGCGGCGCGCCATTCGTCCATGTTGCGGGGCGAGATGCCGCCGACCGGCATCAGCGAAGTGCCTTTGGGCAGCACCGCGAGCATCGCCTTCACGCCCGCGGGGGTTGCCAGCTCCGCGGGAAACAGCTTGAGTCCGTCTGCGCCCGCGGCCAGCGCCGCGAAGGCTTCGGTCGGCGTCATGACGCCGGGCAGGCTGACGAGGCCGAGCCGTTTCGCTTCGGCGATGACTTCGGCGCTGAAGTTCGGCGCGACGATCAGTTCGCCGCCGGCGGCGTGTACGTCGCGCACCTGCTGTGCATCGAGCACTGTGCCGGCGCCGACCAGCGCGTCAGGAAAGCGTTGGCGAAGCAAGGCAATGCTCTCGAGCGGCCGCGGCGAGTTGAGCGGAACTTCGAGCAGCCGGAAGCCGGATTGGACGAGGGCGTCTCCCACGTCGGCAGCTTCTTCCGGCGTCAGGCCGCGCAGGATCGCGACCAGCGGCAGGTGCTTCATGGCGGCATCGAACTTCTGCGACGCCGTGGCGGCGGTGTTGACTGTAGAGGTCATGATTTGCGATGGCCGTTGGTGTGGTTGGTGTGGAGTGCATGCAGCCCGGCCCAGGTTGCCTCGGCACCGAGCGTCCTGGCCCTGGTGCCGGAGGCCTGCAGGGCCAGCATGTAGCGCTGGGTGAGCGCAGGCGAACCGATCAGCACCACCTCGCCCGCTGCGTGCAGCGATTGCGTGCGCAGTTCTTCCCCGATGAGGATGCCCGACAGATAGCTCGAGAGTTCGCGTGCCGGCATGCGCTCGAACAGCGAGAGGGTGCGCGCGCCGAACGCGTTGTGCAGCAGGCCCTGGCCGTTGTCCGATTGCGTGACGCCTTGCAAGAAAGCGGCTTCGTCGAGCGGCGCGGAGGTATCCATCGTGCGCGCGAGGATGGAATGCTGACTCAGCACCGCGTAGAACTCGCCCGTCATGAAGGTGCGAAAGCCCGTCACCATGCCGTTCTTGACCCGGGCCCATTTGTTGTGCGTGCCGGGCAGCACGAAGAGGCCGTCGCGCAATTCGGTCAGTGCCATCGCGCCGAGAATCTGCACTTCCTCTCCGCGCATCACGTCGGGCACGCCGTCGTGCATGTCGCTCAGTCCCGGCACCAGCGAGATGCGGCCGGGTTCGATCTCCATCACCCTGTTGCGGATTTCGGCGAGTCCTGCCGGGCAAGGGCAGTAGGGCGCCTCGACCCATCCCTGCTTGCTTCCTGCCATGCCCGATATGAGGCAGCGCGTTCCCTGCGGACGCATCCAGTCGCCGAAGAGCGTCTCGAACACTTCGGTGAAGCCTCCGCTCTTGACGGTGAGGATGCCGCGCGGATGGCTTTGCTCTTCAAGCACGTGCCCGTCGGCATCGATCAGCGCGCCGCGCAGCGAACTGGTCCCCCAGTCGACGGCAACAAGGCGTGTGTGGCTCATGGGCGGTCCCGGGGTTTGTACGCAGTGACGTCGATCTCGACCTTCGCGTCGATCATGAGCCGCGACTCGACCGTGGAACGCGCAGGCCGATGATCGCCCAGGCACTCCATGTACACGCGGTTGAAGCTGCCGAAGTCGCGCGCGTCGTTCAGCCAGACGCTGACTTTGGCGATGTCGGCCAGTGTGCAGTCGGCCAGCGCCAGCGCCTGTTCTATGCGCTTGAAGACCTGCCGCGTCTGCGCTTCGATGCCGCCGACGATGACCTGGCCCTGGTCGTCGGTCGGTACTTGGCCCGATACGAAAACGAAATCGCCCGCGCGGGTGGCGGGCGAGAGTGGACGAGCCTGGCGGTCTGAGGCGATGGGCGACTGGCCGAGCATTTCAACTTGGGACATGGTGATGAGCTTGTAATGAAATTACAGAAAATACGAGGGTAAACCCCCGTTTGACGTGAGATACCGCTGTAAATACGATCGACGATGTAATGTTATTACTCATGGAGCCGCGATGCAAACGTCCGCGATCACTGTACCGACCCCTGGCTTTTCTCCCTTGAACCCGGTGCGCGCGCCGCGTTGGCGGAGTGTCGCAGGCGCGCTTGCCGCCGCATTCACGTTGGCCATCTTGCCGGGTGCCGTGTGGGCCGAGCCCGCAAAGGGAGGCGCTGCCAACCTCGCCATGGTGGGCGAGCCGCAGGGCCTCGACCCGATGACCAGCACGGCCGACCTCGTGGGCACCATCATGCAGCACGTCTACGAGCCTCTCTACACCTTCGATGCAAACTGGAATATTGCGCCGATGCTGGCCGAAGGCATGCCGGTGGTCTCCAAGGACGGCCTGACCTACACGATCGCGATTCGCAAGGGCGTGAAGCTCCACAACGGGCGTGACCTGAATGCCGATGACGTTGTGGCTTCGCTGCAGCGCTGGATGGAACTCTCGCCACGTGGCAAGGCCGTCGGCAAGGAAGTCGCTTCGCTCACGGCCAAGGGCCCGCTCACTGTCGAGCTGAAGCTTGCGAACCCCTACGCGCCACTGCTGGCCCAGCTCGCATTGCCCAGCGGGATGGCGGCCATCATGGCCAAGGAAAGCATCGCGCCGCAGCTCAAGGAATTCATCGGAACCGGCCCCTACAAGTTCAAGGAACGCCGTCCGGATCAGTTCACCGTGTTGGTGCGCCATGACGGCTACACCGCCCGGAAGGAAGCGCCGAGCGGCTATGCCGGCCGGCGCGAGGCGCTGCTCGACGAACTGCGCTTTGTGCCCGTGCCCAATGCCAACACGCGCGTCGAAGGCTCGCTGTCCGGGCAGTTCCAGTACGCCGATCTGCTGCCGGTGGAGGCCGTCGGCCGAATCGAGAAAGGCGCCCCGGCCGTGGTGCCGATCGTGACGAAGAACTTCGGCTTTCCATACATCGTGTTCAACACCAAGGAAGGCGTGCTGGCCTCCCAGCCGCTGCGCCGTGCGGTGCAGACGGCAGTGGGCGAGGGCGAACTGATGGCCGCGGGCTTCGGAGACAACCGCTTCTTTGTCGTCGAGCCCAACTTCTTTCCGAAGGGGACGCCTTACTACTCCGCAGCCGGCGCCAACGCCTACAACACGCGCAATCCGCAAGCGGCCAAGGATCTCGCGGCGAAGGCCGGCTACAACGGCCAGCCCATCCGCATCATGGCGAGCCGGCAATACGAGTTTCACTACAACATGGCGCTCGTGATGTCCGAGCAACTCAAGAAGGCGGGCTTCAAGACCGACTTGCAGGTGGTCGACTGGGCGACGCTCGTGCAGCGCCGCAACGACGCCAAGCTGTGGGATGTCTACTTCACGCATTCGGGCCTGTTTCCGGAGCCGATGCTCTCGCCGCCGCAATTGGGCGACGGCGCGCCGGGCTGGTGGGACACGCCGGCCAAGAAGTCGACGCTCAGCGCCTTCAACAAGGAAAGCGATCCGGCCAAGCGCGGTGCGCTGTGGGGTCAGGTGCAGCAGACGGTCTATGACGAAGTGCCCTTCATCGAAGTCGGCAAGTTCAACAGCCTGTCGGCACGTTCGGCAAAGCTGGAGGGCTTCACGCCGGCGATCTGGCCGTTCTTCTGGAACACCGGCCTCGCCAAGTAAGCGCCTCGGGCTCCTTTCATGCTGCGCTTCCTGCTTTCACGCCTCGCCGGTGCACTGGTGGTGCTCGCCATCGTGGCGGTGCTGGTCTTCGCGCTGACGCGCCTCGCGTCGGGAGACCCTGTCGCGCTTCTGCTTGGCGACCAGGCCACTGCCGAGGACATCGCCCATGCCCGCACGCAATATGGGCTCGACAAGCCGCTGCCCACGCAGTTCGTCTTGTGGGTGGGAGAGCTGCTACATGGCAACCTGGGGCAGTCGCTGTTCTTGCAGCGGCCCGTTGCGCAGGCGCTGCTCGAGCGTGCGGAGCCGACGTTGTTTCTCGCACTGTTCGCGGTCGGCATCGCGGCATTGATCGGCATTCCGGCGGGCATGGCGGCTGCCGTCTGGCGCGGCAGTGCAGCCGATCAGGCCGTGAGCGGCGTGGCCATGCTGGGCGCAAGCGTCCCGAGTTTCTGGCTGGGGTTGATCCTCATCCAGTTCTTCGCCGTCAAGCTTGGCTGGTTCCCCGCATCGGGCTACGGTGATCCGAGCGCATCGCTGGGAGAGCGGCTGCATCACCTCTTGCTGCCCGCCCTGGTGCTTGGCTTGCTCAACTCAGCGTTGATCATCCGCTTTACCCGAGCGTCGATGCTCGACATCCTCGGCGAAGACTATGTGCGAACTGCCCGCGCCAAAGGCTTGCCGGAGAGCGTCATCATGGTCAAGCACGTGCTGCGCAATGCCCTGGTGCCGATCATCACGGTGCTCGGCCTCACGCTGGCCTTGATGATCGGCGGCACGGTCGTGACCGAGACGGTGTTCAACCTTCCCGGCGTCGGCAACCTCGTGGTGCGCGCGGTGCTGCGGCGCGACTATCCGGTGATTCAAGGCACGCTGCTGGTGATCGCTGCGATCTATGTGTTCATCAACCTGGGTGTCGACTTCGTCTACACGCTGGTCGATCCGCGCATCCGGCTGGGGTCGAAATGAAGGCCGCCGTGACTTCTTTCATGACAGGCGTGATGCCTCTCGCGCGGCGGCTGTTTTCGCGCAAGGTGGTGCTTGCCGCGGCGATCGTCCTGCTGTTGGTGGTCGGCGTCGCGGTGATCTACCCATGGCTCTCGGATGCGGATCCGGGCGCCATCGAGATCGGCGAGCGGCTGCGTGCGCCGTCGTGGACGCATTGGGCCGGCACCGACGAACTCGGCCGCGACGTCATGCTGCGCATCGTGCATGGCGCGCGCTATTCGTTGCTGATCGGCTTCGTGACGGCTGCGGGGGCGGTGCTCTTCGGCACGCTGCTGGGCATGCTCGCCGGCTTCTTTCCCCGGCTCGATGCGCCGCTGATGCGCGTGGTCGACGCCATGATGTCCTTCCCCGACATCCTGCTGGGCATTGCATTGGTGTCGATTCTCGGCGTGTCGCTGTGGAATGTGATGCTGGCGCTGGTCATCGTCTATACGCCGCGTGTGGCGCGTGTGGTGCGTGCAACGACGCTGGTGCTGCGCGAACTGCTCTTCGTCGATGCGGCGCGTGCGCTCGGCGTGCGCACGCCGCGCATCCTGCGCAAGCACATCCTGCCCAACCTCATGTCGCCGATCCTCGTGCAGGTGACCTTCATCTTTGCCTATGCCATCCTCGCCGAAGCAGGGCTCTCGTTTCTCGGCGTTGGTGTGCCGCCCGATATTCCCACGTGGGGCACGATGATCGCCGGCAGTCTTGATTACGCCGACAAGGCTTTCTGGACCATCTTCTGCCCCGGCCTTGCGATCGTGCTGACCGCGCTGTCGCTGCAGATGCTGGGGGACGGCGTGCGCGATTTGCTCGATCCCAAGCTGAGGAAAGCGACATGAGCGCCGCCAACATATCCGAGACGCCGCGCCTCCAAGTGCGCGGGCTTTCCACCTCCTTTGCGACAGAAGCCGGGCGCATCCAGAGCGTGGCCGACGTGAGCTTCTCCATCAGGCCCGGCGAAACGCTGGCGCTGGTGGGCGAGTCGGGCTCGGGCAAGTCGGTCACCAGCCTGACGCTGATGGGCCTGCACGCCAAGACCTCGCACGCACAGGTGCAAGGCGAGGCCTGGTTCGTGCGGCGCGACGGATTGCGCGTCGACCTGCTTGCCATTCCTGAGGCCGACAAACGCGCATTGCGGGGCAACGAGCTGGGGATGATCTTCCAGGAGCCGATGACGAGCCTCAATCCGGTGCTGACCATCGGAGAGCAGATCGCCGAGTCGGTGCGGCTGCATCTGAAGCTCGATCGAAGCGCGGCCTTTGCGCACGCGCGGCGCATGCTCGAACTGGTGGAAATCCCCGCCGCGGGCCAGCGTGTCAACGAGTATCCGCATCAGCTCTCCGGCGGCATGCGCCAGCGCGTGATGATTGCGTTGGCCATGGCGTGCAATCCGACGCTGCTGATCGCCGATGAGCCGACGACAGCACTCGACGTGACCATCCAGGCGCAGATCCTCGCGCTGATGGGGCGCTTGCAGAAAGAAACGGGGATGAGCATGCTCTTCGTCACGCACAACCTCGGCGTCGTTGCGCAGTACGCCGATGCGGTGGCGGTGATGTACGCGGGGCGGATCGTCGAATCCGCGCCGGTGCACGATCTCTTCGCGCGGCCGGACCATCCCTATACGCGCGGATTGTTGGCGTGCTTGCCGGGCGTGGCCCGGCGGCGAGGTGTGCCTGGAGCCTCGGCGGGGCGGCGTCCGCAGTTGGTGGCGATTCCGGGACAGGTCTCCAGCCCGTTCGCACCACCGCCCGGGTGTGCTTTTGCGCCGCGCTGCGCATTCCGCCAAGACGCTTGCGATGCCCGCATGCCCCTGCTCGAATCGGCGGGCGGCCAGCGCATGGTTCGCTGCGTCGGATTCATCGAGGAGCAGGCCGCATGACGACCGCGACAAACGACAACCTGCTGGAGGTGCGCAACCTGCGCAAATACTTCGGCAAGGGCAGCCATCCCGTGCGCGCGGTCGATGACGTGAGCTTCAGCATCCGCAAGGGCGAGACGCTGGGACTGGTCGGCGAATCGGGCTCGGGCAAGAGCACCATCGGCCGATTGCTGACTCGGCTGGTCGATCCGACGGGCGGGCAGATGCTCTACCAGCCGGCGGGATCGGATGCGGCACCGCAGGATCTGGCCGGGATGTCGCAATCGCAGTTCAGGCCATTGCGCTCGAAAGTGCAGATCATCTTCCAGGACCCCTACGCGAGCCTCAATCCGCGCATGCGCATTCGCGACGTGCTGGCGGAAGCACTCGACACGCACGGACTGGCGAAGGGCGGCGCACGAAAGGCGCGCATCGATCAACTGCTGCAGCAAGTGGGCTTGCGCCCCGAACATGCCGCACGCTTTCCGCACGAGTTCTCGGGCGGGCAGCGCCAGCGCATCGGTATTGCACGCGCTCTGGCGGTGGAACCGCAGTTCATCGTCGCGGACGAGCCGCTGTCCGCACTGGATGTGTCGATACAAGCGCAGGTGGTCAATCTGCTGGGCGATCTGAAGGAGCAACTCGGCCTCACGCTGCTCTTTATCTCGCACGACCTCGACGTCGTGGAGTACCTGTGCGACCGCGTGGTCGTGCTGTATCTCGGCCGGGTGATGGAGATCGCACCGACCGAGGCCCTTTATGCAAGTCCGCGGCATCCCTACACGCGTGCGCTGCTCGCAGCGGCGCCAATTCCTGATCCGGCGCAACGCCGGGTGGTGCCATTGCTGCAGGGCGATCTGCCGAGCCCTGCCAATCCGCCATCGGGCTGCGTCTTTCGCACGCGATGTCCGCTGGCGGAAGAGCGCTGCGCCGGTGCCGACATGCAATTGCGCGAAGTGCGGCCCGGACATTGGAACGCCTGCTGGCGCGACGACCTTTGAACATGCCAGGAGCGAACATGACTGAAGAACTGATCCTCGACCATCGGAGCAAGAGCTATCCGCTGCATGCCGCGCCCTGCCGCGCCGCTGATATCGGACAGAAGGGCTGGAACGTGCTGGCTGATGATCTGGCGTATCCGCTGGCGGTCATTCGCCGCTCGGCGCTCGCGCACAACATCGCCTGGATGCAGGACTACGCACGGCGCAAAGGCGTGACTCTCGCGCCGCACGGCAAGACCACCATGTCGCCCGAACTGTTCGCGCAACAACTTGCCGGAGGCGCGTGGGGACTGACCTTCGCCACCATCTACCAGCTTGCGGTCGGTGTCGAGGCCGGAGCGCGGCGCGCGATCATCGCCAACCAGGTCGTGTGCGATGCGGACCTCGACGGGCTGGAGATGCTGCTGGCCGGACACGGCGATCTGCGCGTCTGGTTCCTTGTCGATTCGATTGCGCAACTGTCGCTGATCGAAGACTGGGCGAAGCGCCGCCAGAGCAGGCGTCGCTTCGATGTCCTTGTGGAGATCGGGATTCCGGGCCAGCGCACTGGCTGCCGCACGCTCGAAGAAGCGCTTGCACTCGCCGAGGCCATCTCGCGATCGCCCGCTGCGCAGTTGGGTGGAATCGAATGCTACGAAGGCGGCCTTGCCCGCTGCGACAGCGAACACGACGCGCGCGAAGTCACGGCGCTGGTCGAGCGTGTGCTCGAAGTGGCCCGCCGCTGCGACGCACACAACCTGTTCCATGAAGACACGATGCTGCTTACCGCAGGCGGCTCAGCGGTGTTCGACCTGGTGGTGCCGCTGCTTCGCGCACAAGGCATGTCCCGGCCGGTGCAAGGCGTGTTGCGCTCCGGTTGCTATGTCACGCACGATGACGGCAACTACGCGCGGTTTCTGAAGCAGGTCGAGAAGCGCGAGGGCTTGGATAGCTCCTTGCGCGCCGCGCTTGAAGTGTGGGCCATCGTTCAATCGGTGCCGGAGCCCGGCTTGGCGCTCCTGACTTGCGGCCGGCGCGATATCTCCTATGACCTGGAGATGCCGATCCCCGTGCGCCATGCGCCGCGCGGGGCGCGAGTCGCGGCCGATGCGCCTGCAGCCTGGACGGTCAGCGCCCTCAACGATCAGCACGCCTACCTGCGCTTCGATCCGTCTGGCGCCGTACCGAAAGTAGGCGACCGGGTGGCGCTCGGCATCTCGCATCCTTGCACGACCTTCGACAAGTGGCGCTGGATGGCCCTCATTGAAGACGATATGGCCGTCACGGGCGCCATCAGCACTCGGTTCTGAAGGCTGCACTGCAATGAACAATCCGTCCGCTCAACTGTTGCAACGCCTGCGCGAACGCATGGCCGAATTGCCGGCTGCGCAGCGCAGCGTCGTGCAGTGCGTGCTCGAAGACCCTCGCGCCGCCGTCGCAGCGACTGTCGAGCAACTCGCGCAGCAGGCGGGTGTTTCGATGCCGACCATCGTGCGAACCTGCCGCAGCTTCGGGTTCGAATCCGTGCGCGAATTCATGCTCGCGCTGGCGCAGGACCTTGCCGTGACCGGCTCGTACCTGCACCGAAGCGTCCTGGCCGAAGACAGCGCGGGTGACGTTGCGAGCAAGATCATTCACGCGGCCGTTTCGTCGTTGACCGAACTCGGACGGCGCATCGACGTCGACGTTCTCGATCAGGTCGCAACACGGCTCGCCGCCGCGCGACGCATCGATTGCTACTCGGTTGGCGCGGCGTCCACGTTCATGGCGAGCGAACTGCAAAGCCGGCTCTTTCGTCTGGGCTGCACGTCGAACGCGATCTTCGACGCGCACCAGCAGTTGGTGTCGGCAAGCACCTTGGGCCCGGACGGGGTCGCTTTCGTCATCTCGCATGTCGGGCGCATGCCCTACACCTTGGAGGCCGCACGCTTCGCGCGTTCGCAGGGCGCTACGGTGGTCGCGCTGACGCAGCCTGGCACCCAACTGGCAGAGATCGCCGATCTCGTGCTTGCCGTGTCGGTGCCGCAGGATGCGGTGATGCGCGTGGGCACCGAGGCATACCTTGCGCATCTCGTGGTGATCGAAATACTGATGGTGCGGCTCGCGCAGAAGCTCGGTCCGGTCGCGACGCGCGGTCTGCAGCAATTCAAGCAGCTCCTTCACAAGCACGGCTTCGACAGCGCCGAATATTCCGGCGCGACCGAGACCTTCGACGACGAGAGATGATGACGCAAGACATTGGCAAATCGACCTTGCTCAAGAGCGGGCAGATCGTCGACGGCAGCGACAGCCCAGGCTGGCTCGGCGATGTGCTGCTGGTCGGTGACCGCATCGCATCGGTTGCTCCCCTCGGGGAAACGCCTCCAGACTTGCTTGCGAGCTTGCGCGTGGGCGGCACTGTTGAAGAAATCGACTGCAGCGGCATGGTCATCGCGCCAGGGTTCATCGACGTGCACACGCATGACGATGCAGCCGCGATCGAGAAGGCCGACATGCTGCCCAAGCTCTCGCAGGGCGTGACGACGGTCATCGTCGGCAACTGCGGCATTTCGCTCGCGCCTGTTGTGACCGATGAACCTTTGGCGCCGCTGTCTCTGTTGGGGCGCGAGCAGTTCCGCCACGGCACGATGCATGAATACGCCGACGCAGTGAACGCTGCGCGTCCGGGCGTCAATGTCGCCGCATTGCTCGGGCACACGGCGCTGCGCATGCGTCACATGGCCTCGCTCGACCGACCGGCCAATGAGACTGAGCGCACTGCAATGGCAGCGAGCATGCAAGAGGCGATGGATGCGGGCGCCTTGGGGCTCTCGTCAGGCGTGTTCTACGCGGAAGCCTACGCCGCAGACGTCGATGAGCTTGTCGCGGTCGCCACGGTCGCTGCACGCAATGGCGGCGTCTACGCGACGCACATCCGCGACGAACTGGCAGGCATTCTTCCTGCGTTGCAAGAGGCGGCACTGACGGCGCGCCAGTCCGGCTTGCCGTTGGTCATCTCCCATCACAAGTGCGCCGGCCCTGACAACTGGGGACGCACGCGCGAGACACTGCCGCTCATCGAGCAACTCGCGCTCGGCCAGGAGATCGGCATGGATGTGTATCCCTACACGGCGGGCTCCACCGTGTTGCGCGAAGACCTGGTCGACGGGATCATCGACGTGCTGATCACCGGCAGTGAATCGCATCCCGAGATGGGCGGGCGCTACCTGGCCGACATTGCTTCTCAGTGGGGCGTTTCGCAGAAAGAGGCTGCTGTGAGGCTCAAGCCTGGCAATGCTTGCTACTTCCAGATGCGTGAAGACGATGTGCAGCGCGTCATGCTGCATCCGCTCTCGATGATCGGCTCCGATGGCTTGCCGCATGACGAGAGGCCGCATCCGCGCCTGTGGGGTGCGTTCCCGCGCGTGCTTGCGAGCTATTGGCGAGAAAAGGGCTTGCTGCGGCTCGAACAGGCGATTCACAAGATGACCGGCATGTCCGCGTCGCGCTTTCGGATCGGCGAACGAGGCCTGCTGAAGGCGGGCTACAGGGCGGATGTGGTGGTGTTCGATCCTCTGCGCATCAAGGATGGCGCGACATTCGAGCAGCCGCGCCAGTTCAGTGAAGGCATCGAGCGCGTGTGGGTCAACGGTATCTTGAGCTACACAGGAGTAGGGCGCGCGACAGGTGCGCGCGCGGGCCGCTTCGTCGCCCGTGCAAAGGCAGCTTGACGCCCCAGTGATGCCGCAGAGCTGACTTCGCCATCAGGGTTTGTCCTGCGGGGCATCGATTTCAATCATCATATGATAAGAATCGACAACGCCGGAAGGCTGGAGGGACGAACGCATGTCAGCCATCAATGCCGCCAACGAGACCGCTCGACCGGAACTGCTGGTGGTCGCTCCCTTGATGCCGTTTCTCATGGAGGCGCTGCGCCGTGACTACACAGTGCACGACCGCATCCATGTCAGCGACCCTGCGGCATTCGCAGGCGTTGCACCGCGCATTCGCGGCGTGGTCGCCAACGGCGAAGCGAAGGTGCCGCGCGAGCTGATCGCGCAACTGCCCGCACTCGAGGTCATCTCGGTTTTCGGCGTCGGCTACGACGGCGTGGATGTTGCCGCTGCCCACGAGCGAGGCGTGCCTGTGACGAACACGCCCGAAGTGCTCAATGACGACGTGGCCGATCTTGCCATCGGGTTGCTGCTCGCCGTTGCGCGTCGCATCCCTCAGGCAGATCGCTTCGTGCGTGCCAATGAATGGCCTGCCGGCCCCATTTCGCTCAGCCGCAAAGTGACGGGCAGCCGTCTTGGCGTTGTGGGCATGGGACGCATTGGCCAGGCGATCGCGCAGCGTGCGAGCGCCTTCAAGATGGAGATCGCCTACACCGCGCGTTCGCCTCGCGCCAATGTCGGCTACCCCTACTACCCCGACGCTGCCGCTCTGGCAGCGGCTGTTGATTTCCTGGTGGTGATCACGCCGGGCGGCGCAGGGACGCGAGGCATGATCGACGCGCGCGTTCTCGCGGCGCTGGGCTCCGAAGGCTATCTGATCAACGTTGCGCGCGGCAGCGTGGTCGACGAAGCCGCATTGATCGAGGCACTGCGCAACAACGTGATTGCCGGCGCCGGGCTCGACGTCTTCGCGAACGAACCCAACGTGCCTGAAGCCTTGCGCAACATGCCCAACGTGGTGCTCACGCCGCACATCGGCAGCGCAACGAAGCAAACCCGCGAAGCCATGGGCAAGCTCACCTTCGACAACCTGCAAGCGCATTTCTCCGGTGCGCCGCTGCTGACGCCCGTGGACGCCTGAGGCAGCGAATGACCAAGAATACCCACGGCCGTACGCTGGACCTGCTGGGTGAGGCGATCGTCTCTCGCCGCTTTGCGATTGGTGCGCCGATGCCCGCCGAGCCGCTGCTGTGCGAGGAGTTCGGCGTCAGTCGCACGGTCGTGCGCGAAGCCGTGAAGTCCCTCGTTGCGAAGGGACTCATCGTGACCGGACCGAAGGTCGGCACGCGGGTGCTGCCCGACGACGAATGGAATTGGTTCGACCCCGACGTCATCACCTGGCAGGCCCGCGCGGGCCTCACGCCGGAGTTCCTGCGCGATCTTCAGGATCTGCGCCGCGTCGTCGAGCCTGCGGCCGTGCGGCTCGCTGCCGAGCGCGCAACGCCCGAAGATATCGAGGAGATCGAGATCGCCTATGCGGGCATGAAGGAAGCCGTGGAGTACGGCGGCGACTACGTGACCTTCGACCTGCGCTTTCATCACGGCTTGCTGCGCGCCGCACGCAATCGCATGCTCGCGCAGATGAGCAAGGCGCTGCATGCGTTGTTGCGCACCAGTTTCGAGATATCGACCATCAAGAAGGACGGCCCGGCGTTGTCGCTGCCGATGCATCGCGCCGTGCTCGACGCGGTCATCGCCCACAACCCCGCGCGCGCCGAGCGGGCCATCACCCGGCTGATCGAAGGCGCGCGCGAGGACATCGAAGAAGTTCTGCGCTCGCGACGCCGCCTGCCTCGGCTCGGTCGTCCACCACAGCGACTCAAGGCCACAGCCTGAGGCGCACCCGTTTCGCTTTCCAACCCGCGCTCGTGCATCGAGCAATCCCGTTCAAAGAAGGAGACAGCAGCATGAAGTTGAAGGCATTGATGATCCCCGCGCTGATGGCGATGGGCCTCGCGGTCGCCGGCCAGGCGTCGGCGCAGGAGACGCTCACCGTCTGGTGGGTCAAGGGCTTCTACAAGGCGGAAGACGAGGCGCTCTTCGCGGCCATCAAGAAGTTCGAGGAGAAGCACAAGGGGGTCAAGGTCGAGCTGTCCCAATATCCCGTGCAGGACATGATTCCGAAGACCGTGTCGGCCCTCGACTCGGGCAGCCCGCCCGATGTGGCCTATGCCGACGTCTATGACTTCCAGGTGACTGGCAAGTGGGCTTACGACAACAAGCTCGAAGACATCAGCAGCGTGCTCGCGCCCATGGTGAGCCGCTTTGCGCCCAACACGGTCGAGACCACGTTCCTTTACAACAACACGACGAAGTCGAAGGCCTACTACGCCTTCCCGATCAAACAGCAGACGATGCACATCAACTACTGGATCGACATGCTGGCCGATGCAGGCTTCAAGGAGTCGGACATTCCGACCACCTGGAAGGACTACTGGTCGTTCTGGTGCGAAAAGGTCCAGCCGGCGGTCCGCCAGAAGACGGGCAAGCGCCTCTTCGGCACCGGCATGCCCATGGGCGTTGATTCGAGTGATTCGTTCTACTCGTTCCTGACCTTCGCGGACGCCTACAACGTGAAGATGGTGAACGACAGCGGCAAGCTGCTGGTCGATGATCCTGCGGTGCGCACGGGCCTCATCAACGCCATGACCGATTACGTGGCGCCTTACCAGAAGGGCTGCACACCGCCATCGTCGACGAGCTGGAAGGACCCGGACAACAACGTCGCCTTCCACAACAAGACGACGGTGATGACGCACAACGCGACCATCTCGCTGCCGGCCAAGTGGCTCGACGACTCGAACAACGCGACGCTCACGCCTGAACAGCGCGAGGAAGCCAAGAAGAACTACTTCGAGCGCATCCGCACCGCCGGCTTTCCGACGAAGCCTGATGGCAGCAAGATGGTCTATCGCACTGCGGTGAAGACCGGCGTGGTGTTCAAGGACGGCAAGAACAAGCAGCGCGCGAAGGAGTTCGTGACTTTCCTGATGCAGGAAGAAAACCTCACGCCGTACGTCGAAGGCTCGCTCGGCCGTTGGTTCCCGGTGACCAAGGCGGGGCAGGCAAGCCCGTTCTGGCAGGCCGATTCGCATCGCAAGTCGGTCTACAACCAGTACGCTGCCGGCACGGTGACTTTCGAATTCACGAAGAACTACAAGTTCACCATCCTGAACAACGAAAACGTGTGGGCCAAGGCGATGAACCGCATCGTGAGTGACAAGGTGCCGGTGGACAAGGCGGTCGACGAGATGATCGAGCGCATCAAGACCGTCGCTCAATAATCAACACTGCAATACTGATCGGCGGTTGCCATGAGTTCCACTGCAACAAGCATCGTGACCAATGCTGCTGGCGCCGCCGCAACGCCTGCCTCGAAAACCGGGCGCTGGCAGTTCTGGGGGCGGATGATGGTCGTCCCCTACCTGCTGGTGTTCCTGGTCTTCGTTCTCTATCCGGTGTGCTATGGCCTGTGGCTGGCACGCCATCCGCAAAGCTACGAGCACCTGGTGGCCGATCCGATCTTCTTCAGGTCGGTCATCAACACCATCATCTTCCTGGTCGTCGCCATCAATCTCAAGATGGTGGTGGCGCTGGTGCTCTCGGGCTTCTTCGTGCAGTCGCGCTGGTGGATCAAGATTCTTTCGGGGATCTTCATCCTGCCGTGGGCCGTGCCGTCGATCCCGACCATTCTTTCGGTGCGGTTCATGCTCAACCCCGAGTGGGGCGTGATCAACACCACCATCTTTCGCCTGACGGGGCTCGACGGGCCCAACTGGCTGAACGACCCGACGCTGGCGCTCAGCTTCGCGATGCTGATGCACATCTGGAAGTCGCTGCCCTTCTGGACGCTGATCCTGGTCGCGGGGCGCCTCTCGATACCGACGGAGCAGTACGAGGCTGCATCGGTCGACGGCGCAACGTCGTGGCAGAAGTTCAAGTTCATCAGCTGGCCGGCGCTGCGCACGTTGTATGTCACGTCGCTGATCCTGTCGATGATCTGGACGCTGGGCGATTTCAACAGCGTCTATCTGCTGACTGGCGGAGGGCCCGCGGACTTGACGCACGTGCTTGCGACGCTGGGCATCCGGTATTTGCGGCTCGACCAAGTCGACTTGTCCATGGCATCGATCGTCGTCGCAATGCCCTTGGTACTGCCCCTTGTCTATTTCATGATGAAGAGGCTGTCGAAATGAACACTTGGAGGGCGAAATGAAACGCTGGACGCTCAAGTCCGTCGGCACCGAGGCCAAGCTCCTGCTGATCGGCATTCCCGTTCTTCTGTGGACGATCATCCCCATCTATCACATGGTGCTGTTCGCGATCTCGCCACGCGGCGAGGCCACGTCCGGGCACCTGTGGCCCAAGTCACCCACGCTGGACAACTTCAGCACCGTCTTTCATCAGAGGCACTTCTATCTGGACCACTTCTGGCTGCAGCTCGGCAATTCCGTGCTGATCGCCGTTGCGGTCGGCGCACTTACCCTGTTCGTCGCGACCACCTCGGCCTTCGCCATCAGCCGGTTGCGCGTCAAGGGAGGGCGCACGGTGATGAACATGGCGCTCTTCACGTACTTCATCCCTGCAGCCTTCCTCGCAGTGCCGATGTACAAGACGATGGGCAACTATGGGCTGCTCAACAGCCAGTGGTCGTTGATCCTCGCGATGGTGACCATCGCGTCGCCGTACTGCATCTGGGTGCTCAAGCAGGCTTCGGACAAGCTGCCGTATGAACTCGACGAAGCCGCGCGCATGGACGGCGCATCGCCCCTGCAGCTCTTCCGGATGGTGTACCTGCCGCTGATGGTGCCCTCGCTCGTCGCAGTTGGCACCTATGCACTGCTGCTGGCCTGGAACGAATACCTCTATGCCTTCTTGCTGCTGTCGAACGACCGGAGCGTGACGCTCGCGGTGGCGCTCGGCAACTTCCTTGCGGCCGATGATTCCCCTTGGGAACTACTGATGGCCACCGGCCTGATCTATGCGCTGCCTCCCGCTGCGATCTACTACACCTTCAAACGCTACATGGTCGGCGGCATTACCGCCGGTGCCGTCAAGAGCTAAGGGAAAGACAACAACATGGCTTCAGTCACTTTTCAGAACGTCCAAAAGTCATACGGCAAGACGCGGATCATCGAGCGGCTCGGTTTCGAGATCGAGGATGGGGAGTTCGTCGTGCTGGTCGGTCCGTCCGGCTGCGGCAAGTCGACGCTGCTGCGCATGCTTGCAGGGCTGGAAGACATCTCCGGCGGCGAGATCATGATCGACGGCCGTGTGGTCAACGAACTCGAATCGAAGGACCGCGACATCGCGATGGTGTTCCAGAGCTACGCGCTCTATCCGCACATGACCGTCGGCGAAAACATGGGCTTCAGCCTTCGGCTTCGCAATGCCGACAAGGGCGTGACAGAGAAACGCGTGGCGGATGCGGCGAAGATCCTCAACCTTGACAAACTGCTCGGACGCTACCCCCGAGAGCTGTCGGGCGGCCAGCGGCAACGCGTCGCCATGGGGCGCGCGATTGTGCGCGACCCGAAGGTGTTTCTCTTTGATGAGCCGTTGTCCAATCTCGACGCCAAGCTGCGCGTCGCGATGCGCGCCGAAATCAAGGCGCTGCATCAACGCCTGAAGACGACGACTGTGTACGTCACGCATGACCAGATCGAGGCGATGACGATGGCCGATCGCATCGTCGTCATGCACGACGGCGCGGTCGAGCAGATCGGCACGCCGCTCGAACTCTACGACCGGCCCGACAACCTCTTCGTCGCGCAGTTCATCGGATCACCGGCAATGAACGTGATCGAAGGAACCGTGAGGCGCAGCAACGGACACTGCGCCTTCGAGGCGCATGGTGCGATGTGGCCGGTGCCTGCGGGTGCTTTGGCGGCAGACGGGAAGGCCGTGCACTACGGCGTTCGGCCGGGAGACATGACGCTGTCGGATGTCGCGAATGGCGTGCCGGCGAAGGTGGTCGTGGTGGAGCCGACCGGTGCGGAGACTGAGTTGCTTGTTGAAGTGGGTGAAGCGAAGATCACGCTCGCCATTCATGGGCGGGTGGATGCCGAGCCTGATCAGATGGTCGGGCTCGTGATTGCGAGCGAAAGCGTGCATCTGTTTGACCGGGAGAGCGGGAAGCGGTTGGGGTGAAGGCCTCTCCGGTGGTGCCTGGACGGCAGTCTCATTGAAAAAGGGCGCCTTGGCGCCCTTTTCTGATGAATGGTCGAACTCAGCGACCGGATGAGCGGCCACCGCCGTAGCCGCCGCCACCGCCGTACCCGCCGCCGGAGCGACCACCGCCGCCGCCGCCTGAACGGCCGCCACCGGAACGGTTGCCGCCGTAGCCGCCACCGCCGCCGCCGCCGCCACGGCGGCCGCGGCCGCCAAGGCTGTCGACGCTGGTGCGCAACGGATCAGGCTGGCCTGCGGCACCGCCGACTGCTTCTGCACGCAGGTGCGCGACCGCATCCGCTTGCGTTGGGCTGTGGCTGTTGCCGTGATGGCGCGGCTGGCGTTCCTCGTGATGATCGTGCGCGTGATGGTGCGTCGGCGCGTGGTGCGGCGCGCGCGCCGGTCCTTGCGGCCCACGTGCCGGACCTTGGCCGCGGCCGCCCTGGCCACGAGCGCCTTGACCTTGCCCACCGCCGTTGCGCCCGGCAGGAGCGCCCTGGCCTTGGCCGTTACCAGCGCCGCGGCGCTGACCACCGCCAATGCCGCCGCCGTTGCCGCCGCCGCTGCGTTCGCCTTGGCCGCCCTTGTTCTCGCGAATGCGTTGCATCATTTCCTGGCGCGCCGCCTTGGCCGCGGCCTGCATCACTTCACGGCTCGGCGGGCGACCGGCGCCGCCCCAGATCGTCTGACGACCCATTGCGATCGGCTCGGCGCGCTCGCCTTCTTCAGGGCCGAAACCTTCGATCGGCTTGACCGGAATCTGCTGCTTCGTGAAGCGCTCGATTTCCTGCATGAAACCTTCTTCATCGAGGCAGACCAGGCTCACAGCCTCGCCGCTCGCCCCCGCGCGGCCGGTGCGGCCGATGCGGTGGACGTAGTCTTCGCTGACGTTGGGGATTTCGTAGTTGACGACGTGCGGCAGCTCGTCGATGTCGATGCCGCGCGCCGCGATGTCGGTCGCGACCAAGGCGCGGATCTCGCCGCTCTTGAAGCCGGCGAGTGCCTGGGTGCGTGCGCTCTGGCTCTTGTTGCCGTGCAACGCCATCGCCTGGATGCCGTTCTTGGTCAGGAACTCAGCCACACTGTTGGCGCCGAACTTGGTGCGTGTGAATACGAGCACCTGGCTCCAGTTGTGCTCGTTGATGATGTGCGCGAGGATCGCCTTCTTCTTCGTGCGGCCCACTGGGTGGATCACTTGGGTGATGCGCTGCACGGTCGTGTTGCGCGGCGTGACCTGGATGCTCTGCGGATTCTTCAGCAGCGTTGCGGCGAGGTCGCGGATCTCGTCGCTGAAAGTGGCCGAGAAGAGCAGGCTTTGCTTTTCCTTGGGCACCAGAGCGAGGATTTTCTTGACGTCGTGGATGAAGCCCATGTCGAGCATGCGATCGGCTTCGTCGAGCACCAGCATCTGCACGGTCGAGAGATCAAGCATGCCTTGCTGCTGCAGGTCGAGCAGGCGGCCGGGCGTTGCGACCAGAATGTCGACACCGCTCTTGAGCTTGCTGATCTGCGGGTTCATGCCGACGCCTCCGAAGATCACGGTCGAGCTGAGCTGAAGGTACTTGCCGTAGGTGCGAACTGATTCTTCGACCTGGGCTGCGAGTTCACGCGTGGGTGTCAGCACGAGGGCGCGGATGCCTGTGCCGCCGAACTTGTTGGTGGCGCTGCGGCTCATGGTGAGCTTGTGCAGCAGGGGGAGGGTGAAGGCAGCGGTCTTGCCGGTGCCGGTCTGGGCGCCGCCCAGAAGGTCATGGCCGTCGAGGACGGCGGGAATCGCTTGCGCCTGGATCGGCGTGGGATTTTCGTAGCCTTGCTCATGCACGGCTTTCAAGATGGCCGGGGCCAGCTTCAGTTCATCAAAGTTCATTGAGTTCAATAAGCGCCCTACACGGCGCAGTGGTATCCGCCCGCTCGGTCGTCACGTTGACGTCGAGCCAGTAAAGGCGGATGAAGGTCAGGAGTGGGAGCCTGAAAGCCCGCCTTTGTCGAGGGAATGGCCTTCTTCGTCCCCGGCGGAGAGCCGGTGTTGCGGGCAACTGGACCCGGCAACAGACGCGATTGTCGCATGAGTCGATAATCGATGTTCGGCGCGCCGTTTCTCGGTGAACGCAATCCCTCCCACCTTCTGAAATGCAAGCAATCTGATGGCCCAGTACGTCTACACAATGAACAAGGTCAGCAAGACCGTGCCGCCCAAGCGGCAGATCTTGAAGGACATCTCGCTTTCGTTTTTTCCCGGCGCAAAGATCGGCGTGCTGGGCCTGAACGGCTCTGGCAAGTCTTCCCTGCTGAAGATCATGGCCGGCATAGACAAGGAAATCGAGGGCGAAGCCCTGCCGATGCCCGGTCTCACCATCGGCTACCTCGAACAGGAACCCAAGCTCAATCCGGCGCACAGCGTGCGCGAATCGGTCGAGGAAGCCATGGGCGCGGTCTATGCCGCCAAGGCGCGCCTCGAAGAGGTGTACGTGGCCTACGGCGCCGAAGATGCGGATTTCGACGCACTTGCGGCTGAACAGGCCGAGTTGGAAGCCATCATCGCCACCGCCGGCACGGATTCGGAGCACCAGCTCGAAATCGCTGCCGATGCGCTGCGTCTGCCGCCGTGGGACGCCAACATCGGCGTGCTGTCGGGCGGCGAAAAGCGCCGCGTCGCGCTGTGCCGCCTGCTGCTGAGCAAGCCCGACATGTTGCTGCTCGACGAACCGACCAACCACCTGGACGCCGAATCCGTCGAGTGGCTGGAAGTGTTCCTGCAGCGCTTCCCAGGCACGGTGGTGGCCATTACCCACGACCGCTACTTCCTCGACAACGCTGCCGAATGGATTCTCGAACTGGACCGCGGCCGCGGCATTCCATGGAAGGGCAACTACAGCACCTGGCTCGAGCAGAAGGGCGAACGCCTGGCGCAGGAGCAGAAGAGCGAAGAAGCCCACGCCAAGGCCCTGAAGAAGGAACTCGAGTGGTCGCGCCAGAACCCCAAGGCGCGGCAGGCCAAGAGCAAGTCCCGCCTTGCCCGGTTCGAGGAACTGAGCGACTTCGAATACCAGAAGCGCAATGAAACGCAGGAAATCTTCATTCCTGTAGCGGAGCGTCTGGGCAACCAGGTGATCGAGTTCAAGAACGTCACCAAATCCTTTGGCGATCGGGTGCTGATCGACAACCTGAGCTTCGAGATTCCCGCCGGCGCGATCGTCGGCATCATCGGCCCGAACGGCGCCGGCAAGTCGACGCTCTTCAAGCTCATCGCCGGCAAGGAAAAGCCGGACGCGGGCGAGGTGGTCATCGGGCAGACCGTCAAGATGGCGTTCGTCGACCAGAACCGCGATGCACTCGGGAACGAGAAGACCGTTTGGGAAGACATCTCGAACGGGCTGGACATCATCAACGTCGGCAAGTTCCAGATGCCGAGCCGTGCGTATGCGGGGCGCTTCAACTTCAACGGTGCGGACCAGCAGAAGAAGGTTGGCACGCTTTCCGGCGGTGAACGCGGGCGGCTGCACCTGGCCAAGACGCTCATCGCGGGCGGCAACGTGCTGATGCTGGACGAACCGTCGAACGACTTGGACGTCGAAACGCTTCGCGCGCTGGAAGACGCGCTGCTCGAATTCGCGGGCTCGGTGCTGGTGATCAGCCACGATCGCTGGTTCCTCGACCGCATCGCGACGCACATCCTGGCCGCTGAAGGCGATAGCCAGTGGACTTTCTTCAACGGCAACTATCAGGAATACGAAGCCGACAAGAAAAAGCGACTCGGCGAAGAGGGTGCCAAGCCGCACCGGATGCGCTTCAAGGCGCTCAAGTAGTAGAGTCTTGGCGTCGGCGGTGCCGGTCGGCACCGCGGTCTCAATCGCATTTCCAGCTTGGCGTGATGAGCGCCGAGGAGATGGACATGAACTTGACGACGCGATGCTTCGTGATGGCGTGCGCCCTCCTGGCTGGGTGTGGAGGCGGCGGTGGGGGCGGGGGCTTTTCGCCCGGGACTCTTGGCGTTGCTGCCGGCCCCTCGACAGCGCCTTCGACAGGGGCGCCTGCGCCTGATGGCAGCGCAACGCCGGCCCCTTCGACGCCTTCCCCCAGCGGCGCCCCGCCTGGCCCCGCGAACCCCTCGACTCCTGCCGCCGCGCCGCCATCGTCACCGATGGTCGTAAAGGTCGTCGAACTCGCAACCGATCTCGACACTCCTTGGAGCCTCGCGTTCCTGCCTGACGGCCGCATGCTGATCACGCAACGCGGCGGGCAGTTGAGGCTGCGCAACGCGGACGGCACGCCGGCCAATGGCGGAGCCGATCGGATCAGTGGCGTTCCGGCCGTCGCGGCAGTGGGGCAGGGTGGATTGCTCGACGTGGTGCTCGATCCGGCGTTTGCAAGCAATCGGCGGATTTACTTCAGCTTCTCGGAGCGCGACGGGGCCGATCCGAACCTCAATGGCACCGCCGTCGCGCGGGCCGAACTGGACACGGAGCACCTGAGCCTCGGCAATCTTGCCGTCATCTATCGCCAGTCGCCCAAAGTGGACAGCACTGCGCACTTCGGCTCGCGTCTCGCCTTCGATCGCAACGGCTATCTTTTCGTGACGATGGGTGAGCGGGAACTCGATACGCAACGTGGATTTGCGCAGGATCTCTCACGCGGCAACGGCAAGGTCGTGCGAATCACCACCGATGGCGCGCCGGCGCCGGGCAATCCATTCCTGGCGACGCCCGGTGCCCAGCCCCATATCTGGAGCTATGGGCACCGCAATCCGCAGGGCGCTGCGCTGCATCCGGTGACGGGCGACCTCTGGACCAGCGAGCACGGTCCGCAAGGCGGCGATGAAGTCAACCTGACGCTGGCGGGCCGGAACTACGGATGGCCCATCATCAGCTATGGCCAGGAGTACGGCACCTTGACCCAAGTAGGCGAGGGGACCGCCAAAGCGGGCATGGAGCAGCCATTGACCTACTGGGAAAAAATCGATGGCTCCGCCTGGACACCGGGAACGCAGAAGTCGTCGATCGCCCCCAGCGGCATGGCCTTCTATACCGCCGACGCTCTTCCGGACTGGAAGGGCAACCTCTTTATCGGCGCGCTGGCCGGCACCGCGCTATGGCGCCTCACCCTCAATGGCAACACGGTTGTGTCACGCGAACGCCTGCTTGCCGACCGCGGCGAGCGTATTCGCGACGTCCGGCAAAGCCCGGACGGATGGCTTTATCTGCTGACCGACAGCACCAGCGGCAAGCTGCTGCGACTGCAGCGTTAGCGAAGGATCGAGGGGCCTTCAGGCGGAGCCGGGCTCAGGCCACGCGTCCGGGTCTTCGTCGACCTGCGCACGCGCCAGGATGCGTTTGCGCACGGCGTAGATGTTGTTCCGCAGCGCATACAGCTCATCCGCATACGACAGCGGAACAGCCACCTGGTTGACGCGGCGGTCCAGCGCATCGAGTTCCTTCAGAAGTGCGTCCGCATCGCCGCTCTGCGACTCGAGCCTGGCTTCCACATCGCGCAATCTCGCATACCAGCGAAACACACGCCGACGCACGCGAAACTGATAGAGCGGCGGCACGATGCGGCTCAAGGGCAGCATCAGCACCAGCAAGCCGCCGAGCACCAGCCACATCCTTTCGACGAGGTTGCTCGCCCAGAAAGGGAGATACCGTTGCCAGAAAGGCGGGGTGCCGTTGATGGCGCGATCGCCTTCGGGGCTCACCGGCAGTTCGCTGGTGCGGGTGTTCGGAAAATCGCGCGCGCGGTTGAACCAGCCCGATCCGCCATGCAGCGTTTGCGCACTCTGCGCGAAAAGCTGCCGGATGGCGGGGTGCGTCTCCTCGCGCGACAGCAGCGACGTCGTTGCGGCAAGCAGCGAAATGTCGTGCGACGGCAGATCGGCGGCCAGGTCGACCACGCCGCGCGGCAGCGTCACCGGCTGAAGAAAAGGAAAGCGGCGCGAATAGGCATCGCTCTGGGCAAAGTCCATCAACTGGATGTCGGGCGCGCGCAGCAGCCGCTGCACGAGCGGCGATTGCGGCGCCGATGCCAGCACGATGACGTCGAGCAGGCCGGCCTGCAGCGCCTCCGTGGCGGGCGTCTGCTCCAAGTTGGACAACTCGAGCTTGGCCGGGTCCATGTGATTGGCGCGGAACATCCTGTCCATGATCTCCGGCACGCCGCTCCCCGGCTTGTCGACGTTGATGCGCAGATCCTGAAACTGGGTGAGCGACGTCAGGGTTGCCGTCTTGCGATCGATGCCGCGTGCCGCGTCGGTGCGATAGAAGAACCAGAGCGGCTCGAAGAACAGGCTTCCGAGCGAGGTCAGGCCGGCCTCCTCGTCCTTCACCGGGTCGGCGCTGCCGCCACGGACGAAAGCCACGTCGGCTTCACCGCTGCGAAGCAGTTGCAGATTGTCGAAAGAGCCGTCGGTCGGCTTCTGCACCACCTCGATGCCATTGGTCTTGAGTGCCGCCGCATACCGCTTGCCGAACCCGGCGTAGGCGCTGCCGGATGGCCCGGTTGCAAGCGTCACCGTCTTCGGCGGTTGCGGCTGAAGCCACCAATACGCCGCGACCAGCAGGCCAATGACGAGGAAGACGACCGGTCCGGCCGACGCGAGCAGGTCGCGGATGGAGAGGAGGAAGAGTCGAATGGGTTGGGGCATGCGCGGGCGTGGGAGAGACTCGGGACGGGGGCGTGCCATTTGCGGCAGCGGCATTTTCAGTTGATTCGGGCCGGTGCTGGTTACAAAGCGCTTGCACAGGCATGTCCGGCATAGCACTTCGGTCGGACCAGGAGGCCATCGCCTCATCCGCATGGACGATTGATGGGAAAGCAGGCTGCACGTCCAATACGTGCACCATGAATCACCTCCAGACTCGTTTGCTTTTTGCGGGCAGGATGCTCACGGCAGTCCTTGGGATCTCGCTGCTCTTGCTGATCGTCGGGCGCGAACTGTTTCCGATCATTTCACCGGCGAAGTTTCTTCTATGTGCAGGGGTGGGCGCGCTGCTGTTGATTGCGGTGGTTCATTTCCAGCCTGGCACGCGCGGCTGCAGAAACTTGCTTCAACCCAGGTCCGCAGCGCAAGGAAAGTGATGCTCGCCGATGCGCACGGCCTGTGCCGCTCGCACAGCGCGCACCGTCGCTAGCGCCACGACTTCGGCCGCCATCGCGCTCAACACTGTCATGCCCGGCGCGTCGCCCTCCAGCGACACGCGCCCCGTCGCAAGCGCGAACAAGGTGTCGCCGTCACTCATCGTGTGTACCGGGTTGATGGCGCGTGCGAGGCCGTCGTGCGCCACGGTGGCGAGTCGGTTGGCCTGCACCTTCGTAAGCACCGCATCGGTCGCGATCACGCCCAGTGTGGTGTTGGTGCCTGCGAGCAGCGGCTTGGGAAATTCGCCGCGAAGCAGGGCGCGACGCGTGTCCAGCAGCGCGGTGCCGTCTTCGGTGCGCGCGCCGGCCACCACTTGCGCTGTATCGGGGTCGATCACATCACCGAGTGCGTTGCAGGCGATCAGCGCGCCGACAGTGACTCCGTTGACCGTGACCGAGGCGGTGCCGACGCCGCCTTTCATCGCGCGATGTATGCCAAACAGCTTGCCGACGAGCGCTCCGCTGCCGGCACCGACGTTGCCCTCCGCAGGCGCTGCGGCGGAGGCCGCTTCGCACGCCGCGTAACCCGCGGCCGCGTCGGGCCGGATGCGCGCGTCGCCGACGGGAAGGTCGAACAGCACCGCGGCAGGCACGATCGGCAGCGTGCCGTAGCGCACGTCGAGCCCCACGCCGCGCTCTTCGAGCCAGCGCATCGCACCGTCTGCGGCGGCCAGCCCCCAGGCGCTGCCGCCGGCGAGCATCACGGCATGAATCTGCTGAACGAGGTTGGCAGGCGCGAGCAGGTCCGTCTCGCGGGTTCCGGGCGCGGCGCCACGCACGTCAACGCCGGCGACCGCGCCGTCGCGCGCAAGAATGACCGTGCAGCCTGTCGGCCGGCGTGGATCGGTGAAATGGCCGACTTCGATGCCGGCGACATCGGTGATGGCGGTGATGGCGCCCGCGCCGGGCACTGATGAGATAGGGAAATCGCGCATCGGACGATTATGGTTGCTCATTGCCTGTTTGGCAGGCAACTCAGCCAGGAGCCGCATGGGGCGGTCGTTTGCGGATGGCAGTCCTTGCTCAACCCACAACGTTATCCACAGAAGTTCGGCGTAACTTGCCGCGATTTCCGCGAAATGCCACCATCCGGACATTGAAGTCACTCGAGGCCGACCCGTGGTCAACCCAACAAAGATTGCCGGACAGGGGCTGCGCATCGGCGACGCTGCCGCCCAGAGCGGCGTGAGCGCCGCCAACATCCGCTACTACGAAAAAGAAGGGCTCATCGAGCCCCAGGCGCGCAGCGACAACAGCTATCGCATCTACGGCGACGCCGATGTGCATCGCTTACGCTTTATCCGGCTGTGCCGCGCGATGGACATGTCGCTCGACGAAGTGCGCACCTTGCTTGCGCTCGACTTGCGCAGCAAGGCCGATTGCGAGGCCGCCTGCGTGGCGCTCGATGCGCATCTCGGCCACGTGCGCGAACGCCTGCGCGAGTTGCGCACGCTCGAAAAAGACCTGATTGCGTTGCGCGACTGCTGCGACGGCACCGATGCGCAATGCCACATCATCGAAACCCTGCATGCGCGAGCGGATCGGCAGCCGGCCGATGCGCCGCGTACTCGCACTGCCCGTCACGTGTAGTGCCGCACAGGGCTTGGCGGGCCTAGCGATTCCGGGCCGGTAGCGGCATGCCGTGCTCGCTCATCACGTCGCGAAGAATGGCCGGATCGTCGGTGATGATCCCGTCCACGCCCCAATCCATCAGCCGCGCCATGTCTGCGCGTTCGTTCACAGTCCACGGCAGCACCTGGAGGCCCAGCCCATGCGCTTCTTTCACGAGGGCGGCGGTGAGGCTGTTGAACGCGGGCGACCAGATCACTGGCCCCTTGGCGTCGCCGGCCGCCGCTTTCACCAGGCGAGGAACAGAGCCGAAGTCTTCGACCCGCAGGCCCGCGGTCCAGCGGCTGTCCTTGAGCGTGCTTGCGCTCGTGAGGTAGGCGCGCGGCATCTGTGGTGCCTGCTCGGCGACCAGCGCGAGCGTGCGCCAGTCGAAGCTCTGGATTGTCACGCGCTGCGCCATCCCTGCCTTGTCGATCTCGGCGAGCAAGGCGCGCACCATGCGGTCAGGCGGTGCGGTTTCTTCAGGGTGCGTCGGATCGACCTTGGTCTCGATGTTGAAGCGGATCTGGTCCGCTCCCATTTTCTGGACGCGCTCGAACAACGCGGCGAGTGTCGGAATGCGTTCGCTGTCGCGCGGCAGTTGCTTGCGGAAGAGCTTGGCGTAGTTGCTGTCAGGATTGATAAGCCCTACGTTGTAGGTCTGCAATTGCGCCAGCGTCAGCGTGCGCAAAGGCGGACCCTTCGAAGCGAGAAAGCGGCCTTGCACGTCTCGCGTGTGATCGGGGTTGAGCGCCACGTCGTGCGAGATCACGACAACGTCGTCAGCGGTAAGTCCGATGTCCAGTTCAAGCGTGTTTACGCCCAATGCGATCGCATTCAGGAAAGCGGAAAGCGTGTTCTCCGGCGCGAGCGCGCGTCCACCCCGGTGCGCCTGGAGGTCGATGGGCGGCTTCGCCTCTTGCGTGGTCGACGCGCAACCAGCAAGCAAAGAGCCCGCAACAAGCCACGGCAGGCAAGTTCGGACAAGTAGGTGCAGCGAGTCGATCATGCGATCTCCGTTGTCATTTGAGTTGCACGGTGATGCCGTCGTCCTGCACGGTGATGTCACCGATCTCGTAGGTCTTGCGCCCGACGGTCAGTTCCTCTGCGGTGAAGGTGCGCAACGGCTGGTCGCGCAGCAGTTCCTGGGCAACGACAGCGCCGATACGCTGAAGCCGCTCGGCATCGCGTCCGGTCACGCCCTGCAGTTCGATCCGATCGGCCTGCGGATTGTCCAGGCGCAATGCGCGCGCAGGTGCGTCGTACTTGAGTCCGCTGCTGACGGTGACGATGCCTTCGACCGTCGAAGGCCGCAGCAGGGGGCTGTTGATCATGAGCAGGGCCGTGATCGCAGCGCGATTTTCGCGGGCATCGAGGCCCAGTCGAGGATCACGCAAGCTGACGGTGAAGATCTCCGCATAGTGCTTCTGCACCGGAAAACGCTTGGCGATCTGCGCCTGGAGTTCGTCGCGGCTCGCGGTGTATTCGCTGGTGAAGAAGTTGAAGCCGGCCATCGCGGGGAAAGCGGCCGGAAAGGCGGCGGCGCCCAGCAGCGCCTGCAGCAAGAGACGTCGGGAACGGAGGGGAGAGCGGTTGCGCATACCGCTCCGAGCTTGCCATAACCGGCGGGTTCCCCGCCGTCCCTGGCCTCAGTCGCGCAGCGACGAAAGGAACTGTTTCAATTCGGCGGTCCGAGGATTGCCGAAGAGCTCGCCCGGCGGTCCCATCTCATGCACGCGGCCCTGGTGCATGAAGATGACCCGATCGCTGACCTTTCGCGCGAAGCTCATCTCGTGCGTCACCATCAAGAGCGTCATGCCTTCGACGGCGAGCGATTCGACGACCCGCAGCACTTCGCCTACAAGCTCTGGGTCAAGTGCGGATGTGATTTCGTCGCACAGCAGCACGGCAGGTTCCATGGCCAAGGCGCGTGCAATGGCGACCCGCTGCTGCTGGCCACCCGAGAGCTGGTCCGGCATGGCGTCGAACTTTTCCGCCAGGCCGACACGCGAGAGCAGCTTGCGCGCTTGCGACGCCGCCTCCGTCGTGCTGCGCTTCTTGACCAGCGTAGGTGCGAGCATCACGTTGCGCCCGACGGTCAGGTGCGGAAAGAGATTGAAGCTCTGGAAGATCATGCCCACGCGCTGTCGCAAGTCGCGCATCGCCATCGCGCTTTCGTGCAGCAGCGGCTTGTCATCGACTGTCAGGGAGCCTTCCTGGAACGCTTCGAGGCCGTTGATGCAACGCAGGAGCGTGCTCTTGCCCGATCCGCTCTTGCCGATGATGGCGATCACCTCGCCACGCCTGACTTCGAGATCGATGCCCTTGAGCACTTCATTGCTGCCATAGGACTTGCGCAATGCGGTAATGCGCACGACGGGCGCAGCGGACGACTCAACGGACTGTGCGAGTGCTTCAGCGACGGGCGCCATGGAATTTCCTCTCGAGGTTCTTGGCGCACAGGCTCACTGGAAAGCACAGCACGAAGTAGAGCAGGGCGACACAGCTGAACACGACGAAGGGCTTGAAAGTCGCATTCGAGATCATGCTTCCCGCCTTGGTGAGTTCGACGAAGCCAATGACGGATGCCAGCGCCGTGCCCTTGATCACCTGCACCAGGAAGCCGACTGTCGGCGCAATGGCGATGCGGACCGCCTGCGGCAGGATCACGTGGCGCATCTGCTCGGTGAAAACCAATGCGAGGCTGCCGGAAGCCTCCCACTGGCCTTTGGGAATCGACGCCACGCAGCCGCGCCAGATTTCGGTCAGGAAAGCGCTGGTGTAGAGCGTCAATGCCACTGATGCCGCAGTCCATGCGGAAACATCGATGCCGAAAAGTGCAATGCCGAAGTACGCAAGGAAGAGCTGCATCAGCAGCGGCGTGCCCTGGAAGACCTGCACGTACAGGCTGATCAATCGTTCGGCCACGCGTCCGCCGGAAAGCCGCCCGAAGAGCAGCAGCCCGCCGACCACGCCACCGCCGACGAAGGCGATCAGCGAGAGCACGACGGTCCAGCGCAACGCCATCAACAGATTGCGCAGGATGTCCCAAAGAGAGAAATCGCTCATGACTTCATCGTCCGAAGAAGTACTTGGGACCTGCCCAGTTGAGCAGCCGGCGAGCGCCGAGCGACAGCGCCAGATAAATCACGGTCGCGACGATGAAGGCCTCGAAAGCCCGGAAGTTGCGGCTCTGGATGAGGTTGGCCGCGTAGCTCAGTTCCTCCGTCGATATCTGGCTGCACACGGCGGACCCCAGCATGACGATGATGATCTGGCTCACCATCGCGGGCCACACCTTTTTCATCGCCGGCGGCAGCACGACGCGGGTGAAAACCTGCACCTTGTCGAGCGCGAGACTCACCGCCGCTTCAATCTGGCCGCGCGGCGTCGCTTCAATGCCCGCTCGGATGATCTCGGTCGCATAGGCGCCGAGGTTCATCACCATCGCGATGATCGATGCCACTTCCGGAGACAGCTTGAAACCCGCGGCCGGAAGCCCGAAGAAGATGAAGAAGAGCTGCACGATAAAGGGCGTATTGCGGATGAGCTCGACATAGCTGCCCACGACCCAGCGCAACCATGTCGGCCCGCTGGCCCTCGCCCATGCGCAGGCGACGCCGACCACCATCCCGATCACGGTGGCGACGGCGGTCAGTCCCAGTGTCCACAGCACGCCCCTGAGCAACAGGGGCCATTGGCCGAGGACGGCGCCGAAGTCGAAATCGATGCCCATTGGGCTGCGTCAGACTGGCAGGTCGCCGGCAGGGCGGCCCAGCCACTTCTTCGCCATGGCGTCGAGCGTTCCGTCCTTCTTCGCATTTGCCACGATTTCGTTCACCTTGGCCTTCAGTGCGTCCTCGCCCTTGGCGATGCCGATGAAACAGGGGCTGTCCTTCAGCAGCAGCTTGTATTCGGCAGCGAGCTGTGGGTTCTTTTGCATCATGTCGCCCGCGACGGCCGCGCTCGTGGCGATGGTCTGCGTCTGGCCTGCGACGAAAGCCGCGATGGTGGCGTTGTTGTCCTCGAAGCGCTTGTAGTCGACGTTCGAAGGCGCGACCTTGGCGAGCTCCTGATCCTCCATCGCGCCGCGCGTGACCGCCACGCTCTTGCCGCCCATGTCGGCAAAGCTCTTGATGTTCAAGCTTTTGGCGGCATAGACCGCTTGAAAGAACGGCGCGTATGCGGCGGAAAAGTCGATCACCTTCTCACGCTCGGCGTTCTTACCGAGCGTGGAGATCACCAGATCGGCCTTGCGAGTCTGCAGATAGGGGATGCGATTGGCACTTGTCACTGGCACCAGTTCGACCTTGACGCCAAGCTTGCTGGCGATGAGCTGCGCCACCTCGACGTCCAGCCCCTGCGGCGTCATGTTCTTGTCGACAGAGCCGTAGGGCGGGTAGTCCGTCGGCACTGCGATCTTGATGGTCTTGGCCTTCATGATGTGGTCGAGCGCGCTTTGGGCGTGCGCCGCACCGACGCCAAAGAGCGCGGCCGCGGCAAGGATCGACGCGAACTGGCGCTTGGAATACGTCATGGAATGGCTCCTGGAGAGGTCGGTGGAATTCATCCGCCGACCGTACGCAAGAGCTGTGCCGGATCAGTTCATCTGGTAGCGATGCTCGCTTGAAGTGATCGGAGGCGACGCTTGAATTCGGTGTTGACCACTGCGGCCAGAGCGCGCACTTCGGTCAAGGTGACGAAATGCTCGTCGTCGCGATACTTCTGTGCGAGTGCCGCCAGTCTGCGCAAGCATGTGTTGGCGCAGCGGGCTTCCCACAGTGCATTGATCTCACCGGTGATTTGAACGGTGAGGGCGGGATCGGGGTGGCGCGCGGGCGCGCAAGTAGGGTGTGCCATTGATACCTCTCTGACTGTGGTTACACCTACCGCACCCGCTGCTAAACGGGGGCGGCGGCTCGAACGGGTTAGCAGACCGGACAATCAGAGAAAACCGGCGAGCCTCGCGGCTCCCCACTCGAGCCGCCAAAAAATGAGGCACGAACGACGAAGCCGCAGAACTCTTGGTTCAACGCGGCTTCTGATCTCTTCTTGTTCGGGCTGCTAAACCCGATCACGCCCTTTTTCGACCTGACGCGGGAAAGTATAGCGATGGGCTCAGCCCTTGAGCGTCGCTTTGAGCGTGATCTCCGGAACGCTCGCAAGCGCCTTCGACAGCGGGCAACCTGCCTTCGCCCCAGCGGCAAGTTCCTGGAACTTGGCTTCGTCGAGACCCGGAACGCTGGCTTCGAGTTCGAGCTGGATGCGATCGATCTTGAACCCCGGGCCATCCTTGGCGAGGCGCACCGCGGCCTTCGTGTCGATCGAACTCGCGGTGAATCCGGCGCCCTCCAGCGCAAACGCGAAGGCCATCGTCAGGCAGCCGGCATGGGCGGCGCCCAGGATTTCTTCGGGATTGGTGCCGCGCTTGTCATCCTCGAAGCGGCTGGCGAATCCATAGGGATACGCCTTCAGCGCGCCCGTTTCGGTGCTGATCTGGCCCTTGCCGGTCTTGCCGGCGCCTTCCCAATGAACGCTTGCGTGCTTGTCTGCTGGCATGTGAACTCCTTGGCGGTGGTTGAAGGAAGCAAAACGATGCTGGACGAACCCGCCGTTGTACGACATATCGGCCGTTGAGTCTGTCAGCAATGGGAGTCGCCCATGTGACGCCTTCGGGGCTTCCCCGATGCAGGCGAGCCGCCTCGCGGCGTAGGCTCACGGGCTGTTTGGAGACTGTATGGACCGCCCGCATTACAAGTTCTGGCCGCAGCGCCTGCCTCGTTCGATCACCGTCCCTGCCACCTCGCTCTGGCACAACCTCAAGACCAACGCCGAGCGCTATCCGGACAAGCCTGCGCTCGTCTTTTTCGGCAGCGAGATCACCTACCGCGAATTCGCGGCCCAGGCCGAGCGCCTGGCCGGCACCTTGCACGCGCTGGGCGTGAAGCGCGGCGACCGCGTCGTCCTCGACATGCAGAACTGCCCGCAACTCGTGATCGCCCATTTCGCGATCCTGCGGGCGAACGCCGTCGTGGTGCCGGTCAATCCGATGAACCGCGCCGAGGAGCTGAAGCACTACATCACCGATCCGGACGCGAAAGTCGCTATCACCACCGGCGATCTCGCGCCCGAACTGGCCAAGGCAAGCAATGCGCTCGAAGCCAAGGACCGTCTGGCGCACATGATCGTCACGCAGTTCACCGATGTTTTCGATGCCGAGGTGACCGGCGACGAGGCGCCCGCGCCGGCCTGGCGCGACTGGCTGCTGACCCGCCACCCGCTGCCCATGCTGGAAGACGGCGACGTGATGGCATGGACCGATGCGATGAACGCCGGCCATCCCGCCCCGGAGCACGTGGTCGGCGCCAACGACATGGCCCTGCTGCCCTACACGAGCGGAACGACGGGCCTGCCCAAGGGCTGCATCCACAACCATTCGAGCCTGATGCACAACGCGTGTGCGGGCCAGCTCTGGGGCCTGGGTTCGATGGAGGCCATGGTGCTCGCCGTGGTGCCGATGTTCCACATCACCGGCGTGGTGAGCATGATGCACACGACCATCCTCTGCGGCGGCACGCTGGTCATCATGCCGCGCTGGGATCGTGACGTGGCTGGCCGGCTGATCTCGCGCCGCAAGGTCACCAGCTGGACCAACATCCCGACCATGGTCATCGACCTCATGGCCAGCCCGAACTTCGCCAACTACGACCTGAGCAGCCTGGTCTACATCGGCGGTGGCGGCGCGGCAATGCCGCAGGCCGTCGCGCAACGACTGCTGGAGCAGTTCGGCCTGAAGTACCAGGAAGGCTACGGCCTCACCGAGACCGCCGCGCCTTCGCACGCGAATCCGTTCGAGAACCCGAAGCAGCAATGCCTGGGCATTCCCTACATGAGCACCGATGCACGCGTGGTCGATCCCGACACGCTGCAGGAAATGCCGATCGGCGAATCGGGCGAGATCATCATCCACGGGCCTGAGGTGTTCCAGGGCTATTGGAAGCGGCCGGACGCCACGGCCGCGGCCTTCGTCGAATTCGAGGGCAAGCGGTTCTTCCGCTCCGGCGACATGGGCCGGATGGACGAGGACGGCTATTTCTTCATGACCGATCGCCTCAAGCGGATGATCAACGCGAGCGGCTTCAAGGTCTGGCCTGCCGAAGTCGAACTGCTGATGTTCCGCCACCCGGCGATCCAGGAAGCCTGCGTGATCGCGACCAAGGACGCCTATCGCGGTGAATCGGTCAAGGCAGTCGTCGTGCTGCGCCCGACGCACAAGGACACGACCGAGCAACAGATCATCGACTGGTGCCGAGAGAACATGGCGGTCTACAAGATCCCGCGCAGCGTGCAGTTCGTCGATGCATTGCCCAAGAGCGGCAGCGGCAAGGTGATGTGGCGGCTGCTGCAGGAGGCGGAGGGCAAATAGTGGACACGCCCTGGTCGAAGCAGGCTAGGACTTCGCCAGCATCTCGATCAGCCGAGCCAAGGCGACCGACGGCGTGCCATGCCACACCAGGTGCGTTCGATTCGCGCGCATGCGTTCGGGCAGCGCATGCTGGCGCACATCGGCCGTGGCGCGCAGCGCTTTGAGCACGGACACGGGAACAATCGCGAAGCCCGTGCCCGCAGCCACGCAGGCAATCATGGCCTGGTAGGAAGAAAACTCCAGCGAGCGCGATGGCGAAACGCCGCCCTTGCCGAGCCATTGTTCGAGCAGGCGGCGGTATGAACAGCCCTGCGCGAATGCGATCAGCGTCGCATTGGCAAGGTCGCCCGGGCGCGTCACCGAGCTCACGCTGCGCGCCGTGACGAGCACCAGTTCTTCATCGAACACGGGCAGGGTTTCGAGCCCCGCATCGGCGAAGGGCTCGGACACGAAGGCGGCCTCGATGTCGAAGGCCTTCACCCGCTTCAGCAAGGCGCCGGTGGTGCCGGTGACGAGCTCGACAACCACCCCCGGATAAAGCCTGTGAAAGCGCGACAGCACCGGCGCCAGCCGACTGCCGGCGGTGCTTTCGAGCGAGCCCAGCCTGAAGGTGCCGAGCGGGAGATCGCTGCGTAATTCGCTCTCCGCCTCATCGGCCAGGCGCAACAGGCGATCGGCATACGGCAGCAGCTTGTGCCCGGCCGGCGCCAGCGCAAGCGTGCGACCCTGCCGATGAAAGAGCTTGTGACCGAGCCGCTCCTCGAGTTGCTGGATGCGGGTCGTGACGTTCGACTGCACGCGATTGAGCTTGTCCGCTGCGCGGATCACTCCGCCTTCGGCCACGACGGTGCGAAAAATCTCCAACGAGTCGAGGTCGATCGTTCTCATGGCAAGAATGATTGTTCTGAATAATTCATTTGTGGATGCGGCACATTCTGCGTCTAATGACGACCCATGTCGAACCCCTCCATCGCCGCTTCCAGACCGCCTTCCCTTGTCGCGGTGTGCGCTGCCGGCATGCTGGCCTTGGCGATCGCCATGGGCATCGGCCGCTTCGCCTTCACGCCGATGCTGCCGCTGATGATCCGGGCGGGCAGTGTCGACGTGGGCGCCGGCGGCTGGCTTGCGGCGGCCAACTACGCGGGCTACTTGCTGGGCGCGCTCACGACGGCGCGGCTGCCGCTCACGCCGCAACGCATAGGGCTTTTGTCGCTTGCCGCGATCGTGCTGTCGACGGCGGCGATGGGCTGGAGCGGATCCGTCGCAGTCTGGCTTTTGCTGCGCTTCGTTGCGGGCGTGGCCAGCGCGTGGGCGCTCGTGAGCACCAGCGTCTGGTGCCTCGGCTGGCTGGCGCGGCTCGAGCGGCCGGCTGGCGCGGGTGTTCTTTACGCGGGCGTCGGCGTGGGCATCGCACTTGCCGGGCTGTATTGCTGGCGGGCGGGAATGGCGGGCGTCCTGGCCGAGAGCCTGTGGATTCAGCTGGGTGTGCTGGCGCTCGTCGGGCTGCTTATGGTCGCGGTGTTGATGCCTCGCGAGGCGCCAGGGCAGGGGGCGGCTTCGGGCGGCTCTGCAGCCGCGGCGCCATCGACGCCGGCCGTCGTGCCGTGGGGGCTGGTGGTGAGCTACGGCCTTCTCGGATTCGGCTACATCCTGCCGGCCACCTTTCTGCCGGTGCTCGCGCGCGCGGTGGTCGACGATCCTTCCGTTTTCGGCGCAGCCTGGCCCGTGTTCGGCGCGGCGGCGGCGCTGTCGACCGTGTTTGCCGGCGCAGTGCTGGGCGGTGTGCCCAGGCGGCGCGTGCTGGCCGGCAGCCATGTGCTGATGGCGCTCGGCTGCGTCTTGCCGGTGCTGCATCTGTCGGCGCTCACGGTGCTTGCGGCGGCGCTGCTGGTGGGTGGCACATTCATGGTGGCGACGATGGCAGGCATGCAGGAAGCAAAGGCAAGCAGTGCCGGAGACCCGACGCGGATGCTCGGGCGCATGACGGCCGCTTTCGCGATCGGGCAAATGGCCGGGCCGGTGCTGTCTTCCGTTCTGAGCGGCAAGGCCGAAGGCTTCGGCGGGCTTTTCATTGCGTTGGCGGTCGGCGCCGTGGCACTTCTGGGCAGTGCCGTGTGGCTGGCGCGCAAGCCTTCTCGTACCGTTTCACATATTGGTTGACAGGAATCCCTCACATGATTGAACAAGGCCATACACAGCCCTGGGCCGAGCGTTTGCCCATGCCAGCCGCGGAGTCCATGACGGACGCGCAGCTCGCCGCCGCGAAATCTTTGATCGACGGTCCGCGCAAGGGCGTGTTCGGTCCGTTCATCCCGCTGCTGCAGAGCCCGACGCTGATGGAGCGCATCGGCACGCTCGGCGAATACCTGCGCTTCGACAGCGCGATCGATGCTCGCTTGCGCGAGCTGGTGACCTGCGCGGTCGCGCGCCACGTGGGCAATCAGTTCGAATGGCTGCTGCACAGCACCTTGGCGGTCAAGGCCGGCGTCAGCGCCGAGGCCATCGAAGCCTTGCGTCTCGGCCGCCGCGCGACCCCGCTGGCCGAAGACGAACAGATCGCGCTCGACTTCACGCTCGAACTGCTGCAGAACAACGGCGCAAGCCAGCCCACGTATGCGGCGGCCGAGTCGCGATTCGGGCAGCGCACGGTGGTCGAGCTCAGTGCGCTGGTCGGCTACTTCGTCATGGTCTGCTGGGTCATGAACGTTGCGCACACGCCGGCCAAGCCGGCCGACGGCCAGCCGCCGCTGGAGGCGTACCCGCTTTAGGGCGCTGCGAAAGCACTGGTCGCCGCGTCGGCCGGGCATGGCGCGTGGTCAGGTTGGTGTCGAAGTCGGCAGGCACAATCGCGTCGCGCGCGGACAGGGTCCGTGAACCGACCCTTCCTATCGCTCATGCTCGACAAACGTTTCTTCCCGCGCCAGGCCGTCGCCTCCGGCGGCAACCGCTGGGACTGGGCACTCCTGCCCCTGGTGCTTGCCACGCTCTTCGCGCTGGCCTTCGGCGCCTCGCAGATGGCGCGCCCCTATGAACTGGGGCAGCCGCTGCCAATCAGCCTCGATCCGTGGATGCTGCCGTATTACCTGCTGCGCACGACGCTGCGGATGTTTCTCGCGCTGGGCGCATCGCTGGTGTTTGCCTGCGTCTTCGCAGTGCTGGCCAACCGCTATCGGGTGGCCGAAAAGATCCTCGTGCCGGTTTTGGACATCCTGCAGTCGATCCCGATCCTGGGCTTTCTGTCGATCACGGTCACCGGCTTCATCGCCTTGTTTCCGGGCAATCTGCTGGGCGTGGAATGTGCGGCGATATTTGCGATCTTCACTTCGCAAGCCTGGAACATGGCGTTCAGCCTGTACCAGTCGCTTCGCACGGTGCCTGCGGAGCTTCGAGAAGCGTCGGCGGTTTTCCAGCTTTCCGCGTGGCACCGCTTCTGGCGGCTCGAACTGCCTTTCGCGATGCCCGGACTGCTCTGGAACATGATGATGTCGATGTCCGGCGGCTGGTTCTTCGTGGTCGCTTCGGAGGCGATCTCGGTGTCGAACCAGAACATCAAGCTGCCGGGCGTTGGCTCCTACATTGCGATGGCCATCGAGGCACGCGACATCGGCGCGATCGGCTGGGCCATCGGCGGCATGCTGATCGGCATCACGCTGTACGACCAGCTCTTCTTTCGGCCCTTGATCGCGTGGGCCGACAAGTTCCGTTTCGAAGAAGGCAGTTCGGAAGATGCACCGCGCTCGTGGCTGCTCACGTGGGTGCGCCGCACGGATCGGCTCAAGCAGATGGTGGTCGGCGCGGCGAAGGTGCTCGAACGCTCGCTGGTGCTGTTTCGGCGCGATCACGACGGCACGTCCATCAAGGCGCGGCCGCGCATGGCGAACCCGGCCGTTGCGCGCGTGTGGGACGCGACGATCGCGGCGGCCGTGCTGCTTGCCATCGGCTGGCTCATGCGGTTCATCCATACCGAGGTCGGCTGGTCCGAAGTCGGCCACGTCTTCCTGCTGGGCTTCTACACGATGCTGCGCGTGCTGGTGCTGATCGCTCTGGCGGCAGTGGTGTGGGTGCCCATTGGCGTGTGGATCGGCATGAATCCCCGCTGGGCGGGGCGGCTGCAGGGCGTCGCGCAGTTCATGGCGGCCTTTCCGGCAAACCTGATGTTCCCGGTCGCGGTGCTGTTCATCGTGCGCTGGCAGCTCAATCCGAACATCTGGCTGGCGCCGCTGATGGTGCTCGGCACACAGTGGTATCTGCTCTTCAACGTGATCGCGGGTGCTTCGACCATCCCGACCGAACTGCGCTACGCCGCCGAGAATTTCGGCATCACCGGATGGCTCAAGTGGCGGCGCTACCTGCTGCCGGCAGTGTTCCCGAGCTTCGTCACCGGCGCCATCACGGCCAGCGGCGGCTCATGGAACGCCAGTATCGTGGCCGAATACGTGACCTGGGGCGACACCACGCTGCAGGCCGTCGGCTTGGGCAGCTACATCGCCCACATGACGGCCATCGGCGACTTTCCGCGCATTGCGCTGGGCATCGGCGTGATGTGCGTGTTCGTGATGGGCATGAACCACTTCGTCTGGCGGCGGCTCTATGAGCTGGCCGAGAACCGGATGCATTTCTGATCTCCAATGACTGCGAATGATCGTGTGAGGAATCCCCATGGCAGAAGCCATCGTTGAACTCAGGGGCGTCGGCAAGTCCTTCAAGCTGGCGGACGGCGCGGCGCGTTCGGTGCTGGAAGGCGTCGATTTCCGATTGGCCGAAGGCGAAATCGTCGCCTTGCTCGGACAGTCGGGCTCGGGCAAGTCGACGCTGCTGCGCATCATGGCCGGGTTGATCGGTGTGGATGCCGGGAGCGTGAACTACCGTGGGCAGCCCTTGTATGGCCCTGCGCGCGGCATCGCGATGGTGTTTCAGTCCTTCGCGCTGTTTCCGTGGCTCACGGTGCAGCAGAACGTCGAGTTGGGGCTGGAGGCGCGCGGTGTCGAGCCGGTGGAGCGCGCGCGCCGCGCAAGCGATGCGATCGAGCTGATCGGCCTGGCGGGTTTTGAGGGAGCGCTGCCGCGCGAGCTGTCGGGCGGCATGCGGCAACGCGTCGGCATCGCGCGCGCGCTGGTCGTCGAGCCCGAGGTGCTGCTGATGGACGAAGCCTTCTCCGCGCTGGATGTGCTGACCGGCGAGCGCCTGCGCGACGACATCCTTCAGCTCTGGGGCGGCGGCGAGATGCCGACCAAGGCCATGCTCATCGTCTCGCACAACATCGAGGAAGCCGTGCTGATGGCCGATCGCGTGCTGATCTTCGCGGCAGATCCGGGCCGCGTGCGCGCCGAACTCCCGATCCATCTTCCGCGTCCGCGCGATGTCGACAGCCTGGAGGTGAGGGCGCTCATCGACGAGGCCTACGCGCTCATGACCGCGGGGGCGCCGGTGGCCGGCCGTGCGGCCGAGGAGCCCGCGCGCCTGCACTTGGGCGAACGCTTGCCGGACGCCGATGTCGGCCGGATGGAAGCGTTGCTCGAAATGCTCGTCGAGGATGGACGGGATGGCCGGGCTGATCTTCCGCAACTCGCGGAAGAAGCCGAGCTCACCGACCACGACCTGCTGCCGCTGGCGCAGGCGCTGGCGCTCTTCGGCTTTGCGCAGCTCGCGGATGGCGATTTGCATCTGACCGAACTGGGCCGCCGCTACGTCGCCGGCACGCACACGCTTCGACAGCAGTTGCTGGGCCAACAATTGTTGGCGCATGTTCCGCTCGCAGCGCACATTCGCCACAGCCTGGAGCAGGCGCCTTCTGGCGAGCTGCCGCAGGAGCCGTTCCTTGAACTGCTGAAGGAAAGCCTGAACGAGTCCACCGCCGAGCGCGTCCTGCGCACCGCGATCGAATGGGGCCGCTATGGCGAGGTGTTCGAGTACGACTTGCGAACCGGCCTCATCCATCTGCCCGCAGGCGAAGACGAAGCGGCCGAAGCCGCGAGCAGCGGCGGCTAGGGCGTAGGGGCGGCTCGATAATGCGGGGCCCCGCGGCCACGCAGCCGCCTTCTTTCATCTACCGACTGTTCTCCTCATGAAGCGACTTTTCCTGCAAGGCGCGCTGGCCGCCTTGATGGCCACCGGCCTCGGCCTGGCTGCGCATGCGCAAACCCCGGTGCTGCGCGTTTCGGCGATCCCCGACGAGGCGCCGACCGAACTGCAACGCAAGTTCAAGCCGCTGGGCGATTACCTGCAGAAGGCCACCGGCATGACGGTGCAGTTCACTCCCGTGACCGACTACGCCGCGGTCGTCGAAGGCCTTGCCACCAACAAGATCGACTTGGCCTGGCTCGGCGGTTTCACCTTCGTGCAGGCCAAGCTGCGCACCGGCGGCGGAGCGCAGCCGATCGTGCAGCGCGCCGAGGACAAGGTCTTCACGAGCAAGTTCATCGTTCCGACGGACAGCAAGGCGAAGACCCTGGCCGATCTCAAGGGCGAAACCTTTGCATTCGGCGCACCGTCGTCCACATCGGGCAGCCTGATGCCTCGCTATTTCCTGATGCAGGCGGGCCTCAACCCCGAGAAGGACTTCAAGAGCGTCGCCTATTCAGGCGCACACGATGCGACGGTCGCTTTCGTTGCCGCGGGCCGCGCGCAGGCCGGCGTGCTCAATGCTTCCGTGTGGGACAAGCTGGTCGAGGAAAAGAATCCCAACGCCGGCAAGGTGCGCGTGCTGGCGACCACGCCGACGTTCTACGACTACAACTGGACCGTGCGCCCCGGGCTCGATCCGGCCGTCACCCAAAAGCTGGCCGACGCCTTCCTGGCGCTCGATGCGGCGAATCCGGCACACAAGGACATTCTTGCGCTGCAGCGCGCGAGCAAGTTCATTCCGACGCAGGCATCGAACTACGACGGCATCGAGGCGGCGGGCAAGTCAGCCGGCCTCATCAAGTAGGGCGGGGTCGGCCTTGACGCTGGATTTGCGCGACATCGGCCTGGTGCACCCCAATGGCCACCGTGCGCTGAAGCGCGCAACGCTGGCCATCGGGCGCGGCGAGTGCGTCGCCGTGATCGGTCCTTCGGGCGCGGGCAAGACCAGCCTGCTGCGCGTCGCGGGAACCTCGGTGCGCCCGAGCGAAGGCCACCTCGAAGTGCTGGGCCAGGCGCCATGGGCGTCGTCCGCCTCGGCATTGAAGGCCCTGCGAGCGCGCATCGGCTTGATTCACCAGACACCACCCATCCCACCGCGCCTGCGTGTGGTCAGTGCGGTGTTGGCAGGGCGACTGGGTGTGTGGTCCGGCTGGAAGGCCATCGCTTCGCTGGTGCGCCCCGCTGACGCAGCCGGTGCGCAGAACGTGCTGGAGCGGCTCGACCTCGGCGAGCGTGTGTTCGACCGATGCGATCGCTTGTCGGGCGGTCAATTGCAGCGCGTCGGCATTGCGCGCGTGCTCTATCAGGCGCCGGAACTCATCCTGGCCGACGAGCCGGTGTCGGCGCTCGATCCCGCGCTGGCAGATGCCGCCATTCGCGAACTCATCGCCCAGAGCGAGGCGACCGGCGCAGCGGTGGTGGCCTCGTTGCACGCTGTCGATCTCGCACTGAAGTGGTTCGGCCGCATCGTGGGCTTGCGCGATGGCGAAGTGCTGTTCGACGCGCCTGCGCCCGAGGTCACGCGCGCCATGCTGCAGGACCTGTATGCGCCCGAAGGCGGCGTGCTGCCGACGCACGGCCGCGAGCAGCCACTGACGGACGCGGACGCGCGGGCCCCGGCGATCATGTGCCGCTGAGCGCCATGCGTTTCGATTCTGCGCGTGACGCGAACTTGCGCGATCCCCTGGCGCGTGGACGCCTGACCGCCGTGCTGCTTGCGCTTGTCGTGCTGTGGCCAATGGCGTTGGTCGCGCAGTTCAATCCGCTTGCGTTGTTCGATCCGGCAAGCCTCGGGGTCATGGGCGGCTTTCTTGCAGGCTTCTTGCCGCCCTCGGCGGCGCCGGACTTCCTGGCGCTGCTGGCGAAGGCCACGCTCGAAACGCTCGCCATGGCCACCGCGGGCATTGCCTTGGCATTCGTCATTGCAGCGCCTCTGGCGTTCGCCATGACGCGATCGCTCTCCGTTTCGCGCATCGGCCCCGGGCCGGGACGATGGCGGGCGCAAGCGGTCCGCACGACCGCCAGCGGTGTGCTCGTCGTACTGCGTGCCATCCCCGAAGTAGTCTGGGCGCTGGTGCTGGTGCGCGCCTTCGGGCTCGGGCCGGCTGCTGGCGTGCTGGCACTGGCGATCACTTATGGCGGCATGCTCGGCAAGGTCTACGGCGAGATTCTTGAATCGGGGGACACGCGCCCTGCGCGCGCACTGCTCGAAGCGGGCAGCGGGCGCATCGCTGCGCTTTGCTATGGGCTGATGCCCGGCGCGGCACAGGAACTGGTGTCATACACCGTATACCGCTGGGAATGCGCGGTGCGGGCATCGGTTGTGATGGGCTTTGTCGGCGCCGGCGGTCTGGGCCAACTCATGGACCAGTCGATGAAGATGTTGAACGGCGGCGAAGCCAGCAGCATCTTGATCGTCTTCCTTTTGCTGGTGCTGCTGGCCGACGGCCTGAGTGCGATGTTGCGCAAGGTGCTCGCATGACACCGCGCGCACCGAGGCCGTGCGTGGCATGCATCGCGATCGGTATGGGCGTGCTTGCCGCCGTCATTGCGAGCTTTGCCAATCTGGCGATCGACTTCCGGGCACTTTTCACGCGCGAATCGGCGACATCGATGGCGAAGTTCGTCGCCGAATTTTTTCCGCCGGACGTTTCCTCGGGGTTCCTGGCAAAGACGGCCTGGGGCGCACTTCAGACGCTCGCGATATCGGCGCTAGGCACTCTGCTGGCATTCGTCTCCGGTGCGTTGCTGGCACTGCCGGCTTCGGGCCGATTCGGCACCGTCGCAAAGCAGGGCGCTCGTTTCGTGCTGAACCTGCTGCGCAGCGTGCCCGAACTCGTGTGGGCGGCGCTGATGGTGTTGCTGGCCGGACTTGGTCCTTTCGCGGGCGTGCTTGCGCTGGCACTGCACACCACCGGCGTGTTCGGGCGCCTGTTCGGCGAAGCGCTCGAAAACGCGCCCACCGCGCCTGAACGTGCCCTGCGGGAAGCCGGTAGCGGCGCGGCAGCCGCCTTCGCCTATGGCGGCCTGCCGCTGGTGTGGCCGCAGTGGCTTGCCTACACGCTCTATCGCTGGGAAATGAACATCCGTATGGCGTCTGTGCTCGGCTTCGTGGGTGCGGGCGGACTCGGGCAGATGCTGTACTTCCATCTGTCCCTCTTCCAGCAGGCGCAAGCCGCGACGGTGATGGGGGCCATGTTCGTGCTGGTCTTCATCGTCGATGGTGCAAGCAGCCGGCTGCGGCGCGAGCTCGTTCCGGCCTACGCCTGAAGGCGATCGGCTTCCAGCGCGAGCACGGCATCGGCGACGGCCTCGATGCCCGCGTCCGAAAGATCGCTTGATTCGACCCGGGCGCGTTCGGGCCATGCCGTGAAGTGGCGGGCCTGCGAGCGTGCATAGTGCGGGTCGTAGTGCAGCGCCATCAGCTCGGCGAACAACGGCGACAGCTCGCCAGCGCGCGCCCAGGCTTGCCAGCGTTGCACCGTCTCCTTGCCCTGCAACTCCTTCAGCATGCCGAGCTGGTTCGCGAGTGCCTCGGCGTTGTCGCCGAGATAAGCGTAGTCGCGCAGCAGGTAGGCGAGGCGCGCTTCGGGCGTCGCGGCGATCTCGATACATGGGCTCTCGCGCATTCGCGCCACCATCGGCAAGGGCAGTGCGATGCGCCCGATGCGCGGGCTTTCGCCTTCCACGTACAGCGGGCGATCGAGGTCGACCGATTCGAGCACCTGCGCGATGCGCGTCTCGAAATGCTTCTGAGAAGGTTGAGGGACGCCGGGCAGGGCGCCAAGCAAGGATCCCTTGTGCCTTGCGAAATCTTCCAGGTCGAGCACCTGCGCGCCGCGCCGCGCCAGCGCCTGCAGGACGCGCGTCTTGGCGCTGCCCGTTGCGCCGCAAAGAATGCGCAGCGGCAGCCGCGGGCAGAGCGATTCGAGTTGTTCGAGCACGTGATGGCGAAAGCTCTTGTAGCCGCCGGCAAGTTGCTGGGCATCCCAGCCCACGAGCCGCAGCCAGGTCACCATGGACCCACTTCGCAGCCCGCCGCGCCAGCAATACACGAGCGGCTTCCAGTTGGCGGGGCGGTCCGCGAAGCGCTCGCGCAGATGCTTGGCAAGATTGACTGCCACCATCGCACCGCCAACACGACGTGCCTCGAACGCGCCTTGCTGCTTGTAGAGCGTACCGACAATGCGCCGCTCCTCGTCGTCCAGCACGGGGCAGTTGATGGCACCGGGAATGTGGTCGAGCGCGAATTCGGCCGGCGAGCGCGCGTCGATGAGCGTGTCGAACGCGTGACGATCGGTGACCCGAACAGGAGGACGTTGCATGACCCGTTCAGTGCCCACGGGAGGCGCGGGTCTGCGCGGCTGGCAAAATGCCGACCCAAACCGGCAGTCTCAAATTCTTCATCATGGAACCGATCGCTCTCACTAGGTTTTCGCACGGCGGCGGTTGCGGCTGCAAGATCGCTCCCGGCCTTCTGGCCGAGATTCTGGCACGCGCCCCGCAGGGCATCGTGCCGCCCGAACTGCTCGTGGGCATCGAGACCAGCGACGACGCGGCCGTCTATCGGCTCAACGCGACGCAGGCGCTGGTCGCCACCACCGACTTCTTCACGCCGATCGTCGACGACCCGTACGACTTCGGCCGCATTGCCGCGACGAATGCGCTGTCGGACGTGTATGCGATGGGCGGCACGCCGATCATGGCGCTGGCGCTGGTCGGCATGCCCATCGACAAGCTGCCGCCCGAAGTGATCGGGCGCGTGCTCGAAGGCGGCGCCAGCGTTTGTCGGGAAGCCGGCATTCCGATTGCGGGCGGCCACAGCATCGACGTGCTGGAACCGATCTACGGGCTCGTCGGCCTGGGGCTGGTTCATCCCGATCGCGTGCGCCGCAATTCGGACGCCAGGGCCGGCGACGTGCTCGTCCTCGGCAAGCCGCTGGGGGTGGGCATCCTGTCTGCGGCGCTCAAGAAGGGGCTGCTCGATGACGCGGGCTACGAACAGATGCTGCGCTATACGACACAACTGAACCGCGTGGGCGTCGAATTGGCCGCCATGGACTGCGTGCACGCGATGACCGACGTCACAGGTTTCGGCCTTGCGGGCCACCTGCTCGAGATCTGCCGTGGTGCGAAGCTGGCGGCGCGCGTGCAACTCGGCGCCCTGCCGATCATCGAGTCCGCGGCCAGGTTCGCCAAAGAAGGCATCGTGACGGGCGCGTCGGGCAGGAACTGGATCGGCTATGGTTCGCAAGTCGAATGGCCGAATTCAGCCGCTTCGTGGCAGCATTCGCTGGTTGCCGATCCGCAGACCAGCGGCGGGCTGTTGGTGAGCGTCGGGGCGGACGATGTCGACGCCGTCGTGGCGGTGTTCCGCGCAGCGGGTTTCGAGCATGTCGCGCCGATCGGTGCACTCCGGCAAGGCGATGGCGAATCGGCGCCCCGCCTTGAATTCACAGCATAAGAATGAGTATCGAGGAGCCTATGAATCGTCGTGCCAGCGCAGTGGGGGCAAGTCTTCTGATTGCCTTGTCGTCATCCGCGGTTTGCGCGCAAGAGCCGGAGGCCGACGAGTTTTCCGGCAAACCCTATTGGGAGGCGCTGATCGGCCCGTTTGCGGTGCACTGGAGCAACAGCGACGAGCACAAGAACGTCTACCTACTGGGCATCGAGCGAGCCCAGGCGAACGGATTCATCTGGGGGTTTTCCGCGTTCAGCAATTCGTTCGGGCAACCCTCGGCCTATGCCTACTACGGCTATCGCTGGGACAACCTTTTCGGCTACTCCAAACTCTACGCGAAGCTCAGCGGCGGGATCATCTACGGCTACAAGGGCAAGTACGAGGACAAGGTGCCCTTCAACCACGACGGCTTCGGCCTCGGGATCATTCCTGCGATCGGCTACCGGCTGACACCCAAGGATGCCGTTCAGGTTGGCGCGCTCGGGACGGCCGGTCTGATCTTCACGTACAACCGCCGGTTCTGACGCTCGACAAAATCCCCTATAATTCGAGGCTTCGCAAAATGCGAACAAACGCGGCGAACAAACGCGGCGAACAATGCGGCGAACAATGCGGGAATAGCTCAGTTGGTAGAGCGCAACCTTGCCAAGGTTGAGGTCGAGAGTTCGAGACTCTTTTCCCGCTCCAATTCTTAAAAAAAAAGAGGCTTCGGCCTCTTTTTTTTGTCTTCAATTCGACGCGCTCGATGCTCCGAGCCGCCGCTGCGGCAGCCGCACTGGCACATACGCCAGCCGCCGATCTCGCATCACCAGCAGCGCCACAGTGCGTCCCGGCGGCAGACCCGACACGCTCCGTCGAAACTCATCGACACGATCGACCCTGGCGTCATTCACCGCCACAATGAGATCGCCCGCCCGAATGCCTTCGCTGCGCGCCGCGCCCGTGGCTTCCTTCACCATCAAGCCGCCGTCGCTGCCCAGTTGCGTGCGCTGCGCGCTCGACAATTCACCCAGGCTCAGGCCGAGGCCATCGTTCCATTCAGGTGTGAACTCGGCCCGGAGAAAGCTCCTTTGTGCCGGCTCTTCGGTGAGCGTGACCAGAAAAGTGCGCTTCGTGCCTTTGCGCCACACTTCCAGGCGCGCGCGGCTGCCGGGCGGCCGATCGCCAATCTGGCGCAGCAGCTCGGTGAAGTGCGCGATCGGCGCGCCGTCGAGCGTGGTGACCACGTCGCCGCGCACCAGCCCTGCGCCCTGCGCCGGACCGCCGGCATCGACGCGAACCACCAGCGCGCCGCCCGTCGCATCCGGCAACGCGAAAGACTGAGCGAGCGCGGGCGTCATCTCCTGGAAGTCGGCACCGATTCGAGCCCGCCTCACGCGGCCTGAAGCCTTCAACTGTGCCGCGATCTTGACCGCGAGGTTGATCGGAACCGCAAACGACAGGCCCATATAACCGCCGCTGCCGCTGTAGATCATCGAATTGATGGCGACGACTTCGCCGCGGTTGTTGAACAGCGGGCTGCCTGAACTGCCCGGATTGATTGCTACGTCGGTCTGGATGAAGGGTGTCTCCCCTGCGCCGCCAATGTAGCGGTCGACGGCGCTCACCACGCCGGCGGTGACGCTGCCATGAAAGCCAAAAGGCGCCCCGATGGCGGCGACCCAGTCCCCCGGGGCGAGTTTCGACGAGTCTCCGAGGATGGCGGTCGGAAGTCCGCTCGCGTCGATCTTCATCAGCGCGATGTCGGTACGTTTGTCGACGCCCAGCACCCTCGCCGGGAAGCGGCGGCCGTCGTCCAGCCGCACTTGCGCTTCGTCGATGGCGGAGACCACGTGGGCGCTGGTCAGGATCAGGCCGTCGCTCGTGAGAACAATCCCGGAGGCCAGGTCGCGGGTCTGGCTGACCCGCACGCTTGCGGACAGCGGCCAAGCCAGCCTGTCGCCGAAGTCGGTCTCCGGCGCCATGTCCAGGTCGACGCTGTCCGTCGTTTCCTCGCGTCCGATCCTCAGCGTCCTGATGTCCACCACGCTGGCGCTGCGGCTCGCCACGAGCGAAGAAAAAGAGGTCGCCTCATGCGGCGGCGCTCCAGGCGCGACCGCGCATGCGCTCATGAGGCAAGCAATCATCAACGCGAAGGTCAACGCGACCATTACCCGAGACGGCCGCCCCGTCTGCGCGACGGAAGCGCCGCCGTTCCACAACCGCAGGATCGAAAGATCGCACATGGCGATCTTTCAGATCAAAGAAGCGCGAGGCTGGTTCCTGCGCCTCAGGCGTTCTGCAGGTTGTCGCGCGTCCCATTGCCGCAAGCGCTGGGCGGACTAAGCGGAGAAGCGCATGACGCCATCGTCCACTGCGCCGTAGCGCAGCGTGAAGAAGTCGGAGAGATAGTTCTGGTTGAGCTTCCAAGGCCTTTTCTCACCTTGGCGAGGCATCTGTTGCATGGCGCGCTGAAAGTAGCCGGACGAAAAGTCGACCCACGGCTGCAAGGGCATGGCCGGATCGTCCGTCATCGCGACGCACTGCCGTGCACCTGTCTGCTGCATGTGATTGAGCAAGCGACAGACGAAGGTGGCGGCCAAGTCCGCCTTCAGCGTCCATGATGCATTGGTGTAGCCGAAGATCGACGCGAAGTTCGGAACGCCCGCAAACATGATGCCCTTGTAGTTCACCAATTCCGCCGGCTCCAGCTTGCGGCCATCGACGAAAAGCTCGGCGCCGCCGACCACCTTGAGCTTGAGTCCGGTGGCTGTCACCACGAGGTCGGCCGGCAATTCCGCGCCGCTCGCGAGCTTCAGGCCTGATTCGGTGAAGGATTCGATGCGGTCGGTGACCACGCTCGCACGCTGTGCACGAATGGCCTTGAAGAGGTCGCCGTCGGGCACCAGGCACAGCCGCTGTTCCCACGGGTTGTAGCGGGGCGTGAAGTGGGTCTCGACGTCGAAGCCCGGACCCAACTGACGGCGGACTTGCTTGATCAGCGCGGACTTCGCAAACTGCGGCTTGTGCCGGCACACCCTGAAAAGTACGAGCGCGAGCAGCATGTTCTTCCAGCGCGAAAGCGCGTGCGCGCGTGACGCGCCCATGTTCCGCTGGAGCCAACCGGCGACGCGATCGACCGAGGGCCGCGAGGCCACATAGCTGGGCGAGCGCTGAAGCATCGTCACGTGCGCCGCCTGTCGCGCGAGTTCGGGCACCATGGTCACCGCGGTCGCGCCGCTGCCGATCACGACCACGCGCTTGCCGATGTACTCGATGTCATCGGTCCACTGCTGGGGATGCACCACGCGCCCGGCAAATCGCTCGCGGCCCGGAAAGTCCGGTGTGTAACCTTCCGCATAGTCGTAGTAGCCGCTGCACATCAGCAGGAAGGCGCAGCGCAATGAAACCGGCTCGCCGTCGTCGCGTGTGGCCTCTATGGTCCACTGCGCCGCCTCGGACGACCAACTGGCGTTTCGCACGCGATGGCCGTAGCGGATCAGCCGATCGACACCTTCTTCATGCGCCGTGTCGCGCAGGTACTGGAGGATGGCCGATCCGTCGGCGATGGCCTTGTCGTGCGTCCAGGGGCGAAACGAATAGCCCAGCGTGTACATGTCGGAATCCGAACGCACGCCCGGATAGCGAAAGAGATCCCACGTACCCCCGAGCGAGTGCCGTCCTTCCAGAATGGCGACGCTGCGGCCGGGGCACAGCCGCTGCAGGTGTGACGCAGCGCCGATGCCGGACAACCCGGCGCCGACGATCAGCACATCGACGAATTCATCGGCCATCGCTTGGCCGTCCGGCTCGAGCTTCAGGCTTTCGCTGGTGCTTCGCGGCGATTGGCGCCCAGCGCATACACGACCGGCTTTTCGTCAGCCAATTTTTGCGGTGCCGCACTTTCGCCGACCGGAACATGCGTGCTTCCGTACACCTCGCGCTCCAGTCGCTTGGCGCGGTCGGCGTACATGCGCGCGAGCGCGCCGTGATGCTCGGCAGCGGCCTGGTGCTCGATGCGCGCCAGGTTTGCCTCCTCGAGCAAGGTCATGATGCGTCTCAGATGGCCGTTCCGGTTGTGCTGAAAAATGCTGAACATCGGATTCCTCCAGTCAGGCAGCGAAGAGGAGGCATTTTTAACTTCAATCGGCCCCGGCGTGTGCGTCGCGGCACCCAACCATTGAGCTAGTCCTACAGGCCGATGACCGCTTGCCTGACAAAGCGCTAGATTGATGGGCGTTGCCGGCCCATCCCCGTAGCGCGGCGACTGCCCGCCGTCCGTCCGCCTACATTTCGTCGATGGCGGTGCTTCGCGTCGCGCCCTGGGCTGCGAGCGCATACCGTTCGCGCGTCTTCACGTAGAAACTGGCGCCGAAGCGGCCGACCGGAAAGTAGTGCTGCAGGCGCACTCGCCATGCTTCGGTGTCGATCAGTTCGTCGCGCGCGTGCATCCAGCGCACCTGGCCGATGAAGATCTGGCGGCTGTCGGTTTCCAGCGTTTCCCACAGCGTGCATTCGAAGGCGACCGGCGCCTCGGCAATGCGCGGCGGCTTCACGGCGTTGCTCGGCAGGGCGGTGAAGCCGACGATGTCGAGTTCGCTCACGTGCGGCGGATGACGGTCGCCGCAACGGTGCATCTGTTCGGCGATGTCCTCGTCGGCCAGATGGATGACGAACTCACCCGTGCGCACGATGTTGGCGGCAGTGTCTTTCAAGACGCCGTCCTGCAGCCGGTTCACACTGATCATCACGATCGGTGGTTCCTCGCCCAGCATGTTGAACATGCTGAAGGGCGCCGCGTTGACCACGCCGAGGGCCCCGATCGTGGTGACCAGCGCGATCGGCCGTGGCACGATGAGGCTCGCCATGAGCTTGTAGCGTTGGTATTGCGTCAGTGTCGCGAAGTCGATGTTCATGGTGCTCTCATGGCGCGCTCGCACTGCGGTGACCGTGCGGTCACAGGACGTTACGGCAAGCCGCGGCGCAGTGGTTTCCAATGGACAGGGAAAGGAAGATTGAAACATGCCCGATCGGGACCCAGCAGAATTCAGGCCAGCTCGCGAAACCTCGATGTGGATCCCCGCGCTCGTGATCATTGCGATCCTCGCGGGTGCTTTCGCCTGGTGGCGTTGGTCCATGCAAAAAGAAGCGCCGCCTGAAGCGCCGCCAGTATCAACAGCGCCTCAGCCGCAACCGGCACCGCCCGACAACCCCGCGCCCGTGGCGACCGGGCCGCAGAACCTCGTCGAGCCCCTGGCTGAGCCCGACAAGACGCTCCCGCCACTGAACGACGCCGACGCGCGCGTCAACGGTGCCTTGAACGACTTGCTCGGCAAGAAGGGCGTCACTTCGTTCGTGCAGACGGACGGCTTCGTCCGGCGCGTGGTTGCGACGGTGGACAACTTGCCGCGCGCGCAGGCATCTTCGCGCCTGTGGCCGGTGCACCCGACGCCGCAGCGCTTCGAGACGCAGGGCGCCGGCGAGATCAAGACCATCGGCGTCGACAACGGCAATCGCTACACACCCTTCGTGCTGTTCGTGGAGTCGGTCAACACGGCCAACGCCGCCGCGCTGTATGCCAAGCTGTATCCGCTGTTTCAGCAGGCGTACGAAGAGCTGGGTTATCCGGGGCGCTATTTCAATGACCGGCTGGTTGCCGTGCTGGATCATCTCCTGAAGACCCCGGAACCTGCCGGGCCGGTTCAGGTCAGGCTGACCGAAGTGAAAGGCGAGCTGAAAGACGAAATGAAGAGCGACGCGGCCTCGAACACCCCATGGCTACGCTATGAATTCGCCGATCCGCAACTTGAAGCTTTGTCTGCCGGGCAGAAGATCCTGATTCGCATGGGCCCGGTGAACGAGCGGCGGATGAAGACCAAGCTCGCCGAGTTTCGCGGGCTGGTTGCGACCGGCGCCGTCGCCAAGAAATAGCAAGTAGGGCAAGCAGGGCAAGTAGCGGGCGCTCTACGCTCTGTTCAGCGGCAGACGGTGGTCGTACCCACCGGCTGGCAGGTTCGTCCGTCGATGCTTCGGTAGCGGTCGAGTTGACCCGAGTGCGTGAAGTGATTGCCTTGGGTGTCTTCGCAGGTTCGCGAGCCGCAGGAGCGAATGCGCGGCCGCATGTCGCGTGGCCGGGGCGGACGAGAGACGCCCGGGGCGGCATACATCGACCCGTCGTCGATCACGATGCTATCGACGCCCCGATCGCTCCAGCGTGAGTTGTCGGGCACCGCGCCGCCGGCGTTGCCGTCGCGGCGGCCGTCAATGATGATGGGGGCCGAAGGCGCAGGCGGCGGTGCTGCCGCAACATCCGTGGATTCGACGTTCGCCGCGGGGCGAGGTTTGTCGGCGCCGCGCACGACGCTGATGGGCTCTACCGTCGACACGCGTGCCACCTTCTTGGCGCCCGTCGGACATGCCGCGTCGGTGTAGCTCACGTTGCCGGCGGCGTCGGCGCAGCGGATCACGTCCGCGCCGGCCATCGGAGCGGCGGCGAGCAAAACCGCGAGAAGTGCGAGCTTGCGCATGGTCGACATATTGTGTGCTTTTCGCAGAGCAGCAGCGCGCGTGCTGCAACAAAAGTACGCACTGGAGGCGCGGCCTTCAGCTCTTTTTGACGCGCTTGACATGCTTCGACGCAGCGGCGCACGATGCTTCGCAGCCGCAAGAACCAACCAAGGAATCCCGTTGGAAAACGCAATGACATCGAAACTGCAAGTACGCGCCGCCCTGTCGGCCGCGTGCATGGCCCTGGCGCTCGCGTGCGTACCCGCCAAGGCGGCCGACATTCCGGTCGTGACCGGCGAGCAATGGACCACGTCGGCCCCGGCCGTGAAGAAGGCGTATCTGGTCGGTCTGGCCAATATCGTGCAGGTCGACGCGGCCTACTCTTCGAGGAACCCGCCGCCGGACGCGCAGAGCTTCATTCCGCGGCTGGCGAAGGGAATGCAAGGACAGACGCTCGACAGCGTGAGTTCGAGCATCGATAAGTGGTACGCCGCCAACCCGGACAAGCTCAAGCGGCCGGTGTTGGACATCATCTGGTTCGAAATGGCCGTTCCCGGTCTGCAAAAGAACAAGTGAAAGGAAACGGATCATGAAACGACTCCACTGGATGGCGGCGGCAGCACTGGCCGGGTCAGTGTTCGCCGTCGGCTGCACCAACATGAGCCCGCAGCAGCAAGGGACGGTGAGCGGCGCCGCGATGGGCGCGGCAGCCGGCGCGGGGATCGCCGCGATCTCCGGAGGCGATGCCTGGACAGGCGCGGCCATCGGCGGCGTTGCGGGTGGCATCGCCGGCAACATCCATGGCGGGCGGCAGCAGCAACGCTGGTAGCCGCCCCGAGAAAGTTTCCTACTTGACCAGTTCGTCCATCGGCACGCAACTGCAGAACAGATTGCGATCGCCGTAGACGTTGTCGACCCGGCCGATGGACGGCCAGTATTTCGCCGCTTTGAGCGCGACGAGCGGAAACGCCGCCAGTTCGCGCGAGTAAGGGCGCGTCCATTCGCTGGCGAGCAGGCTCGCGGCGGTATGCGGCGCGTTCTTGAGCGGGTTGTCGTCCTTCGGCCAGACGCCTTCCTCGACGCGGCGGATCTCGCCGCGAATGGCGATCATCGCGTCGATGAAGCGGTCGAGCTCAGCCAGCGGTTCGCTTTCGGTGGGTTCGACCATCAGCGTGCCGGGCACGGGAAAGCTCAAGGTCGGCGCGTGGAAGCCGTAGTCGATGAGCCTCTTGGCGACGTCTTCGGCCGTGACGCCGCTGGCGTCCTTCAGCGGGCGCAAGTCGAGGATGCACTCGTGCGCAACGTGGCCGTTGGCGCTTGCATAGAGCGTAGGGTAGTGCTCCTTCAGGCGCGCGCTGATGTAGTTGGCGCTGAGGATCGCGGTTTCAGTGGCAGCCTTGAGACCGGGCGCTCCCATCATGCGGCAGTACATCCAGCTGATCGGCAGCACGGCCGCGTTGCCGAGCGGTGCCGCCGACACGGCCCCGACGCCATGCGAGGCGATGCCGCCTGTCGCGTGACCGGGCAGATACGGAACAAGGTCCTCGACCACGCAGACCGGCCCGACACCCGGACCGCCGCCGCCGTGAGGGATGCAGAAGGTCTTATGCAGGTTCAGGTGGCTCACGTCGCCGCCGAATTCGCCTGGCGCAGCGACGCCCACGAGCGCATTCATGTTGGCGCCGTCCACGTATACGCGACCGCCGTGCGCATGGACGATCTCGCACAGCTCTTTCACGCGCGTCTCGAACACGCCGTGGGTGCTGGGGTAGGTGATCATCACGGCGGCCAGTTTGTCGCCGTGGGTGCCGCATGCGCGCTTGAGATCGTCGATGTCGACATTGCCTTCGGCATCGCAGGCCGTGACCACCACCTTCATCCCCGCCATGTGCGCACTGGCCGGATTGGTGCCATGCGCGGAAAACGGAATGAGGCACACGTCGCGATGGCTCTCGCCCCTTGCTTCATGAAAAGCCTTGATCGCAAGCAGCCCTGCGTATTCGCCTTGTGATCCGGCGTTGGGTTGAAGGCTGATGCCGGCGTAGCCGGTGGCTTCGCACAGCCATGCGCGCAATTGCTTGTCGAGCTGCGCGTAGCCCTGCAACTGCTCCGCCGGCGCGAAAGGATGGATGTTCGCGAATTCAGGCCAGGTGATCGGGATCATCTCGCTGGTCGCATTGAGCTTCATCGTGCAGCTTCCGAGCGGGATCATGCTGCGATCGAGCGCGAGATCCTTGTCGGCCAGGCTGCGGATGTAGCGCAGCATCGCGGTTTCGCTCTTGTGCGTGTTGAATACCGGATGCGTGAGAAAAGCGCTCGCGCGGCGCAAGTCGTCGGGGATGCGCGATGCGATCCGGCCGGCGAGTTCGTCGAAACGCGGCAGCGGCGTTCCGGCGGGCACGAACAGCGCCCAGAGCGTCTCGATGTCCGCGCGCGTCGTGGTCTCGTCCAGCGAAATGCCGACGTGGTTTTGCACGCGCAGACCGAGGTTGACGCTGGCGGCGTCCGCGCGTTCGACGACTTTCGCGGTGTCTTCGCCTGTCTTGACGGTGAGCGTGTCGAACGCCGTTGCGTTCACCAGCTCACGGCCCATCTGTTCGAGCCCCTGCGCGAGGATCGAGGTGAGCGACGACACGCGCTGCGCGATGCGGCGAATGCCCTCCGGCCCGTGATAGACCGCGTACATGCTGGCGATCACCGCCGGCAGCACCTGCGCGGTGCAAATGTTCGAGGTGGCTTTCTCGCGCCGGATGTGCTGCTCGCGGGTCTGCAGGGCGAGGCGGTAGGCCGGCTCGCCATGCGTGTCGACGCTGACGCCGACGAGGCGCCCGGGCAGCGAGCGCTTGAATTCGTCGCGGCATGCCAGGTAGGCCGCGTGAGGACCGCCGTTGCCCATCGGCATGCCGAAGCGCTGCGTGGTGCCGCAGACGATGTCGGCGTCCCATTCGCCCGGCGGCGTGAGCAGTGCGAGCGCGAGCAAGTCCGCCGCCACACAGAAGGCGGCATCGAACTGGTGCGCATGCCCGGCGAGTGGCCGCAGGTCGTGCACGTGGCCGGTGGTGGCCGGGTATTGCGCCAGCACGCCGAAGAATTCACAGCTCGCCATCAGGTGCGGCAGCGTCTCGGACACGGTGCTGACGCGGACTTCGATGCCGAGAGGCGCAGCACGTGTCTTGATGACTTCGATGGTCTGCGGATGACAGTCGCCGGACACCAGGAACACGTTGCTCTTGCTCTTGACGCTGCGGCGGGCAAGCGTCATCGCCTCTGCCGCGGCGGTCGCCTCGTCGAGCATCGAAGCATTGGCAATGGCCATGCCTGTGAGGTCGCACACCATGGTCTGGAAATTGACGAGCGCCTCCATCCGGCCCTGCGAGATCTCGGCCTGGTAGGGCGTGTAGGCGGTGTACCAGGCGGGGTTCTCCAGCACGTTGCGCAGGATGACGCCCGGCGTATGGGTGCCGTAGTAGCCTTGCCCGATGAAGCTTTTCGCCACCTTGTTCTTCGCGGCGATCGCCTTGAGTTCGGCCAGCGCCTCAGCCTCCGTGACCGGGGCAGGCAGGCGCATCGGCCGCGCGCGCCGGATGGCGGGCGGCACGATGCCGTCGATCAGTTCGGCCCGCGTGGCCGATCCGATGGCCGACAGCATTCGCGTCTCGTCGGCCGGTTCGATTCCGATATGGCGCGCGATGAATTCCTCGGCATTCTCGAGCTCGCTGAGCGGAGGAAAAAGGGGCAGGACGGGTGTCGACATGGGGTAGCTTGAGAAGGTTCTGGTTTCGGCAAGTTGTCAGGGACACCGCAGAACTGGCTTTGCCAGGCTGCTGGTGTCGCTCCCTTGCAGGGGGTGGGCGAGAGCGACACGCAGTGCGCGAAGCCTGGGGGTGCGCATTATTCCGCCGAGAATTTCTCGTACGCGGTGTCGTCGAGCAGGGCTTCGAGCTGTGTCACGTCGCTGACGCGCACCTTGAAGAACCAGCCAGCGTCCATCGGAGCGCTGTTGGCAAGCGACGGGTCGGCGCGCAGCGCTTCGTTGACTTCGGTGATCTCGCCGGAGACCGGCATGAAAACGTCCGCGGCAGCCTTGACCGACTCGACCACGCCCGCCACTTCGCCTTGCGCGAAGGACTTGCCGACCTCGGGCAGGTCGACGAAAACGACGTCGCCCAGCGCGTCCTGCGCGTGAACCGTGATGCCAACCGTGACAAGCGCCGCGTCGGCTTCCTGGCGAACCCACTCGTGATCCTTGGTGTACCTGGTGGTCATGAACTGAAGCTCCTTGAGATGAGAAAGTGGGCTGGAAAAAGCAAAGAAAAAAGGCAAAAAAGAGCGCCGCGTGCGGATCGGCCTCAGCCGCGGAAATAGCGCGCGGGAATGAAAGGCATCGTGCTCACTTCCATCAGGACCGGCTTGCCACGGACGATCGCCTGCATGCGCGTGCCGGGCTCTGAATAGGCCAGAGCGACGTACGCCATGGCGATCGGCCGGTCGACGGTGGGGCCGAGCAATCCGCTGGTCACCTGTCCGATCGCAACGCCTTCGAAGGATTCGAGCAGTGTGCCGTCGCGCACTGGCACTCGATCGATCGCGACCAGGCCGACGCGCTTGCGCTTGAGGGTGTGATGGTCGAGGTGGCCCGCCGTCCCGTCCGCAGCCGTGAGCTGTGCCAGCACCTTGGCCGCACCCGGAAATCCGCCTTCGCGGGCTCCGCCGGTGCGCCGGACCTTCTGCATGGCCCACACCAGCGAGGCTTCGACCGGCGTGGTCGTCTCGTCGATGTCGTTGCCATAGAGGCAGAGTCCGGCTTCCAGCCGCAGGGAGTTGCGCGCTCCCAGGCCGATGGGCTTGACCTCGGGTTGGGCGAGCAGCAGCCGGGCCAGGCGCTCGGCGTTCGCAGCGGCAACGGAGATTTCGAAACCGTCCTCGCCGGTATAGCCGCTGCGAGTGACGAAAGTCGGGATGCCGCCGATTTGCGCTGCGCCGCCGGTCATGAAGACAAACCGTTCGATACCCGGTGAAAGCCACGCCAGTGTTGCGGCAGCCTGCGGTCCTTGAAGGGCGAGCAGCGCGTGGTCCGGCATCGGCGAAACCTGGCAGCGGTGTCCGATTTTGACGGTGATATGCGCGATGTCCGCCTGCTTGCAGGCGCCGTTGACGATCACGAACAGCGAGTTGTGGCCCTCGTTGAAGAACATCAGGTCGTCGAGGATGCCGCCGTCTTCATTCAGCAGCAGCCCGTAGCGCTGCTTTCCAGGTGCGAGACCGATGACGTCGACTGGCATCAGGGTCTCGAACGCGGCCGCGGCCTCGGGGCCTGAAAGCCGCAACTGGCCCATGTGGGAAATGTCGAACAAACCCGCGGCATCGCGCGTGTGCTTGTGTTCGGCCATGAGGCCGGCCGGATACTGCACGGGCATCGAGTAGCCCGCGAAGGGCACCATGCGTGCGCCGAGTTCGACGTGCAGGTCATGAAGCGGAGTCTTCAGAAGGTCGGTCGATGCGGAGGCCAAGGCTCTCTCCAAAAGGGGCAGTCCAGATCCATGACCGAAGCCATGGGCCACCCCTGCTGTCCGCTTTACCTGAGAGATTCACCCCACGATCGGGGCTTGCTCCTTCGGTGGGCGAGGCCGTCGTGCGACGGGTCGCCTCTCTCCAGCAAGGAAACGCCCTGATGCGGGGCGCTTCGCCAGTCCTTTTGCCTGAGCGTTCGGGCCCGTGTTTTGGTGGGACCTGCGCCTTCGGCGGCCCCGGCGCAGCGGGGCTCTCTCCTGACTGCGCCAGTGTAAGGGATCGAAAGCTCGTTCAACGGCGATTTCAGTGCGATCGCCCAGCCGGGCAAGGCTTGTTCCGCCGCGCCTTCAGCCTCTGCGGCGCATCAAGTATTCGATCGATTCGAACAATGCCTCGCTGAGCAATGCCAGCACTGCGGCCGGCACTGCGCCAGCCAGCAGCAGTTCGCGATCGTTGAGCGCCAGCCCCGTCACGATGCGCTCGCCGAAACCTCCGGCGCCAATGAAGGCCGCGATCGTGGCGGTGCCGATGGCGATGGTCGTCGCCGTCCGCACGCCCGCAAGGATCGTGGGCAGTGCGAGCGGCAATTGCACCACTTGCAGCGTCTGCCCGGCGGTCATTCCCAAGGCGGTGCCGGCCTCGCGCAGCCCTGCCGAAACCTCGGCCAAGCCCGTGACTGTGTTTCGCATGATCGGCAACAGCGAATAAAGCGTGAGCGCGATCAGCGCCGGAACGAGGCCGATCGCGCCCACTGCGGAGATCAATATCGCCAGCAGCGCAAGCGAAGGAATCGTCTGCAGCAGCCCCGTGAGCCCGAGCACGAGCGCACGCGTTCGAAGGTGTGGAAACACGAGGATGCCCAATGGCACCGCGATCAGGATGCCCAGCCCCACCGAAACCGCGACCAGCAGCAGGTGCTGGCGCGTGAGCCGGCCGAGGTCCGGGCCGAAGAGCTTGGCGAGGAAACCGCGCGCCGCGGCATCCTTCGGGCGCGCGGCGCCGGCTGCCTGGGTCGTGTTGGCGTTGGCCGGCTGGGCGACGATCTTGCTTTGCGCGAGGAAGTCGCGCGCAATGACATCGAAGCCCACGCCCTGCAATTCGGCACGCGCATTCATCTCGATCATCGCGTGCTCGTCCACCCGGCCTTCCAGCTTCTGCATCGCCGCCCACGCCTGCGGCCAGCGCGTTGGCACGTCGAGGCGGTAGAGCACCACGGCGTCGTAGCGCGGAAAGTAATGGCGGTCGTCTTCGAGCACGCGCAGGCCGAGATGATCGATCTTGGCGTCGGTCGTGTAGATGTCGGTCACGTCGATCTGCTTCGCGGCGATCGCGTCGTAGGCCAGTCCGTGGTCGAGCCCGGTCGGCGTCTGCGTGAAGCCATAGCGAGCGGCCAGCCCTTGCCAGCCGTCGGCGCGTCCGAGGAATTCGTTCGACAGGCCGAGTTTCAGCTCAGGGTGGGCAGCGAGGTCGCCGAGCGTTCGCACGCCCAGCCGCTCGGCATCGGCCGCGCGCATGGCGAGCGCATAGCCGTCGTTGAAGCCGAATGGAATCGCAATGCCAAGTCCCAATGGACGAAGCGCCGCGTTCATGTCCTCCAGCGTCATGGGCTGGGCGCTCTTGAGGATTTCGAGGGCAATGGTGCCGGTGTATTCGGCATAGAGATCGATGCCGCCGGAGGTCAACGCTTCGTAGACGATGGCCGTATTGCCGAGTCCTTGCCGCACGACGGGCGCGGGTGTGGTGTGCGCTGCCGCCGTCTGCGCGAGCACCTGCGCGAGGATGTACGACTCGGTGAATCGCTTCGATCCGATGCGGAGTTCGCCGGCCCCTCCTTGCGCTTGCGACGGAAAGGCCGCGCCGAGGAGACCCAGGCAAGCCAAGGCGGTGAGCCAGATTCGGCGCAGAGAACGCATCGAGGCAGTGTATCGGCGACGCGGCCCCGATGAGGCCATTCGATGGACTGGTTCGTCTCCTACAGGCGATCGTGCGCCGTGCCGATGCTGCAGCGCAGCGGCTGAAAGCAGAATGAATGCGTGCGCATCAACTACGTCCGACGCGGTGAAGGCAAGCCCTTGTTGCTCATCCACGGCCTGGGAGGCACCTGGCGTTCGTGGAGGACCATCCTGACGCCGCTGGCTGCAGAGCGCAGCGTGGTGGCCATCGACCTTCCGGGGTTCGGCAAGAGCCCTGAACTGGACGGCGAAGTCTCCATTGGCACTCTGTGCGATGCGGTCGCTTTGTTTCTCAAGGAACACGATCTGATCGGAATCGATGCCGCCGGCAGTTCAGTGGGCGGGCAACTCATTCTGGAACTGGCGCGGCGCGGCGGCGTGGTCGGGGCGGTCGTGTCGCTTGGTCCGCTCGGCTTCTGGGAAGGCTGGGAGCGCCATGCGTATCGAGCATCCGTGTGCCTTTCCTGGCGGATGGCGCGTGCACTGCAATTCGCCATGCCGGCGATCACGGCCAACGAATGGTCGCGCGTGCTGCTGCTGGGGCACGTCTCGGCGCGCGCCGCCGGTCTTTCGCCTTCGCTGGTCCTGGATGAAATGCGCAACTTCGCATCGGCAGCTTCCTTCAACCTGGTCCTGAAGAACCTCATACAAGGGTCGCCGCAGGAAGGCGCTTTGGTCGGCAGTCTCGAAAAGCAACTCGTGATCGGTTGGGGGCGCTTCGACCGGCTCTGCTTCCCGATCCAGGCCGCTCGCGCGCAGCAACTCTTTCCGGACGCTCGCGTCCACTGGTTTGACCGGTGCGGACACTATCCCCACTGGGACGCGCCGGACGAAACCGCAAAGCTGATACTGGCGACCACGGCCGACTGAACGGCGCACCCGGGGAACACGATGGCAAAAGAAAAGAAAGAGAAGAGAGACAAGAAAGAGAAGAACGAAAGCAAGGATGGAAACGACAACGACGCGCATCCCCTACCGGACGTGCATGGCGCACGCGAACTCCCTTCGGTGGTGGTCGAGGGCTACAGCCTGCAGTTGCGCGACAAGGACGGTTTTGTCGGTGATGCGGCCAGCCAGACAGCCTTCAGGGAGCTGCTCGAGCGCTGGCGCCGCCGCAGCCGACGCAAGGGGACTGACCCGCTGGGAAGGCGTCATTCCAGGGACCTGAGCAAGCGGGTCCTCGACAAGGCCATCGGCGAAGAGGCCTCACGGGCCGCCGATGTCGTGCATGCCGTCATCGAGGAATTCGCGGAAGACCTGGCTTGGGTGATCGACCGCTTCATGCGTCACCCGTCATGGAAAGGCGTCGAGCGGGTCGTGATTGGCGGCGGGTTTCCGGAAAGCGATGTCGGCGAACGCGCGATCCTGCAGGCCGCGGCCATCCTCCAGGAAATGGGGCAGTCGGTGCAATTGGGCCGCATCTCGCATGAGACCGACGATGGCGGCCTTCTCGGCTGGGTGCACCTGGTTCCGCCGCCGCTGCTGAAGGGCCGCGACGCCATTCTTGCGCTCGACATCGGCGGCACCAATGTGCGCTGCGGCGTCGTCAAGACGCGGATCAGGCGCTCAGCCGACCTCTCCAAGGCCAAGGTGGTTCACCGCGAGAAATGGCGCCATGCCGACGACGGTCCCAGCCGCAAGATCCTGGTCGAAACGCTCGCGGAAATGCTCGCCAAGCAGATGCGGCATTGCGACAAGAAGGGCATTCGACTTGCCCCGTTCATCGGCATCGGATGTCCCGGGTTGATTCGCAAGGACGGATCGATCGCGCGCGGTGCGCAGAACCTGCCGGGCGACTGGGAGAGCGAGCATTTCCATCTGCCCAGCGAGCTTTGCAAAAAAATCCCGCTGATCGGCGGACACCCCACGGTCGCGCTGATGCACAACGATGCGGTGGTCCAAGGCCTGAGCGAACTGCCCTTCATGCACGACGTGGAGCGCTGGGCGATCCTGACGATCGGTACCGGGCTCGGCAACGCGAGCTACACGAACAAGTCCGCCGAATCGGGGAAGGGCACCCAGAAGAAAACGAATCGCTGACGTGCGCCTGGTTTCAGGCGAGTTCGCGGCCGAAGAATCGCACCGTGCGATCCCAGGCGCGTTCCGCCCAAACGGCGTCGTATTGCGTGATCGGGATGCGTCCCGGGCCCTGCGCTTCCTCGTTGGCGAAGGCATGGTGCGCCAGGTAGCGGTGCCCTTCGTAGCGGACGCCCGCGGCACTCAGTTTTTCTTCGAGGCTTTCGACGCCTGCGATCGCAAAGGCCTGATCCTGCGTGGCCCAGTGACCCATCAGCGGCGCAGTGATCTTCGACGCATCGACGTACTCCAGCGGCGGGTAGCCGTACCACACGACCACGGCGTCGGCCTCGGGGACCATGGTCGAGGCGAGGAGGGTGACCGCTCCGCCCATGCAAAAGCCTGTGACACCTACCTTGCCACCGCGCGCCTTCAGGAACTGCACCGCCCCACGGACGTCCTGTGACGCCGCGTCCGCGAAGTTCAGGCCGTCCATCAGGTGATGGGCTTCCTCGGCTTCGACCGTGGACTTTCCGCGATACAGGTCTGGCACCAGGGCGGTGAACCCTGCTTCTGCAAACCGATTGGCCACCCCGCGGATCTGATCGTTCAATCCCCACCATTCCTGGATCACCACGACGGAGCCGAAGGGCTTGTCGGCTTCTGCAAGGTAGCCTTGAACGGCGCCGCCATCGGGCCGGTTGAACTGGACGAGCTTTGTCATGCATCTCTCCTGAAGTTGCTTGCGACGAGAAGCGAGTATCGGACAACGAGGCATTGCCGCCATGGCCGCCCGGCGCTCGGTCAGAGCTGGAACGCGATAGTGAGAAGCAGCCCCTCCGCCAGATCGCGAAGGAGGCCCGGCCGGCGCGCCCGGTAGGTCTCACCGGCCGAAGCGGTGGTTTCGATCCATTGCGCCAGCCAATCGATCTGGCGCTGGCCGTAGAACACCACGGCCGCCTCATGGTTGATGAGCAAGCTGCGCAGGTCGAGGTTGATCGATCCGCACATCGCAAGGTCTTCGTCCACCACCACGGCCTTGGCGTGCGCCATGAAAGGCAACATGCGAAAGGTGACCCCTGCGCGAGCGAGGTCGCGCATCGCGCGTGCGCGAACGAAGTCGGCCAGACGGTGATTCGATCGGGCCGGGATGGCGATCGTCACCTGCACGCCGCGCCGCGCGGCCAGGCGCAAGGCGTCGCGCAGTCCGTCGCCCGGCACGAAGTAAGGAGTGATGGCGAGCAGCCGTTGTTCGGCGCGAAAGCAGGCGTCGATGAGCAGGGCGTGGGCCGTGTCTTCGGTCTGGTCGGGGCCGCTCGGCAGGAACTGCGCGAGATCGCCTCCAGCGGTCGTTTCGACGGCGGCCGAGGCGCGCGCCTTGCGCTTGCGCACCGACGACCAGTCATGGTCGAACTGCCGCGCCGCCGCGGCGGCCACGCTGCCCTGGAGATCGAAGGACAGGTCACGCCATGGAATCGGATGATCGTCGTTGCCGGTGAAGTACTCGCCAGCAAGATTGCGGCCGCCCGACCAGAGCCATTGGTCGTCGGCAATGGTGAGCTTGCGGTGGTTGCGCAGGTTTCGCGGGCCGGTGCGCCGCAGGCTGAAGATGGGACGAAACACCGCGACTTCGGCGCCCGCTTCGCGCAGCGTGTCGAAGTGCGAGCGCGGCAGTGAAAGCGCGCCGAAACCATCGAGCAGCACGCGCACCGCGACCCCCTCCCGCGCGCGCCGCGACAGCCGGTTGATGACTTCATGTCCCAGCGCGTCATCACCGATGATGAAGGTGCCGACGTCGAGCCGCGTCCGTGCGCGTTCGATCACCTCGAAGAGCGCATCGCGCGCAGCCGCGCCATCGGAATGGAAATGAATGTCGCAGGGCCCGGGCGGCGCCAGGCCGAAGCTCTCGATCAAGTCGGCGGCCCAATGCCCCGTCGGGCCGGTGCGCGGCGGACGGGGAGAGCCCGCCGGCCGGAGCTTGCGTTGGCCGAACAACAGGTACATGGGAAGGATGACGTAGGGCATCAGCGCAAGTCCCATGACCCAGGCGATGGCTGTCGAAGGCGCGCGCTGTTCGCGCCGCCCGCGGGTCGTCAGCACATAGACAAGCAGCGCGAACGTGACGACCAGCAAATGCTGCGACGGCGACGGCAGCCAGTCGAGCAACTCGTCGATCTGATTCACGTGCGGAGATGCGACTGCAGGAACGCGGGCACCGGCCGCCCGTGCGATGCGAGGAAACGCATCATTGCGCCGACCACTTCGCGCACCGCGGGCCGCTCGCCGACGCGATCACGCCAGGCGACCAACCGCGGGGTGGAAGATGTCATGCCGGCTCCTTTGCGATCGGCGAATACATGCGCCATGTAGAACGCGATATCGGCGTACGAATAGGGGCCGGCGAGATAGTCGCGGCCTTCGAGAAGAAGATCCAGGTCCTTGCAAAAGCGGTCGCACGCAGCACACGCCGCCCGCGCCGCGGGACTTTGCATGTCGTCCTGCAGCCCAAAGAGCTTCACGACGTGGGGAAAGAAAACCTCATCCGACTTGAGTTCGAGTTGTCGCGCCCGGGCACGCGCGGAGACTTCGGCGGGCCACAGCGGTGGATCGGGAACGAGATCTTCGAGGTACTCGAAGATCTGAGTCGAATCGAACAGTTCGAGGTCGCCGTCGACCAGCACCGGCACCTGCTGCTTCGGGTTGATCCGAAGCACATCGGGATGCTTGGGCTCGTAGTTGTCGTCGCGGTCGAATGGCACCATCACGCATTCGAACGGCAGCCCTTTCTCAAGAGCCGCGATCTGCGCCTTGGCGCCGAACATGCTGAGGGGACCGGTGAAGAGCTTCATCCCCGAAGCCTACTTCACCCCAGCGCCAAAACAAACCGCCCGCCGGAACGGCATCTTCGGGAAACACCGCGGAACCGGCTTTGCCGGGCCGCTGGTGTTGCCCCCGGCAGGGGGTCGGCGAAGCGACACGAAGTGCGCGCAGCCTGGGGGCGAGCCTAGCCTCTAGCCCCCCCAGACCTCTTGGGCTGTCTCTATGACCAGACGCAGCTTGGCACGTTGCGCCTCGACAGCGATGTTGTTGCCGTGCACCGTGCTGGAGAAACCGCATTGCGGCGACAGGGCGAGCTGGTCGAGCGAAACGTATTTGGCGGCGGCCTCGATGCGGCTCTTGAGCTCGTCCTTGTCTTCCATTTCGCCGAACTTGGTGGTCACTAGGCCCAGCACGACCGTCTTGCCCTTCGGCAGGAAGCGCAGGGGACGGAAGTCTCCCGAGCGCGCATCGTCGTATTCGAGGAAGTAGGCGTCGAGATCCATTTCCTTGAGCAGCGCCTCGGCCACCGGCTCGTAGTTGCCGGCTGCGGCGTGCGTGCTCTTGAAGTTGCCGCGGCACAGGTGCATCGCCAGCGTCATGCCGGCCGGCTTTTGCGCGACGACCTTGTTGATGAAGGCGGCATAGCGGTGCGGCAGTTCGTTCGGGTCGTCGCCGCGCTGGCGGGCTGCTTCGCGCATTCTTTCGTCGCAAAGGTAGGCGAGATTGGTGTCGTCCATCTGCACATAGGTGCAACCGGCATCAGCCAGCGAGCGAAGCTCGTCGCCATAGGCCTTGGCCACATCGTCGTAGAAGGTCGGATCGAGTTCCGGGTAAGCCTCCTTGCTGATGCCGGCGCGGCCGCCGCGAAAGTGCAGCATGGTGGGCGAGGGGATCGTGACCTTGGGCGTGCTCCCGGCGGACACCTGGCTCTTGAGGTACTGGAAATCCGCCAGCTGGATGTTCTTGGCGTGGCGGACCTTGTCGATCACGCGCATCACCGGCGGGGCAAGTTCCTCTGTGCCGTCGGCCTTGCGGATCGTGACCGGAATATCCGTTTTCACGCCGCCGAGCTGTTCGAGAAAGTCGATGTGGAAATAGGTACGGCGGAATTCCCCGTCGGTGATGCTCTTGAGGCCAACGTCTTCCTGGAACTTGACGATCTCCGTGATGGCCTTGTCTTCGACCTTTCGAAGCTGCTCGGGCGTGATTTCGCCCTTGGCTTTTTGCTCTCGGGCTTCGAGCAGGTATTTGGGGCGCAGGAAGCTGCCGACATGGTCATAGCGGGCAGGCAGTTGGGCATGCTGGGACATAGGTGGCTCCGTCAAAACTGGAATAGAACGGTCGATCGTATCCGCACAGGACTGATGCGCAGCGGATACACCGGGATGAGTGTTTACCCTCGAAACCCGGTGGCCTGGTCAATTTTCTGGGTTCGTGTGTATACAGTCCGTATCCCGTGAATGACCGCATCCATCCTGCGACGAGCCATGCCGTCGCCGCCGCGTTCGGCGAACCCGAAGCGGGCGGCTCGCAAGCCGTCAAGGCCCAGTTGCGCCTGCGCGAGATGGTGCTCGCCGGCGAATTGCCCGGCGGTGCCCGCATTGCCGAAGTCGCCATCTCCGAATTGCTCGGCGTCTCCCGAACCCCGGTGCGCAGCGCCCTGATGCGCCTCGAGCAGGAGGGCTTGCTGGAGGCGCTGCCCAACGGTGGCTATGCCGTGCGGACTTTCTCGGAGCGTGACGTGTCGGACGCCATCGAGTTGCGCGGCACGCTGGAAGGGTTGTCGGCGCGGCTCGCAGCGGAGCGCGGCGTGGCGCCGGTGGTGCTGCGCGAGGCCCGCGCGTGTCTCAAGCGCATCGACGAGCTGTTGTGCGAACCGGCGCTGGACGATGCCGCGTTCTCGCGCTATGTGGCGTTCAACGAAGAGTTTCATCGCCTGCTGTCCGAGCTGTCCGCGAGCCCGCTGATCAGCATGCAGACCGAGCGCGTCACCAACTTGCCCTTCGCATCGCCATCGGCCTTCGTCGTCGTGCAGGCCAATGCGCCTGCCGCTCGAGACATGCTGCTGATCGCACAGGACCAGCATTGGCAGGTGCTGGACGCGATCGAAAACCGCGAGGGTTCCCGCGCCGAGGCGCTGATGCGCGAGCACAGCCGCATCGCCCAGCGCAACCTCCGCGAGGCGCTGCACGGCCTGCAGGCGCATCCTTTGCCGGGCGTGAATCTCATCCGCCGCCGAACCTGAACATTGCACCCGCACGATGGACCTGCATGACTTGCCTCTGCCACCCCCCATTGCGCGATGATCGCGCGTCCAATTTCATGATCGCGCAGAAATCCGATGCTGCGGCGGCAAGCTAGGTGTTTGCCGAAGCCCGCGTCCACTTGCATCTCGTCACAATATCCACCGTTTCGCCAATTCAGCACCTATCGAAAAGGAGAGCTCCATGCTTCGTCGTCATCTCGTCAAGGCTGCCAGCCTGACCGCCATTGCGCTGGCCATGCCTTCGGCATTCGCCGCGGACAACACGTTCAAGATCGGCCTGATCCTTCCGATGACCGGCCAGCAGGCTTCCACCGGGCGCCAGATCGAGGCCGCCGCGCGTCTTTACATGGCGCAGAACGGCGACACCGTCGCGGGCAAGAAGGTCGAACTGATCGTCAAGGACGACACCGGCTTGCCGGACGTCACCAAGCGCCTGGCGCAGGAATTGGTCGTCAACGACAAGGTGAACGTGCTCGCCGGCATGGGCATCACGCCATCCGCGCTGGCCGTCGCACCGATTGCCACGCAGTCGAAGACGCCGCTGGTCGTGATGGCGGCTGCCACGTCGAGCATCACTGAAGCGTCTCCGTACGTCGTGCGCTCGAGCTTCACGCTGCCGCAGGTCTCGGTGGCCATGGGCGACTGGGCGCCAAAGAACGGAATCAAGACCGTGGTCACGCTGGTCTCCGACTATGGCCCCGGCAACGACGCCGAGAAGTACTTCAAGGAGCGCTTCCAGCTCAACGGCGGCAAGGTGCTCGATTCGCTGCGCGTGCCGCTGCGCAATCCCGACTTCGCGCCCTTCCTGCAGAAAGTGCGCGACGCCAAGCCTGACGCGCTGTTCGTCTTCGTGCCCTCCGGCGCGGGCTCGGCCGTGATGAAGCAGTTCCTCGAACGCGGCATGGACAAGGCTGGCATCAAGCTGATCGCCACCGGCGACGTGACGGACGACGATCAGCTCAACGACATGGGCGACGGCGCGCTGGGCGTGGTCACCTCGCACCACTATTCGGCGGCCCATCCCTCGGCGATGAACAAGAAGTTCGTCGAAGCCTTCGAAAAGGCCAACAAGAACATGCGCCCCAACTTCATGGCCGTCGGCGGCTATGACGGCATGCGCGTCATCTATGACGCCCTCAAGACGACCAAGGGCCAAGGCGGTGGCGAAGCACTCCTCGCCGCAATGAAGGGCCAAGTCTTCGAAAGCCCCCGCGGCCAAGTCCTCATCGACGCCCAGACCCGCGATATCGTGCAAGACGTGTACCTGCGCAAAGTCGAGAAAAAAGACGGCCAGCTCTACAACGTCGAGTTCGACGTCATCAAAAACGTCAAAGACCCCGGCAAGACCAAGCAGTGATGCACCCCCCGCCCTTGACCGCTGACAACGCAAAATCCGCCCCCACCCCATTCGGAAAATACCGTGGAACCGGCTCCGCCGGGCCACTGGTATTGCCCCCGGTAGGGGGTAGGCGAAGCGACACGAAGTGCGCGAAGACTGGGGGCGAGCCATGCTAACCATTCTGTTTGACGGCATCGCCTACGGCATGCTGCTGTTCGTGCTCGCGGTCGGCCTGGCCGTGACGCTGGGGCTGATGAACTTCATCAACCTGGCGCACGGGGCATTCGCCATGGCCGGCGGCTACCTGACGGTATTCGCCATGCAACAGCTCGGCGTGCCTTTTCTCCTTTGCCTGCCGCTCGCGTTCATCGTCGTCGGCGCCGCGGGCGCGCTGCTAGAGCGCACGCTTTATCGTCCGATGTACGGCAAGCCGCACCTCGACCAGGTGATGTTCTCCATCGGCCTTGCGTTCATGGCGGTCGCGGCGGTCGACTACTTCGTCGGCTCCTCGCAGCAGAACATCCACCTGCCCGAATGGCTTCGCGGACGCACCGAGATCGGTGACGGCGCGCTGATGCTGGGCATGGGCCACTACCGGATCTTCATCATCGCCGTGTGCGCGTTGCTGACCGTGGTGCTTCAGCTGATCCTCACGAAGACGCGCTTCGGCAGCCGGCTTCGCGCCGCCGTCGATGATCCGCGGGTTGCCGCCGGCATGGGCATCAACGTGAACGTGGTGTTCCTGCTGACTTTCGCAGTGGGCTCGGGGCTGGCCGGCCTGGGGGGTGCGCTGGGCGCCGAGATCCTCGGCCTCGATCCGACCTTCCCGCTGAAGTACATGATCTACTTCCTCATCGTGGTGTCCGTCGGCGGCACCTCATCGATCACCGGGCCGCTGCTGGCTGCGCTGCTGCTTGGCATCGCCGATGTGGCCGGCAAGTATTTCATTCCGAAGATGGGCGCCTTCACGGTGTACCTGCTGATGATCTTCATCTTGATGTGGCGGCCGCAGGGCCTGTTTACGCGCAAGGGAGCGCGTTGATGGACTTTCAGCAACCGCTCTTGCGCAAGGCGCGCTGGCGACCCTGGGAGTTCGTCGTCTGGGCCGTGGCTTTCGTACTGCCGCTGGTCTTCCCCTCCCATGCGCTCATGATCAACGAGATCGCCATCGTCGGGCTGTTCGCGATGTCGCTCGATCTCATCCTCGGCTACACCGGCATCGTGTCGCTCGGACATGCCGGGTTCTTCGGGCTCGGTGCCTATGCGGCGGCGCTCTTTGCCAAGCACGTGATGCCCGACCCGACTGTCGGACTGCTGGTCGCGATCGTGGTGTGCGCGGTCGTCGGCGCAATGGCCAGCGTGACCATCCTGCGCGGCACCGATCTCACGCGACTGATGGTCACGCTCGGAACCGCGCTGCTTCTCCTGGAGCTTGCCAACAAGCTCGACTGGCTCACCGGCGGCGCCGACGGATTGCAGGGCGTGGTGATGGGTCCCGTCCTCGGTTTGTTCGACTTCGATCTCTTCGGTCGCACGGCGGCCTGGTATTCGATGTCCGTACTGCTGCTGCTCTTCCTGCTGATGCGCCGCCTTGTGCATTCGCCCTTCGGTGCCACGCTGATGGCCGTGCGCGACAACCGGCTGCGCGCCATGGCGATCGGAATTCCCGTGGTTTCGCGCCTCGCGGTGATCTACACGATCGCGGCGGCAGCGGCCGGAGCGGCGGGCGCGTTGCTTGCGCAGACCACCGGCTTCGCATCGCTCGACGTGCTTTCGTTCGACCGCTCGGCTGACGTGCTGTTGATGCTGGTGATCGGCGGGGTTGGCTGGCTGTACGGCGGCGTGGTTGGCGCCATCGTTTTCAAGCTGTTGCAGGACACGCTCTCCAGCGTCACGCCGCAGTACTGGATGTTCTGGATCGGCTTGATCCTTGTGCTGATGGTGCTGGTCGGCCGCGATCGGCTGTTCAAGCCGTGGACGTGGTTCGGCGCCCGCGCGGGAGTCAAGCCATGACCGCTACGGCAAACGACATCGTCCTTTCCGCAACGGGCCTCGTGATGCGCTTCGGCGGGATCACGGCCACCAACAATGTCACGCTGAACCTGCATCGCGGCGCACGCCATGCGTTGATCGGCCCGAACGGCGCCGGCAAGACGACGCTGATCAATCTGCTGACCGGCGTGCTCACGCCCACCGAGGGCCGCATCGTCCTTGAAGGCGAGGACATTACGCGCCTTGCGCCGCACCGCCGCGTGGCGAGAGGGATGGTTCGCACCTTCCAGATCAACCAGCTGTTCGATTCGATGACGCCGCTGGAGACGCTCGCGCTGGTGGTCTCCCAGCACTCCGGCGTCGGCACCGACTGGTGGCGGCCGCTCGGCGCGTCGAAGCAGGTGGCCGAACGGGCCGGTCGGCTGCTGGAGCAATTCCGGCTCGCGGACGTGGCGCAGCAACGGACGAAGCATCTGGCTTACGGCAAGCGCCGTCTGCTGGAAATCGCCATTGCGCTGGCCTGCGAGCCGCGCGTCCTGCTGCTCGACGAGCCCGTCGCTGGCGTGCCTGCCGGCGAACGCGAAGAACTGCTCGAAACCGTCGCCGCGCTGCCGGCCGATGTGTCCGTGCTGCTGATCGAGCACGACATGGACCTCGTCTTCAGCTTTGCCGACCGGATGACCGTGCTGGTCAACGGCACCCTGCTGACCGAAGGCGACCCCGACACGATCGCCAACGACCCGCGGGTGAAAGAGGTCTACCTGGGCCATGGAAGTGATGTGGACCCCCAAGCTCACATTGGTTCGCAGCCCCCCGAGGGGGCGCAGGCCTCCCTTGGGACGGCCGGGCGGGAGACCCGACATGTCTGAATTGCTGCGCATCGAAAACCTGAGCGCCGGATACGGCGAGGCGGTCGTGCTGCACGACGTCAATCTCGCCATCGGACAAGGCCAGACGCTGGCGCTGCTGGGCCGCAACGGCACCGGCAAGACCACGCTGATCAACACGCTCGCGGGCGCGACGCGCCAGCACGGCGGCAGCATTTCGCTCGGCGGCGTGGCGCTGCACAAGCTGTCGTCACACCAGCGCGCGTCAGCGGGCATCGGATGGGTGCCGCAGGAGCGCAACATCTTCAAGTCGCTGACCGTGCACGAGAACCTCACCGCCGTCGCCCGCCCGGGCAAGTGGAACCCGCAGCGCGTCTACGAGATGTTCCCTCGACTGGCCGAGCGGAAGTCCAACCTCGGAACGCAACTGTCGGGCGGCGAGCAGCAGATGCTCGCGGTCGGGCGCGCGCTGGTGGTCAATCCGACGCTGCTGCTGCTCGACGAGCCGCTCGAAGGCCTCGCGCCCATCATCGTGGAAGAACTGCTTCGCGCCATTCGCCGCATCACGCAAGGCGAGGGGCTGTCAGCCATCGTCGTCGAACAGCATCCACAGGCGATCCTTGCGATTTCCGACGAAGCGGTCGTGCTGGACCATGGCACGGTCGTCCATGCCGACCGGGCGGCCACGCTGCGCACGCAACCCGAAGTGCTGGAGCGTTTGCTGGGGGTTTCGCGCTAATCTCCGGCCTCAGTTCTTCATCTTCGTGAGGAGATCAGGCCATGGCTTCCATTCGACGCGAGATTCAGGTGGCGGCAAGCGCCGCCGCCATCTGGGATGCCGTCCGCGACGTCGGCGAAATTCATCGCCGCCTGGTCCCGGGCTTCGTCAGTGATTGCCGCATGGACGGCGACGATGCCCGAATCGTCACCTTCGCCAACGGCATCGTCGCGCGAGAGGTGATCGTCGACCTCGACGAAGCCGCCCGCCGCATCGTCTGGTCCGCCAGCGGCGGCCGTCTCACGCATCACAACGCATCTCTGCAAGTCTTCGCCGATGAGGCCGGCACCAGCAGGCTCGTCTGGATCGCCGACCTCCTGCCCAATGCCATGGCCGCCCCGATCGCTGCCATGATCGAAGAGGGCATGCGCGCAATGAAGCGAACCCTCGAAGCAAACCCTTGAACACAGCAGCGCCTCTCTTCCAGAAACACCGCGGAACCGGCTAAGCCGGGCCGCCGGTGTTGCCCCCTGCAAGGGGGTGGAGGAGCGACACGAAGTGCGCGGAGCCTGGGGGTGTGCCTAATATCCGGCGGTGAAGCGAACGCGCGAGTGCTTGGGCCTTTCGAGCTCGTCGGCCAGCGCGATGGCGTAGTCCTCCATCGAGATCCAGCTTTTGCCATTCGCGTCCGTCAGCAGTTGATCGCCGCCGAGCCGGAACTTGCCCGTACGCTCTCCGGGCGCAAACAGCGCCGATGGCGAAAGAAAGGTCCAGTCCAGTTCCTTCTCGCTGCGCAGCCGCTTCAGGAGCGCGCCGCCGGCGCTGGCCTCCGCCTTGTAGGCGTCTGGAAACTCCGGCGTCTCGATCAAGGCTTTGCCGGGCGCTACCTCCAGGCTGCCTGCTCCGCCGACAACTAGCAGCCGTGGCACGCCCGCGCTCTTGGTCGCTGCAATCAGCGTTTCGGCATCACTCCCGCCGACGAAGCGGGTGGCGCTGATCACGGCATCGTGGCCCCGAAGGAGCGGGACCAACGCATCGACGGAAGTGGCATCCGCAGTCTTCACGGTGAGTTGCGGGTGTGGCGCGACGCCTTCCGCCTTGCGGGCAATTCCGCTCACGGTGTGGCCGCGTTGAAGCAGTTCGTGGGCGATACGAGAACCGGCGTTGCCGGAGATACCGAGGAGGGCGATTTTGCTCATGGTGATCCTTGTACGAAGATGGGTGCGATCGATCGTATGTTTCTCCGGTCGGTCTAAAAACACCGTTGAGCGCGCAGGTTTGTTGCAGAATTCGGTCGAATATGGACCGTATTGCCGCCGCTGAAGTCTTCGTATCGATTGCCGAGCGGGCCAGCATGACAGCTGCGGCCGAGGCGCTCGACATGTCACGCGCCATGGTCTCGCGCCACCTTGCACAGATGGAGCAGTGGGCGGGAGCGCGGCTCCTGCATCGCACGACCCGACGCGTGAGCCTGACTGAAGCGGGGACGGAAACCCTTGTGCGCTGCCGGCGCATGCTCGAAGTGGCCGCGGAGATGCCAGCCGCCGCCGCGGCGGATGCCGACACGCTGCGAGGACTGCTACGGGTAGCGAGTTCGCACTCTCTGGCCCAGGAGGTGCTTGCCGCCGCCGTCTCCGAATTCCTGCGCCGCCATCCGCTGGTTTCCATCGACCTCCACATGGGTGCGAAGTCCGTCAACCTGGTCGAAGAACGGATCGACTTGGCGATCCGGATCACCAACGATCTTGATCCCAACCTCATCGCCCGCCCGCTCGGCCGATGCGATTCGGTGATCTGTGCTGCGCCCGCCTACGTGGCTGCAAACGGAAAGCCATCGAGCGTGGAAGACCTGGCGACCCACAACTGCCTGACTTACTCCTACTTCGGCAAAAGCCTGTGGGAGTTCGAGCAGGCGGGCGAGCGGGTTGCGGTGCCGGTCAGCGGCAATCTGAGTGCCAACGAATCGCAGGTGCTGCTTTCGGCGGCCATCGAAGGCGCGGGCATCGCCATGCAGCCGGCGTATGCCGTTCGTGCGCCGATTGCGGACGGGCGTTTGGTGCCACTCCTGCCGGACGCCGTGCCGCAGCCGCTCGGTGTATACGGGCTATATGGTTCACGGCGCCAGATGCCGGCCTCGCTGCGTGCGCTGCTCGACTTTCTGGTGGAGTGCTTCGCAGACCCGGCCTTCTGGCCGCTCAGTCCTGGGGCCCCACGGCGCGATACAGCGCGCGCACGAAGTCGGACTGCGTGATCATTCCGACGAGCCTCTTTTCGTCGTCGATGATCGGGATGTGATGGTGGCCGCCTTCCGAGAACAACGGCACCAGTTCGGCGAGGGGCCGGTCCTCGCTGGCTACACGCACCTGGCGCGTCATGATCTGGCCCACGACTTCGGGCTTGCTCGACATGACGGTGCGCGTCGCCCGGATGAAATCGCGCAGGCGGCCGCCCAAGCCTTCGTGGTGCTGCAGATCGATATGCCTGAAGAAATCCGCCTGCGTGACGATCCCGACCACGCGCCGGGTCTTGTCGACGACGGGCAGGGCTTTGATGCGCCGGGCGTGCATCAGCGACCACGCTTCCTGCAGCGTCGTGCCGAATTCGACGGAGACGAGGTCGCGCGACATGATGTCGACGCAATGCACCGTGCCCAGCCTCCGGTGCCATGACTCGATTTCGGTCTCGCGGATCAGCGATTCGAGATCGTCTCTGCTGATGTCGAGCACCTGGTTGTAGCGCGCCAGAACCGCGTCCACGTCCGCCGAACTGAAGCGGCTGTCTGTAGTGGGCTGCCGCGGCGCGATTTGCACGTGCGGATAGCGGCGGCCCGTCAAGCTGTTGTAGAGCACGCCTGCCAGCACCAGCAGCAGCGAATTGGCGAAAGTCGGAAAAAGCGCAAAGGAGAATTGCGTCGCGTGTGTCAGGACCGCCAGCAACGCAACGGCGCCGCCCGGCGGATGCAGGCAGCGAAGCGCGAACATCAACGAAATGGCGAGCGCAACGGCAATGGCGCCGACCCAAGGGCCGTCCGGCAGCCACTGCACACAGGCAACGCCCGCCAGGGCGGCGACGGTATTGCCGCCGATCACGGACCAAGGTTGCGCCAGCGGGCTCCCCGGCACTGCGAAAACCAGAACGGCGCTGGCCCCGAGCGGCGCGATCAGCCAGGTGCTGCCCCACGCCATGTGAACCATCCATTGGCACAACACTGCCGTGACGAGCAAGCCGGCCAAGGCGCCGGTTGCCGCCCGCAGGCGCTCGCGCCCATTGACGGCAGTGCGACCTGGGATCCAGGCCCGAGCAAAAGTGGGCAGCGCGTCGATTCTCATGAGCCTCATGCGGCTGCCCCGGCGACAAGGCGCCCGATCTCCGGCCAGCGCCCGTGCAGCCAGACCCATGCGACAAGGCCGATGCCCAGCATCAGGATCGAGGTGCCCGCGAGTGCCAGCGTCGAATGCATCACCAGCGGCGCGATCACGCCTGCGACGACGCCGTTGGCGGTCGATCCGATCACGGCTTGCAGCGATGAAGCCATGCCGCGGCGCTCGGGATGCAAGTCGAGCACCAGCAGCGTGATGACCGGCACCATCAGCGCCCACCCGAAGGCGAACACCGCCAGCGGCCACAACGCCCAGCCCGCATGCGGGGTGAACAACGCGTTCGCGACGACGTTCACGAGGGAAGTCGCCAACATGATGACGAAACCATCGCGGATCTGCCGCTTGGGGGCCACCTTGCCGGCCATCCGGCCGCTCGCCCATGCGCCAGCCATGATGCCGCCGATGGTCAGCAGGAAGAACCAGAAGAACTGCGTCGGTGCGAGCGACAGGTGCTCGCCGAGAAACGCCGGCGCGGCGAGCACATACAGGAACATGCCGTTGAAAGGCACCCCGCTCGCGAGCGCCAGCAGCAGAAAACGCGGGTCGGAGCACAGCTCCCAGTAGCCGCGCATCAGGTGCTTTACCTCGAAGGGCTGGCGGTGCTCGGCGTGCAGCGTCTCGGGAAGGAGTTTGTAGTTGGCGATGAACAGCACCACGCCCACCGCGACCAGAAACCAGAAAATGCTGTGCCAGCCCAGGTTCACGAACAGGAATCCACCCACGATCGGCGCGATCGCCGGCGCAATGCCGAAATAGATCGTGACCTGGCTCATCACCTTCTGCGCTTCGGCGGGCGGAAACATGTCACGGATCACTGCCCGGGACACCACGATGCCGGCCCCCGTCGACAAGCCCTGAAGCGCGCGAAAAAGCACCAGCTGTCCGATGGTCTGCGACAACGCGCAGCCGAGCGAAGCGACCGTGAAGACGACCAGCCCCCAGAGCACCACCGGGCGGCGGCCGAAGCTGTCCGACAGTGCCCCGTGGAACAGGTTCATGAAAGCAAAGCCGAAGAGATACGCCGAGAGCGTCTGCTGCATCTCCACGGGCGTGGCGCCGATGGAGTGAGCGATACCTGAAAAAGCGGGGATGTAGGTGTCGATCGAGAACGGACCGAGCATGCCCAGCACTGCCAGCAGAATGGCCAGCGCCCAGCGCGGGGCCAGCCAGAGTTTGTCGGCGTCGGGATTCATGCGCGGTGGCTCCAGTCGATTCTTGGCTTTCGGAAAAAAGAAGGGCGCCCGAGGGCGCCATCTTCTCTGCTTGCAGCGAATGCGAGCTTACAGGGTATCGATAAAGCTGCGCAGCTTGTCGGAACGCGACGGGTGCTTGAGCTTGCGCAGCGCCTTCGCTTCGATCTGGCGGATGCGCTCGCGGGTCACGTCGAACTGCTTGCCGACTTCTTCCAGCGTGTGGTCGGTCGACATCTCGATGCCGAAGCGCATGCGAAGCACCTTGGCTTCGCGCGGCGTGAGGCTGTCGAGGATGTCCTTGACCACGTCGCGCAGGCCGGCTTGCATCGCGGCCTCGATCGGCGCCGTGTTGCTGCTGTCCTCGATGAAATCGCCCAGGTGCGAATCGTCGTCGTCGCCGATGGGGGTTTCCATCGAGATCGGCTCCTTCGCGATCTTCATGATCTTGCGGATCTTGTCTTCCGGGATCTCCATCTTCGCAGCCAGGATGCCCGCGTCAGGCTCGAAGCCGAACTCCTGCAGATGCTGGCGGCTGATGCGGTTCATCTTGTTGATGGTCTCGATCATGTGCACCGGGATGCGGATCGTGCGCGCCTGGTCGGCGATCGAGCGGGTGATCGCCTGGCGAATCCACCAAGTCGCATACGTCGAGAATTTGTAGCCGCGACGGTATTCGAACTTGTCGACCGCCTTCATCAGGCCGATGTTGCCTTCCTGGATCAGGTCGAGGAACTGCAGGCCGCGGTTGGTGTACTTCTTGGCGATGGAGATCACGAGACGCAGGTTGGCCTCGATCATTTCCTTCTTGGCATCGCGCGAAGACGATTCGCCTTCGTTCATGCGCTTGTTGATGTCCTTGAGCTCGGCGAGCGGCACCACGACGCGCGACTGGATGTCGGCCAGACGTTGCTGCAGTTCCTGCACCGGCGGAATGTTGCGCGAAAGCACGGCGCTCCAGGGCTTGCCTGCGGCAGCCTGCTTCTCGACCCACTTGAGGTTGAGCAGGTTGGACGGGACGCGGTTGCCGTTCTTGTCGTAACCGCTGAAGTCGCGGATGAACTCGTCCTGCGGGAAGCCGCATTTGTCCACGATGATGCGGCGCAGTTCGCGCTCTTTCTTGCGAACGTCATCGACCTGCGTGCGCACCAGGTCGCACAGCTTCTCGATGGTGCGGGCGGTGAAGCGGATGGTCATCAGCTCTTCGGAGAGCGAGTGCTGTGCCTTCTGATAGGACGGCGTTCCGTAGCCTTCCTTGTCGTAGATCTTGTGGATCTTTTCGAACAACACTGCGATACGGTCGAAGCGTTCGAGTGCGTCGCGCTTGAGTTCCTCGAGCTTCTTGGTGAGCGCCTTGGAACCGCCCTTGCCGTCGTCGTCGTCTTCCTCGTCGAACTCGTCGAAGTCTTCTTCGGCCACATAGTCGTCGGCCTCGTTCGGGTTCGAGAAGCCGTCGACGATGGTCGAGATGACGACCTTGCCTTCGCGGATGTCTTCGCCCAGGCGCAGGATTTCAGCAATGGTGGCGGGCGAAGCCGAGATGGCTTCCATCATCGCCATCAGGCCGCCTTCGATGCGCTTGGCAATTTCGATTTCGCCTTCACGCGTGAGCAGTTCGACCGTGCCCATTTCGCGCATGTACATGCGTACGGGGTCGGTGGTGCGGCCGAATTCGCTGTCGACCGTGGAAAGCGCCGCTTCGGCCTCTTCCTCGGCTTCTTCGACCGTCGTGGCGGTCGGAGCGGTGTTGTTCAGCAGGAGAGTCTCGGCATCGGGCGTCTGCTCGTACACGGCCACGCCCATGTCGTTGAGCATGGTGACCACCACTTCCATGGTTTCGGCGTCGACCAGCTTGTCCGGCAGGTGATCGGAGATTTCGCCGTGCGTCAGGTAGCCGCGGGTCTTGCCGAGCGTGATCAGGGTCTTGAGGCGCGAGCGGCGCTTTGCGAGGTCTTCCTCGGACAGCACGGTCTCGTCAAGGCCGAACTCCTTCATCAAGGCGCGTTCCTTCGCCTTGCTGATCTTCATGCGGAGCGGTTTGACCTTTTCTTCGGTCGCGGCGACGACCGGTTCTTCACCCGCCAGATCGTCTTCGATGTCGGACAGATCGATGTCGCTGGAGACGGACTCGTTGCCCGCTTTGGGCTTGCGGCCGCGCTTTGCGCCGCCCGTTGCGGCGGGCGCACCGGCTGCCTTGGGAGGACGGCCGACTTTCTTTGCGGCGGGTTTCAGGGTTTCAGCGGTGGTGGTCGTTTTCGTAGGCACGGTATTCACTTTCGTTGCTGCAGACGCCTTGGACGCGGCGGCGCCCGTCTTGGTTGCCGGCAGCGCGGCTTTTTTCAATGGCTTCAATGGCTTTTCTGCAGCCGGTTTTTTGGCGGTAGACACGGCAGGCTTCTTTGAACTGGGCATAAAACCTCGTACAACAAGATGGACCAACGGAATCAACGCGCCAAAACCGGCGCAGGCGGGAGCACAAACAATGAGGCAGCGAGGACGCGAGGTCCTCGAACGGCCATCAAAAGGCAAGATGTCGGGCGAACATTTGGTGTGCAGTCCTTGCGGTGTATTGACCCGTTTCCCGTTGGGAAGTGCATTGCGCTTGGGGTCGGCCCGGAGGTGCTGCTGTCGCTCTTGCCTATTTCGCGTTCTGGCGAAGCCTTAAATTATAGCTGTTACAGCTTTTTCAAGCCCCGTCCGTGGTGCTTGATTTAAGGCGCTGTCGCAGTTCGAGGCGACGTGCTTGGAGGGCCTTGTAGCGTTCCAGCGCATGCGGGTCGGTCTTGGCTGCTTCGATGGCCTCCGTCTGTTGCGACTTGAGCAAGTCGTCCAGCATGTAGTCGAGCACGCTGCGCAATTCCCGGGCGGCGTCGGCCGCTTGTTCGCCCTCTGAATTGCCGATGGGGCTTCCGTCGGGGCCCGTCATTACGCGAAGAGCCAGCGCTTCGAGCGGTTGGCCGCGCAGGCCCTCGCGCAATGCGGCCCAGGATTGGATCCCGTGCTCATGCAATTGGCTGTCGAGCCAGGCAAAAAGCAGCCCGTGCTCGCCGGGCAGGTCGCAGAGCAGGGCGTGCAGTTCATGGGACAGGCCCTCCCACTCCGCCATGTTCGACAGGATGAGTCTTGCCGCGACGTCCGGCCGACTGGTCGGCAGCTTGCGCCCCCCGGGTGGCGGTCGAGGTACAGGCGCTCTGGAAGACTTGAATCGCCGACGTTCGGACGAACTCCGAGGATGCTCGTCGACCCACTCGTTTCGACCGTCCCAGGCGCTCCAGTCTTCATCCGGCGGCAGCGATGGTGTCGCGGGAGCGGGGGTTCTCGCCGCCGACGGCGCCCACAGCCGTTCAAGGTCCTGCCCGCTCAATTGCGCCAACGCGGCGATTTCGGCGAGCAACTGGCGCTTCAGGGCGCCGTCCGGGAGAGCGGTCCAGAGTGGCCGCGCATTGCTCGACATGTGGGCGCGGCCCTCCGCCGTGCCAAGGTCGCAGCCTTCGCTGGCTGCTTCGATCAAGAAGCGGCTGAGAGGTGTCGCGTCGTTGACGAAGCGCGCGAAAGCGTCGGCGCCGAACTCTCGAATGAAGCTGTCCGGGTCGTGTTCGGCAGGCAGGAAGAGAAACTTGATGCTGCGCACGTCGGTCGCGTACGAGAGCGCGCCGTCAAGTGCCTTTCGGGCAGCGCGGCGGCCGGCGGCGTCGCCGTCGAAACTGAAGACGACGGATTCGGTGAAGCGAAATAGCTTTTGGACATGCTCCGGCGTGCAGGCGGTGCCCAGGGTTGCGACCGCGTTCGGGAAGCCCAACTGGGCGAGTGCCACCACGTCCATGTATCCCTCGGTGACGAGGGCATAGCCCCTGTCACGGAAGGCCGCACGTGCTTCGTAGAGCCCGTACAACTCGCGCCCCTTGCTGAAGACCGGTGTTTCGGGCGAATTCAGGTATTTGGGCTTTTCGTCGCCCAATACCCGTCCGCCGAAGCCGATGCATTCGCCCTTGACGTTGCGGATCGGGAACATCACGCGGTCCCGAAAGCGGTCGTAGCGCTTGCCTTCGCCGTTTTCCTCGGGTTCGCCCGTGATCACCAGGCCGCTTTCGACCAGCAGCGGGTCGTCGTAGTCGGGAAACACGCTGGCCAGCGTGCGCCAGCCCGCCGGCGCGTAGCCGATGCCGAACTGCCGCGCGATTTCGCCGGACACTCCCCGAGCTTTCAGGTAGTTGATCGCGCCCGGCGCCTGTCGAAGGTGCTTCCGGTACGCCTCGCCGGCCTTTTCGAGTACTTCGGAAAGGGTGACCTGCTTCTGCCTTTGACCAGCGGCGCGGGCGCGTTCTTCGGGGGAGGCATCGTCCTCGGGAACCTGCAGGCCATATTGGCCCGCAAGGTCTTGCACGGCTTCGACAAAACCCATGCCGCCGTGTTCCATGAGAAAGCCGATCGCGTTGCCATGTGCGCCACAGCCGAAGCAGTGATAGAACTGCTTGGTCGGGCTGACGGAGAACGAAGGGGACTTTTCCCCGTGAAAGGGGCAGAGCCCCATGAAATTGGCGCCCGCCTTTTTGAGCTGAACATAGCGCCCGACGATTTCCACCACGTCGGCGCGCGCGATCAGTTCCTGGATGAATGAAGCGGGGATGGTCATGTAGGCGGAGAGCGGCAGATGATACGCAAGCCATCGATCAGTCGCCGGCCGGCGGCATACTGGCCTTCCCGAAGTAGACGCATGATTCGCCGAAACATCATCCACGCAGCGCCCTTGTTGCGCCACCCGTTGCGGTTCATTTGGCAGGCGCTCAAAGCCTTCAGGGCCAACCAGGGGCTGTTGCTGGCCGGTGCTGTTGCCTACTACGCGCTGCTGTCGATCGTGCCGCTTCTGATCGTGAGCGTGATCGCCTTGTCGCACTTCATCGAACAGGCCGCGCTGCTCGAAGCCGTGGGGCGCTATCTGGAATGGCTGCTACCCGGGCAATCGCGCGCCATCGTCGCCGAACTCTCGAATTTTCTGACGCACGCGGACGTGCTCGGGCCAGTGCTGCTGGTGACGATGATCTTTTTCAGCTCGCTCGCTTTCACGGTGCTCGAAAGCGCGATGGCAGTGATTTTTCATCATCGAAAGGCGGATCACTCCCGGCACTTTCTCGTTTCGGTGGTGATGCCGTATGTCTACATCCTCTGCCTGTGCGTAGGCCTGTTGTTGGTCACACTCGTGTCCGGAGCGCTGCAGATCATCGGGGAGGAGAGCATCGATCTGCTCGGCCACAGGTGGTCGTTGTCGGGCGTCTCCGGCCTGCTTTTGTATCTGCTGGGACTGGCCGGTGAGATCCTGATGCTGACGTCGCTCTACCTCGTCATGCCGGTCGGCCACCTCAGGCTGAGGCATGCGCTGCTCGGCGGAATCACCGCCACGTTGCTGTGGGAAGTGACGCGCCGCCTGCTGGTGCTCTATTTCGCGACGCTTTCGCAGGTGAACGTCGTCTACGGCTCGTTGACGACCGCGATCGTGGTCCTGTTGAGCCTGGAAATCGCGGCGACGCTGGTGCTTTTCGGCGCTCAGGTGATCGCGCAATACGAGCGCCTCGAGCGCACCGGCAGCCTGATGCCTGACGGTGACACCGAAGGCGCCCTGGGAAGTGTCAGCGCGGCGCCAGACGGATCGCGCCGTCGAGGCGGATCACCTCGCCGTTGAGCATGTCGTTCTCGATGATGTGCTTGGCGAGCTTGGCGTAGTCGTCAGGCGTACCAAGGCGCGAAGGGAAGGGCACGCTGGCGGCGAGCGCATCCTGGACTTCCTGCGGCATGCCGAACAGCATCGGCGTCCCGAAGATGCCCGGTGCGATCGTCATGTTGCGGATGCCGTTGCGGGCCAGGTCACGGGCGATGGGAAGCGTCATGCCCACGACGCCGCCTTTCGATGCGCTGTACGCAGCCTGCCCGATCTGCCCGTCATAGGCCGCGACCGAGGCAGTGGAAATCAGCACACCGCGCTCACCCGTAGCCTCAGGCTCGTTTTTGCTCATTGCATCCGCCGCAAGGCGAATCATGTTGAAGCTGCCAATCAGATTGACGGTGACGGTCTTGCTGAAAACAGCCAGCGCATGCGGCCCCGTCTTGCCAACCGTCTTCTCCGCCGGCGCAATGCCCGCGCAGTTGATCAGCCCCATCAGCTTGCCCAACTTCTGCGCCGCAGCGACCGCAGCCTGCCCATCCGCCTCCTGGCTCACGTCGCACTTGACGAAAACCCCGCCGATTTCCTTGGCGACCGCTTCCCCCTTCTCGGCTTGCATATCGGCAATCACCACCTTGCCCCCGCTGCCCGCCAGCATCCGAGCCGTGCCCTCGCCAAGCCCCGAAGCCCCACCCGTCACGATAAAAACCTTGCCGTCGATTTGCATCCAAGTCTCCAAAAGAATTGCGCAATTATCAAAGAGCAGCCCGCAAAGAGAGCGAATTTCCAGAAACACCGTGGAACCGGCTTCGCCGGGCCACCGGTGTTGCCCCCGGTTGGGGGTGGAGAGCGACACGAAGTGCGCGAGCCTGGGGGCGAGCAACAGGAACACCGTGGAACCGGCTTCGCCGGGCCACCGGTGTTGCCCCCGGCCGGGGGTGGAGAGCGACACGAAGTGCGCGAGCCTGGGGGCGAGCAAAAAAAAGCCCCCGTCCGAGGACGGGGGCCTGAATTGGATCCCGAAGGACCCAAGGAGACAATCGTTGCTTGCTTGCTTAGCGCTTGCGCGTAGCGGTTTGAGCGGTGCTCTTGGCTGCATTCACGGCAGTGGTCGACACGGCCTGGAAGTTGGCTTCAGCGACGTCGCTCGCTTGCTTGACGGCTTTCTGCACCGATTCGAAAGCGTTATTGGCGGCGGCCACTGCGCTCTTCATCACGGCGACGGCGGTTTCCGAACCGGCCGGAGCGTTCTTGGCAGCGCTGTCGACGAGGCCGACGAATGCTTGCTGAGCTTCAGCGGCCTTGACTTCGAAAGCCTTGGTGAACTCGGCGCCGGTGCCTTGGGCGATGTCATACAGGTGACGGCTGTAGGCAGCGGTCTTTTCGGCCAGGGGCTGGTAGAGGCTGGCTTGCAGGGACAGCAGTTCTTGCGCGTCCTTGACGTTCAGGAGAGCTTGGGTCGTGCCGGCAGCTTCGGTCAAAGCAGCCTTGGAAGCGGTCACGTTCAGTTCGACGAGTTTCTCGACGCCTTCGAAAGCCTTGGTGGTCAGGCCGAACAGGGTTTCGAGGTTTGCTTTTTGCACTGCGATGAGTTGGTCTGCGGTGAGGGCCATGAGGTGCTCCAGTAGAAGTAAAAGGTGGATTCGCGTTGCGCTGCCCCTCGACTCATGTTGCGGTGCAGCATGGACGCAAGTATAGGCAGCTGAGATTTGTAAACAAGAGGATTCTTGTTGCGTTGCAGCAATTTAGAACGTGATTTCTAAATCAGCACCTGACAATGTTTCCGATGCGTGCGTTTTATTCAGGCCAGTTTGTTTTGCCCTTGCCGCCCGGACATCGTTTTCCGATGGGGCGCTACGCCATGCTGCGCGACGGCCTCCAGCGTCATCAGCCGCAGGTCGAAATGATCGAGGCACCTCGGGCGAGTGACGGTGAACTCGCGCTCGCGCACACGCCGGAATGGATTGCCGCCATCAGCGACGGGAGTGTGTCGACAGAGGCCATGCGCGAGATCGGGTTCCCCTGGAGCGAGGCGATGGTCGAGCGCTCGCGCCGCTCCACTGGCGCAACGATCGCCGCCTGCCGAGCGGCTTTGGCCGAGGGGGTGTCGGGCAACATGGCTGGTGGGACGCATCACGCGAGTGCGGGCAAGGGCGGCGGCTTCTGCGTCTTCAACGATGCCGCGGTGGCCGCCAGGCTCATGCAGGCCGAACACGGGCGCCGCGGCCGCTTACCGCTCCAGGTGGCCGTCGTCGATCTGGATGTTCACCAGGGCAACGGAACAGCCAGCATCTTCCGTGGTGATGGCAGCGTCTTCACCCTTTCGATGCACGGCCAGAAGAACTTTCCGTTCCGAAAAGAGGCGAGTGACCTGGATGTGGAACTTCCCGATGGCTGTGGAGACGCCGACTACCTGGCGGCGCTCGAACTGGCGCTCGACGAACTCGAACGGCGCTTCACGCCAGGATTGATCATCTATCTCGCAGGCGCCGACCCTTTCGAACGTGACCGCCTTGGCCGGCTCAAGCTGAGCTTCGACGGCCTGGAGGCGCGCGATCGGCGTGTGTTCGATTTCGCCTGGCAGCGGCGCATTCCGCTGGCGTTTGCCATGGCAGGTGGCTATGCGGCCGACATTGCGGACACCGTCCAGGTGCAGTTGGGCACGTTTCGCGTCGCTTTCGAGTATTGGCGCCGCTGGCACAATGCCGCGCCATGAGTGATCGACCCTCCCCTCAGAACCGCAGCAGCTATCGGGCTTTTCGCAGCATCCCGACGCGCTGGGGCGACAACGACATGTACGGCCACGTCAACAACGTCGTTTACTACAGCTGGTTCGACACTGCCGTCAACGCGTACCTTATCGACCGCGGCGCTCTCGACATCCATCGAGGCACGACCGTTGGATTCGTCGTCGAGACTCAATGCAACTATTTCGCGCCGCTGTCCTTTCCCGAGACTGTGGAGGCGGGCATTCGCGTGACCCATGCCGGGAGTTCGAGCGTGCGCTACGAAGTCGGCTTGTTCGCCGAGGGCGCAGACACTGCCGCTGCCCAGGGGCATTTTGTTCACGTTTACGTGGACCGCGACACACAGCGGCCCGTCAAGCTTTCAGCTGCACTCCTTTCGGTGGTCGACGAACTTCGATTCGAGCGCGGATAAAAAAATGGCGTCCGAGGACGCCATTTTTTGATGAAGCGAATGTATCTACATCATCTTCATTGCTTCGAAGACGACATCTTCATCGTCTTGATGTCCGCCTTGCCGCGCGCTTCCTCGGCCTTGGCTTCCTTCTCGCAAGCGCTCTTGGCTGCGCCCTTCTGGTCGTCGCATTTTTCCTTCGCGACTTCGTAGTTGGCCTTTACCTTTTCTTCGGCGACATTGCGGGCGTGCGCGTCGCTGGGCTTGTATTGCTGTTCGAGTTCGGCCTTGGCAACGTTTTCCTTGCCCTTGGCCTGCTTATCGCACACGTCCTTGGCGTTGTCCTTCAGCGCGTCGCACTGCGCCTTGTCCGCTTTGTAGTCAGCCTCGATCTTGTCCTTTGCGGCCTTGTATTCGTCGGATGACATTGCGCTGGCTTGCCCGGCGACGAGGCAGCAGGTCGATGCAATGGCGATCATGAGCAGATGTTTTTTCATGGCTTGGTTCCTCTGAAGTTGCTGAACTGGGTCGGATGATTCCGGCTGAGCGAAGCGGCTGCCTCAGACACGTTCCATCCAGATGGCGGGTGTGCGGCCGTCGCGGTTTTCCCAGGCCGCCACCTGTTGTTCGGCCTCGTCGCGGCTGACGCCATGGCGTTCCTGGATGCGCCCGAGCAACTGGTCCCGCTTGCCGGCGATGACATCGAAGTCGTCGTCGGTGAGCTTGCCCCACTGCTCCTTGATCTTGCCCTTCAGCTGCTTCCAGTTGCCTTCGACGGTGTCTTTGTTCATCACTAGCTCCTTCAATTTGGGTTTCTCCACCGGTGTCAGAGAGCTGATTGCCGGCGTGAAAACACTGTCTCGTGATGGACTCAGCAAGTCGGTAGGACGCTCGGGGAAGGGTCCGTAGGCACTTGCCGACGCGCCCCGTGATAATCGAACGCACGCCGAATGACTACGGAGACCAGCGCGCCGCATCATGATCATCCACAGCCTGCTCGATACCGACCTCTACAAGTTCACGATGATGCAGGTGGTGCTGCACCAGTTCCCTGGAGCGCGCGTCGAATACCGCTTCAAATGCCGCAATCCCGGCATCGATCTCGCCCGCTTTGCCGGGCAGATCCGCGAAGAAGTGCGCCACCTCTGCTCGCTGCAATTCAAGGATGCCGAATTGAGCTACCTGCGCTCGATGCGGTTCATCAAAAGCGACTTCGTCGACTTTTTGGGGCTGTTCCGTCTGAACGAGAAGTACATCGATATCGTCCCGCAGGCTTCCGGCGAGCTCGAGATCCGCATCAAGGGACCGTGGCTGCACACCATTCTTTTCGAGATCCCGGTGCTCGCGATCGTCAACGAGGTGTACTTTCGCAATACCCAGCCGCAGCCGGACTTCGCGGAAGGCCGCCGGCGCCTGGAGACCAAGATCTCGCAGCTACAGCATGCCGGCCTTTCGGACCTGAAGATCGCCGATTACGGCACGCGCCGCCGCTTTTCCAAGGATTGGCATGAAGAGGTGCTGCGTACGCTCGCCGGCCAACTGGGCGCCGTGGCCGCGCCGCCGCAACAAACCCAGGGGCATTTGAAGCTGCCGCAATTCGCGGGCACCAGCAATGTGCTGTATGCGATGAAGCTGGGCCTGATCCCCCTGGGCACCATGGCGCACGAATACCTGCAGGCCTGTCAGGCGCTGGGCCCGCGGCTCCGCGACAGCCAGATCTTCGGCTTCGAGATGTGGGCCAAGGAATATCGCGGCGACCTGGGAATCGCGCTTTCCGATGTCTACGGCATGAGCGCGTTCCTGCGCGACTTCGACCTGTATTTCTGCAAGCTCTTCGATGGCGCACGCCACGACAGCGGCGATCCGTTCCAGTGGGGCGAACGCATGCTTGCACACTACGCAACCAACCGCGTTGATCCGCTCACCAAGACGCTGATCTTCAGCGACAGCCTGACAGTGCCTCGCACGGTCGAGCTGTACCAGCAGTTTCGCGGCCGTTGCCAGCTTGCTTTCGGCATCGGCACCAACCTGACCAACGATCTGGGTTACGAGCCGCTGCAGATCGTGATCAAGATGGTGGCCTGCAACGACCAGCCTGTGGCGAAGCTCTCGGATACGCCATCCAAGAACATGTGCGAAGACGAGCGATACCTGGCCTATCTGCGCCAGGTCTTCGAGATCGCCCAGCCCTCCGCATGACGGTCGTGGCTCCCGTAAGGAACATCGCGCGGTCGATCGCACTGGCACTCGTCGGGCTCATGCTGCCGGCGATCTCGCTGGCGGCCGAGTTCGATGGCGCCCGCCTGTCTCCGCTATGGGGAGTGCCTTTCGCCGGGATCTTGCTTTCGATTGCGCTGCTGCCACTGATTGCGCCATTGTTCTGGCACCACCACTATGGCAAGGTCGTGGCCGCTTGGGCGCTGGCCTTTCTGCTGCCTTTCGCGGCAACCTTCGGCTTGCCTCTGGCGCTTGTCCAACTGGTGCATGCGCTGGTCGCCGAATACATCCCCTTCATCGTCCTGCTGGCCGCGTTGTTCGCCGTTTCGGGCGGAATCCATATCCGCGGAAATCTTCGGGGATCGCCAAAGCTCAACACGGGAATCCTGGCCTTGGGAGCCGTGCTCGCCAGCCTGATGGGGACGACCGGCGCATCGATGCTGCTGATCCGGCCCTTGATCCGCGCCAACGACGAGCGCAAGCACAAGGTGCATGTGATCGTGTTCTTCATCTTCATCGTGTCGAACATCGGCGGCTCGTTGACCCCGCTGGGCGATCCGCCGCTTTTCCTGGGCTTCCTGAAGGGCGTCGATTTCTTCTGGACCGCAAGGAACATCCTGCCTGAAACCTTGTTCATGCTCGCCATCCTGCTGGTCCTGTTCTATGTGCTCGACACCTGGTACTACAGGCACGGGGGCAAGTACCCGGTGGACCCGACGCCGGACACGAAAACCATCGGCATAGACGGAGCCGTCAACTTCCTGCTGCTGGCCGCCACCATTTTTTTCGTCCTGCTCAGCGGTTTGTGGAAATCTCCCATCAGCTTCGATTTTCTTGGCACTGAGGTGGGGTTGCCGAGCGTCGTGCGCGATGTGGCGCTCATCGCAATCATCCTGCTGTCGCTCAAGATCACGGCGCCCAAGGTGCACTTCGACAATCAGTTCAGCTGGGGACCGATGCTCGAAGTGGCAAAGCTTTTCGCAGGCATCTTCCTGACGATCGTGCCGGTGATCGCTATGCTGAAGGCGGGGGTGGACGGTCCTTTCGGTGCGGTCGTCTCGGCGGTCACGCGCCCCGGCGGTGAGCCCCATCCAGCCATGTATTTCTGGGCCACCGGCATTCTCAGTTCGTTCCTCGACAATGCGCCGACATACCTGGTGTTCTTCAATACCGCCGGCGGTGATCCGCAGGCACTAATGACCACCTATGCGACGACGCTGGCCGCGCTGTCGGCGGGCGCCGTGTTCATGGGAGCCAATACGTACATCGGCAACGCACCCAATCTCATGGTCAAGGCCATTGCCGAGAGCCGCGGCGTGCGCATGCCGAGCTTCTTTGGCTACATGCTGTGGTCGGGCGCCATCCTGATGCCGCTCTTTGTTCTTGTCAGCTTCATCTTCTTTCATCGATCATGAATAAACCCAAGATCCTGGTCGCCCGCGCGATCTTTCCGGAGACCATCGCGAGGCTTGAAGAGCACTTCGAAGTCCAATCCAACCCTGACGACGAAAGCTGGACCAAGGCCCAGCTGATCGAGAAGTTGCAGGGGAAGGTCGGCGTCTTCACCACCGGCAGCGAGCGCATCGACGCCGAGGTCCTTGGCGCTTGCCCCGAGCTGAAAATCTGCGCCAACATGGCCGTGGGCTACAACAACTTCGACATCGATGCGATGACCTCCCGCGGGGTGCTCGGCACCAATGCGCCTGACGTGTTGACCGAAACCACAGCCGATTTCGGGTTCGCGCTGCTGATGGCCACGGCCCGCCGCATTGCCGAAAGCGAGCACTTTTTGCGCGCAGGCAAGTGGGAAAAGTGGAGCTTCGACATGTTCGCCGGCTCGGACATTCACGGCTCCACGCTCGGCATCATCGGCATGGGCCGAATCGGGCAGGGGATCGCGCGCCGCGGCGCGTTGGGCTTCGGCATGAAGGTGATCTATCACAACCGATCGCGGCTCGATGCCAAGCTGGAAGCCGATTGCAGGGCCAGCTACGCCAGCAAGGAAGATCTGCTCAGGACTGCCGATCACGTGGTGCTCGTGGTGCCATATACACCGGCCTCGCACCACACCATCGGCGCCGCCGAGTTGGCGCTGATGAAGCCGACGGCCACGCTGGTCAACATTGCGCGCGGCGGGATCGTCGATGACGCAGCACTTGCTGCGGCCCTGCGCGACAAGCGGATCGCCGCCGCCGGCCTCGATGTTTTCGAGGGCGAACCGAAAGTCCATCCCGACCTGCTGAAGGTGCCGAACGTCGTCCTGACGCCGCACATCGCGAGCGCCACCGTTCCGACGCGGCTCGCCATGGCCGACCTGGCTGCGGACAACCTCATTGGCTATCTCGTCAACAACAAGCCCGTCACGCCGCTCAATCCGGACGTGCTTGGCAAACCCTGAAAAGACAACGCGACCCGTGATCGAAACCTGGATCCTCTTGGCCCTGGCGGCCCTGAATTTTTTGCTGGTCATCTGGCTGCTGGTGCGAAGACCCCCTCCACCCACTCCTCCAGACCATTCCTTCTTGATCGCGACACTGGCGGCCGGCAACGAGCGCGTCGAGCGCGAACTGCGCCACGAAATCGGCGAATCCTCTCGCGGCGCTCGCCAGGAGACGGCGCAGGCGTTTTCCACCTTTCAACAGGCGCTCGTCCAGCAAGGTGCGGAAAACACGCGCACGCAAAACGCGCAGATCGACGCTTTCGCACAGCAGCTCACGTTGCTGCAGAAGACGCTCGGGGACACGCTCAACACGCAATTGCAGGGACTGAGCGAATCGAACGCGCGGCGGCTTGCCGAGGTACGTGCCACGATGGAGACGCAACTCGCGCAGCTCCAGCAGACCAACACGGCCAAGCTCGACGAGATGCGCAAGACGGTCGACGAGAAGCTCCAGAGCACGCTGGAGGCGCGCCTCGGCGAGAGCTTCAAGCAGGTCGCCGATCGCCTTGAGCAAGTCCATAAGGGCCTCGGTGAGATGCAGACGCTGGCGGTGGGGGTCGGAAGCCTGCAGCGTGTCCTGACGAACGTGAAGACGCGCGGGGTGTTCGGCGAAGTCCAGCTCGAAGCCTTGCTCGAACAGGTGTTGACCACCGAGCAATACGCCAAGCAGATCGAGACCAAGCCGCGCAGCGGCCAGCGCGTGGACTTCGCGATTCGCTTTCCAGGGCGGGGCGATGATGGCTCCCCGGTGTGGCTGCCCATCGACGCCAAGTTTCCGCGCGACGACTACGAGCGATTGCTCGATGCGCATGAACGGGCCGACCCGGGCGCGGCCGAAGTCGCTGCCAAGGCGCTCGAAGCGCGCATTCGCTCTGAAGCAAAGTCCATCGCGGAAAACTACCTGGCGGCGCCGCACACCACGGACTTCGCGATTCTTTTTCTTCCCGTCGAGAGCCTCTATGCCGAAGTGCTGCGCCGCCCCGGTCTGATGGACGCGATCCAACGCCAGCATCGGGTGACGCTGGCCGGCCCGACCACGCTGCTGGCGATGCTCAACAGTCTGCACATGGGCTTTCGCACACTGGCATTGGAGCATCAGGCTTCGGAGGTCTGGAAAGTCCTCGGCGCCGTCAAGACCGAATTCGAGCGCTACGGCGAATGGGTGGCGCGCATCAAGGAGCAGGTCGCAAAGGCGTCCGACACGATCGACAAGGCGGACACCCGCGCCAAGCAGATGCGTCTCGCGCTGCGCAAGGTCGAGGCACTCCCTGAGTCCCAGACCCAAGGCATGCTGCCGATGGCCGACGTCGAGGACGACGGCGCCGCGTGAACGCCAGCTTGCTACGGCTCATCGCAGCCCAGGTGTGCCTGCACGCGGCGATGACGGGCACCCGGCTGGCGTCGCCGCTCCTGGCGCTGAGCGAAGGCTATAGTGCCGCGGCCGTCGGGGTGCTGCTGTCGCTGTTTGCACTGACTCAGGTTTTTCTGGCGTTGCCGGCGGGGCGCTTCGCCGATCGCCATGGCTTGCGGCGACCGCTGTCGATCGCCGTCATCGCGGCCACCTCGGGCGCCGGCCTGGCGGCGGCCTTTCCTGTATTCCCCGTGCTTTGCGTTGCTGCTTTGCTCACCGGTGGTGCCACCGGCATCGCGGTCATCGCACTGCAGCGCCACGTTGGCCGTGCAGCGACAAATTCGACACAGCTCAAGCAGGTATTCAGCTGGCTGGCGATCGCGCCGGCGGCTGCAAATTTCGTCGGCCCGTTCGTGACCGGCCTATTGATCGACCATGCGGGGCCGGTGCCGGGCGATCTGGTTGGCTATCGGGTGGCTTTCGTGCTGTTGGCGCTGCTGCCCATTGCGTGCTGGATGCTGGCGCGCGGCACAGCCGAACTGCCGACCATCCGCCTGCCCGATGGTGCGCCCAAGCCGCGCGCGTGGGATCTCCTGAGCCAGCCGATGTTTCGGCGCCTGTTGTTCGTCAATTGGCTGCAATCCGCCTCGTGGGACGTGCATACGTTCGTCTTGCCGATCCTCGGGCACGAACGCGGGCTGAGCGCGTCGATGATCGGCTCCATTCTTGGAGCCTTTGCCGTTGCGGCGGCCGCTATCCGGGTCGTGCTGCCGATCGTGGCCTCTCGCCTGAGCGAGCGGACCGTGATCACCGGATCGAACGTCATCACTGCGCTGGTGTTTGCGGCCTACCCGTTGATGACCTCGGCCGTTGGCATGGGCATATGTTCGGTGCTGCTGGGCATTGCTCTCGGTGCCGTGCAGCCGATGGTCATGAGCATGCTGCACCAGATCACGCCCCATGCACGCCACGGCGAGGCGCTAGGGCTGCGCGTGATGACGCTCAATGCATCCAGCGTCGCGATGCCGATGCTCTTCGGCGCCGCGGGGGCGGTGATCGGCGTGGCGGGTGTGTTCTGGATCGTTGGCGGCGTGGTCGCGCTCGGCACGCGCGCTGTCTGGGGCTTGCGAGTCCCCAGCGCGGCCGACGTCGCGTGAGCGTCAGGTGATCGTCAGAGCTTGTAGAAGCGCTTGATGTAGTCCCAAGCGTTCTGCGGCGCATCGACGTATTCGATCAGCTTGACGTCATCCGGCGAGATCACCCCTTCCTCGGCAAGAAACTCGAAATTGACGAGCTGCTTCCAATAGTCGGAGCCGAAAAGGACGATCGGCACCGGCTTGGCCTTGCGGGTCTGCACGAGTGTAATGACCTCGAACAGCTCGTCCAGCGTGCCGAAGCCGCCCGGAAAGGCGACCAGCGCCTTCGCACGCATCATGAAATGCATCTTCCGGATCGCGAAGTAGTGGAATTTGAAGCTGAGCGCCGGCGTGACGTAAGGATTGGCTTCCTCTTCCATTGGCAGCGCAATGGCGAGGCCTACGGAAAGTCCTCCGCCTTCGTACGCGCCCCGGTTCGCGGCCTGCATGATGCCGGGGCCGCCGCCGGTGCAGACGAAGAGCTTGTCTTCCGGATCCCGCTCATTGCTGTATTGCGCGACCAGTTTGCCGAAGGCGCGCGCCTTTTCGTAGTAGTGCGAGCTGCGCGCGAGCTTGCGCCAGCGTGTCGCGGCAACGGTGTCACCGGCGGCTTCGGCCTGCGCGATCAGCGCTCCGGATTCTTCTTCGCTGCGAAAGCGGGCGCTGCCGAAGACCACCACCGTGTTTTCAATTCCGTGGGCACGCATTTCGATGTCGGGCTTCATCAGCTCCAACTGCATGCGAAGCCCGCGTGTTTCGCGGCGCAGCAGGAATTCGGGATCGGCGAACGCCAGTCGCGATGGATCGGTGTTCAGCGGAAGCCCCTTGTCGGCGTGAGACTGCAGGGTGGCCCAGGCGTCGGCGAGGCGTTTGTCGTGAAGGTCGTGTGTACTGTTGGGCATGGTCTTGCGAAAAAGCGATCCTGAATTGTGCGCCTTGCAGTTTTCGGACCTGGCATTCGAGCGACGTAAAAAAGGCTCCCGCAGGAGCCAGTTTTTTGATCCACCAGGACGTTCAATTGCTTAGACGCGCTTGCGATATTCGCCAGTGCGGGTGTCGATTTCGATGCGGTCGCCTTGTGCAACGAAGAGCGGCACGCCGATTTCAAAGCCGGTGGAAATCTTGGCTGGCTTCATGACCTTGCCAGAGGTGTCGCCCTTGACGGCTGGCTCGGTCCAGGTGATTTCGCGCTCGACGCTGGTGGGCAGTTCGACCGAAATGGCCTTGCCGTCGTAGAACACCACTTCAACGGGCATGCCGTCTTCGAGGTAATTGAGCGAATCGCCCATGTTCTCGGCTTCGACTTCGTACTGGTTGTACTCGGTGTCCATGCAGACATACATCGGGTCTGCAAAGTAGGAGTAGGTGCACTCTTTTTTGTCGAGCACGATCTGGTCGATCTTGTCGTCGGCCTTGAAGACCACTTCGGTATTGAAGTTGGCAATCAGGCTCTTGAGCTTCATGCGAACAGTGGCGGAATTGCGGCCGCCGCGGCTGTATTCAGTCTTGAGGACGACCATTGGGTCCTTGCCATGCATGATCACATTGCCGGCACGGATTTCTTGAGCGATTTTCATATTCAGGGTCTCTGGATGTAAGCCGCTCGTTGCACATGCACTGCGGCGGTTCAGCGGAAGGCGGGCTACGGGTGAAACCGGCCGGAAATCCGCAAAGCCCGCAATTTTAGCTTTTTTGGGCGACGAAGCGCCGCAAGCGCGTCAAAAGGTCATCCTGCGCCAGGAGGCGGGCGCGAGCCGTGAGCGCCGCGGCGTTCCAGGCTGCGAGCGTCGTCGGGTCCAACTCCGGAAGGGGCCCCGGGGCGACGCCATTCCAGAGATGGTGAAACCTGCGCAGAGAGGGCGGTGCTTGCAGCCAGTCGAGTAACGCATTGAGTTTGTTGTGGTGGGCGTCGTCGTCCTGCGGATAAATCTGCCAGACGAAAGGCGCGCCGGCCCACAGCGCTCTTGTCAGTGAATCTTCTCCGCGAACGAAATTCAGGTCGCACGCCCAAAGCAGATGGTCGAAATCCTGATGCGACATGTAGGGCAGCCACGAAATGGAAAGGGCGCCCCGTTGCGCAGGCCCAACTGGCAAGGCTGCCGCCGCGCGGCCAGCCGTGACGAGAAGGCGGCTTGGTTGTCCAGCGGATTGCAACTGCGCCAGCAAGTCCGAAAGCGCCGCGGGCTCGTAGCAGAACAGAGAGACGAGTCGTTCTCCCTGCCACGGAATTCCCTGCTGCGCCAGCCATGCCGCACGATCGAAGCGCTCCCTCCGCGCCATCAACTCAGGCTCCCGCAAGAGCCCACCGGTCGCCGCCGTGAATCCAGGATAGAAAAAATGCTTCGTGAGTCCGGCCGCTGGCTCGCGGAAGACAGGGGAGGGCAGTCCATGCAGGCGCTCGACATAGGGCTCGGCCGACAGGTACTCCAGGTTGATCCAGCGGTTGCCGATGCCGGAATCGTGATGCTGCTGGGCGAAGAGCGCCACGACACCTGGCGCCGGATCGCAACCGAAGGCTTCAATCAGCACGTCGGGCCCCGGGGCAGCGAGTTGCTCCGCCGCAACCTGTTTTTTCCAGACGATGACGGTGACGCCTTCGCAGCCATCGGGGGCCATCCATTTCAGTGCGGAAGGCTCGTCAATCCAGAGCCGAGCCGTCTCCCCAGCGCTCGCCAGCGCGACTGCGAGGCGCCAGCAGACGCCGACATCGCCGTGGTTGTCAATCACCTTGCAGAAAATGTCCCAACGCATCGCGGGATACTCTACAGCCCCTTATGACGACACCGGAGACGGCATTCATGTCACAGCATTCGGCCGACATCCTCTGGCAGCGCGGCGACCAGGACTTCCTTGGAAACCGGTACAGCCGCCGCCACGCGATTCGCTTCGACGGCGGCGCCGAATGGGTCGGATCCTCGTCGCCGCACGTGGTGCCGGTGCCGCTGTCCGACCCCGCGGCGGTCGACCCCGAAGAGGCTTTCGTGGCGTCGCTGTCCAGTTGCCACATGCTGTGGTTCCTGTCGATCGCTGCGGAGCGCGGCTTCTGCGTGGATCGGTATAGCGACCATGCGACCGGAAAGATGGGGCGCGGCGCGACCGGCAAGATCATGATCACCGTTGTCACGCTGCAACCAGACGTGCGCTTTTCCGGCGAAAAGCTCCCGTCCCATGAGCAGATCGAAGAGATGCACCATTTGGCGCACGATCAATGTTTCATCGCCAATTCGGTCAAGACCGACGTGCGATGCGAGCCGGTGCTGCCCGGCGCGCAATCCCGATAAAGACATGTCAGAAACGCATTCAGAACAGTTGCTCAGCGAAGTGGCGGCGTTGCCGCAGTTGCCTGGCGTCTATCGATATTTCGACGCGGCGGGCGCCGTGCTCTACGTGGGCAAGGCACGCAATCTAAAGAAGCGTGTGGCCAACTATTTCCAGAAGAACCACGCCGGCACGCGCATCGGCCACATGATCTCGAAGATCGCCCGGATGGAGACGACGGTGGTCCGCTCCGAGGCCGAGGCGTTGCTTCTCGAGAACAACCTCATCAAGACGCTCAAGCCGCGCTACAACATTCTTTTTCGCGACGACAAGAGCTATCCCTACCTCAAGATTGCTTCGCATGCTTTTCCGCGGCTGGCCTACTACCGGGGCTCGGTCGATCGAAAGCACCGGTATTTCGGTCCCTACCCGAGCGCATGGGCGGTGAAGGAGTCGATTCAACTGCTGCAGAAGGTCTTCAGGCTGCGCACGTGCGAGGACACGGTCTTCAGCAACCGGACGCGGCCTTGCCTGCTCTATCAGATCAAGCGCTGCAGCGGACCCTGCGTGAACTACATCGCGCCTGCAGATTACGCGCAGGACGTCGCCAATGCCGAAGCCTTCCTGATGGGCGACACGCAAGCCGTGCTCACGCAGTTGGAGGCGCGGATGATGTCGCACGCCGAGAAGCTCGAGTTTGAGCAAGCGGCCGAATTGCGCAACCAGATGTCGGCACTGTCACGCGTCTTGCACCAGCAGTCGGTGGAAATTGCCTCGGACAAGGACGTCGACATCCTCGCGGTGAAGGTGCAGGGCGGCAAGGCCTGCGTCAACCTGGCGATGGTGCGCGGCGGTCGGCACTTGGGCGACAGGGCGTACTTTCCGGTGCACGTCGAGGACGCCGCGCAGATGCAGCATGGCGAGCGCGATGTCGAAGACGACGACGCATCGCCTGTCTCCGTCGCTGTCGAGGTTCAGGTGCTCGAAGCGTTTATCGCGCAGCACTACATCGATGTCCCCGTGCCTGCGACGCTGGTTCTGAGCGAACTTGTCAGCCGCGATCTGATCGAGGCGGTGTCGCAGCAGGCCGGTACGCGCATCACGGCGGTGTTCCAGCCTCGCGAGCAGCGACGCCACTGGCTGGAGATGGCGTGCAAGAACGCGAGCCTGCAACTCGCACGCTTGCTCGCGGAAGAGGGCTCGCAGCAGGCGCGCACACGAGCCCTGGTCGATGCGCTCGAACTCGCGCCGGACGATCTCGACACCTTCCGGGTCGAGTGCTTCGACATTTCGCACACTGCCGGCGAAGCGACCCAGGCCTCATGCGTGGTGTTCGAGCATCATGCGATGCAGAACCGTGAGTACCGCCGCTACAACATCGAAGGCATCACGCCCGGCGACGACTACGCCGCGATGCGCCAGGTGCTGCACCGTCGCTACGGCAAGCTGGCGGAGGCCATGGCGGCCGAAACGGATGCGCCGCCCGCTGGGGACGCCGCTGGCGCAGGTTCGGACGCCCCGCCGGGCACGCGCTCTGCACGCATGCCCGATCTGGTGCTGGTCGACGGCGGCAAGGGGCAGGTCTCCATGGCGCGCGAGGTATTCAGCGAACTTGGATTGCCGCTGTCGCTGATCGTCGGCGTGGAGAAGGGCGAGGGGCGCAAGGTCGGGCTTGAAGAACTTGTCTTCGCGGACGGTCGGGAAAAGGTCTACCTCGGGCGGGATTCTGCGGCGCTGATGCTCGTGGCGCAGATCCGCGACGAGGCGCATCGCTTCGCCATCACCGGCATGCGGGCCAAGCGAGCCAAGGTGCGCGTCGGCGGCAGCCAACTCGAAGACATCCCTGGAATCGGCCCAAAGCGCCGCGCTCGATTGCTTCAACGCTTCGGAGGCATCCGCGGCGTCGCGGCGGCGAGCGTGGAAGACATCGCGTCGGTGGACGGAATCGCGTTGGACCTCGCAGAGGAAATCTATCGCGCTTTGCACTAGCCTGGAACCGTCCTCATGCCATGACACAATCGACCCGATGTTCTGGACACTGCCAACGATCATGACCTGGGCGCGCATCGTCGCGATTCCGTTGATTGTGGGCGTGTTCTATCTGCCGCTGTCCGAGCCGATGCGCAATCTCATCGCGACGGTGATGTTCATCGTCTTCGCCGCGACGGACTGGCTCGACGGTTTTCTGGCGCGCAAGCTTAACCAGACGTCGGCCTTCGGCGCTTTCCTGGACCCGGTCGCCGACAAATTCCTCGTATGCGCATCGCTGCTCGTGCTGGTGCACCTGAATCGGGCCGATGTGTTCGTGGCGCTGATCATCATCGGCCGCGAGATCGCCATCTCGGCGCTGCGCGAGTGGATGGCCCAGATCGGGGCTGGCAAGAGCGTTGCGGTTCATATGCTCGGCAAGGTCAAAACGGCGGTGCAGATGATCGCAATCCCGTTCCTGCTCTTCAATGGCACTTTGTTCGGCTCGATCGACACCGGTGCCTGGGGCCAGTGGCTGATCTGGATTTCCGCAGTCCTCACGGTCTGGTCGATGGTCTATTACCTCCAAAAAGCAATCCCCGAAATTCGGGCGCGGGCCAAATGAGCGTTGCAGCCCGCTCGGCGGGCTGGTTGCGAGCGATGCCGGGTGTCTTCGTGCTCATCTGGAGCACCGGCTTCATCGTGGCGCGCTATGGCATGCCCCATGCGCCACCTTTGAAGTTCCTGGTTGTGCGCTACGCACTGTCGGTCGCCTGCTTCCTGGTCTGGGTAAGGCTCGCGCGCGTCACTTGGCCCCGCGAGCGGATGCAGTGGGGTCATCTCGCCGTCACGGGCGTGTTGATGCAAGCGGGTTATCTGGGCGGTGTGTGGGCGGCAGTACGGGCGGGCATGGGTTCGGGCTTGGTCGCGCTGCTTGTCGGCATCCAGCCGGTATTGACCGCGATCTGGCTTTCATTGCGCGGCGGCACTGTCACGCGTCCTCAATGGGCAGGGCTTCTGCTCGGCTTCATCGGATTGCTTCTCGTCGTATCGCGCAAGCTTGGCGAAGGTGGCGAGGTGAGCGTGCTCACGATGAGCCTCGCGATCATGGCGCTGCTGTCGATCACGTCGGGCACGCTGTACCAGAAGCGCTTCGTGGCGCCGTGCGATGTGCGCAGCGCCAACGCCATCCAACTGGCGGCGGCGCTGATCGTCACCTTGCCCTTTGCTGCGCTGGAGCAGGAAAGCATCCACTGGAACGTGGCTTCGGGCGGCGCCATGGCATGGTCGGTGCTGGCGCTATCGCTGGGTGGTAGCTCACTGCTTTACATGCTGATCCAGCGCGGCACAGCCACTGCCGTCACAAGCCTTCTCTATCTGGTGCCGCCGTGCACGGCCGTGATGGCGTGGCTGTTGTTTTCCGAACCGATCACGGCCATGACGCTCGCGGGCATTGCCATCACGGCCGTCGGTGTGAGCCTCGCTGTTCGCGGCGGCCGCTGAATCCCTGGTGCAAGCGACGCACAATGGCGTTTCATTCTTCAAAGCGGCACCCGAGCATCGAGACATGAGTACCCAACATATCGCAGTCATTGCTGGCGACGGCATCGGCAAGGAAACCATGCCCGAAGGCTTGCGCGTGATCGACGCAGCGGCCCGCAAGTTCGGCATCGACCTGAAGTTCGACCACTTCGACTTCTCGAGCTGGGACTACTGCGAGAAGCACGGAAAAATGTTGCCCGACGACTGGAAAGACCAGATCGGCGGGCACGACGCCATCTTCTTCGGCGCCGTCGGTTGGCCAGAGAAGATCCCTGATCACATCTCGCTGTGGGGCTCGCTGCTGCTGTTCCGGCGCGAGTTCGACCAGTACATCAACCTGCGCCCTGCTCGCCTGATGCCGGGCATCATTGCGCCGGTGGTGAGGCGCGACGGCACGCCGCGACAGCCTGGCGAGATCGACATGTACATCGTGCGCGAGAACACCGAAGGCGAGTATTCGAGCATCGGAGGGCGCATGTACGAGGGCACTGCGCGGGAGATCGTTGTGCAGGAAACGGTGATGTCGCGCGTGGGTGTGGATCGCGTGCTCGAGTTCGCCTTCGAGCTTGCTCAATCACGGCCCAAAAAGCATCTCACCAGCGCAACCAAGTCCAACGGCATCTCCATCACGATGCCATATTGGGACGAGCGCGTCGCCGCGATGGCGAAGAGCTATCCGGGGGTCAACCTGGACAAGTTTCACATCGACATCCTCACGGCTCATTTCGTGCAGCGGCCGGATTTCTTCGACGTGGTCGTCGCGAGCAATCTCTTCGGCGACATCCTCTCGGACCTCGGGCCGGCATGCACCGGCACCATCGGCATCGCGCCCAGTGCCAACCTGAATCCCGAGCGCACGACGCCTTCGCTCTTTGAACCCGTCCACGGCTCGGCACCCGACATCGCGGGCAAAGGCATCGCGAATCCCATCGGACAGATCTGGTGCGGCGCAATGATGCTCGAGTTCCTGGGGCACAAGGCCGCGCACGACGCGATCCTGGCGGCGATCGAAAAGGTACTCGCGCCCGACAGCGGTGCCCCGCGCACGCCGGACATCGGTGGTACGGGGAACACGGTCGATCTCGGTCGAGCGATTGCTGAAGCGCTTTGAAAACGGCTTCATGAAAACGCCACTAAAATCGCGCTCCTTGCCGTGGTCTATGGGGTGAGTGTCGTATTGACACCCCGTAGACCAGTGGTTGTAATCCCTGTCGGCAGTGCGCTGCCGGCGCGTCAGAACTGCCACCCTTATCCATTCATGTACCCCGCGGCTTGGTCGCGGGGACGGGATCGCTTCTGACCCTGATCAACATTTTTTTCTGCAAGGGGCCCTTGTGAACAAGACCGAACTGATTGAGCACATCGCAAAAAACGCCGACATTTCCAAAGCCGCTGCGACGCGCGCACTCGAGTCCACCATCGGCGCCATTCGTACCACGCTCAAAAAAGGCGGCTCCGTGTCGCTCGTCGGTTTTGGCACTTTCGCAGTCGGCAAGCGCGCCGCGCGGACCGGTCGCAATCCACGCACTGGCGACGCGATTAAAATCAAGGCCGCCAAGATTCCAAAGTTCCGTCCAGGCAAGGCGCTCAAGGACGCATTGAACTGAGATACTGTTTCGGGGGTGCTTAGCTCAGCTGGTAGAGCGGCGCCCTTACAAGGCGTAGGTCGGGGGTTCGAGCCCCTCAGCACCCACCACCCCGATGCAAAGGCGAACAGAGTGTTCGCCTTTTTTGTTGCCGTTCCGCAATTCGTCAGAGAGAGCCTCAAGCATGTTTGATTCCTTCCGCAAGTACAACAAGATCATCATGGTGCTCTTGTTCTTGCTGATCATTCCGTCGTTCGTGCTGTTTGGCGTCGACCGGTATCAGGGTGGCGGCCAAGGCGAGACGGTTGCGCACGTGGCGGGCACCGACATCACGCGCCCCGAGTGGGATCAGCAGCATCGCAATGAAGTCGACCGGATTCGCCAGCAGGCCCCCAACATCGAACCCGCAATGCTCGACTCCGATGCAGCGCGCTATGCAACGCTCGAGCGCATGGTTCGTGAGCGTGTGCTGCAGGCAGCGGCATCCAAGTCGAACATGACCGTGTCCGAAGAGCGGCTTGCCCGCCTTTTCGCCGAAGACGCAGGCCTCGCGTCGTTCCGCACGCCGGACGGCAAGTTCGATCGGGAAACCTTCATGCGCGCAACTGGACGTACGCCTGAGCAATACGAGGCGGCGGTTCGGGCGGACCTGGCAACGCAGCAAGTCTCGCTCGGCGTATCAGGCACTTCGTTCGCGACCGCTGCCCAGGCCGCGACAACACTCAATGCCTACTACGACCGTCGTGAGATCCAGGTGTCGCTTTTCAAGCCGGCCGACTTCGCTTCGAAGGTCAGCGTCAGCGACGATGATCTCCAATCGTTCTACAGGGAGCATGCCGCGCAATTCCGTGCACCCGAGCAAGCCAGCGTCGAATACCTGGTTCTCGATCTCGAGGCCGCAAAGAAGAACATTTCCGTCAGCGAAGCCGATCTTCGCAGTTACTACGATCAGAACAGCGCCCGCTTCGGCACGAAGGAAGAGCGACGAGCAAGCCACATCCTCATTGCCGCGCCCGCCAGCGCTCCTGCAGCCGAACGCGAAAAGGCGCGCGCGAAGGCGGAGCAATTGCTTGCAGAAGTTCAAAAGGCGCCGAGCACATTTGCAGAGGTCGCACGCAAGAATTCGCAGGACCCAGGATCGGCTGAAAAAGGCGGCGATCTGGATTTCGTCACTCGCGGCGCGATGGTGAAGCCATTTGAGGACGCGATGTTTGCGCTCAAGAAGGGCGAGATCAGCAACGTGGTCGAGACTGAATTCGGCTATCACATCATCCAGCTCAACGACATCAAGCCGGCTGTTGTGCCGCCATTCGAAAAGGTTCGCGCGACCATCGAGAACGAAGTGCGTAGCCAACAAGCGACGCAGGAATTTGCCAAGGCGGCAGAGATCTTCACGGACGTCGTTTATCAGCAGCCCGATAGTCTCAAGCCCGCGGCCGAAAAGCTGAAGCTTACGATTCAATCGGCCAACAATGTCGGACGGACTCCCGCCCCAGGTGTCACCGGCCCATTGGCAAGCCGCAATTTCCTGAATGCCCTGTTCGCCCCCGATTCGATCGAGCGCAAGCACAACACCGAGGCGGTTGAAATCGGTCCGAATCAACTAGCCTCCGGGCGTGTGACCCAATATTCGCCCGCTCGCGCGCTGCCGTTCGAGGAGGTCAAGGAAAAGGTTCGCACGCAGCTGATCGCCGAACGCTCCGCGGCGCTTGCAAAGGCAGAGGGCCTTGCCAAGCTTGCCGCATGGCAGGCGAATCCGGCTGGCGCAAACCTCGGTGCGCCAATCACGGTCTCTCGGCTGGAGACGCAGTCGCAACCGGCTGCAGTGATCGAAAGCGCCCTTCGCGCTGACGGTGCCAAACTGCCCACGCTTGTCGGCGCGGATCTGGGTGCGCAAGGGTTCGCAGTCGTACGCGTCAACAAGACGGTCCCACGCACTCCACCGAGCCCAGAGGTGGCAAAGCAGGAGACGGAACAGGTAGGGCAAGCGGTGGGAGCGGCCGAGACCGCTGCCTACTACGACATGCTGAAGGATCGGTTCAAGGCAGAAATTTTGGTGTCGAAGCCGTCCGACTCCGCAGTAGCCGTGGAAAAGTGATTTTTTCACGCTAGAATTCGTGGCTCTGCGGTGGCTGTAGCTCAGTTGGTAGAGTCCCAGATTGTGATTCTGGTCGTCGTGGGTTCGAGTCCCATCAGCCACCCCAAACTACTTGATCAAAAAAAGCGCCGGCCTTCAAGCCGGCGCTTTTTTTTGGTTCATGCAGTTGCGGCAATTGCGATTTCAATTAGAATTTTCGCTTTCCAATTCGGAGGATTAGCACCGATGGCCTCAACCCTTGCCGACATCAATTCCCAGATCAAGAAGCACGATGAGCAGATCGCGCAATTGCGAAAGCAAGCCGAAGAGCTTAGAAATCAAGAGCGTGCAGGCGTGATCGAGGAACTGCGCAAGAAGATCGCTGAATACGGGTTGACAGCAACCGACCTCAAACTCTCGGCGCGCGCTGGCAAGAAGAGCGTTTCAGCTGTGCCTGCCAAGTCGGCCGCCAAGTATCGCGGCCCGACCGGTGAAACTTGGTCCGGTGGCCGTGGTCGTAAGCCGCGGTGGGTCACCGAAGCTCTGGCGGCCGGTAAATCGCTGTCCGACTTCGAAATCAAGTAAGGACTCCCTGGTAATTGAAAAGGCCCGCATCGGCGGGCCTTTTTCGTTGGATCGACTGGCAGTTCAGTTGACCAGCACCAGCTTGCCCTTGACGCCGCGCGATCCCATGTGCGCGTAGGCCGCTTTCAGATCCGCCATCGGCATCGTGCTGTCGATGACCGGCTTGATCTTCCCTTGGCCATACCACTTTGCCAATTCGGCCATCATTTGCGCGTTGGCTTTCGACTCGCGCTTGGCGAAGTCCCCCCAGAACACGCCAACCAAGGATGCACCTTTCAAGAGCATCAAATTCAAAGGCAGCGAGGGAATGGGCCCTGCAGCGAAGCCTACGACCAGATAACGCCCGCGCCAGCCAATCGAACGGAACGCCGGCTCGGCGAATTCGCCACCCACGGGGTCATAAATCACGTCCGGGCCTTTGCCTTCGGTCGCCGCTTTGACGGCATCGCGAAATGCGTTGGGCACTGGATGTGTGGTGTAGTTGATGGTGATGTCCGCGCCTATCGATTTGCAGAGCTCGCATTTTTCGTCTGTCGACGCCGCTGCAATAACCTTCGCGCCTGCGGCTTTTGCGATCTGTATTGCGGCCGTGCCGACGCCTCCTGCGGCACCGAGTACGAGCACGGTTTCACCGGCCTTCAATTGCGCTCGGTCCATCAGGGCGTGCCACGAGGTGGCATAAATCATGATGAATGCCGCTGCGTCGACATACCCAAAACCATCGGGCAGTGGCATGCAGAGGGCCGCTGGTGCGATCGTGTGCGTGCCGAATCCGCCGGTGCCAGAAAGGCATGCAACGTTCTGGGCCACGCGCAGGTGAGTGACACCTTCACCGACCGCAGCGATCACGCCCGCGTATTCGGAGCCTGGAACGAAGGGCAGCGGCGGCTTTATCTGATACTTGTTCTGCACGATGAGCAGATCAGGAAAGTTCAGGCTGGCCGCCTTGATTTCGATGAGCACCTGACCTGGGCCCGGCTGGGGCGTCGGCAGTTCTTTCCACGTCAGTGCGTCGACGCCGGTGGGGTTTTCGCAAAGCCATGCGTGCATGCTCGTGTCTCCTGTCAATGAGTCTGGATGGTGAAGAATGCGGATCATGATAGGCGGGCTCCAACGACCGCGTTGTCCCAGTCGTGACGCGTCCGCCGCCTACAATCGCGCGGACCCATAGACGCCATGAAAATACTTATTTCAAACGACGATGGTTACCAGGCTCCTGGCCTCGTTGCCTTGCACGATGCGCTGAAGGAGATTGCGGAAGTCGAAGTGGTCGCGCCTGAGCACAACAACAGCGCCAAGTCGAATGCGCTCACGTTGGCGGCGCCTCTGTACGTGCACACCGCGCACAACGGGTTTCGCTACGTCACGGGAACACCGGCCGACTGCGTGCATGTCGCTCTGAAGGGCCTTCTCGGCTATCGACCGGACCTGGTTGTCTCCGGCATCAACAACGGTGCCAACATGGGCGACGACACGATCTACTCGGGCACCGTCGGGGCTGCGATGGAGGCATATCTTTTCGGCATCCCCGCCATTGCCTTCTCGCAAATCGAAAAAGGATGGGCGCACATCGACGCTGCCGCTCGTGCTGCGCAGCGCTTGGTCGAGCAGATCGAGCGGGATCAGATGCTCGGAGGCGGCGCGTTTCTGTTGAACGTCAACGTGCCGAACCTTCCCTTCGATGCACTGAAGTCGGTCAAGGTCTGCAGGTTGGGACGCCGCCACTCGGCTGAGAAGGTGATCACGCAGGACAGTCCGCGCGGTGAGACGATGTATTGGATCGCCGGGGCAGGTGGCGCCAAGGACAGCGGCGAAGGCACTGATTTTTACGCAACAGCAGCGGGGCATATCGCGCTGACGCCACTGCAGATCGACCTGACTGATCACGCTCATCTCGACCAGTGGCGCGACACGGTGGCTCGGCTGGGTGAGCCATCCTGACATGGCGGCACAGCGACCTGGATTTCCCGTGCGGCTGACATCGTCGGCCTCTTCTCCCGCTCCCAGCCGGGCACCCTTGACGCCCACCAGACCGATGATTCAAGGAGCGCCCTCGATGGCATCCGATGCGGTGCGCGCGCGCATGGTTCAGCGCCTTGCCGCGCAGGGCATCGCGGACGGACGCGTGCTGCGAGCAATGGGAACGGTTGAACGGCATCGGTTCGTCGACAGCGCGTTGGTCAACCAGGCCTACGAAGACACGAGCCTGCCTATCGGCTTGGGCCAAACAATCTCGAAACCGAACGTGGTCGCACGGATGATCGAGTTGCTGCTTGGTGCGCCTGCCTTGGCGAACAAGCCTGCGCAGCGGTTGGGCCGGGTGCTCGAGATCGGCACCGGTTGTGGCTATCAGGCCGCGGTGCTTGGTCTAGTGGCAAGCGAGGTTTACAGCATCGAGCGTTTGCGAGGACTGCATGAGCGTGCTCGTGCAAACCTGCGGCCCTTCCGCTTGGCCACTGTGCACCTTCTGCTGGGCGATGGGATGGTGGGGTACGCCAAAGGTGCGCCGTACGCCGCCATCATTGCGGCGGCGGGCGGAGAGACGGTGCCCGAGGCGTGGGTCACACAGCTTGCGGTAGGTGGCCGGATCGTTGCCCCGACATCATCCGCGACCGGCGGACAAGCTTTGGTCGTGATCGATAAAACTGCCCGCGGACTCGAGCGCCGCATTCTTGAGGCGGTCCACTTTGTCCCCCTAAAATCGGGAATTGCTTGAAGGAAGAACACATGCAGGGTTTTGGCAATCGGGGCTGGCTCGCCGGCGTGACGCTGGTGTCCGCGCTCGTGATTGCGGGGTGTGGAGCACCACGCGGTCAGGTGCCAGTCGAAGACCGCGGCACCATGACGCGTGCACCGGTCGCAGGGTCGAATGCAAGCGCGACGCCGGGCGTTCCCCCCATCACCACCGATGCGTCGGGCAAGCCGCTTCCCGGAATCGAGAACTATGGCAAGCCTGGCTATTACGCCGTTCGTCCTGGTGACACCATCCGCCGCATCGGCACCGAAACGGGCCAGAGCTGGCAGAACATCGCGCGCTGGAACAATCTCGACAATCCCGATCTGATCGAAGTCGGCCAAGTGTTGCGCGTCATTCCTCCAGCCCCCGGAGGCGCGACGGCTGCAGGATCGCCTGCTTCGGCGGCTGCCGGTGCGGAAGCATCCGGCGTCGTCACTCGGCCAGTCACGCAGCCCATCGTAGCGCCGGCAACTGCCGCGGCAGCAGCGGCGGCGGGTGCCTCCGCAGCGGCAAAGCCAGCTTCGCCCATCACAGCGTCGCCAACATCGCCCGCAGCTGCGGCATCCGGTGACGAAGATGTGGGCTGGATCTGGCCGGCGCAAGGTTCGTTGATCGCCGGCTTCGACGAAGCCAAGAACAAGGGCCTCGATATTAGCGGCAAGGCTGGCGACTCTGTACTCGCCGCGGCCGATGGCCGGGTGGTCTACGCGGGTGCGGGCTTGAGGGGCTATGGCAACCTCATCATCCTCAAGCACAACAACACCTATCTCACTGCTTACGCGCACAACCGCACACTGCTGGTCAAGGAAGATCAGTCCGTTCAAAAGGGACAGAAGATCGCGGAAATGGGCAACAGCGACGCAGACCGAGTGAAGCTGCACTTTGAAATTCGTCGTCAGGGCAAGCCGGTCGACCCGGCTCGGTACCTGCCACAGCGCTAGCATGCCATGGCCGCTTCCCGCCCTTATCGCACTGCGGCCGTGCGGCGAGCGGCGGGCGACGGCGGCACTGCGGCTTTCGGTCCCGCGCAACTCACCGACACTGAACGGATCACCTTCCAGGGCGATTTAGGCGGGAGCGGCGAAGAGAAGCACATCGGAAATCCGCGCGATGCGACCCTGGTTGATACGGCGGGCGAAGGCGGCGATTCGCTGACGCTCTACTTGCGCGAAGTCCGCCGAACCCAGCTTTTCACTCCGGAAGAAGAGTATCGAACCGCCTGCGCGGCGCGAAGCGGCAACTTTTCCGCGCGGCAATCGATGATCGAGCACAACCTTCGTCTGGTGGTCAACATCGCAAAGGGCTATCTCGGACGCGGCGTCCCAATGGGCGATCTGATCGAGGAAGGCAATCTCGGCCTGATGCATGCGATCAACAAGTTCGAGCCGGAGCGCGGGTTCCGCTTCTCGACCTATGCGACGTGGTGGATTCGGCAGTCCATCGAACGTGCGGCAATGATGCAGGCGCGCGCCATCCGATTGCCGGTGCATGTCGTGCGCGAACTCCAGCAGTTGATGCGCGCGCGCCGTGCGCTGGAAGGCGATCCAGAATTTCTCGCTCGCCGACCCGACGGCGTGCGCGTCGAAGACGTGGCTGTATTCCTGGGCCTTGAGGTGCAAGCGGTGGCGGACCTGATGGCGCTCGCGGAGGCGCCGCGTTCGCTGGACGCAGGCAGCGAACGTGGCGATGAAAGCTTTACGCTCGCCGATATCGTGGCTTCGGTCGATGACGGTGCCGACCCGACAGGCGTTACGCAGACGCACGAAATAGAGAAGCTTCTCGATCAGTGGATCCGCGTTCTGAACGAGCGCGAGCGAGAGGTCCTGGAAGGGCGCTTCGGTCTGCATGATCGCGATCCAGAAACACTCGAGGTGCTGAGTGCGCGTCTTGGCCTCACGCGTGAACGCGTTCGACAGATCCAGAATGAGGCGCTTGCGAAGATGCGGCGACAACTGGCTCGCGCCGGTGTGCAGCGCGACGCACTTTTATAAGACCTGGGATGATCCCCTCCCGCGGCCTGAGACAATTCGGGCATGACGGATTCGAAAGAAAAGAAAGAGGCGCAGCGCTCGAGCGGTGAATGGCTGCAGGTCGAATCGCTCGACCTCGACGCGCAAGGCGTCGCTCACAAAGCGGACGGTATGGTGGTGTTCATCGAAGGTGCCTTGCCCTTCGAAGAGGTGCAGTTCAACGTTCATCGCAAGAAGAACAATTGGGAGCAGGGCACCGTGACGACCATTGGTCGCGAATCGTCGCAGCGAGTGCGGCCGGGCTGCCCGCACTTCGGTTTGCACGCAGGCGCTTGCGGTGGCTGCAAGATGCAGCATCTCGACGCGGCCGCGCAGGTTGCTGTGAAGCAGCGCGCGCTTGAAGACAACCTTTGGCACCTCGGGAAGGTGCGGCCCGACAACATCCTGCGTCCGCTCGAAGGACCCGCCTGGCACTACCGCTATCGGGCGCGCCTGTCCGTGCGCCACGTCGTGAAAAAAGGAACCGTGCTGATCGGCTTCCACGAACGCAAGAGTCGCTATTTGGCGGACATGAAGGTATGCCCCGTGTTGCCAGTGCAGGTCAGCGAGATGCTGATGCCTCTGCGTGAACTCATCGGCTCGATGGACGCTCGCGAAACCTGTCCGCAAATTGAACTGGCCTGCGGCGACGCACCGGATGGCCTTGGTCTGGGCGTCATCGCACTCGTGCTGAGGCATTTGGAACCGCTGTCCAATGCTGACGTTGCTCGGCTGAAGACATTTGCGGCGCAGCACTCAGGCGTCCAGTGGTGGCTGCAGTCCAAAGGCCCCGAGACGGTGAAATTGCTGGAAGAGGGCGGCACCCTTCTGGCTTATGAATTGCCCGAGTTCGGCGTGAGGATGCCGTTCAAACCGACCGATTTCACGCAGGTCAATCCGCATATCAATCGTGTGCTCGTCGGTCGGGCGCTTCGACTGCTCGATGTGAGGTCTGACGAACGCGTGATCGACTGGTTCTGCGGGCTTGGCAATTTCACGCTGCCACTTGCGAGCCGGGCGCGTGAAGTACTGGGGATTGAAGGCAGCGACACGCTGGTCGCGCGCGCCACCGAAAACTTCGAACGCAATCGAGCGGCGACCCCTGGCCGGCGGCCGCTCGCGGCGACGAGCTTCGTCGCACGCAACTTGTTCGACATGACGCCTGAGAGGCTCATGGCAGACGGTGCTGCTGAAAAGTGGCTCGTGGATCCGCCGCGCGAGGGAGCATTCGCACTCGCCAAGGCGCTCGCCGATCTCCATCAGCAGGCTTTGCTTGGGCGAGAAGAATGGACACCTCCGAAGCGGATTGTCTACGTGAGCTGCAACCCTTCGACGCTTGCCCGTGATGCGGGGCTTCTGGTGCATCAAGCGGGCTATCGGTGTACGTTCGCCGGTGTGGTCAACATGTTTCCTCATACGGCACACGTTGAATCTATAGCGGTGTTCGACCGCGCATGAAAAAAGGGCCCGCTGCTGCGGGCCCTTTTTGGTTTAGGTCGAAATTGTTCAGTCGCGGTCGCCGCCGAAAATACCGAGCAGCATCAGCAGGCTCTGGAACACGTTGAATAGGTCGAGGTACAACGCGAGCGTCGCGCTGATGTAATTGGTCTCGCCGCCGTCGATGATCTGCTTCAGGTCGTACAGCATGTAGGCAGAGAAAATTCCAATGGCGACGACCGAGATCGCCAGCATGCCCGCGCTCGAACCGACGAACACGTTGATGATCGCGCCCACCATCAGAACCATCGCGCCTACAAAGAGCCACTTAGCCATACCCGAGAGGTCTCGCTTGATCACCGTGGCGAGAGAAGCCATCAGGAAGAACACTCCCGCGGTACCCCCGAAGGCGGTCATGATGAGTTCGGAGCCGTTCTTGAACCCGAGCACCATTGCGATCAGGCGCGAGAGCATCAGGCCCATGAAGAAGGTGAAACCCAGCAAAACGGGAACGCCCGCAGCCGAGTTCTTCGTCTTTTCGATCGCAAACATGAAGCCGAAGGCACCGCCCATGAACACCATGAGCCCGAGTCCGCCCGTGAGGCTGCGAGTGATTCCGGTCGCGACGCCAAGCCAGGCGCCGAGCACGGTGGGCAGCAGGCTCAGAGCAAGCAGCCAGTAGGTGTTGCGCAGTACGCGCTGCCGATCCGCTTGGGCTAGCGGCCGGCCGTAAGCGGAGGAGGTATCGAGGGTAGTGACACGGTCGTTCATTGCTGAAACTCCAGGTATGTGCTGCAACGCTGCAGTTGGGCGCATTCTAGGTCGTTGCAAGGGAGTCAAATCACAAATACCTGCGCCGAGATGGTCTTAGCTGCCGGGGGCACCGGAGCCTGGGATAAAGCGAGCGCTATGCTCTCGGGTTACTCAACTTTTCCTGAAGATCATGAAGTCCAAGTCCTTTCTCGAACTCGCCGATGTCAAGGCCATCGCTTCAGCAGCGGAGGCTGAGGCGCTCAAGAACAATTGGGCTGTCACCATCGCCATCGCAGACGACGGCGGAAACTTGTTGTGGCTGCAGCGGCTCGATGGGGCCGCAGCGCTTTCATCGCACATTGCGCCTGCCAAGGCGCACACCGCCGCCATAGGGCGACGCGAAAGCAAGACGTATGAGGACATGATCAACGGCGGTCGTACCTCGTTCTTGACAGCGCCGGGCATCCAAGGATTGCTTGAAGGTGGGGTGCCGATCGTGAAAGACGGTCACGTGATCGGCGCGGTCGGGGTAAGCGGTGTCAAGTCCAATGAAGATGCGCAAATCGCACGCGCTGGTATTGCTGCAATTGGCCTCTGACAGCGACTCAAACGAAAACGCCGACTCTGCGTCGGCGTTTTTTTGTTTGATCGACAAACGTGGAAAAAAAGCATGGCTGTCGGCGAACCGTTGGCTAGCTAAAACGACCCTGGGAGGATTCTCCTTTGGTCGCCCCACGATGAAACTTGCGCGAAATCGAAATGGCCACTATTTGGTCAGGATCAGCTTGCCCAGCTTGGTGGCTTGCAGCCGATAGAGCGAACCATTGTGCAGAATACCCACCGTCTTGCCGCCCTTGAGCAGTTCGGTGCTCTCGACCAATGACGGTAGGCCTATTGAATCGTCGACAGTCGAAGCTCTACTACGGCCGACATGATCCAGCGAACGATGACTCGAGACGGAGAGGGAGTTGGGCGAGGTTTGCATGAAGTGTCTTGCCGGGTTTATCGGGCGATTTGCAAATGATAATTATTCTCAACAAAAAGTCAACGAACTGATCGACCTTTCGTCCGAACTCCTATCTGGGCTCCGGCTCGGTGATGAAGCCGATCTTGCGTACACCCGCTTGACGAGCGGCAGACATTGCCTGAGCCACGCGTTCATACCGGACTGCCTTGTCTCCGCGAATATGCAGCTCTGGCTGCGGTTCTTTGGCCGCTTCGACAGCGAGGCGCCCCGCCAGTTCGGAATCCTCGATCTTCTGGTCGTTCCAGAAATAGGTGCCGTCCGCCGCCACGGTGAACAAGACGTTCTGAGGTTTGGCCTGCTCGGGCTCACTCGTGGCTCTCGGCAAGTCGATATTTACCGCATGCTTCATGACCGGCACGGTGATGATGAAAATGATCAGCAAGACCAACATGACATCGACCAACGGCGTCATATTTATTTCGTTCATCACTTCATCGGGTTCATCTTGTGTTCCGAACGCCATGGTGCTCAGCCCTTCTTGAGTGGAACGACCGTCGCTTCGCCGCCGCTTTGCACTCTTGCGCCCGTGACGAAATACGCGTGCAGATCATGCGCAAAGCTGTTGAGCTTGGTTAGTACGAATTTGTTGCCGCGGACCAGCGCGTTGTAGCCCAGTACCGCGGGAATGGCCACGGCGAGACCTAGCGCCGTCATGATCAACGCTTCTCCGATCGGTCCGGCCACCTTGTCGATTGTTGCCTGACCGGCGGAACCGATGCTCATCAAGGCGTGATAGATGCCCCAGACCGTGCCGAACAAGCCAATGAACGGAGCAGTCGAACCGACTGACGCCAACACTGCGAGCCCGGTCTGAAGCCGCGCTGTGAATTCATCGATGCCATTGCGAAGGGCGCGCGTAATCCAGTCGCTGACGTCGAGCGCATCATGGAGGTGAGCTTTGGTGTTGCGGTGATGCGCCGCGGCTTCTCGGCCTTCCAGTGCAAGCGCACGAAACGGATTGCTGTCGTCCTTGCCGAGCTTATTGAGTGCAGTTGCAAAGTCCTCGCTATGCCAGAAGTCCTGCGAGTGCTTGGCCAAGCGCTTGTACCTGATCACATCCAGCGCTTTGATGATGATCACTACCCATGACGCCAGTGACATGCCGATCAACAAGAGAGCGACCGCCTTGGTAACGAAGTCACCCTGATGCCAGACATTCATCAGGCCGAATTGCGAGTTCATACGAAGTTGCTCCAGAAAAAATTATTTAAGTACCCAGTTGATCGGCACATTGAATTCCATGGATTCGACGACGCCGTCGCGTTTTCCCGGTACGAAGCGCCAAGACATCACAGCATTGCGCGCTGCCTCATCCAGGCGTTCGTAGCCGCTCGACGTCTGGATGCTCGCCCGCTTGGGCAGACCATCGACGCCAATCAGCACGCGCACGACCGTCTTGCCCTGCTCGCCAAGCCGCCTACTAATGGCAGGAAAAACCGGCTTCGGGTTCTGCAGATAGTCGGCGTCGCTTGACGGCAATTGGACCGATGGCGGCGCAGGCGGCGCAGGTGCAGGGGCGGGCGGCTCCGGTGGAGCCGGGGGCGCAATCGGTGCAGGTGGGGGCGGCGGTTCGATGCTGCCGGTCGGCGCACTGGGTGCCGGAGTCGGCTTGGGTTCTCGAATGGCCTGCGGTCTGGGCGGAGGTGGCGTTTTCGTGATTTGCCGTTTCGGCTCCGGCGGTGGGGGCGGGGGTGGAGGCGGCGGATCAACAGGCTTGGGCGGCTCGATGAATTCGCTCAGGATCTCGACCGGAATGACCACTTCCGCAGCCCGCCGCAGAAGGCCGCTTTGAAGCGCCCATAAAGCCGCGAGGTGCGCGAGAACCACACCTCCCGCGATAACAGCATTGCGCGACAGCCCAAGGACCGAAGTGGAGGGGGAGGAGAAGCGGTCAGACACAATCAATTTTTCGATAAGGAAGCACTCTTTGAGCGCTCCGCATCAGCAGACCACTTAGCGAACTACTTGCGAAAGATCCACCAGGTCGAACCAGCTACGAAGATCAGACTGCCACCGAGTGCTGCGAACAGTTCCATGCGTTGCTTTCCTGGATGGAATCGGCAAGATGGATCGCCCTTTGGTTCGTTTCGCGACTGAGCGCAGCGACGGGATGCAAGGCGCTGCACTGGGCGACGACATCGCGTGCACAGCCTTCACATTGGCCACACTGCGTGGCCACGCCGAGTTCAAACTGCACTTCATCAAAGCTCATGCCGGCCCGCACATGACGTGCGATTTCGCGGTCGGAGACTCGGCGGCATACACAAACGATCATGGTTGAAGCGACTTCGCTGGCTGTTGGGAACGGGTTCATTATAAATACGAATTCTTCGCATTTGCAATAACTATGGACCGAGTAGGGCGACCGTTCCCAACGCACAAAGTCCCAAAAAAAATCGGGGCAAGCCCCACGTGCATCGCCTCAGGCAAAGCTAGTCGATCTCCCCCATCTGCGCTTGCAGATAGTTCTGAAGTCCCACCTTGTCGACGAGGTCGATTTGCGTCTCCAGGAAGTCGATATGTTCTTCCGTGTCGTCCAGGATCTCCTGCAGAAGATCCCGTGAGACATAGTCGCGTACAGCTTCGCAGTGGGCGATTCCAGCCTTGATCGTTGCTTGAGCGCCCGTTTCCGCCTTCAAGTCGCACTCCAGAATCTCCGGCACGTCTTCGCCGACGTTGAGCTTGGCCAAATCTTGCAAGTTGGGTAGCCCATCCAGCATGAAGATGCGATCCATGAGCTTGTCGGCGTGTTTCATCTCGCCGATCGACTCTTCGTACTCTTTCTTTGCGAGCTTGTCCAAGCCCCAATGCTTGAGCATCCGATAGTGAAGAAAGTACTGGTTGATCGCTGTCAGCTCGTTCTTGAGTTGCGCCTGGAGATGATCGATGACTTGAGGGTCGCCCTTCATGGATTTTCCTTGTTCTTGAAAGGGTCGATTGTGAGCGCGTGGGGACGGGGCGCAAGCAATCCCATGCTGGAGCGCTCGGCATGCGTTTGAGGCTCATACCTGTTCGCATTCGCCGAAATTCGAGCTCCGGGGAGCGGCCCAATAGGTGACAGGCATACTTTTCATAGCAAATGACTATTGAAATAGTAGATCTGGTAGCTATACTCACTGCTCGCCCATTTCATCAGCCACCAAGGAAGTAAACATGTCCCTGATCAATACCGAAATCGTCCCGTTCAAGGCCACCGCGTATCACAACGGCAAGTTCGTGCCGGTTAGCAACGAGAACTTCAAGGGAAAATGGTCTGTCGTGGTGTTCTACCCGGCCGACTTCACGTTCGTGTGCCCGACCGAACTCGGCGACCTTGCCGACCACTACGCAGAGTTCCAGAAACTCGGCGTTGAGGTTTATGGTGTGTCGACTGACACGCACTTCACGCACAAGGCATGGCACGACACATCGGACACCATTGCAAAGGTCCAATATCCGCTGATCGGCGACCCCAGCCAGCAACTTGCCCGCGCCTTCCAGGTGCTGATCGAAGAGGGCGAAGACGCCGGCCTCGCCTACCGTGGCACGTTCGTGATCGACCCCGAGGGCAAGATCAAGACCATCGAAGTGCATGACAACGGAATCGGGCGCGACGCTGCCGAACTGCTGCGCCGCGTGAAAGCCGCGCAATACGTTGCAGCACATCCTGGCGAAGTCTGCCCCGCCAAGTGGACTGAAGGCGCCGAAACGCTGAAGCCTTCGTTCGACCTGGTCGGCAAGATCTAAGTCGCCTCCGTGCGCCGCGGCCCGGGCGCATAGCTCCCGGGCCTTTTTTATTCCGTTCGCACCACCAAGAGAGAGTCCCACCATGCTCGACGCCGGCACCAAATCGCAACTCAAAAGCTACCTCGATCGCATCGCTCAACCAATCGAAATCGTGGCTTCGCTCGACGAGAGCAAGGCATCGAGCGATTTGCAATCGCTGCTGAAAGACATTGCTGAGTCGTCTCCGCTGGTGAAGATCACGGAGAGCCGGGACGACAACCATCGCAAGCCTTCGTTCTCGATCAATCGTCCGAGTGAAAACCACGGCCCCCGCTTTGCAGGCTTGCCGATGGGTCATGAATTCACTTCGCTGGTGCTTGCGCTGCTGCAGGTCGGTGGATATCCGCCCAAGGTGGATGAGGCGGTGCTGCAACAGATTCGCGGGCTTGATGGAGATTTCGAATTCGAAATCTACATTTCGCTGACTTGCCACAACTGCCCTGACGTCGTTCAGGCGCTTAACCTGATGGCTGTTCAGAACCCGCGCATCAAGACGACCATGATTGATGGGTCGCTTTTCCAGGACGAGGTCAAGGAGCGACAGGTCATGGCGGTACCGACCGTCTTCCTCAATGGCACAGAATTCGGTCAGGGTCGCATGAGCCTGGAAGAGATCCTCGCAAAGATCGACACTAGCGGAGTCGAGCGCGAGGCGAAGAAGATTGCCGCCAAGGAACCCTTCGATGTGTTGATCGTCGGCGGCGGGCCGGCTGGAGCCGCTGCGGCCGTGTATGCAGCGAGAAAGGGCATCCGCACCGGCGTTGCGTCGGAGCGCTTCGGCGGGCAGGTGCTTGACACGATGGGCATCGAAAACTTCATATCGATCCGAGAAACCGAAGGGCCCAAGTTCGCCCTCGCGCTTGAAGAACATGTGCGCGACTACGAAGTCGACATCATGAACCTGCAGCGTGCTGCTGCTTTGGTGCCGGGCAATGACTACATCGAGGTGAAGCTCGAAAACGGCGCTTCCCTGAAGAGCCGCTCGGTAGTGATTTCAACCGGCGCGCGCTGGCGCAACATCAACGTGCCAGGTGAGCACGAGTACAAGAACAAGGGCGTGGCCTACTGCCCGCACTGTGACGGTCCCCTGTTCAAGGGGAAGCGCGTGGCGGTGATCGGCGGCGGCAATTCAGGGGTTGAGGCGGCCATCGACCTTGCCGGAATCGTGGGGCACGTCACGCTCATCGAGTTCGACACGCAACTGCGAGCCGATGCGGTATTGCAGCGAAAGCTGCGCAGCATGTCGAATGTGAAGGTGATCACGAATGCGCAGACCACCGAGATCACGGGCGACAACCAGAAGGTCAGCGGCCTGGTCTACAAGGATCGCGCGAGCGGCGAGAGTCACACCGTGCCGCTTGAAGGCGTGTTCATCCAGATCGGTCTTGTGCCCAATACAGATTGGCTCAAGGGCACCGTCGAACTGTCGAAACACGGCGAGATCGTGGTCGATGCCAAGGGGCAAACGTCTGTGCCGGGTGTCTTTGCCGCGGGCGATGCGACGACAGTGCCGTTCAAGCAAATCATCATTGCAGCGGGAGACGGTGCCAAGGCAGCGCTCAGCGCATTTGATCACCTGATTCGAACCTCGGCGCCTGCCGAAGAGGCAGTCACCGCCTGACGCCGCTCGCCTTCGCGCAAAACTCGCCAACCGGCAGAGAGCCGATTGGCACTGAGTTCAGTACGTCAGTCGTTCAGGACGCAGTTCCTGCAGGATGGTCGTCGCGATCTCTTCGATGGATTTGGTCGTGGTCGACAGCCATCGGATGCCGGCCCGGCGCATCATTGCCTCCGCCTCGCTGACTTCATGTCGGCAGTTCTCGATACTGGCATAGCGAGAGTTCGGCCGCCGCTCGTTACGGATTTCGCTCAGCCGCTCAGGTTGAATCGTGAGGCCGAAGATCTTCTTGCGGTGCGGTAGCAGAGCGGGCGGCAGCTGGCGGCGATCGAAATCCTCGGGGATCAGCGGGTAGTTTGCGGCTTTGAGGCCATGCTGCATGGCGAGATAGAGCGAAGTGGGGGTCTTTCCGCTGCGGCTGACGCCGACGAGGATCACATCCGCTCCATCAAGGTCTCGGTTGCTCTGGCCATCGTCATGTGCAAGGCTGAAATCGATGGCCTGAATCCGCTCGTTGTATTCCTTGCTCTTGCTCACATCGCTGAAACGGCCGATCCGATGATTTGACTTCATCGCTAACTCGATTTCGAGCGGCCGGACGAATGTGCCGAACATGTCGAGCAGCATGCCCTTGCAGCCGGTTTCGATCACCTCGAGGACCTCCATATTGGCCAGCGTGGTGAAGACGATAGGGCGCAGCCCTTCTACTTCGGCCGTGTGGTTGATCCGTCGAACCGCCTGGTGCGCCTTGTCGACCGTGTCCGTGAAGGGTAGCCGCACGTGGCGGGGCTTCATTTCAAATTGGGCAAGGACGGCATTCCCGAAGGTTTCGGCGGTAATGCCGGTGCCGTCGGAGACGAAGAAAACAGTGCGGGTGTGCATGGTATGGCTGCCTTGTCCGTAGGCGCGCCGGTCCGTGGCGCGCCTACAATTCGGCCCATTATCGGGAATGCCGAACGCCGTTCCCGTCGAAATCCTTCCATGCACCCTCGTCAGCGCCCCAAGCAAGAAGAATGATCGCGTTGCGCCGTCTGCATGCAGCATCAGTTTCAACTTCTGGAGCTTTCCCATGTCTGCACTCTTCGAAGCGACCGCCCTGGTCGTACCGTTCGAAAACCTGAGGATGACCGACGTCGAGTCGGTTGGTGGCAAAAACGCCAGCCTCGGCGAGATGATTTCTCAACTGCCCCAGGGCGTGCGCGTTCCTACCGGCTTTGCGACGACCGCACACGCGTTCCGGCAATTTCTCGCGCACGACGGACTGGCCGACAAGATCAGTGCGAGGCTTGCAAAGCTCGACACTGATGATGTGCGAGCCCTCGCCGCAGCCGGGGCCGAAATTCGCGCTATGGTCGAGAACCAGCCCTTTCCCGCGGACCTGCAGAAGGCTATCGCAGCCGCATTCGCCACCCTCTCGGCCGGCAACCCCCAGGCCAGCTTCGCTGTTCGCTCATCCGCAACGGCCGAAGACCTGCCGGATGCATCTTTCGCAGGTCAGCAGGAGACCTTCCTCAATGTGGTCGGTATCGACGACGTTCTTCACAAGATGAAAGAGGTCTTCGCGTCGCTCTACAACGATCGTGCGATCAGCTATCGCGTTCACAAGGGGTTCGCGCACGACGTGGTGGCGCTTTCGGCGGGTGTGCAGCGTATGGTTCGCAGCGATCTGGGCGCGGCCGGCGTGATGTTCACCATCGATACCGAATCAGGCTTCGAGGACGTAGTTTTCATCACGTCCAGCTATGGTCTCGGCGAAACCGTGGTGCAGGGGGCCGTCAACCCTGACGAGTTCTATGTGCACAAGCCCACCCTGAAAGCAGGCAAACGAGCGGTCATTCGCCGGAACCTCGGTTCGAAGCTGATCCAGATGGAATTCGCAACTGCGGCTCAGAAGGCAGCGAGCGGCAAGCTGGTCAATACGACCGACGTGCCGGCCGAGCAGCGCAACCGCTATTCACTGACAGACGCCGAAGTCGAGCAGCTTGCGAAGTACGCACTTGTGATCGAAGAGCACTACGGCCGTCCGATGGATATCGAGTGGGGCAAGGACGGCACCGACGGACAGATCTACATCCTTCAAGCGCGCCCGGAGACCGTCAAGAGCCAGCAGCAGGGCAAGGCCGAACAGCGATACAAGCTGCTTGGCAAGGGCGCCGTGCTGGCAGAGGGCCGCGCCATCGGCCAGAAGATCGGAACCGGTCCCGTCCGCCTGGTGCACAGCATCAGCGAAATGGACAAGGTGCAACCTGGCGACGTGCTGGTGACCGACATGACTGACCCCAACTGGGAACCGGTCATGAAGCGTGCGGCTGCCATCGTTACGAACCGCGGCGGGCGCACCTGCCATGCGGCCATCATTGCACGCGAACTTGGCATTCCGGCGGTGGTCGGTTGCGGCGATGCCACGGATCTCCTCAAGGACGGCACGCTTGTCACGGTGAGCTGCGCCGAAGGGGACACGGGCTTCATCTACGACGGGCTTCTCGAAACCGAAGTGACCGAAGTCAAGCGTGGAGAAATGCCAGAGATCGACCTTAAGATCATGATGAACGTCGGCAATCCGCAGTTGGCCTTCGACTTTGCCCAATTGCCGAACCATGGCGTGGGCCTGGCTCGGCTCGAGTTCATCATCAACAACAACATTGGGGTGCACCCCAAGGCGATCCTCGACTATCCAAACGTGGACGTCGATCTCAAAAAGGCGGTCGAATCAGTTGCGCGCGGCCACGCATCTCCGCGGGCGTTCTATGTCGACAAGGTGGCAGAAGGCATCGCGACGATCGGTGCCGCATTCTGGCCGAAGCCCGTCATTGTTCGGCTTTCGGATTTCAAGTCGAATGAATACCGCAAGCTGATCGGCGGCAGCCGCTACGAACCCGAAGAAGAAAACCCGATGCTCGGCTTCCGCGGTGCGGCGCGGTACCTCAGCGACGATTTTGGCGAAGCCTTCGCCATGGAATGCGAAGCGCTCAAGCGAGTTCGCAATGAGATGGGCCTGACCAACGTTCAGATCATGGTGCCTTTTGTGCGGACGCTGGGCCAAGCCAAGCGCGTGACTGAGTTGCTGGGCGACCACGGTCTCAAGCGAGGCGAAAACGAGCTCAAGCTGATCATGATGTGCGAGGTACCTAGCAATGCCATCCTCCCAGAGGAATTCCTGAAGTACTTCGATGGCTTCTCGATCGGATCGAACGATTTGACGCAACTCACGCTCGGTCTGGATCGCGACTCCGGCCTGGAGTTGCTAGCGGCCGATTTCGATGAGCGGGATCCTGCTGTCAAGGCACTGCTCGGTCGCGTGATCAAGGCGTGCAAAGCCGAAGGCAAATACGTTGGCATCTGCGGCCAGGGCCCTAGCGATCACCCGGATTTCGCTCAGTGGCTCGCAGAGCAGGGTATCGAATCGATTTCGCTCAACCCCGACAGCGTCATCGACACCTGGAAGCAACTCGCAGCGCGCTAGGCACGTCGGAGCAGAGCGCTCCGACTGTGTGACTGCCACGCAACGACTTACGTCACGCCGCCGGCTGTAATGGTGGCGTCAGGTTGCTGCTTTTACAAATTGACGCATCTTTGGTGTCAAACTCGGCTCCAAGGGAGTGCAGTTGCGGAGCGCACACGCGCCGGCCGGCCGGCCGGCGTTTGCGACTTCAGACTTTGGCGTCGAAATCATGATTCTTGTAAAGACAGAGGCCGGGCATCGGGTGCTCAAGGATCGATCACTGCCGCTGACTGCGCGGCAGCGATCGGCATTTATTCTTTTCGACGGAAAACGCTGCGTCGACGACGTGATCGGTGCCGGCGTGGGTGTGGCCCGAGAAGACATCGACCAACTTGTTCAGCTTGGGCTACTGGGCGTTCCATTCGGGTCTGCCGCACCCCCCAACTCGGTTGTGGCGTCGGCGCAGATTTCATCCTCGCCCGTCGAGCCCGCACCGGTGCTTGTTCTCGCTCGACAGGACGACGGAAGATCAAATCAGCAGCGCTACAAAGACGCCTATCCCATTGCCACGCAACTCACCGGGGCCCTGGGATTGCGGGGATTCAGGCTCAACCTGTCAGTAGAGAAGACCTCCAACTACGACGAACTGCTCGATCTCCTCCCGAAGATCCGCAGTGCTGTGGGGCCGGAGAAAGTCATGGCTTTGGAGCGCGCCCTGACGGGCGATTGACAGCCTCGCTGCTATAATTTCCGGCTTTGCCTTGCCACACCGCGACCGACGCTGCGGGTGGCTTAATCCCTTCTACGGAAGATCCACAAGGAGCGCTATGCGTCACTACGAAATCATCTTGCTGATCCATCCGGATCAAAGCGAACAAGTTCCGGCCATGCTGGAGCGGTACAAGGGCTTGATTACTGCCGGCGGCGGCAAAGTCCACCGTGTTGAAGACTGGGGCCGTCGCCAGCTCGCTTACCAGATCAACAAGCTCAACAAGGCACACTACCTGTGCGTGAACATCGAGGCTGAACAAGCCGTGATGGCCGAGCTGGAGCATGCGTTCAAGTTCAACGACGCCGTTCTTCGTCACCTCACCGTTGTCAAGAAGAAAGCCGAAACCGGCCCTTCTTCAATGATGAAGACTGTAGAGCGCGAAGAAGCCCGCAAGGCTCAGCAGGCCGAATACGCCGCCAACAACAACTGATTGTGTGAGCGCCGCCGCAGCCAATCAGCTTGTGCTGACTGCCTGCGTCGCCGAAATCGGAACTTTGCGATTCACCCCCGCCGGATTGCCTGCTGTCGATTTGAGACTCGAACATGAGTCGACGATTGCCGAAGTGGGTCATCCCCGGCAGGTCAAGACAGCCATCAAAGCTGTCGCGTTCGGCGCAATAGCCGAGCGACTCGCAAAGCAGGCTCTTGGAAGTTTCTGGCGTTTTCAGGGTTTCCTCGCCACTCCTGGTAACGGCAAGCATCCGGTTTTGCACATTCAGGATTTTCAGCAAGATTAATTTTCGAAAAGAGGTCCTCAAATGGCCACGTTCAAGAAATTCAACAAAGACAAGCGCCCCAAGCGCAATACACAATCGCTGCTCTTCAAGCGCAAGCGCTTCTGTCGCTTCACCGTCGCTGGCGTCGAAGAAATCGATTACAAGGACATCGACACCTTGCGTGATTTCATCAGCGAAAACGGAAAGATCATTCCGGCTCGCCTGACTGGCACGCGCGCTATTTACCAGCGTCAACTCAACACCGCCATCAAGCGCGCTCGCTTCCTCGCGATGGTGCCGTACAGCGACCAACACCGCGTCTAAGGAGCAAGACAACATGCAAGTCATTCTTCTGGACAAGGTCGTCAACCTTGGTGTGCTGGGCGAAATCGTCAAAGTCAAAGACGGTTATGCACGGAATTTTCTGATCCCCACCGGACGTGCGCGTCGCGCCACTGAGGCAAACAAGGCCGAATTCGAAGCCAAGCGCGTCGAACTCGAAAAGGCCGCGGCCGCCAAGTTGGCCGAGTCCCAGGCTCAAGGCGAAAAGCTCGCGGGCACGACAGTCAAGCTGACGCAGAAGGCCGGCGTTGATGGCCGTCTGTTTGGTTCGGTGACCAACCACGATGTCGCCGAGGAGCTCAACAAGCTCGGCTACAAGGTTGCGAAGTCGAAGGTGCGCATGCCCAGCGGTCCGATCAAGATCGTCGGCGACAGCACCGTCAGCGTTGCACTGCATACGGACGTGGTGGTCGAAATCACCGTGACGGTGTACGGCGAAAGCGCCTGATCGAACTGCGGGCTCATCCCCGTCTCAAGAGCCGCCTTCGGGCGGCTTTTTTTCTGCCGCTTCGTGTTGTCCCCGCGTGCTGCACCGGAAGATCACTGTTTATTCACAGCCTTGTCCACGTGACGCCGAGCGGTGTGCGGCTTAGCATGCAGGGTTGCAAGGAACTCCATGTCCGCCGTTTTTTCATACGCCGATAACGACCCATCTACAGACCGTCAGATTGCGCAACTGCGCATCCCCCCGCATTCGATAGAAGCCGAATCCAGTGTGCTTGGGGGACTTTTGCTCGACAACGGCGCTTGGGATCGCATGGGCGATGTTGTGGTAGACAGTGACTTCTATCGCCATGAGCACAAGCTGATCTATGGCGCGATTGGAATGCTGATCAACGCCAGCAAGCCAGCGGACGTGATCACCGTCTATGAGCAATTGCAGAATCTCGGTAAGGCCGAAGAGATCGGTGGGCTTGCCTATCTCAATTCGCTCGCGCAGTACGTACCGAGCGCGAGCAACATTCGCCGATACGCTGAAATCGTGCGCGAACGTTCGATCCTGCGAAAGTTGGTAAGCGCGAGCGACGAGATTGCGACCAATGCCTTCAACACGCAGGGCAAGCCTGTCGACAAGATCCTGGACGAGGCCGAGCAGAAGATCTTCAACATCGGCGAGGAAGGTTCCCGCATGAAGCAAGGCTTCCAGGGCATGGACTCCCTGGTCGTCGAATTGCTTGATCGGGTGACCGAGATGGCCGAGAACCCGAACGACATCACGGGTGTCCGCACCGGTTTTTACGAATTCGACAAGATGACCTCGGGGCTGCAGCCGGGCGACATGATCGTGTTGGCTGCGCGACCGTCGATGGGAAAGACGTCGCTGGCCATCAACATTGCCGAACACGTTGCCCTCAACGAAGGTTTGCCGGTCGCAGTGTTCTCGATGGAAATGGGTGCCTCGCAACTGGCTGTGCGCATCGTCGGGTCGATAGGCCGCATCGACCAAGGCCACTTGCGCACGGGCAAGCTCACGGACGAAGAATGGCCGCGCCTTACCGAAGCGATTGAGAAGCTGCGCAACGTGTCGCTTCACATCGACGAAACTCCGGGCCTGACCACGAGCGAATTGCGCGCCAATGCACGTAGGCTCGCTCGTCAATATGGCAAGCTGGGGCTGATTGTGGTGGATTACCTTCAGCTGATGAGCGTGTCCAGCAGCATGAACGACGAGAACCGAGCCACGGCAGTTGGTGAAATCTCCCGTGGCTTGAAGATGCTGGCGAAGGAGCTCAAATGTCCAGTCATTGCGCTTTCGCAGCTCAGCCGCGGTGTGGAGAGCCGCACCGACAAGCGGCCCATGATGAGTGATCTGCGCGAGTCGGGTGCGATTGAGCAGGATGCCGACATCATCATGTTCATCTATCGAGACGACTACTACGACAAGAACAGCAAGGAGCCTGGCGTTGCCGAGGTGATCATCAGCAAGCACCGGAATGGTCCGACAGGCACCGTCAAGCTTGCGTTCCTCAAGCCACTGACCAAGTTTGAAAATCTCGCGATGGGCAGCGACGATTTTTAGTCAATCGATCTGGCGCGTCGACGCGTCTGATTTCTGCGAGTCCGCCTGCAGCCTCCGAAGCATGTCAGCGAGCGTTTTCCCCGGCTCGTCACGAAAGCGCTCCGGCAGGACTTCGATCTGACTGATTCGGTCGATCCTGAATCCGCGGAAGTCTCCGCGGAGTTCGCACCAGGCAGAGAACGTCCACACTTTTCCCCAATAGAAGCAACCCAGTGGCCGCACCGTGCGTTGGCTTGGCGATCCCACGACATCGCGATAGTCCATGCGCAGCTTCTGGCGTGCCTGCACAGCTTCCCGCAGCGTCTGCAGCCGCAAGCGTGTGCCGTCGTCAAGGGCGTATGCCGGCGCATAGAGCGCCAGGCTCTCGGCGGACACGCGTGCCGCTGGCGGGAGTACCGACAGGATCTTGCCAAGAGCCGATTCGATGTCGCGCGCCATGGCCGCATCGACCCAACTCTGCGCGAGCCGTGCCGAAGCAACCAATGCCGCTGCTTCGTCCTGAGTGAACATGAGCGGGGGCAAGTCAAAGCCGGAGCCCAGCCGATATCCGACGCCGGCCTCGCCGTCAAGTGGCACTCCCTGCGCTTGGAGATCGGCGATGTCACGGTAAACGGTGCGCTCGGAAATCTCCAGGCGCTGCGCGAGAAAAGCGGCAGTCGTCAGGCGGCGTCCGCGGATGATCTGGACGATTTGAAATAGGCGATCGGCACGGCGCATGGAGTCGTCAGGTTCGGATGCATTGTTTGGGTCGTGCCGCTCTCAGTTTCATGTCAATCCAGTTGGATTCCGATGTGGATGGCGACTTCCTCTGGGCCGCTGTACGCTTCGAAATCGCTGCGATAGCGGCGCTTGACCTCCGGATGCGACTCGAAATACTGCCAGATCGTCTGCCATACCGCGAGCACCATTTGCGGCATTTGTCCGTGTCCGGTGAAGACAAGGTAGTCACCACCTTCGATGCGCACTGCCGCAGGCGCGTCGGTCACGGCGACGCCGGTGGTAATGTCGTAGGCCCCGTGCGCATCGCTCTCGTACCCTGAATAGACGCTGTAAAGGTGCATGTCGGCCTTCCGATTGGGCGTTCTTTCGTATACGCGCTCATCGAAAAAGCGTGCCCACAATGGGCCGATGCGGGCAATCTGTGGGTCGGTTTCGTCGCGGTTGGTCGTGCGTGCTGTGAGTCCTGCGACGCGGAAGGCATCCAGCCGTTGAAGTTCGGGTTGCATCAAGTTCTCCATCCGGAATTCAAAGATCAAAGGTCAGAGGTCCAATTCCAATAGCCGACTGTCTGCCTTCATGGCGTCGGCGATCAAACGAATATCGTGCTCGTCGACCTCCAAGAGGCCGAAACGAAACTTGGAACCCCATCTCGTGGGGTCTTCAACGAAGTCGAATTTTTCAATCAGAGGCAGGATCTGCGCTTCGCAGGCTGGCGCGTAACGTACGTCCCTTCGCCATGGAATGAATCCATTGCCCATGTCTGCCTCATAGGGCGTGCCCCCCTGAACGACTCCGATCGACACGAAGCTCTGCAGCCTATCGGCGTGGCCGAATTCGGTGGTGGGCGAGTAGTAGGCGACCCGGTCCCCGGCAGCGATTCGCTTGAGCGGCGCCAGCTTTCCGTGGCCCACCTGCATGAAGCCGCCTTTGGGATCATCGCGCCCGCGGCGGGCGTGTTCGGCGCTGGCGACGGCGATCCAGTTCTTGCGTGTCATCGCTGTCATCCCAAGGCGTGCAGGCCGACTTCATTGCCTTCTGTATCTCGAAGATGGGCAAAGAAGCCCATTTCCGCCGGGAGCGCTGTTTTGGGTGTAACGACCTGCCCACCGGCTGCCACCACACGGGCCAGTGCGGCATCGATGCTCGGGGCGCAGTCCAAGTAGATCCGGACTCCGGTCCCCGCGGCGGCTGATTGGGTGTTTCCGGCGACCAGGCATCCACCGGTGGCGGAGCTTTCGTACGGGAAGACGGCCATGATGCCTCCCCCGAAGTCTTCACGCTTCAGTGTGCGCCCCAGAATCTTTTCATAGAACGATTGCGCGCGGTCCATGTCGGCGACCGGGATCTCGAACCAGTTGATGGCGGATGTCATGAGCGGCTTCCTTTGCAGTGAATGAAGCCGTCATGCTGCGCGACAGCTCCTGACAACGTCTTGTCAGGAGCGTTCTGAAGACTCAAAAAAGGGCGCCCGTAGCGCCCCTTAAGAGATTCAGCCCGCCTACAGGACCTCGCTGGCGAAATCCGCCAGGCGGGATCGTTCTCCGCGTGCCAGGGTGATATGCCCGCTGTGGGGCCAGCCCTTGAATTTGTCCACTGCAAAGGTGAGGCCGGACGAACCCTCCGTGAGATAGGGCGTATCGATTTGCGCCAGATTGCCCATGCAAATGATCTTGGTGCCGGGGCCTGCGCGGGTCACGAGTGTCTTCATCTGCTTTGGCGTCAGGTTCTGCGCCTCGTCGATGATCACGTACTTGTTCAGGAAGGTCCGTCCGCGCATGAAGTTCATGCTCTTGATCTTGATCTTGCTTCTGATCAGCTCATTGGTGGCGGCACGGCCCCATTCGCCGGCGCCGCCGCCGTCGCCTTTGGCGAGGAACTCGAGGTTGTCGTCCAGTGCGCCCATCCAGGGGCCCATCTTTTCTTCCTCGGTTCCCGGCAGGAAGCCGATGTCTTCGCCCACGCTCACCGTCGCGCGCGTCATGATGATTTCGGTATAGCGACGATCGTCGAGCACCTGCGTGAGCCCGGATGCGAGTGCCATCAATGTCTTGCCGGTGCCGGCAGTGCCGGTCAGCGTGACCAGATCAACCTCAGGGTCCATCAGCAGGTTCATCGCGAAGTTCTGCTCGCGGTTGCGTGTGTTCACGCCCCAGACAGCATTCTTGACGGAGCCGTAGTCCTTGAGAGTCTTGAGGACGGCCGTCTTGTCCCGGATTTCGGTCACGCGCGCATACATGCTCGGCTCTCCGGGTGCTTCGAAGAAGACGAATTGATTGATGTACAGATTGGGCACGATCGGGCCGCTCACGCGGTAGAACGTGCTGCTCCCGCTTTGCCAGCTTTCGATTGTCTTGCTCTGGCGCGTCCAGAAATCCGCCGGCAGTGCGAGCGATCCGGAATAGAGGAGGTCGCCGTCCTCGAGAGTCTTGTCATTCTGGTAGTCCTCTGCGGCGAGACCCAGTGCGCGCGCTTTCACACGCATGTTGATGTCTTTCGACACCAGCACGACCTCCTGCTTTACCCGGCCGGGACCATCCTTGGCATAGAGATCGCGCAGCGCCTGTACCACGCCGAGGATCTGGTTGTCCGCCTTGCCTTGCGGCAGGCTGGTGGGCAAGGAGTAATTTAGCGGAGCAGTCTGGAAGAACAGTTTGCCACCGGCCTCGCGGTGGCCGGTGGTGTCCAGCTTCAACCCCTTGCCAATGTCCGCACCCTGCGCCGCGGCCAGGCCGTCGAGCGTACGGCTGCTCTGGCGTCCGTTCCGGGCGACCTCGGTCGTTCCCTTCTTGTGACCGTCGAGCTCTTCGAGAACGATCATCGGCAGGAAGATGTCGTGCTCTTCGAACCGGAAGAGGCACATCGGGTCGTGCAGCAGCACATTCGTATCGAGAACGAAGAGCTTGGCAGGACCATTTCCCTTGTTTCGCCTGGAGCGAGTCTGGCTTGGTTGCTCCGGCGTGACGGCGCTTGAAAGCGGCTCCGGGAGCCGTTGCGGAGCTTCCTGTGGCGCGGGTGCGGGTGCCTTTAACCTTGGTGACGGGGGAGTTTCGACGTCACCGCCGCCTTCGGAGGCCCGCCGGTCGAAAAGCTCAAGGGGCCGGGGCTCGTTTGTTTCCTCCTGTTCCGACCGGCGCTGCGACGGGCGACGGCCGCTCCTCCCGTGCAAGGAGCGGGCCGGCGCATTGTGTGCGTCCGGCGAAAGCAATGCGGCACGTTTTGTGGGGGCGGGGGGCAGGGGCATGGGGCGGTTCGCTCGCAAAAGTGAAGGGGCCAGAAAACGAAAAAGCCGCCTGAAGACCTGGGCGGCTTTGTTCGGTGGATGCGGTCGCGGAGCTCAACGGCATGGAGCCATTATGCACATCGACAGTGTCGCCTCCTGAGTTCGTTGCGCGCCGCCAACGCGTCCGCGCAAACCTCACACACTTCAGAGATCAGGCAGCTTTCTTGAGCGCCTTGACAGCTTTGAGCACGTCGTCGACGTGGCCTGGTACCTTGAGCCCGCGCCACTCTGCCTTGAGCACGCCATCAGCGCCGATGAGGAACGTGCTGCGCTCGATGCCCTTGACCTTCTTGCCGTACATGATCTTGTTTTTGACCACGCCGAACATGTGACACATCTTTTCCTCCGTGTCTGCAATGAGTTCGAAAGGGAGTTCGAGCTTGGCCTTGAATTCGTCGTGCGACTTCATGTTGTCGCGCGAGACGCCGAATACCGTGGCGCCGGCCTTCTCGAAGTCCTTGTACCGATCCCGGAACTGCATGGCTTCTGTCGTGCAGCCTGGCGTGTTGTCCTTGGGATAGAAATACATGACCAGGACGTGGCCCAAATGAGAAGTGTTCGAGACCTTCAGGCCGCCGGTGGCATTGGCGTCGAATTCGGGAATGGGTTTGTTGACAACGATCGCCATGAAACTTGTTTTCTCCGTTTGATTCCATGCCCCGCGCGCGTCGGGTTCATGGAGGATTGGTCGTTGCTAACTGAGGGCTGGCCGCCGGTTCGCAACCCGCGATTTTACCTCGAAAAGCCTCTACTGCCCAACGTCAGGCCTCTCCACCAGCAGGGCCGCGACCACATGGCGGCCTTCGCTGGCGAGGATGTTGTAGGTGCGGCAGGCAGCAGGCGTATCCATGGTTTCGACGCCCGTACGCTGCGCCATGAGAGGCTGAAGCCATTTCGGCTGCGGAAAACGGATCCGCGCGCCGCTTCCGAAGATGATCAGCTCGGCGCCAAGGGCTGCCAATGGAGCGAAGTGCTCGGCGTTCAAATCCTCGAAGGTACTGCAGTTCCACTCAAAACGTTCGCCACGGGACCCGACGACGACGCTCGATTCGACCCGTTCGTTGTTGATGGCCACCCAGCCTGGGCCGTGTGCAGTGAGTGTTTGGACGTCGGATTTGTCAGGCTGGAGCTTCATCGGGAGGGCGTTCGAACTGTGGTCAAATTATAGGTTTTCCCCTGCGCTGACCCCCTTGGAGGGACTTTGAAACCGCTCAAGAAATCGGCCAAGCTGGCCAACGTGCTCTACGACATCCGCGGACCGATCATGGACGCCGCCAAGCAGATGGAAGAAGAGGGCCAGAAGATCATCAAGCTCAACATCGGCAACCTCGCCGTATTCGGCTTCGATGCGCCAGAAGAGGTCCAGCAGGACATGATCCGCAATCTGCCCGCCTCGGCAGGCTATTCGGACAGCAAGGGAATTTTCGCGGCGCGCAAGGCCGTGATGCATGAAACGCAAAAGCAGGGGATCGCGGGCGTGACGCTCGACGACATCTACCTGGGCAACGGCGCCAGTGAGCTGATTGCAATGGCGACCAACGCGCTGCTGAACGACGGTGATGAGTTGTTGCTGCCGACGCCCGACTACCCGCTATGGACCGCGGTGGCAAGCCTGTCGGGCGGCAAGCCGGTGCACTACCTGTGCGACGAGGAGAACGACTGGATGCCGAATCTCGACGATATTCGCGCAAAGATCACCTCGCGCACCAAAGGCATCGTGGTCATCAACCCGAACAACCCGACCGGCGCGCTGTATTCCACCGATTTGCTCAATGGCATCGTTGACATCGCGCGTGAGCACGGGTTGGTGATCTTCGCGGACGAAGTCTACGACAAGGTGCTGTACGACGGAGTCGAGCACACCGCCATTGCCAGCCTGTCGACCGACGTGCTCACGCTCACTTTGAATTCGCTGTCCAAGAGCTATCGCTCGTGCGGCTATCGTGCGGGCTGGCTTGTGGTGTCGGGCGACAAGAAGATGGCGCGTGACTACATCGAGGGCTTGAACATGCTCTCGAACATGCGGCTGTGCGCCAACGTGCCGGGCCAATGGGCGATCCAGACAGCGCTCGGTGGCTACCAGAGCATCAATGACCTCGTGGGGGCGGGCGGCCGGCTGCGACGTCAGCGTGACCTGGCCTACGAGCTGATCACGGCCATTCCCGGCGTGACTTGTGTCAAGCCGAGCGCGGCGCTGTACATGTTCCCGAAGCTCGACCGGAAGGTCTACCCGATAGACGACGACCGGCAGTTCTTCCTCGACCTGCTGAAGGAAACCAAGGTGATGCTGGTCCAGGGCACTGGCTTCAACTGGCCGACGCCTGATCATTTCCGCATCGTCTTCCTTCCTCACGAAGAAGACCTCAGGGAAGCTGTCGGGCGAATCGCCGGTTTCCTGGAGCGCTATCGAACCCGGCTCGCATGACTCGCCTGGACGTGAACGTCGACACCCCATCTTTCGAACACCTTGCATTCCAAGACGAACCCAATGAAACCCATCCAAGTTGGCCTGCTCGGCATCGGCACGGTCGGTAGCGGCACCTTCAAGGTGCTGCAGCGCAATCAAGAAGAGATCAAGCGCCGCGCCGGCCGTGGCATCGAGATCACCATGGTTGCGGACCTCGACACTGCGCGCGCCAAAGGCGTCGTGGGCGAAGACGTGAAGGTGGTCAATGACGCACGCGCTGTGATCGCGAACCCCGACATCGACATCGTGATCGAGCTGATCGGCGGCTACGGCGTCGCCAAGCAACTGGTGCTCGAGGCGATTGCCGCCGGCAAGCACGTGGTGACGGCCAACAAGGCGCTGCTAGCGGTGCACGGCACCGAAATCTTCGCAGCCGCGCACGACAAGGGCGTGATGGTGGCATTCGAGGCCGCCGTAGCGGGCGGCATCCCGATCATCAAGGCATTGCGCGAGGGTCTCACGGCCAACAGCATCCAGTGGATTGCCGGGATCATCAATGGCACCACCAACTTCATCCTCTCCGAGATGCGCGACAAGGGCCTCGACTTCGCGACGGTGCTGAAGGAAGCGCAACGCCTGGGCTACGCTGAAGCCGACCCGACCTTCGACATCGAGGGCGTGGATGCCGCGCACAAGGTCACCCTGATGAGCGCCATCGCGTTCGGCATTCCGGTGCAGTTCGACAAGGCCCATGTGGAAGGCATCACCAAGCTCGCCGCGCAGGACATCAAGTACGCCGAGCAGCTCGGTTATCGCATCAAGCTCCTTGGCGTGACCAAGCGCGTGGCGCAGGGCATCGAGTTGCGCGTTCATCCGGCGCTGGTTCCGTCGAAACGCTTGCTCGCCAATGTCGAGGGCGCCATGAACGCGGTGGTCGTCAACGGCGACGCGGTCGGGACCACGCTTTACTACGGCAAGGGCGCAGGCAGCGAGCCCACTGCGAGCGCGGTGATCGCCGACTTGGTCGACATCACACGCCTGCACACGGCCGACGCGGCGCATCGCGTTCCCCACCTTGCCTTCCACCCGGACGCGATGAGCGACCTGAAGGTCCTGCCGATGTCGGAAGTGGTGACCAGCTACTACCTGCGACTGCGCGTGGCCGACGAGGCTGGCGTGCTCGCGAAGGTGACCGGACTCTTGGCCACTGCCGGCATCAGCATCGACGCGGTGCTGCAGCGTGAAGCGGATGAGGTCGGCGGCGAAGGATCAACCCAGACCGACCTGATCATTCTGACGCACGACACCCGAGAAGGCACCCTGGACGACGCTTTGGCCCAACTGCAAGCCTTGCCCACAGTGCTCGCTCCGATCGTTCGTCTTCGCAAGGAAGAGCTGTCCTGATGCGGTACCTTTCGACCCGCGGCCACCCCGACCGCCGGCGCTTCTGCGAGATTCTCCTGGAAGGCCTGGCGCCCGACGGCGGCTTGTACCTGCCTGAGCAATACCCGGCCGTCGATGCCGCCGTGCTGGCGAAATGGCGCGGCTTGGCCTATGCCGACCTCGCTTTTGAGATCCTCTCGCTGTACATCGACGACATCCCGCCTACGGATCTCAAGGCCGTCTGCGCCAAGACCTATACCGCGGAAGTATTTGGTACGGCCGAGATCGTGCCGTTGCGCGAGCTTGAAGATGGTGTCTACCTCGAAGCGCTGTCCAATGGCCCGACCTTGGCCTTCAAGGACATGGCGATGCAACTGCTCGGCAACCTGTTCGAATACGAGCTGGCCCGCCGTGGTGAAGAACTGAACATTCTCGGGGCGACCAGCGGAGACACGGGCAGTGCTGCCGAATACGCGATGCGCGGCAAGAAAGGCGTGCGCGTTTTCATGACCTCGCCCGATGGCCGCATGAGTCCCTTCCAGCAGGCTCAGATGTTCAGCCTGCAGGACGCGAATATCCACAACCTCGCGATCGAGGGTGTCTTCGACGACTGCCAGGACATCGTCAAGGCGGTGTCCAACGACCTGGCCTTCAAGCGCAAGTACAAGATCGGCACTGTCAATTCGATCAACTGGGCGCGGCTACTGGCCCAGGTCGTCTACTACTTTGCAGGCTACTTCCAGGCCACCGCCAGCAATGACAAGCAGGTGAGCTTCGCGGTGCCCTCGGGCAACTTCGGCAACGTCTGCGCCGGGCACGTGGCTCGCATGATGAGGCTGCCGATCCGCACGCTGGTGGTTGCGACGAACGAGAACGACGTGCTCGACGAGTTCTTCCGCACCGGCGTCTACCGCGTGCGCTCTGCGGCCGACACGCACGAAACATCGAGTCCTTCCATGGACATCTCGAAGGCGAGCAATTTCGAGCGCTTCGTGTTTGACCTGGTGGGACGTGACGCTGCCAAGGCGCGCGGCCTGTTCGAGGGCGAACTCGGCCGGGCCGGTCGCTTCGACCTGAGCCTCGACCCCGCCTTTGCACATTCTGCGTCGCGCTTCGGCTTTGCAAGCAGCCGCAGCACGCACGCGGACCGCCTGGCGACCATCCGAGATACAGACAAGCGTTTTGCCACCCTGATCGATACGCACACGGCAGATGGCTTGAAGGCCGCACGCGAGCACCTCACGCCCGGCGTGCCGATGATCGTCCTGGAGACGGCGCTGCCGATCAAGTTTGCTGAAACCATCGTCGAAGCGCTCGGCCACGAGCCCGAGCGGCCGGCCCGCTTCGAGGGGATCGAAGCGCTTCCAAAACGGGTGGTCAAGCTGCCTGCCGATGCCGAAGCAGTCAAGGCCTATATCGCCACTCACTGCGACTGACGCCACGGTAGACGCATGAAAGTCATCGGCTTTGCGGGTTTCTCGGGAGCGGGGAAAACAACGCTGGTCGAGCGGCTGATTCCCGCGCTCAAGCGCGAGCGACAACGTGTTTCCGTGGTGAAGCATGCGCACCATAAGTTCGACATCGATCACCCGGGCAAGGACACATACCGCCATCGCGAAGCGGGCGCCTTCGAGGTCGTGATCGCGTCCGACAAGCGACTCGCGCTCATGCGTGAGTTCGAGCGGCCCACGGAACTGGACGTGCATGACCTCATCGCTGAGCTCGACGAACGAGTCGACTGGGTGCTTGTCGAAGGCTTCAAGCACACCGATCTGCCCAGAATCGAGGTTTGGCGACCACCCGCCGTGGGAGAGCGGCCGCGTCCCGTGCGGTACCCGGAAGATCCTTTTACGGTCGGCATCGCGACGAACACACCGGCGGCGTTGCCCGAGCGCACGGAGTTGCCGGTCTTTGACCTCGACGACGTCGATGCCATCTGCGCATGGCTGCTGCAGCATGCGGAGCGTTTCGACTACAAGGTGAATCACCATGGCTGAGCCTTCCTCGCGCCCCCCCTTGATGGCCCTTGAAGAGGCGCTGACTCGGTTGTTGAGCGCGGCCACGCCGTTGCTCGGCGCGGAAAGTGTTTCGACTTTCGATGCTGACGGCCGGGTGCTGGCGCAGGACGTCACGTCCGCCTTGACAGTGCCGCCGCGCGACAACAGTTCGATGGATGGCTATGCGGTTCGAATATCTGACTGCACAGCGCCAGGCAATGTGTTGCGCGTATCGCAGCGGATCCCGGCGGGCACCGTGGGCACGCCTTTGGAGCCTGGCACTGCCGCACGCATCTTCACTGGCGCGCAGATCCCCGAAGGCGCCGATGCCGTGGTGATGCAGGAAGATACGAGTGCCTTGCCCGAGGAGGGTGGTCTCGGCAGCGTGCGCATCGACATCATTCCCGCCGCCGGGCAGTGGATTCGCCGCGCCGGTGAAGACGTGGCCACAGGCGACGTGGTGCTGTCAAAAGGCGATCGGCTCACCCCCGCAGGGCTTGGGTTGGCGGCGAGCGTAGGTCTCGCCAAACTCCTGGTTTCAAGGCGGCCGCGTGTGGCACTTCTGTCAACCGGCGACGAACTCGTGATGCCGGGCGAGGTTGCTCCCGGAGCCATGAAACCGGGCTCGATCTACAACTCGAATCGCTTCTTCATGCGGGCGCTGCTGAAACGGCTGGGCTGCGACGTCAGCGATCTGGGCATCGTGCCGGATCGCCGCGAAGCGACCATCGATGCTTTGCGAGAAGCGGCGCTTCATAACGACTTGATCATCACCACAGGTGGCGTTTCCGTGGGCGAGGAAGACCACATCCAGGCTGCTGTGCAGCATCTGGGCCAACTGAATCTCTGGTCGCTGTCGATGAAGCCCGGCAAGCCCTTCGCCTATGGGCGGATTGGCAATGCCCACCTTTGCGGATTGCCAGGCAATCCGGTGTCGAGTTTCCTGACCTTCCTGATGCTCGTGCGGCCCTTCCTGCTCACTCTCCAGGGCGCCAAGCGAATCGCCGTCGAGTCTGTCGCTGTGCGCGCTGACTTCGACTGGCCGCGCGCGGACCGCAGGCGCGAATTCCTGCGTGCGCGGCGCAACGCGGCAGGCGGGCTGGATGTCTTCCCCAACCAGAGTTCCGGCGTGTTGACGTCCACTGTCTGGGGCGACGGCCTGATCGACACGCCCGCAGGCCAGCCTTTCAAGGCGGGCGACATGGTGAAGTTCATTCCTTTTGCGTCGCTGCTGGCTTGAGCATGAAGATCAACGTTCGCTACTTCGCGTCGGTTCGAGAGGCGCTCGGAACGGGTGCCGAGACCATCGAAACAGACGCGCAGAACCTTGGCAAATTGCGCGATGAACTCATCGCGCGCGGCGAGCCTCACGCGAGCATCCTCGCGCGGGGCCGGGCCGTGCGGATGGCGCTCGATCAGATCATGAGCACCGAAAGCGCTGCCCTGCGCGACGGCAGCGAAGTCGCATTTTTCCCGCCTGTCACCGGCGGTTGAGGGCGGCCTGTATTTGCAACAGGTGCTCGCCGGCCGCCGCCGGCGCGCGCGTCATTGGGGAGCGCAACTCATCGAGTAGAACTCCCTCGCTGGCGAGCACTGCCTTCAGTGGGCCCGGATTCGCATCCGCGAACAAGGCTTCGATGAGCGGCAGCAGCGGATGCCACAACGCTCGAGCCTGCGCCAACTTTCCTTCCCGAAGCAGGCGAATCACATTAACGAAGCGCTCAGTCTGCAGGTGTGCACTGGCGGCAATCGCGCCCACCCCACCTTCGGCCACCGTGCTGAAGATCTGGCCATCCTCCCCGGCAAGAACCTGTAGTCGACCATCTGCAATCAAGGCTCGCGTCTTTGCGCCGTCGCCGCCGCAGTCCTTGATCGCCCGAATGCGTGGATGTGCCGCAAGCGTCAAGAGCGTATCGCCCGAGATCGAAACGCCGGTGCGGTAGGGGATGTCGTAGATCACGACCGGCGCTGCACTGGCTTCGGAAATAGCGCTGAACCACTCCACCAACCCACTTTGCGACGGCCGGACATAGCTCGGCGCGGGCACAAGCAGTCCGGCTGTCTCTTGCTCGCTCAAGCGCCGAACCCAATCAAGCGTCTTGCCGAGGTGGTAGCCGGAAATCCCCATGATGCGCGGCATGGCCGGGGCTGCTCGGCCCACGGTCGCGAGGACCGCCAGTTGCTCGCCTTCATCGAGCGCGGCCGCTTCGCCTGTCGAGCCGCAGACCACGAATCCTGCAATACCGGTCGGCGCAAGGCGTTCGACCAGCCCCGCCAGGGCTGCATGGTCAACGGCGCCGTCACGAAAAGGCGTCACCAGCGGAATCCAGAGCCCCGAGAAATCAGAGACAGGTGGTGTGGAGAGAGATGAATGTTGCACGCGACTTTCCTTCGAGGAATCGACCGATGGAATGACCACCGTCAGATGCGCGCGCACAACCAGCTTCAGCTTGGGCCTTGCAGTTCCGTCGCTCATCCGACGACGGAACCGAAGCTCCGGTCAGACGAGCTTTGGTTTTTTGGCTTTGCCTTGCAGGCGCGTGCAGACCTGTTCTTCGCGAGAAGAGGGGAAGCGTTGCAGGGCGCTGGAAGGCATCGCGGGAGTCTATCGCAGTGCCACAATCCTGGAATGGCTGGCGCACGCGTTTCTATTCAAGCGGAAGACTTCGACCTACAAGCGGAGATCGCCACGCTGCGCGCCGGCGATGCGCGCGTCGGGGCGGTCTGCAGTTTCATCGGCACCGTGCGAGACCGGAACGACGGCAGTTCAGTCAGTTCGATGGAACTCGAGCACTACCCCGGCATGACCGAGAAGGCGATCGAAGCCATGATCGATGAGGCGCATCGCCGCTTCGACATCCTCGGCGCACGCGTGGTGCATCGTGTAGGGCTCCTGCAGCCAGAAGCCCAGATCATGATGGTGGCGGTGACTTCAGCCCATCGCGGCCAGAGCTTCCAGGCGTGCGAGTTCCTCATGGACTATCTCAAGACCCAGGCGCCGTTCTGGAAGAAAGAGCAGACCCCTGAAGGCGCCCGCTGGGTCGATGCCAGGGTGGACGACGATGCGGCGCTGGCGCGCTGGGGCATCGTCGCCAGCAACGCTTGATGTGCCTTACTGAGGCGTAAAGCCGCTTTCCTTGATGATCTTCGCCCAAGTCTGCGTATAGCTTCTTACGCGGCCGGCGAATTGGCCTTGCGGCATGAAACCGACGGTCAGACCGAGCGCCGTGAGGCGTTCGCGCACGTCAGGCATTGCGAGCACCTTGGCCAAGGCATTGTTGAACTGATCAATGACTGGTTGAGGGGTGCCGACTGGCGCAAAGATCCCGTAGTAGGGCAGGTCCTCCAGTCCGGCCAGGCCGAGCTCGGCGAAGGTGGGCACCTGTGGCAACACCGCCTGGCGCTTGTCTCCGATGACGGCGACGACGCGGATCTTCCCGGCCTTCTGGTTTTCGATGAAGTCCGGAATGGAGCCGATGCCTGCGGCGATCTGGTTGCCCAGCATGTCGGACATCATCGGCGCGCTGCCGCGATAGGGCGCTGCCTGCAAGTCGAGCTTGTATTTGGCGCCCACCAGCTTGACGAGAAATTCAGGAATGGATGCCGGCGCCGGCACGCCGATGGTGTCCTTGCCGCCGCGCTGGTTTCGCACCCACGCCACATATTCATTCATCGACTTCGCTGGCGTGCCACCCGAGACAGCCAACGCATTGGCGAAGGTTGCAAAACCCGCGACCGGCACGAAATCATGAGCGGGATCGAAGCCCGGGTTTTTCACCACCTGCGGGAGGATCGAGATCGTGTGGTCGTGCGTCAGGAAAAAGGTGTGGCCATCTGCCGCCGAACTCTTGAGCACTTGCGCGGCGATCTGCCCACCGGCGCCGGCGCGGTTGTCGACGACGATCGACGTTCCCAATTGGTCTTTGAGCTTGTCGCCCAGCATGCGCGCAATAACATCGGTGCCGCCGCCTGCCGGGAAACCAACGAGCAGCCGGATTGGCGCGGAGGACGTCTGCGCCGACACTACGCCTGCGGCGCCCAACAGACCTGCCGCCAGAACGCCGAGCATCAGGCGCCTGGCGCCACCCCATGTTGACTTGACCATCTATCGACTCCAAAGATTGCTGGTGTAAAAAAGATCCGGACGGTCTTGATATAGACGCCGAACAGCCCTATTTTGAATGCAGGAATCAAGCCATGCGTCAAGACAAACTCACCACCAAATTCCAGGAAACCCTTGCCGATGCCCAGTCGCTCGCCTTGGGCAATGACAACGCCTATATAGAGCCGGTCCATCTGCTGGTCGCCATGCTTCGCCAGGACGACGGTCCTCGAGCGTTGCTGGAGCGAGCCGGTGCCAACGTGCCCGGATTGCTCAACGCCGCCGAAGCCGCCATCAAGAAGCTTCCGCAGGTGCAGGGCCATGACCAGGTTCAGGTGGGTCCTGAATTGGGCAAGCTGCTGCAGGCGACCGAGAAAGAGTCGATCAAGCGCAATGACCAGTTCATTGCGAGCGAGCTCTATCTGCTCGCCGTGGCGGACAGCAAGGCCGATATCGGGAATCTCGCGCGCAGCCATGGTGTGACGCGCAAATCGCTCGAAGCGGCCATCGACGCCGTTCGTGGCGGGCAGGGCGTGAACAGCGCCGATGCCGAAGGCCAGCGCGAAGCGCTCAAGAAATATTGTCTCGACCTGACGGAACGTGCGCGCCTTGGCAAGCTCGATCCCGTCATCGGCCGCGACGAAGAGATTCGCCGTGCCATCCAAGTGCTTCAACGCCGCACCAAGAACAACCCGGTGCTGATCGGCGAGCCGGGCGTTGGCAAGACGGCCATCGTCGAAGGGCTTGCGCAGCGCATCATCGCCGGCGAGGTGCCTGAGTCGCTCAAGGGCAAGCGCGTGCTGTCCCTGGACATGGCCGCATTGCTTGCAGGCGCGAAGTTCCGCGGGGAATTCGAAGAACGCCTGAAGAGCGTGCTCAACGAGCTGGCCAAGGATGAAGGCCAGACCATCGTCTTTATCGACGAGCTGCACACCATGGTCGGCGCGGGCAAGGCCGAAGGCGCCATGGACGCGGGCAACATGCTCAAGCCGGCGCTCGCGCGCGGCGAACTGCATTGCGTCGGTGCAACGACGCTCGACGAATATCGCAAGTACATCGAGAAGGATGCTGCGCTGGAGCGCCGCTTCCAGAAGATCCTCGTGGGCGAACCGAGCGTCGAAGCGACGATCGCGATCCTTCGCGGCCTGCAGGAGAAGTACGAGGTCCACCATGGCGTCGATATCACTGACCCGGCGATCGTCGCCGCGGCCGAGTTGTCCGACCGCTACATCACGGACCGCTTTCTGCCCGACAAGGCCATCGACCTGATCGACGAGGCCGCGGCCAAGATCAAGATCGAGATGGATTCCAAGCCCGAGGTGATGGACCGGCTTGATCGCCGGCTCATCCAGCTCCAGATCGAGCGCGAAGCCGTGCGGCGCGAGAAGGACGAAGCATCGCAAAAGCGACTGGGGCTGATCGAGGACGAGATCGCCAGGCTGCAGAAGGAGATCGCCGACCTCGACGAGATCTGGCAGGCCGAGAAGGCGCAAGCCCAGGGCAGCGCCCAAATCCGCGAAGAGATCGACAAGATCAAGTTTCAGATTGCCGAGTTCACCAGCAAGGGTGACTTCAACAAGGTGGCCGAGCTTCAGTACGGCAAATTGCCGGGGCTGGAAAAACGCCTGAAGGAAGCGCAGGAGACTGAAGCCGACAAGGGCAAGTCCAGCGCGCCGAAGCTGCTGCGCACGCAGGTTGGCGCAGAGGAAATCGCCGAAGTCGTGGCGCGCGCCACGGGCATTCCGGTATCGAAGCTGATGCAGGGCGAGCGCGACAAGCTGCTCATGATGGAAGACAAGCTGCACGAGCGCGTGGTGGGTCAGGACGAAGCCATCGGCGCGGTTGCGAACGCAATTCGTCGCTCGCGCTCGGGGCTCTCCGACCCGAATCGCCCAACGGGATCCTTCCTGTTCCTCGGCCCGACGGGCGTGGGCAAGACCGAGCTGTGCAAGGCCCTGGCAGGCTTCCTGTTCGACAGCGAAGATCATTTGATCCGCGTCGACATGAGTGAATTCATGGAGAAGCATTCGGTCGCGCGACTGATCGGTGCGCCGCCCGGCTACGTGGGCTACGAGGAGGGCGGTTATCTGACCGAAGCCGTGCGCCGGAAGCCATACAGCGTGCTGCTGCTCGACGAAGTGGAGAAGGCGCACCCGGATGTCTTCAACGTGCTGCTGCAGGTGCTCGACGATGGCCGGCTCACCGACGGCCAGGGCCGCACGGTGAACTTCAAGAACACGGTCATCGTCATGACCAGCAACATCGGTTCGCCGCTCATCCAGTCGATGGTGGGTCGACCGACCGAGGAGATCAAGGATGCTGTCTGGGACGAGCTGAAGAACTACTTCAGGCCCGAGTTCCTGAATCGCATCGACGAGACGGTGGTCTTCCATGCGCTCGACGCGAAGAACATCGAAGCCATTGCGGCGATCCAGCTCAAGGTGTTGCAGGAGCGACTGGCAAAGATGGACCTGGAATTGGACGTGTCGCCGGCCGCCTTGGCTGAAATCGCGAAGGTCGGATTCGACCCGGTGTTCGGCGCGCGGCCGCTCAAGCGAGCGATCCAGCAGCGCATCGAGAATCCTTTGTCGAAGCTGTTGCTCGACGGCACCTTCGGACCGAAGGACGCGATCGTGGTGACCACCGATCCGATCCGGGCTCCCGGCCAGTTCGACTTCCATAAGGCCGGGGAACCAAGGGCCGAGGCCGTGGCCTAAGAGCGATGGTCAATTTTCTTGTTCGCCTGGTTCTGTTCCTGCTCGGTCTCGTGTTCGCGGTCAGCCTGGCTTTTGCCGTGCTTTTGCTGGCGATGGTTTGGGGGCTGCGCTACGGTTGGGCTCGGCTTACCGGCAAGCCGGCGACTCCCTGGGTCATGCGCTTCAACCCTCGCGGCGGCTTTGACCGCTTTCGCGCGGCGGCGCGGCCGCGGGAACCATCGGCCGCCGATGTTGCAGGTGCTCGTGCGCGAGGACAGGCAACCGACAGTCCGGTGCGGCTGATGGAGCCCGGGGGCGTGACGGACGTGCCAGTCAAATCCGCGCGCGGCGAATGACGCCGAATGATGGTTTCCATGCCGCAGACCACGGTGCTGGTCGATCCGGCGGAGGTTGAATTCAGCGCCATCCGCGCGCAGGGTGCGGGCGGGCAGAACGTCAACAAGGTGTCCAGCGCAGTTCACTTGCGCTTTGACATTTCGGCCAGTTCATTGCCCGAGGACGTCAAGGCGCGGCTGCTCGCTGCGCGCGACAGCCGCATCACGAGCGAGGGCGTGCTAGTCATGAAGGCGCAGCGGCATCGGAGCCAGGACATGAATCGCGCCGACGCGCTCGCCCGTTTGCAGGAACTCATCGATGGCGTCGCAACGCCGCCGCGCGTGCGGCGCGCCACCAAGCCGACCTATGGATCGAGACAGCGGCGGCTCGAGGGCAAGAGCCAGCGGTCCGCCATCAAGAGCCTGCGTGGGCCAGTGAAGGACTGAGTTCGGCCGGCACTTCGGGCGAGGCGCCGCACTGTGCAATGGATGCCAGCGCTTCGGCGTCGGTCCGATAGGTGAAGAGCAGGGGTCCAGGTGCGAGCAGTCCCGCGCGTTCGAGCACCTGTTGTGCCGGCAGCTTAAGCCCTGAGACGTGCAAGCGCACCCCCCGCGATTCGAGCAACCGGCGAATGCTCCCGAATACTTCGGCCCCCGTGATATCCACGCGGTTGATCGGATATGCGAACAGGCATACGTCCGTCAGGCCCGGCCGCTCCGCCAGTGCCACACTGATCGCGCGCTCGAGCGTGCTGGCCGACGCGAAATCCAGTTCGGCATCCATGCGCAATGCGTAAAGGTTGGGCGCGAGCAATGGCAAGTGCCAAAGGTGTCGGTCGCGCAGGCTGCCGTCCGGATGCAAGCCGACTTCGATGATTCGCGGATGCAGATGGCGATACATGTAGTGCGCCAGCGCCGCCAGCAGGCCGCCGAGCACTCCCCAGTAGATCGACGGCGCAGTCGCGATGGTCAGAGCGAAGGTCGCCAGCGCGATCGCCGCCTCGATGCGGGAGATGCGCCACAACGCGATGAAAGCTGAAGGCCGGAGCAGTCCGATGGTCGCGGTTGCCACGATGCAAGCCAACACGGCCTGCGGCACGTGATAGAGCCATGGCATGGCCCACAGCAACGCGGCCGCCACCACTGCCACGCTGAAAAGCGTTGACCATTGCGTCTTGGCGCCTGCGTAGAGCGTGATGGCCGACCGCGAAAAAGAAGAACTCGTAGGGAACGATCCGGTCAGGCCGGATGCAATCTTTCCCAGGCCTTGGCCGATCAGGTCCTGGTTTTCGTTCCACAGCTTGCCGGCCCGGGCGTTGTCGACCTTGGCGCTCGATGCCGTCTCCAGAAAGCTGACCAACGTGATGAGAAACGCCGGCAGCAGGAGGTCGCCCAGATTGCTCATCGAAAGCCCGCCCGGCCAGTAGAAGGAGGGCAGGCCCGAGGGCAGCTTGCCAATGACAGCGCCGCCGCGCAGCGCATAGTCGATGGCAGCGCTGATGGCCGCCGCAACCGCGACGAGCGCCATGGTGGTCGGAAAGCGCGGCATCATGCGCTTGCCGAGCCACAGCGCCGCCATGCCGCCGAGGCCGAACGCAATGGCGATGAAGTCCGGCAGCGGGCCGTGGAGCAACTGCGAATAGGAGCGCCCCGTGAAGCCCAGCAGCGCCGGCAGTTGCGATAACGTGATGAGCACGGCCGCGCCTTGCGTGAATCCCATCAACACCGGCGAATTCACCATACGCAGCACCCAGCCGAATCTTGCCGCGCCGAGCACCACCTGCATCACCCCGGACAGCAGCGTGAGCCAGACAGCGTAGGCAACCCATTCGCTGCTCCCTGGAATGGCCAGAGGTGCGAGAGATGCGCCGACCAGCAGGCTCGTGAGCGCCGTCGGACCCACGGACAGCCGGGCGGAAGAACTGAAGAGGACGGCAATCAGTGCAGGCAGCAAGGCCGCGTACACGCCGGTGACCAGTGGCATGCCTGCCAACGCTGCATAAGCCACACCCTGCGGAATGACCATCAGTGCGACCGTGACGCCGGCAGCGGCCTCGTTCACGAGCAATGCGCGGTCAGGCCGGGGCCATGCCAGAAAAGGAAGCCAGCGCACGAGCCGGTCGCGGTTCATGGCCATGGCTTGCGGACACAGACGCAATAGGTTTGTAAATTCACCCGGCGATGATACGTACGGAAAAGAGCTGGACCGCTCCCGCACCCGCCCCCCACCCTACAGACGGCGCTTGTGCTGGAACGCGGTGGGCGACTGGCCCGTGGCCGCCTTGAACATTGCGCAAAAGGCGCTGTCGGTGGCGTAACCGCTGGCCGATGCGACCTGGCTCACCGCCATTCCGCGCGCCAGTAGCGGCAGCGCATGCGCGAGCACCGCCTGCTGGCGCCACTGCTGCCAGCTCATGCCGAGCTGGTCCCGAAAGAGCCGGGCGACCGTTCGTTCGCTGGCGCCGATTGCATGCGCTCTCTCGGCGAGCGTCGCACGGTTGGCTGGATTGCGCAGGAGCGCCTCGCACAACTGGCGCAAGCGCTTGTCTGCAGGCAACGGCACGTCAATGCGGATCTGCGTCGCGCGTTCGAGTTCGTCTATGAGCAGTGGTGCGATCCAGCGTTCGCGTTGGGCAGCGTGCGGCTCGGCGGGTGGCAGGCCGTCGGGGGTCGTGTCGAGCGCCAGCATCAGCGCGCGCAGCAACGGACTGATCTCGAGCACTTCGCATTTCTCCCATGCCGGGCCCAACCAGCTGTGGAGATACACGGTGCGGAGTTCAGCGTCTTCGATCAGCGTGATGCTGTGCGACATGTCCGCCGGGACCCAGAGCGCCCGGGAGGGCGGAACGATGTAGCTGCCGTCCTCGGTGCTCAGACGGATCACGCCGCGCGTCGAAAAAGTCAGTTGGGGCCATGGATGCCGGTGCAGTTCGACCAGCGTATCGGCCTTCAGAAAGTGTTCCTTGGCCCGCAAGGGGCGCAGCGCGTCAGGTGCGTAGAGGTGCGGCGTGAGCGGACCGACGCTGGCCGAGGGTGCTGTGCTGGCTGGCAGCGTGCGCCCTGGCGGCGTGTCGACGGGCGCCGACGTTGGGGCGGCTGTGGACGGCATGGTTTCGACAAATGTTGTCTCTGTATCGCCATTCTGCCGCGGCGGCGCAGCTTAGGATCGGTGCTCAACCCAGATTCTTGTTGCAATCCATGTCTTCCTCCAATGCGACCGCCACCGCCCCTTCCTTGGGTTCGGACGCCAAGCTGATCGGCCTCGTGGGCCTCGCGCATGCCGTCAGCCACTTCAGTCAACTGATTCTTCCGCCGTTGTTCCCATGGCTGAAGGATGCGTTCAACGTGAGCTACACCGAGCTGGGCGCCGTGCTGACGGTGTTCTTCGTCGTCTCCTGCATGGTGCAGGCAGCCTCTGGATTCATCGTCGACAAACTGGGTCCCCGGCCTGTGCTCTTTGTCGGGCTCGGCATGTTGAGCCTTGCGGCCTTCGGCTATGCCATGGCGCAAAGCTACTGGATGCTGCTCGTCTGCGCAGTGGCGGCAGGCATTGGCAATGGCGTGTTTCACCCGGTCGACTACACGCTTTTCAACCGCAAGGTGGCGCCTACGCGATTGGGCCATGCCTATAGCGTGCATGGCATCACCGGGAGCCTGGGGTGGGCCTTGGCGCCCGCCTTCGTGGTGCCGTTGGCAATGGCTTTCTCGTGGCGAGTGGCGCTGGCTTCGGCGGGGGCCTTGGCTGTGGTGGTCCTGCTCATCCTCTGGGTCAATCGCAGCGTGCTGTCGCTGGACGTCAAGGCAGTGCACAAGGCGACGGGGTTCGATGCAGCCGGCGGCGAGTTTGCCTTCCTCAAGATTCCCGCGGTGTGGATGTGCTTCGGGTTTTTCTTTTTCTACGCGATGGCCTTGAGCGTCGTGCAGACCTTCGCGCCGACGGCGGCGGGGCGGCTGCACGCAGTGCCGGTGACGCTGATCGCCATGTGCCTGACGATCTACATGGTCGCGAGCGCGGCCGGCATGGTCGTAGGCGGATTCCTGGCCTCGGATCCGTCACGTTGCGAACGCATCGTCGGCGCAGGCTTCGGCATTGCGGCCGCCATCGCGCTCGTGCTGGCGTTTGGCGATTTCGCGCCCTTGCTCGTGCCGGTGATGTTCGGCGCCATGGGATTCGCGGCGGGGATCGCGGGCCCGTCGCGGGATCTGCTGGTCAAGCGTTCGACACCAGCCAACGCCACGGGACGCGTGTATGGCGTGGTGTATGCGGGGCTCGACATCGGGCAAGCCTTTGCACCGCTGGTCTTTGGCCGGCTGATGGACCACGGCCAGTACGCCAGCGTGATCGTCGGCCTCGCGATGGTGCAGGGGGTGCTGATCGTGAGCGCCTTCAACGTGCGCCGCGTACGGCGCGAGGCGCTCATCCCCGTATCGGCCTGAACCCGCTCCGTCAGGCAGCGATCAGCGCGTCGACGCGGCTCAGGCCTTCAATGGTCTTCATGCATGCTTCGGCCGCCTCCGTGCCCTTCACGGCGAAATGGCGATGGAAGTATTTGCGGTGTTCCACATGCTCGTGGAAGTGATGTGGGGTGAGCACGGCTGAAAGAATCGGCACGTTGGTCTCCAGCTGTACCGTCATCAGCGAATTCACCACCGTGCTGGCGACGAATTCGTGACGGTAGATGCCGCCGTCGACAACGAGCGCACATCCGACGATCGCGGCATATCGACCGGAAGTCGCGAGCCGCTTGGCGTGCAATGGAATCTCGAATGCACCGGGCACGTCGAACACGTCGATGGTGTCGAGCGCCACGCCCTGGCGCTCCATTTCGGCGAGAAACGCGTCGCGCGCCTGATGGACGATGTCCGAATGCCATTGCGCCTGCACGAATGCAATGCGGCGGCCAGGCGCTTGGGCCGAAGCCCGTGTGGCGGAGAGGGGAAGGTCGTTGATCTGACTCATGGTTTGCCTTTGAAGGTTTCCTGAATCAGGGCGCACGAACCCGGAGCCGGGGCACGCGCACGAATGCGCTGCCCGGCAACGGGGTCGCGCTCTCTTTCATCCGGACTGTGACCGTCGGCCCCGGGATCTCACCGGATCTGCTGACCCCGCTGCACATGGCGCGCTGCGGGCGCTCGCGGGCTTGTGCGACTTTCGCCGCCATCACCGCCGGTGGGGAATTTCACCCCGCCCTGAGAACGCTTGTCCCGGCCCTCAGGCCGGAACAGCACGAATTCTAGGCAAGGCCGGCCACCCGTGCTGTCACGCAAGCGGCAAAACCCTGAAATCGGCGCCGGGACGTCGCAAGAGGAACAACGTCAGGCGCTCCAACTCGTCGTCAAGAGCGGATCGAAACGCCGGCCCTGCCGGTTTCTTGCCGGCGTAGCCGAAGGCCGCCTCGACCTGTCCGTCGCGAACCGAGACATTGGCCCAGCCGATCACGCGGTCGTGCAACAGCATCGGCAGCGCGTAGTAGCCGAACTGTCGTTTCGGCGCGGGCATGTAGGCCTCGAACTTGTACGTCCAGCCCCATAGCAGCTCGAATCGACGGCGATCCCATACGACCGGGTCGAACGGCGCGAGCAGGCGCAACGTTTCATCGGGCTCGTGGCGCCGCGAGTTCGGATTCTCTTTGGCCGGCCAATACCAGGTCACGCCGTCGATGCGGCAGCTCGCAAGACAATCGCGCGCCAGCCGCAAGGCTGCCTGCGTTTGCACCGTGAGATGCGGTGCGCCATATCCGAGCAGACGCACGAGGTAAGTCAGGCTCGCAGCCGGCAGAGGTGCGTACTTGCGTACCACCAGGTCGATCAGCGCAGCCGCGCGTTGTGCGCGGCCGGTTGGGCTGTCGTCGGCCGGTGCATGTGTGATCGCCTCGTAGATCCGGGTGCCGTTCTCGCGCCGTTTGACGCGCAGCATTCCGCGATAGTGCATGTCGTCGAGCAGATGCGTTGTCGCATTGCTCGATCCGCCCCAGTAGTTCGTCACGCGTCCATGGGCGAACTGCTGCTCGACCTGGCGCGGATGCACTGGCCCGGTCTCGCGAACGAAGGCCAGCACATCGGCGGCCCTGCGACTCGTCTCCGGGTCCCATGCGCGTCGGGCTTCGCGTGGATGCATCAGCGAGAGGTGTTCCCGCGGCAGGAAACCATAGTTGACGAGGCAGTCCTCATCGACCGGCAGCCGCGCATACCGTTGCTCCAGATCGCCAGCGCGGTAGTCCGCGACGCGATGACGCAGTGTGAGGTCTTGCGCGCGCGCCGGCGCCCGGATCGGATCGGCCTGCACGAACCCCAGCCGCCTGATCGCACCCGGCAACGTTGTCGGCTTGAAGAGGGTGCGTGATACGGCGTAGCGCCGCAGTGCGTCGAGGTTCGGTTCAGGCATCTGCGAATTGCAGCACATGCAGCGGAAAGTCGTGGCGCTGGCTGCTCGGCAGTCGATGCCTATGGCATGCTCCCGGGCCATGTCTGCAGCTCCTCTTGCTCCTTTCCCTCCACTCGGACTGATGCCTCTCCGCATGCTGTTTCGGCTGTTGTCGCTGAGTGCTTTCCTTTGGGTGGTGGGTTGCGCGAGCCCACCGGCGAAGTTGCCCGGCGCCGGCGTCGCGTCACTGAGTGCCGAGCAATCGAACGATGTCGCCGTTCATGCGCTGGGGCTGGTTGGCACGCCCTATCGCTACGGGGGCAACACACCCGAGGGGGGATTCGATTGCAGCGGACTCATCGCCTACGTCTATCGAAGCAGCGTCGGTCAAGCGACCCCTCGCACCGTCGCAAGAATGGCTTCGTTCGGATATCCGGTAGCCATCTCTGACCTGCGCTCGGGCGATCTGGTTCTTTTCGGCGCATCCACGCCATCGCACGCGGGCATCTACGTCGGAGAGGGCCGCTTCGTGCATGCACCTTCGACGGGCGGGGAAGTGCGGCTCGATCGTCTGGATGGCATCTATTGGTCGCGCCAGCGCGTGCAGGCGCGCCGTCTCTGAGGCGCCAAGGCGCGCCGGTCAGACGGCGCTGCGGTGCCGCTCGATGCAGGTGGCCAGCGTTTCGTCGCCTGGGCGCTGCCACCAGTCGAGCGTCGAGAAAATTTCGACTTCGCTGAAGCCTTCGAAGCCGGCATCCTCAACCCAGCCTCGAACCTTCTTCAGTTCGACCACGCCATCGCCCATCATTCCTCGATCGGACAGCAAATCGCGCGTGGGCGTCAGCCAATCGCACACGTGGTAGGCCAGCAGACGCTCCTTGCCGGCGCGCGCGATCTGCTGCTGGAGCTTGGGATCCCACCACACGTGATAGATGTCGAGAGCGACCCCGAGCATTCCCGAGCGTGTGGGATCAAGTTCATCGCAGAGATCGAGCGCATGCTCGAGGGTGTTGATGCAGGCGCGATCGGCCGCCTGCATGGGGTGCAGGGGCTCGATGGCGAGCGGCATGCCGACCTGGCGCGCATGGTCGAGGGACGCTGCGATGCCATCGCGCACTTCGCTGCGCGCGCGGCTGATGTCCTTGTAGATCGCCTTGCCATCGAGCGCACCCGGGAGGCTGCCGACAACCAGCACCAGGCAAGGCGCGCCGAGCGTTTTCGCCTCGTCGATGGCGCGCCGGTTGTCTTCGAGCGCTGCTTTGAGCCCCGCCGCGTCCGGTGCCGGAAAAAAGCCGCCGCGGCAGTACCCTGAAAGCCCGATGCCGTGTGCCTTGAGCTGCCTGCCAATCTTGTCGAGCCCGACGGCCCCGACCTGGTCGCGCCACGGGCTGATGGCACGGATGCCATTTGCGGCGCACTGATCGATGATGCGGTCCAGCGGCACTTCGGCACCGAGCTGCTTGCGAATGGTGGCTGTGTTGATCGACAGCCAGTCGTGATTCTTCGAGAAGTCGCGCATCGTCCAATCAGCCTTCAATGCCGTGCAGAGCCAGCAGTGTCTTCATGCGCCGAACCGCCAACTCAGGTTGCTCCAGCAGGTTCGCCGCGTCGGCGAGCCTGAACAGTTCTGTCAGATGCGGCAGAGAGCGCGTGCTCTGCTGACCGCCGACCATCGTGAAATGGCTCTGATGACCATTGAGCCATGCCATGAAGACCACGCCCGTCTTGTAGAAGCGCGTGGGTGCCGCAAAGATGTGGCGCGACAGAGGAACCGTCGGGCCCAGGATCGAATGAAACTTGTCGACGTTGCCGAGCGCGAGCTCGCCCAGTGCGGCGCTTGCTGCCGGTGCGATCGCGTCGAAGATGCCGAGCAGCGCATCGCTCTTGCCGTGCGTGGGTTCGCTGCCGTATCCGTCGCCCGCGATCAACTCGGCGTAGTTGAAGTCGTCGCCGGTGTACATGCGAACACCCGCTGGGAGGCGGCGACGCATGGCAATTTCCTTGTCCTTGTCGAGCAGGGATATCTTGATCCCATCGACCTTGTGCGGATGCGCCGCGATGATGCCGAGCGCCGTGTCCATTGCGCGATCGATGTCCGGCATGCCCCAATAGCCGCTGAGCGCCGGATCGAACATATCGCCGAGCCAGTGCAGCACCACAGGTTGCTTCGCCTGGCTGAGGATGCGGTCGTAGACGCGCTCGTAGTCGGCGGGGCTCCTGGCGACGCGGGCGAGCGCACGGCTGGCCATCACGATCAGCTTGCCGCCGAGCGCTTCGATTGCCGCCATCTGCTCTTCGTAGCCGCGGATCACGTCGTCGGTGGTCTTGACGTTGTCGATGTCCAGATGGTCAGTGCCGCAGCCGGATGCGATCAGCGCGCCGGGTACGTGCTTTGCGGCGTCGAGTGAGCGGCGGATCAGTTCGAGAGAGGTCGGCCAATCCAGACCCATGCCGCGTTGCGCGGTGTCCATTGCTTCGGCCACGCCGAGGCCGAGCGACCAAAGGTGCCGGCGGTAGTCGATAGTGGCATCCCAGTCGACCGCGCACTGCAGCCACGGGTCGATGGCGGCCGTGGCATCGGCCACGACGTGCGCTGCCGAATAGGCGGTGCGGTCGAACTTGACGCCCGCCGGCGGCTTGACTGGGGTGCTTCCGCGCAGTGTGTAGGGCGCGAGAGAGCCACTCGCGGTGGGGAGAGTGAGTGAAATGGCCATGGGAAAGACTCAGATCTTGAGTTCGGGGACGTCGACCCAGCGCCGGTCTTTCCAGCTTTCGAGCGCCGCCTCGACGAGCTGCACGCCCTTGGCGCCTTCAGGCAGAGTCCACCTGTACGGCGCGTTCTCCACGACGTGGCGAATGAAATGTTCCCACTGGATCTTGAAGCCGTTGTCGTACACCTGCGAATCCGGAATCTCCTGCCACTGATCGAAGAAGTTCATCGTCTGCTTCTCGTCCGGATTCCAGACTGGCCGCGGCGTTGCAACGCGCGATTGCGCACGGCACGACGACAGGCCCGCAACGGCGGAGCCATCGGTGCCGTCCACGTGGAAGGTGACGAGATCGTCGCGCCGCACGCGCGTGACCCAGCTCATGTTGATCTGCGCAATCACCGGCTCGCCGTTGTGTCCCTTGAGTTCGCAGGTCGCGTAGGCCGCGTCGTCCGCGGTGGCTTCGTACGGTTTGCCTTCTTCGTCCCAGCGCTTGGGAATGTGAGTCGTCCCGAGGCAGGACACGGACTTGACCTCACCGAACAGGTTGTCCAGCACATAGCGCCAGTGGCACATCATGTCCAGGATCATCCCGCCGCCGTCTTCCTTGCGGTAGTTCCACGACGGGCGCTGAATGGGCTGCAGGTCGCCTTCGAACACCCAGTAGCCGAATTCGAGCCGCACCGACAGCATGCGACCGAAGAAGCCGGCGCGCCGCAGCATGTCGAGCTTGCGCAGGCCAGGCAGGAAGAGCTTGTCCTGCACCGCGCCATGCTTGAGCCCAGAGCCTTCGGCAAGACGGGCGATCTCCACCGCTTCGTTCAGATTGGTCGCGATCGGCTTCTCGCAGTAGACGTGCTTTCCTGCGCGGATGGCCTTGGCCAGCAGGGTGGGGCGCATCTGCGTGGTGCCCGCGTCGAAGAAGATGGTGTCGTCCTTGTTCTCCAGCGCAAGATCGAGATCGGTGCCCCAGCGCTCGATTCCATGCGCCTTGGCCAGCGCTTGGATCTTCTCTGCGTTGCGTCCGATGAGGATCGGGTCGGGCATGACCTTGTCGCCGTTAGACAGCGTCACGCCTCCCTGCGCCCGGATCGCGACGATCGAGCGAATCAGGTGTTGGTTCGTGCCCATGCGTCCGGTGACGCCGTGCATGATGATTCCGAGCCTTTGTGTTGTCATGGTGTTCTCCGCTGTGTTTGAGAGTTGAAGTGCGCCAGCGTCTACACGAACGTGGACGCAAGCGAGAGGGGGTGCAGGCCGGCGAAATCAGGCACTGCCGAGTGAGCGAAGCCGGTCTTTGCCAACGAACCGATCTCGATCCGGCCATTGCGAATAGCCAGGCGAGGGCGGCCAGCGCTGGTTTCGTAGAGGTCGCTGTGCGCGGCGGCAAAGGCGGCTTGTTCATCCGCTGGCGCAATGCCGAAGCCATCGACGTAATGATGGCCATTGCGCTCGCAGTGCTGCAGACCAAGCAGGGAAGCAAGTGCCAGGTCCTGTTGCACGGCCAGTCCTGCCTGGCATGTGAGGTCTTCGGCGGACATGAAATATTGACCGCCTGCATCGGCCGAATTCCACGAATCGCAGCGTGCGCGATTGATCAAGGCTTTGTAGAAGCCTTTGCAAGCTTTGCTGGAGACACCTCGCCATCCATGCGAACGCCCTTCATGGAACGCGTCCAGAGTGCCATCCGCTTCATCGAGCAGGAGCGGCGAAGGCGTTTGCAATTCGAGCAGCGCCGGGTCCATGCTGGCGTCGCGCGGCAGGGGTTGTTCGAGATAGAGCAGTGCTTCGGGACGAGCGGCAAGCTGCGGCAATTGGCGCAGGCCCTCGCAGAGCGCGCGCAGCGCGTATGCGTCGGCGTACTGTTCATTGCCATCGAGGGTGAACTGATGCCCAGGCGCGATGGTGTCGAGCGTCGCCAGCACTTGCTGCAGCCGTTGAAGATCCGTCTCAGGATTCCCGCCCAGCTTGATCTTGAAATAGCGATGGCCGTAGCGGCGCACCACGGCCGGGAGGCTGACGGGCAGCCCGGCCGCATCCTCCGTGTCGCCATCCAGTACGTCGAGCATGCCCACCGTATGGCGCGCCTGCAGATGGTCGGCCGGAGTGCGCTTGGCAAGCCAGCGATTCCAGTCCCAGCCGTGGAGGTCATTCATCAGAGATGTGTCGACCATTCCGATCATGTTGCACTGGATAGCGGTGTAGACCGACACCTGTGTCGCGCGACATAGCGCGTCGAGGACTGCGCGATCGAGCACGGCTTGGCCGAAGGCGGTCGAGAGCGTCGTGCGGCCGAGTGCAGCGCCGTGTGCCATCAGCGATTCATAGTGCCGGGCGAACAGGGCGAATGCCGGCGCGGCTTCGGCTGTCGTGTAGGCATTGGCCGTGGCCTCTAATGCCCATCCAAGGTCCGTGACGTTGTCCGCCTGGGTTCGGTCTGGCCGCTTGTCGAACCAGCGGGGCACCATCAGTTCGGCCGCAAAGCCTTCGGCCACCCCGTGCGCACCGCAGTCGACGGTGGCCCGCACGAACACCTGCGGACAGCGGGTGAGCGTGACTGCGCCGAACTTGAACGGCAGGCGCAGCGTCATCGGCCGCATGCCGGTTTCGACGGCAAGCACGCGCACGAAAGGCGCGGAAGAGATGTTCGCGGCGGACATGGCGAAGCGTCAGTGCGCGTCCAGGTGACCTTGCGCGAAGAAGTGCGCGCGCAGAGTGCGTGCGTACGCAGCAAAGCGTTCGGTGCCCATGACATCCAAGGGGCGGGGCCGTGGCAGGTCGATGTCGTAGATGGCGGCGATCGAACCGGGGCGCTCGCTCATCACGATCACGCGGTCCGACAAGAAAATTGCCTCGGGAATGCTGTGCGTGATCAGGAGTACCGTCTTCCTGGAGGCAGACCAGATGCGCTGGAGCTCTAGGTTCATCTTCTCGCGTGTCATCGCGTCGAGAGCGCCAAAGGGCTCATCCATCAGCAGTACCGACGGGTCGTGCAGCAGCGCGCGGCAGATCGACGCTCGCTGCTGCATGCCGCCGGAAAGTTGCCACGGGTATTTGTTCTCGAAGCCGGTGAGTCCGGCCATCTTCATCAACTCGCGAGCGCGTTCGCGTGCCGCCGTCCTGGGCATCCGCCGGATCTCGGCCTGCAGGAGGATGTTCTCCTCGATGCTTCGCCATGCCAACAGCACCGCGCTCTGGAAGACGATCCCGACGTCCTTTTGCGGACCGATGATCGGATGGCCAGCCAATGAGAGCGTACCGCCGCTGATCGGCAGGAGCCCCGCGACCATCTTCAGCAGCGTGCTCTTGCCGCAGCCTGAGGGCCCCACCACCGAGACGAACTCCCCTGCGCGAATCGAGAAGTCGAGCGGCTTCAGCGATTCGATGGGCCCGTCCTTGCTTTGGTAGATCTTCGAGACGCCGCGCGCTTCGATCAAAACATCAGAAGTCATGAATTAAGAAAAAACGGAGCCGAACTGGAACGCACCTTTTAGGGAAACACCGCGGAGCCGGCTTTGCCGGACCGCTGGTGTTGCCCCCGGTAGGGGGTAGGCGAAGCGACACGAAGTGCGCGCAGCCTGGGGGCGAGCTGGTCAGGGCAGGAAGTCGAGCGTCACGTAGTCTTCGGCCTTGCCGCGGGTGGCGGCGTCCATCCCGCCGTACTGCACGAGCAGGTCGAGTGAGTCGTCCACGTTCTTCATCGCGACACGGAAGGGGCGCTGGTTGGCGGTGTCCTTGGTGTGATAGAGCGCCACGCTCTGCTTCATACCCAGGATGAGCGTGTCGCGCACGCCGGCCTTCGGGTTGGCCTTGAGCATGGCGTCAACAGCGGCAGCGGGGTCTTTCTCGGCGGCCTCGGCGGCGCGCGTCGAGGCGCGCATGAAGCGCTTCACGAGGTCGGGGTTCTCGGTGAGGAGGTTCTTGTTGGTGATGATCCCCGAGCTGATCTGGTTGACGCCGGAGTCCGCGAACCGGATCGGCGTGACAGGCTTGCCAGTGGCGTCCTGAAGCTTGATCGCCTGGTCCATCACATAGCCGAGCAGCAAGTCGGCCTGGCCGCTGGTTACCGCATTGAGCTTGGTCTGCGCGTCACCCGAGACGATCTTCACCTGGTCGGCCTGGATGTTGTTGACCTTCAGGAAGAGCGGCCACATCTGCGACATCGAGTCGCCCGGCGTCGTGGCCACAGTCTTGCCGACGACGTCCTTGGGCGTCTTGATGTTCTTTTCGGAGAAACCCATGACCGACATCGGGCTGACCTGGAACAGGACGCCCGTCGACTTCAGCGGAGCGCCCTTTGCGGCGGCCTTGATCATGGTGGTGACGTCGATATAGCCGAAGGTTGCCGACTTGGCGGCCACTGCCTGCGCGGTCACGGCCGAGCCGCGGCCTTCCTGGATGTCGAGGTCGATGCCTTCGTCTGCGTAATAGCCGCGCTCCTTGCCCAGGAAGAACGGGGCATGCTCGCTGTAGAGATACCAGTTGAGCATCAGGGTGACCTTGTCCTGCGGCTTGTTCTGCGCATGTGCGGGCGTCAAGACGAGCGCCAGTGCCGCAGTGGCTCCGGCAATGAGGGATGTCAGCATCTTCTTCATGGTTGTCTCCTGGAAGAGTGGTTGGAACTCACTGGGCGTGGCGTTGCGACGCATGCCACGGAATCATCAGCCGTTCGACGAGGTCGACGGCGACGAAAAGAATCACTCCGATCGTCGACAGCACGACCAGGGCGGCGAACATCAACGGCAGGTCGAAGTTGCCGTTGGCGACCTGCAGCACGTAGCCGATGCCGGAGTTGGAGCCGACGAACTCGCCGACGACTGCGCCGACCACGGCCAAGGTGACCGAAACCTTGAGCCCGCTGAAGATCGCCGGCATCGCCTGCGGGAGACTGATCTTCAAGAAGGTCTGCAGTCGGCTCGCACCCATGGAGCGGGCCAGGTCGAGCATGTCGGGCTCGACCGACTTGAAACCCATCACCGTCGAGACCACCACCGGAAAGAAACCCAACAGGAACGCGGAGATCACCTTCGGAAAGATGCCGAAGCCAAACCACACGACGAAGAGCGGGGCGATCGCGACTTTGGGAATGCTCTGCGAGAACACCAGCAGCGGATAGACGTAGGACTCCACCAGGCGCGAATAGGCGATCACCATCGCGATCGGAATCCCGATCACGATCGTCAGTGCGAATCCGCCGAGCGTCGCGACCGTGGTCTTCCAGCTTTCCGCGAGAAGGCGCGGCCACTCGGCAATCAACTGCTGCACAACCTGCAATGGCGGAGGGATCAGGTAGGCAGGGATCTTGAAAAGCCGGATCGCGAGGTCCCACAGCACCAGCAGAATCACGATGAGCAGGAAAGGCCGCAGCGCGGGGGAGAGCAGGAAGTTGCGAAGCATCGACAAGGTATGTTCAATTCACCGACAAGTGAATTAACGATTCTAGGAAGCCCATTGCAACGGCGCAACGAGTGCGTGCCTAGGAGATACCCGTATCAGCGCAGGACGTAGCCCAGTACGAGATCCGTCATGTGCGAGAGTCGCTGCGCCATCGCCTTGGGTGCGCGCAGATTGCGTCCGAACACAGCTGACAGGGTGTCGTTGTTCGACAGGTAGAAATAGCAGAGCGAGGCGATGGAGATGTAGAGCTGAACGGGATCGACGCCAGCGCGGAAGAGATTGTTGTGCTTGCCCCGCTCCAGTACACCGTCGAGCAGTTGAACCAGCGGCGAGTTCATCTCCTGGATGCGATCGGAGCGCTTGAGATGCTCGGCGCGATGCAGGTTTTCGCTGTTGAGCAGCGTGATGAACTCCGGATGCTCCAGGTAGTAGTGCCACGTGAAGGAGATCAGGCGACGAATGGCCTCGACGGGCTCGACCTCGTCCAGGTGAAGCCGCTGCTCGGCTTGCCGGATGTCCGCATAGGTGCCTTCGAGCACGGCGAGGAAGAGGTCGTCCTTGCTGCCGAAGTAGTAGTAGATCAGCCGCTTGTTGAGCCCCGCGCGCTCGGCGATGCTGTCCATGCGGGCACCGGCAAGACCATGCCGTGCGAACTCGTCGCGAGCCGATGCAAGGATGGCGAGCTGCGATCGGTCGGCGTCCCGGGAACGCGGCTCGCTCGGCGCGGTGTGTCTGGCTTTTGTGCGCATGTGGCGAATTTAACCAATCGGTGAATTAAGGCAAGCCGGCGCGAGGCCCGCACATAATTCATCAACGTTGTTGCAGCAAAAGGGCGCGTCTTAAATGAGTTCATCACAACCCGCGGGTCACCTGATCGTCGAGTGTCTGCTAGAGCAGGGGGTCGAACTGGCCTTCGGCGTTCCTGGAGAGAGTTTCCTGGCCGTGCTCGACGGGTTTCATGCCTATCGCGAGCGCATCCGGTTCATCGTCAATCGCCAGGAAGGCGGCGCGGCTTTCATGGCCGAGGCGCACGGCAAGCTGACCGGGCGGCCGGGCGTGTGCTTCGTCACGCGCGGGCCGGGTGCCACCAATGCGTCCATCGGCGTGCACAACGCGTTCCAGGATTCGACGCCGATGGTGCTCTTTGTTGGCGACGTCGGCAGCGATTTTCGAGATCGGGAGGCGTTCCAGGAGGTCGACTACGGCAGCTTCTTCGGACCCAGCACCAAGGCCTTCGCGAAGCGCGTGGAGCGCATCGACGATGCCAACCGCATTCCCGAATACGTCGCGCGGGCCTTTGCGACGGCGATGAACGGGCGCCCCGGGCCTGTAGTGGTCGTGCTGCCCGAAGACATGCTGCGCGCGACCACCGATGCGCGACCGCTGCGGCGCGTGGAGCCGGTGGAGCCCTGGAGCGATCCTGGCGCCTTGCGCACCCTCCGTGAACTGCTGCTGAAGTCGCAGCGCCCACTGGTCATCGCCGGCGGCGGTGGTTGGACGACGCAAGCAGCCCAGGCACTGCAGCGATTCGCCGAGAACTGGAAGCTGCCCGTTGCCAATGCGTTCCGCTTTCAGGACACTTTCGACAACCACCATCCGCTGTACGCTGGCGACGTGGGCATTGCAATCAATCCCAAGCTTGCCGATCGAGTCCGCCAAAGCGACCTCATCATCGCGATCGGTCCGCGGCTTGGCGAGATGACGACCGGCGGCTACACGCTCCTCGAAGCACCCAAGCCAAAACAGACGCTGGTGCACATCCACGCCAGCGCGGAAGAGCTCAATCGGGTCTATCAGGCCGACCTGGCGATCAACGCGGGCATGAGTTCGGCCGCGCGCAGCCTGGAGGTGTTGAGCGCTCCGACCGAACTGCCCTGGGAGGCATGGACGAGCGCGGCCAACGCCGACTACGTTGCAAACCTCGAGCCGCAGGCGCTTGCCGGCCTGCCAGCAGAGGCGCCGCGCGGCGCTGTCGACATGGTGACGGTCGTCGGTTTGCTCCAGAAGCATTTGCCGCCTGACACTGCAATCACGAACGGCGCGGGCAACTTCGCGAGCTGGGTGCATCGCTACTTCCGCTATCACGGCCTCGTCAAAGGTGCGAAGACCCAACTGGCGCCCACCAGCGGCGCCATGGGCTATGGCGTGCCCGCCGGCATCGCCGCAAACATCGCCACCGGCCGCGTTGCTTTCACGATCGCTGGGGACGGAGACTTCCTCATGACGGGGCAGGAACTCGCCACAGCGGCGCAGCATGGGGCCAAGAGCATCATTGTTCTGCTGAACAACGGCATGTTCGGCACGATCCGCATGCACCAGGAGCGCGAATATCCGTCCAAGGTGAGCGGCACGGAATTGCGCAACCCCGACTTCTGCGCGCTGGCCAAGGCCTATGGCTATGCGGCCGAACGCGTGACGGAAACCGCGCAGTTCGAGGGGGCGTTGATGCGTGCTCTGGCTGCCGATACAGGCACCCTGATCGAGATTCCATTGGACCCCGAGGTGATCACGACCCGCGGTACGTTGAGTTCGATCAGAAAGGCGGCGCAGGCCAAGGGGTGAACCTGCGCACGCGCTCAGGGCAAAAAAAAGCCGGCGCATGCCGGCTTTTTTGATTCAAGCGCGCGGGGCGCCTGGATGGCTCTTACTTGACGTGCTTGCCAATCAGTGCAGCCAGTTCGAACATCGAGACCTGCGGCTTGCCGAAGATTTCCTTCAGCTTGGCGTCGGCGTTGATGTTGCGCTTGTTGGCCTTGTCCTGGAGGTTGTTCTTCTTGATGTAGTCCCACAGCTTGCTCACGACAGCGGTGCGCGGCAGAGGCGTCGAGCCGACCACAGCTGCAAGCGCCGGGCTGGGGGTCAGTGCCTTCATGAACGCAGCGTTGGGAGTGCGCTTCTTTGCGGGAGCCTTCTTTGCAGCAGCCTTCTTGGCCGGAGCCGCCTTCTTGGCGGGTGCCGCCTTCTTTGCAGGAGCAGCCTTCTTCGCCGGTGCGGCTGCCTTCTTTGCGGGAGCCGCCTTCTTTGTCGGCGCTTTCTTGGCCGGAGCCTTCTTTGCAGTTGCCATGGTTGATTTCCTTTTTTGGTTGGACACTTTCACCAATGAAAAGCAGTGTCTCCATCGGCATTGCGGATGCTAAAGGAGAAGAAACGCGTTTCCAAGGGAAAAACGGCTTTTTTCATTGGGAGCTGTTGTTTTTTCAGAGGAGAGAAGCCCAGTGATTTCCCTCGACAGTGGCAAGAGATGGCTTCAGGCACGTCGCGACGGCCAAGTCGCAAGCAACACGCCGAGCAGCGCGAGCGAGAAGGCGATCACTTGCGGCACCGACAGATCCTCTCCCAGGACCACCACGCCGACCACCGCCGCGCTCACTGGAAGCATCACGGTAAACACGCCCGCCTGCGATGCGGGGACACTCTTGAGGCCGGTCATCCAAAGCCAGACGGTCCATATGCTTGCTGCAAGCGCATAGACGAGCAAGAGGACCCAGATGCCAACGGAGACTGCGCTGAAGTCGAAGCGCAGCGCGAACCAGATGCCCAGCGGCGTCGAAAGCGCGAATCCCCACAGGTTGATCAAAGAGGAAATCCGCTTCGGCCCCAGCCTTCCCGTCAACGACTTGCCGATCACTGCGTACGCGGCTTCGCAAAGAACGGCGCAAAAGATGAGCAGATTGCCGAGCCATGGCATGCGGGCGGGCGACGCGTCGCTCGCATGCACCGCTGCCTGTGCCGGCGCCAGCGCCAGCAATCCGATGCCGAAGGCCGCACATACGATCGCCGCGCCGATGCGCGCCGTGATGCGTTCTCTCAGGAAGAGCCAACTGCCAATTGCGACGACTGCCGGTATGGAAGCCATGATCACGCCGGCAGACACCGCGCTCGTCAAACTCACGCCGAAGAGCATGCAGATCGAGAACATGAAGTTGCCGAGGAACGATTCGAGGAAGACCAGTCCGCGCGTGTGCGGTGTCATGGGCGGCTCGTTCGCAGGGCGTCGAAGCCAGTGAGGCATGGCAAGTGCCGCAATGCCGAATCGCAGCCATGCGAGCAAGAGGACCGGGAACGCCGCGACGAGCGGCTTTGAAAGCGCGACGTAGCCACCCACGAGCGACATGCTCAAGGCGAGGCAGCCGTAAGCGACAAGGCGCTGCGGCGCCGGGAGTGCGGTGTTCAAAAGACTTGAATGCTTGAGGAGGACTGATTCGATGATGCCTTATGTGACAGCGCGCTCTCGCTGCGTGTGCGCCCTCGTAGCGTCTCTGGCAAGCCAGTCATCGCGAGATCGGGCAATCGCCTTTTCACCTTTTCATTGCCCCAAACGCCATTCCGTATAGTGAAACAAGCGAGTGCTGCGCCGCAATATTTTTTCTCAATACAAGAAAAATAATTTTGCATTGAGAAAAAACGCCATAAGTCATTGATTTTGTTCGCAGAAAAATATGTCTTCTATAAGACATAAGAGTGGACACGTTTGCCATACAGTAGCTCCAACGGCCGCGACAGCGCCTCCTCTCAATCAACCCTCGGAGTGACCATGCCACAGACCCTCACCGAACAACTCAGCCGCGAACAACAGATCGCCGCCCTCGAAAAAGACTGGGCCACCAACCCGCGCTGGAAGGGCGTCAAGCGGGGCTACAGCGCTGCAGACGTGGTGCGTCTGCGCGGCTCATTGCCAATCGAACACACGCTCGCTCGGCGCGGCGCCGAGAAGCTGTGGGAGAAGATCAACGGCGGCGCCAAGAAGGGCTACGTGAACGCATTCGGTGCCATCAGCGCGGGGCAAGCAATGCAGCAGGCCAAGGCCGGTCTCGAGGCCGTCTACCTGTCCGGCTGGCAGGTTGCCGCGGATGGCAACACCTCGGAAACCATGTATCCGGACCAGTCGCTGTATGCCTATGACTCGGTGCCCACGATGGTTCGCCGCATCAACAACACGTTCAAGCGCGCCGATGAGATCCAGTGGTCGCGCGGCGTCAATCCCGGGGACAAGGAGTTCATCGACTACTTCCTCCCGATCGTCGCTGATGCGGAAGCCGGCTTTGGCGGCGTGCTCAACGCTTTCGAACTGATGAAGAACATGATCGCTTCGGGTGCTGCCGGTGTGCACTTCGAAGACCAGCTCGCCGCAGTGAAGAAGTGTGGACACATGGGCGGCAAGGTGCTGGTTCCGACCCATGAAGCCTGCGAGAAGCTGATTTCGGCACGATTTGCGGCCGACGTGATGGGCGTTCCGACCATTGTGCTGGCCCGTACGGACGCCGAAGCGGCAAACCTGATCACATCCGACCACGATGCCAACGACAAGCCGTTCCTTACCGGCGAACGCACGCAGGAAGGCTTCTACCGTGTCAAGAACGGCCTGGAGCAAGCCATCAGCCGCGGCGTCGCCTATGCGCCTTTTGCCGACCTCGTGTGGTGCGAAACCGGTACGCCGGACCTCGGCTTTGCGCGCGAATTCGCCCAGGCCGTGCATGCCGCATGTCCAGGCAAGCTGCTGTCGTACAACTGCTCGCCTTCTTTCAACTGGAAGAAGAATCTTGACGACAAGACCATCGCAGCGTTCCAGGACGAGCTCTCGGCGCTGGGCTACAAGTACCAGTTCATCACGCTCGCGGGCATCCACATCAACTGGTACAACACCTTCAAGTTCGCACATGCCTATGCGAATGGCGAAGGCATGAAGCATTACGTCGAAATGGTGCAAGAGCCGGAATTCGCGGCGCGCGAGAAGGGCTACACCTTTGTTTCGCACCAGCAGGAAGTCGGCGCAGGCTACTTCGACGACGTCACGACGGTGATCCAGGGCGGCTCCTCCAGCGTCAAGGCGCTAACGGGTTCGACGGAAGAAGAGCAGTTCCACTGAGCCGATGCGGCCCGCCACGGGCCTGCAAAATCGGAAAGATCCCTGCAGGGGCGATCCTCGGGGATCTTTTTCGTCCGCTCAGGGCGAGACGGAGATGCACGCGCATTACCGGCCGCCGAGGATAGAATCTCCAGCTTCTTCCAGCCCCAACAAGAGCGAGAAAGGCACCTTGGTTATGACACCGCGAACTACACCGCAAGGAATCAGCGGTCTTTTCCTTCAGGGGAAAGGCCAGTAGGCCGCGCACGCCGGAAGTCACCGGCACATCACCAAGCCAAGCGCGGTCAAGTACCGCGCTTTTTTGTTTTCTCGCTGAGGTTTTTCATGATTCAGATCACGCTCCCTGACAACTCGCGCCGCGAGTTCCCTGGCCCGGTTTCTGTGGCCGAGGTTGCCAAGGCAATCGGTCCCGGCCTTGCGAAGATGACACTCGCCGGCAAAGTCGACGGCCGCCTGGTAGACGCCAGCGACGTGATCGACCACGACGCAAAGCTGCAGATCATCACTCCAAAGGACGATGAAGGCCTGGAGATCATCCGGCATTCGGTGGCCCACCTGGTCGGCCATGCGGTCAAGCAGCTCTACCCGACGGCGAAGATGGTCATCGGCCCGGTCATCGATGAGGGCTTCTACTACGACATTTCGTTCGAGCGCCCCTTCACCCCGGAGGACATGGAGGCCATCGAAGCGCGCATGCGGCAACTGATCGCGCAGGACTACGACGTGATCAAGAAGATGACGCCGCGCGAGGAAGTCATCTCCGTCTTCAAATCGCGGGGCGAGGACTACAAGCTGCGGCTAGTGGAAGACATGCCCGATGAGCAGGAGATGGGGCTGTACTACCACCAGGAATACGTCGACATGTGCCGCGGCCCGCATGTGCCGAACACACGGTTCCTGAAGGTGTTCAAGCTGACGAAGCTGGCAGGCGCCTATTGGCGCGGGGACGCAAAGAACGAGCAATTGCAGCGCATCTACGGTACGGCCTGGGCCGACAAGAAGCAACTGGACGACTACATCCGCCGCATCGAGGAAGCGGAGAAGCGCGACCACCGCCGGCTGGGAAAGGAACTTGACCTGTTCCACATCGACGAGACGGCGCCGGGGGTCGTGTTCTGGCATCCCAAAGGCTGGGCCATTTGGCAGGAAGTCGAACAGTACATGCGCCGCGTTTACCGCGAAACCGGCTACCAGGAGGTCAAGGGACCGCAGATCCTGGACAAGAGCCTTTGGGAGAAAACCGGCCACTGGCAGAACTACCGCGAAAACATGTTCACTACCGAGTCGGAAAAGCGCGAGTACGCGCTCAAGCCGATGAACTGCCCGGGCCATGTCCTGATTTTCAAATCGGATCTGCGCAGCTACCGTGATCTGCCGTTGCGCTACGGAGAGTTCGGCCAATGCCACCGAAATGAACCCAGCGGCGCCTTGCACGGCATCATGCGTGTTCGTGGTTTCACGCAGGACGACGGTCACGTCTTCTGCACCGAGGATCAAATCCTCGATGAGTGCGTCGCGTACACGGCGCAACTGCAGAAGGTCTATGCGGACTTCGGCTTCACGGAGATTCTCTACAAGGTCGCAACCCGGCCCGAGAACCGCGTGGGTTCGGACGAATTGTGGGACAAGGCAGAGTTCGCCGTCATGGAGGCCCTCCGGCGTTCGGGCGTCGATTTCGTCGTCTCGCCTGGCGACGGCGCCTTTTACGGACCCAAGATCGAGTACACGCTGAAGGACGCCATCGGCCGCCAATGGCAGTGCGGGACCATGCAGGTTGACTTCAACACCGCTGAGCGCTTGGGTGGTGAATATGTGACGGAGACCAGCGGGCGCGCTTATCCGGTCATGCTTCATCGCGCCGTCGTGGGGAGCCTGGAGCGCTTTATCGGCATGCTGATCGAACATCATGCGGGGGCAATGCCCGCGTGGCTGGCTCCAGTGCATGTGGCGGTCCTCAACATCAGCGAGGGACAGTTAGAGTACGCGTCCGGGGTTGCAAAAACGCTGCAGAGTCAAGGTCTTAGAGTTTCGCTCGACCTACACAACGAGAAGATTACGTATAAAATACGGAAGCATTCGTTGCAAAAGCTCCCGTACATCCTTGTCGTAGGCGACAAGGAAAAGGAAGCAGGTGCCGTCGCAGTGCGCGCCCGAGGCAATGTGGATCTCGGTGCCATGTCGATAGAAGCGTTCTCGCAAAAGATTGCTCACGACATCCAACACAAGCTTTGAATTAGAGAGAGTTCAAAGGCTGATTTTTATCAGACGACTTGTGGGCGCGAACTCTATGGCGTTCGCTACATTCTTGTAGCAAATTGTTTGAAGGATTCTGACCATCGCTACTGCATTTCGCGACCGCCGCCACCGCGAGGAACGCCAACACCGCCTTAACCGGGAGATCATGGCCCCGGAAGTTCGCCTGATCGGGCCCGACAATGAGCAATTGGGGGTCGTGAGCCTCGCTGAGGCGCTGCGCCTTGCCGGCGAGCAGGACGTGGATCTGGTGGAAGTCGTCGCGGCGGCCAATCCGCCGGTCTGCCGCCTGATCGAGTACGGCAAGTTCAAGTACCACGAGCAAAAGAAGGCAGCCGAAGCGAAATCCAAGCAGAAGGTGATTGAGGTCAAGGAAATCAAGTTCCGCCCAGGCACCGACGACGGCGACTACAACATCAAGATGCGCAACATTCGCCGTTTCCTGGAAGACGGCGACAAGTGCAAGATCACCCTCCGGTTCCGTGGTCGTGAGATTACGCACCAAGAGCTTGGGCTGGCACTGCTGCAGCGCATTCGCGATGAACTCGGTGATCTGATCGTGGTGGAGCAGTTTCCGAAACTCGAAGGCCGGCAGATGATCATGATGATCGCTCCTGGTCGCAAGAAGGCGGGAGCCGCAAAACCGACTGTGGAGCCAACGGCGGCTCCAGCGGCGGCCTAAGTTGCTGTTTTAAAGGATTTCGCCGCTGCCTGCGCCTTGAAGGTGCAGGCATAGGCGAGATGTAGAAGTGTCTCGGGGCCAACAAGCCCGCGGAACATCCGCGGCGCCTCACGAGCACAAACAAGAGGAGCATTTACATGCCCAAAATGAAGACCAAGAGCAGCGCGAAAAAACGTTTCCGCGTTCGTCCAGGTGGCACCGTCAAGCGCGGGCAAGCCTTCAAGCGTCACATCCTGACCAAGAAGACCACCAAGAACAAGCGTCACCTGCGGGGTGCGACAGCAGTTCATGAGACCAACATGGTTTCCATGGCCGCCATGTTGCCCGGCAGCGGCATCTAACCAGACGAACAAGGAGTACACATATGCCTCGCGTCAAACGTGGTGTAACGGCTCGCGCCCGCCACAAGAAGGTTCTCGCACTCGCCAAGGGTTTCCGTGGTCGCCGCGGCAATGTCTTCCGCATCGCCAAACAGGCGGTGATGAAGGCAGGCCAATATGCCTACCGTGACCGCCGTACCAAGAAGCGCGTATTCCGCCAACTTTGGATTGCGCGTATCAACGCCGCCTCGCGCGAATTGGGCCTGACTTACAGCCAGTTCGCCAACGGCATCCGCAAGGCTGGTATCGAAATCGACCGCAAGGTGCTCGCCGATATCGCCGTGCATGACAAGGCCGCTTTTGCCGGCATCGTGGAGCAGGTCAAGGCCAAGCTGGCAGCGTGATCCCGCATAGCAGGTTGCCATCCACGATGGTGCCTGCGCCCACGACATGAGGGCTGGCGCTTGAAAGGGCACCAGCCCTTTCTTCATCCTCCCCCGTTTGTTCCTGTTTCATCTCCCACACCCTCATGAACGAGTTGGACTCCCTTGTCGATACCGCCCGCGAAGCCTTTGCCCAAGCGAAGGCTCCGGCCGAACTGGAAAACGCCAAAGCGCAATTTCTCGGCAAGGCCGGCCGCGTTACCGAATTGATGAAAGGCATGGCTTCGCTGAGCGTGGACGAGAAAAAATCCAGGGGTGCAGCGATCAACCTCGCCAAGCAGGCCATCGAAGCTGCGCTGGCGGAGCGCCGTCAGCAACTCGCCGACGAAGAACTGGCGGTGCAGTTGCGCTCTGAGGCTCTGGATGTGACCTTGCCGGGCCGCAAGCGCGTTTCGGGTGGCCTTCATCCGGTCAGCCGAACGATGGAGCGCATAGAGGCAATCTTCTCGAGCATGGGCTTCGACGTTGCGGATGGTCCTGAAATCGAAAGCGATTGGCACAGTTTCACTTCTCTGAACAATCCGCCGAATCATCCGGCCCGCTCGATGCAGGACACGTTCTACGTCGATCTCAATGGGGAGGATGGCATCCCATACAACCTGCGTCCGCACACGAGTCCGATGCAGGTCCGCTACGCACATCAGCACATCAAGAAGTACGCCGCGCAGTTCGAAGCGGCAGCGGCGGATTCTGGTGGAGCAGTCAAGGCGCCCGAAATTCGCGTGATCGCGCCCGGACGCACCTACCGCGTCGACAGCGATGCCACTCATTCGCCCATGTTCCACCAGTGCGAGGGACTCTGGCTTGGCGAAAACGTGAGCTTCAAGGATCTCAAGGTTGTCTTCACCGATTTTTGCCGCACTTTTTTCGAGAGCGACGATCTGGTGCTGCGCTTCCGTCCAAGCTTTTTTCCCTTCACCGAGCCCAGTGCGGAGATCGACATCCAATTTCAAGACGGTCCACTGGCCGGTCGCTGGCTTGAGGTCGCGGGCTCGGGACAAGTCCACCCGAACGTCGTACGCAATATGGGCTTGGACCCCGAGCGCTATATCGGTTTCGCGTTTGGCATGGGACCAGACCGACTGACGATGCTGCGCTACGGTGTCGACGATCTGCGCCTTTTCTTCGACGGCGACTTGCGCTTCCTGCGCCAATTCCAGTAAACAGAACGAGAACGACGAGATGCAATTTCCCGAGTCCTGGTTGCGCGAGTTCTGCAACCCGCCGCTCAGCAGCGCCGAACTGGCCGAAACACTCACGATGGGTGGCTTCGAAGTTGAGGAGCGCAGGCCCGTCGCGCCGCCTTTCTCCAAGGTGGTGGTGGGCGAAATCAAGGAAGCCGTTCAACATCCGAACGCCGATCGCTTGCGCATCTGCCAGGTCGACGCCGGTCGGGGCGCTCTGCTTAACATCGTCTGCGGAGCGCCCAATGCTCGAGTGGGCATCAAGGTGCCGTTGGCTCTGGTCGGAGCGGAGCTTCCGCCTGGCGAAGATGGCAAGCCCTTCCTCATCAAGCTCGGGAAGCTCCGCGGCGTCGAAAGCCAAGGCATGCTGTGTTCGGCCCGTGAACTGAAGCTCAGCGACGACCATGGCGGACTGCTCGAATTGGCACCCGATGCCGCTGTAGGGGCCGACGTTCGCGAAGTGCTGAAGCTGGACGATGCGTTGCTCACACTGAAGCTCACGCCGAATCTTGCCCATGGCCTCAGCGTGTTTGGCATTGCACGTGAACTGGCGGCCCTGACAGGGGCGCCACTGGAGACACCGGCGATCGCACCTGCGGCGTCAAAAATCTCTGACAAGCTCGCCGTAAAGGTCGAAGCTCCCGAGCTTTGCGGCCGGTTCTCCGGCCGTATTGTTCGCGGCGTCGACACGAAAGTGACCACCCCGGCATGGATGGTCGATCGGCTTGCACGTTGCGGGCAGCGCAGCGTCTCGCCGCTGGTGGACATTTCGAACTACGTCATGTTCGAGTACGGCCAGCCGAGCCATATCTTCGATCTGGATAAGATTCATGGGAGCTTGACCGTTCGCTGGGGCAAGCCCGGTGAGCACCTGAAGCTGCTGAACGGAAGCACCGTCACTGTCGATGAAAAGGTCGGCGTCATATCCGACGAGCAGGAAGTCGAGTCGCTCGCAGGCATCATGGGCGGTGATACGACCGCCGTCTCCGACGACACCCGCAACATCTATATCGAGGCGGCCTTTTGGTGGCCCGAGAGCATTCAAGGTCGTTCGCGTCGGTTCAATTTCTCGACCGACGCAGGTCATCGTTTCGAACGCGGAGTGGATCCAAGTCGGACGGTGGCGATCATCGAGCGGATCACGCAGTTGGTTACCGAGATCTGTGGCGGCGAAGCAGGTCCTGTCGACGACCAGGTTTTGCGACTGCCGGAAGCCAAGCCGGTGACATTGCGCCCGGCCCGCGCCGCGCGCGTGATCGGCATGCCGCTCACGCAGGCGCAATGCGCAGATGCGTTGCGACGCCTCGCGTTGAACGTGGAAGAAGGTGATGGCAAGCTGATCGTCACGCCACCGCCGCATCGCTTCGACCTGTTGATCGAGGAAGACCTGATCGAAGAGGTGGCCCGACTCATCGGATACAACAACCTTCCCACGACGCCGCCTCTGGCGCTCATCACGGCCCGCGTGCGGCCCGAAGCCCAGCGCAGCCGTTTTGCCGTCAGGCAGCGACTGGCGGCATTGGGCTATCAGGAGACGATCAACTTCAGCTTTGTCGAATCCCACTGGGAGCAAGACCTCGCGGGCAACACCAATCCGATCAAACTTCTGAATCCGATTGCCAGTCAAATGAGCGTCATGCGCTCTTCGCTGATCGGTTCACTGATGCAGGTGCTCAAGTTCAATCTGGATCGCAAGGCGCCGCGGGCGCGCGTTTTTGAATTGGGCCGTGTCTTTATGCGTGACGAGACCGTCCTCACCACTGACAGTACCGTGAAAGGTATCCGTCAGCCGATGCGGGTGGCGGGTCTGGCTTGGGGCGATGCTGAAGATTCGCGGTGGGAAGGCAAGGCGCACCGTGCCGATTTCTTCGACATCAAGGGCGATGTTGAAGCGCTGCTCGCGCCGCGCATCGCGACATTCGAACCTGCAGAGCATCCGGCGCTGCACCCGGGGCGTGCTGCCCGTGTGCGGCTGGACGGCCAAGCGATCGGGGTGGTTGGTGAACTGCATCCGCGCTGGCGCCAGAAGTGGGATCTGGCACATGCGCCGGTCTTGTTCGAACTGGACTTAGAAGCCGTCACCGCCCGATCTGTGCCTGTGGCGCATGCGGTTCCCAAGCACCAGGCCGTCGACCGCGACATCGCCGTCGTGGTCTCCGAAACAGTGACCCACGATGCATTGATGAGTGCAATCCGGGCTGCGGCGGATCCCAGCCTGTTGCGCGAACTCACGCTTTTCGACATTTACCGCCCGACCGTGTCGCGCGATGGTTCAGGCGTCACGGGCGGTCTCGCCGAGGGCGAAAAGAGCATGGCAGTCCGACTCAGTTTCAACAGCGACGCAGCGACTTTGACTGACCAGCAGGTCGAAGCGGCACTGCGTGCAATCGTCGATCAACTCACCGCGCAGCTTGGTGCGCGGCTTCGGATATGAACGCCATGGAATTCACGCTCGAAGCCCTCGAAACGCCGGCGCTCACCAAAGCTCACCTGGCGGACCTGCTGTTCGAGCAGATCGGCTTGAACAAGCGCGAGTCCAAGGACATGGTCGAAGCATTCTTCGATTTGATTGCCAACAGCCTCATCGAAGGGACCGACGTCAAGATTTCGGGTTTCGGAAATTTCCAGATCCGCGTCAAGGCGCCAAGGCCAGGGCGCAATCCGCGCACCGGTGAGGCCATCCCCATCGGCGAACGCCGCGTTGCAACGTTCCACGCAAGCGCAAAGCTCAAGGAACAAATCCACGGAAGCATCTCGGAAGAGGGGCCTCAAGAAGTGGAATGGAGCGTGGGCTCCCAATAAGGCGTGGCGCTTGGTAATCAGGTGGAGTAACCTCTCAGGTTTCGCTCGCACCGTATTGATTTCAATGGAGAAAACCCTCCCTCCGATCCCCGTCAAACGCTACTTCACCATCGGTGAGGTCGGGGAGTTGTGCGGCGTCAAGCCGCATGTGCTGCGCTACTGGGAACAGGAGTTCACGCAGCTTCGTCCAATGAAGCGGCGCGGAAACAGGCGCTATTACCAGCACCATGAAGTGCTGATGATCCGTCGCATTCGAGATCTGCTGTATGACCAGGGCTTCACGATCAGTGGCGCTCGCAACAAGCTGCAGGAGATGGTTCAGTCCGAGCGCGACCGTCGGAAGGCAGGCGATGTCCCGCTCCAAGGCATGGAAGCCGTAGAAATCGATCAAGAGGAGTTCGATGCTGCACTTCACGACGAGGTGGATGCTCCTCAGCCGCAACAGCGACCGCAATCCACGGCGCGGACGGTCGATCTGTCGCAGTTGCTACACCTTCGGCGCGAGCTGAACGAAATTCGTGAGCTGCTGACCACAGGTCACTGATTTGGGGCCGCTATAATCGCGGGCTTCGGTGTGTGGCGCAGCCTGGTAGCGCACTTGCATGGGGTGCAAGGGGTCGAAGGTTCGAATCCTTTCACACCGACCAAAAACGTCAATGGAATCAAGGGGTTAGCGCAAAAAACGCTAACCCCTTTTTCGTGGGCGGTGACAAATAGGCCCGGTCTGTGACAAACGCGGTCTTCTCGGCCGGTAGGTTTTGGAGGCATTCACATGGTCAACGGCTTCGTTTACGTCATAGAGTCCCCTGCAGACACCGATCTGCTCGATGGTCGCAGCGAGGGCCGTGCGCTGTGCGAGGCACTTCGGCTCGCCGGGATTCCCCACTGGTACAGCCTGGTCACCACGCCCAGAACGTTCGAACAAAGCCTGAACGATCGACTCATGCAGGCTTTACAGGCGAACCCGGGAAGATTGCCGATCCTTCATCTGAGCATGCACGGCAACAACGAGGGAATTCAACTGTCCAACGGGCACTTTCTCCAGTGGGCTCAGCTGCGACAGTCGCTGGCACCCCTCACGAATTCCATGCAGGGGACGCTGTTGATCGCAATGTCTTCTTGCATGGGCGGCTCGGGCTGCAGGATGGCTATGCACGAGGATCAAGATCACCCGTTCTGGGCTCTGATCGGCAACTCAGGAGAGGCCCTGTGGGCAGACGCCGCAGTGGCCTACATCACCTTCTACCACCTGTTCTTCAAAGGCGTAGCCATAGACGAGTGCGTGAGTCGAATGCGCCTCGCTTCAAACGATCAACGGTTTATGCACTTTGTCGGCGCGGACATTCGAGCGGGCTGGGCGACGTTTCAACAGCAGAATGCTGCGCGAAGAATGGCAGAACTGCTGCGGGGCCGGCAACCTGCAGCGGAAGGCGCACTCTCGCAGATGTTTCACGCGCAGCAGCCTGCGGCGAGTTAGCTTCCTCGGCGTCCCCCGATTGCGGAGGGGAGCGGGGTGGAAGTTGGCACCTTTCGACGGCAGACGCGCTTCGTGACCTTCACGTCCTCGTGGTGCAGCAGCTCCTGGGCGGCCACGTCGGACTCCGAATCGCTGGCGGCCTTGGCCCGCATGTCGTGGAAAACGATCTCGCGAGGCTTCAGTCCGAGCTTCGTGCGCACCGCCCGCCAGAGGCTCTTGAACGATTCCTTGGTGTACGGCTTGCCGTTTCGGGTGATGAACAGGTAGTCGCTCGGCAGGCTGGCCGCGCCGCCTCGGTTCTTCTTCCGCAGTTCCTTGGCGCGGTCCAGCGCCGCCTTCAGATCGGGGGTCATCACGTACCGCTTGGTCGTAAAGCCCTTGTCGTTCTTCTTCTTGGTGACGCGCAGATCAATGCCGTCGTTGTCGAAGTCGCCCAAGCGAATGTCGAAGATCATCCCCTCGCGGGCACCGGTCTGGGTGCTGATCTCCAGCATGCACTTGCACTGGAGCACCGGGCTGGCGGCTGCATAGATGTCGCTGTAGCGCGTGTCGTTGACGTATTCGGTGCGCGGGCTCTCGGGCAGGTATTTGATCTCGGCGCACGGGTTGTAAGCGGTCAGCCCCCAGCGGATACGGGCGAGCCGGAACATGCGCGAGAGCGCCTGAATATCCTTGTTGGCCGACGCGCCGCGTGAGCGGTTCTCGTGAAGGTGCTGGGTGATGTTGATATCGCGCAGGTAGCCAGGCATCATGGCCTCGGCCTCTGTCTTTGCGTACCGCTTCTTCGCGAACGCCGCGCGCACGCGCTTGATCCGGCCCTCGTATTCCTTCCGAGTCAGCTCGCGGGTGAACTTGGGCAGCTCGTCGGCTTCGTACTTGCGGATGATCTCCTCGACCGTGCCGACGATCTCGTCAGTCGGCACCAAGGCGGACAGGGCAGGGGAGATGTGCTTCTCCCACCAGCGTCGAGCTTCGAGCGGCGTCTTGCCAGCGAACATGGTTACGCCCAACGCGCGCAGTCGCTTCTCGATCTCCTTCGTGCCCACATCGGTGCCGCGCCAGTACCAAGCATTCGCGCGCACCTTTCGCATGCCGCGAGGGAGGTCTGGAGTCTTGCGGTTAACCGTGCGAGGGCGCGGCATCATCGATCTCCTTGGCTAGGGTTGCGAAATGCCGCACAGCCTGGGCGGCCCTCTCCAACATCGTTACATTCTCGGCCGCCAACTCAACCGTAGTCCAGCGGTGGCCGCACGCCAGACAGCGGCGAAGGCGGGTGACCTTCGCCGCCCCTGGTCGCGTCGAGACAACCTGTTGCTCGGTGCTCTCGCACGCGGCGCACTTCATGACTGACCCTTCAGGCGGGGCTCGACGTTTTGGGAATACCAGCTCTTGGCCTCGGCGACCGTGGTGCCGCAGCGCCGGCTGACGCCCGCCTCGCGCAGGGCCTTCTCGACCTCCCGGCTGGCCGGATCGGTGCCGCGCCAGTAGAGCTTGCCCTCGACCATTCGCACGCCCTTGGGCAGCTTTTCATTGGTGGTCGACCTGGGGCGTCCACCCTTGTTTTGCGCGGCGTTCATGGCCGATGCTCCTTGGTGTAGTGGACGGGGGCGGTGATGCGGACGACCTCGCCATCGAAGTCGGTGACGAACTTGATTGGGGCGGGGCCATCGAGCCCCAGGGAGCCCTCGTTGTCGGCCTCCCACGCCACCATTGAGCGACTGGTCTCGACGGCCCGCAGCTCGGCAATGCGAAGCTCGCCCGGCACGCGGTAGCGCAAGATGTCTTCGACGTTGCGCTCCGCCACGTCTCCGATCTCGCGGTTGCAGAGGTGCCGCTCGATCAGAATGAACTGGCGCATCCCTTGGCTGCGCGCATCCTGGCGGCTCTTGGCGATGAGCAGTTCGAGCTGGCTCATATCCGCTTCCCCTGCACGATGCCGGTTCGATCCTTGCACTGGAGCAGGATCGGCAGGCCAGCCTGGGCGGGCGCGACGGAGATCGTCGGCCAGTCTCCCATCGAGTTGATCGCGTCGGCTATGGGCACCGGGGGCGCACATTGGGGGATCAGCCACGAAGGCCGCCGGTACTTAATCGGACGCGGACTGATCGAGTAGAGCCACACGGCCGACGCAGCGTCGAACTAGGGGTCTGGAGTTGGGCGAGCAATGACCAGGACGCGGAACCGGATGTCGTCATGGCGTGTGCGGGCGACGTGCCGACGCTGGCGGCGGTCGACCTGCTTCGCGTGCAGTTACCTGACCTGAAGGTGCGCGTGGTCAATGTCGTCGACCTGATGACGCTCCAGTCGCCTTCCGCGCACCCTCACGGATTGCCGGATGCGGAGTTCGACTCAATCTTCACCGCGAACAAGCCGGTGGTCTTTGCCTACCACGGCTACCCGTGGCTCATTCACCGGTTGACGTACAAGCGTACGAACCACGACAACTTCCATGTGCACGGCTACCAGGAGGAGGGAACGACCACGACGCCGTTCGACATGACCGTGCTGAACAAGCTCGACCGCTTCCATCTCGCTGCCGACGCGATCGATCGGGTGGCGCGGATCCGGGACGAGGCGGGCCACGTGCGGCAGTCCCTGCGCGATCGCCTGCAGGCCCATCGGGCGTGGATCACTGCGCATGGAGAGGACATGCCGGAGATCCTCGATTGGCGCTGGGCACGTTGAGGCGCAAGCCGCGCGTGCAGGCGCTGCGCGGCTACACGGCCGCAAACAACACAAGTCGAGCCAAAGGACGATCAGTCCTGCGTGACCCAGGCCACGAGCAGGGCCGAGGCAAGCCAGAGCACGCCGGCTCCCACCATTGCCAGGGCGACGACCATCTGCCAAGCGGCTGCGGCGCTCCGGACTTTGGGCGGCATGGCGACTTTCATCGCGAACTTTTCGGAGCTGGCGAATCGATGGTCGCGCAGGTCTTCAAGCCGAACACTGAATAGACCGGGCAGTTGCCCACCAGGCCCGTGATCAGGGGCACGATGCCCAGAAAGCCCCATGGTCCGATCATCCCCATGATCGATAGCCCGAGCAGCACCACACCGGCGCCAACGCGCAGCGCGCGATCGAGGGTTCCAACGTTGCGAATCATGGCGATGACTCCTTGGCTATGCAGATGCACTCATCGTGCGTCGGTGCCACATCGTGAATGTTGCGGTGGATCAAGCTTCGTTGCTGTCGTTCAGCACCTTGACCATCCGGCGCACGCCGGATGAATCCGGCTCGATCGGATCTGCCTTGAAGCCCATGGCGCGTGACAGGTTCAACATCCGCGTGTTCTCACGTAGCACCAGGCCGACCAGTCGGCCGATGCCGCGGCTTCTTGCATGGTCAATCAGTTGCTCGAACATCAGCTTTCCCAACCCCAGTCCCTTGAGGTCGGAGCGGACGATGATCGCGAACTCAGCTTCCACGCGGTCGGGGTCGCTCACCGTGCGTGCCACGCCCAACGTCTCGAGAACGCCCTGCGCATCGACGGCCTCGGCAATGAAAGCCATTTCCCGGTCATAGTCGATCTGGGTCAGTCGCGCGAGTTCGCTTCGCGGGAGCTCGCGTCGCATCTGAAAGATGCGCAGTCGGACATCCTCCGGATCGAGTTGTTCCAGGAAGCGCCGGTGCTGAGCCTCGTCCTCGGGACGGATGGGTCGTACGGTGATCGTGCGACCATTCCAGACGTGGGTACGAATCCACTGCGTGGGATAGGGAAGGATCGCGAACCGGTCGGCGCCGCCTCCAGCTGCGGCCGTGACGCGTATGCGTGCGTCGAGCGCCAGCGCACCGTTCTCGTCGACCCACAGCGGATTGATGTCGAGTTCGGCCAGTTGCGGCAGATCCGCGAGCATCTGGGACACCGCGATCAGCACGTCGTAGAGCGCATCCATCTGCGCGGGTGGGTGGTCGCGGTAGCCGGCCAGCAGTCGTGACACGCGTGTGCGCGATACGAGCTCTCGCGCGAGGCTCCGGTTGAGCGGAGGCAGGCCGATGGCACTGTCCGCCATGGCCTCCACCGCAGTTCCGCCCTGGCCGCACAAGATGACAGGACCGAAGACATGGTCGATGCGAGCGCCCACGATCACCTCCTGCGCGTGCTTGCGGTGCACCATGGGCTGCAGCGTGAAGCCATCAATGCGCGCCTTGGGTCGGGCGGCGCGGACGGCACGCAGCATGTCGCTGATCGCGCGGTCCAGTGATGCCTGGTCGCGCAGGTCGAGCATGGCGCCTCCGACGTCGGATTTGTGCGTGATGTCGCGCGAGTCGATCTTGACCACCAGCGGATAGCCAAGCGCGCGCGCGCCGGAAAAGAGGGCCTCGGCCGACGCTGGGACTTTGAGCGTCGGAACGACGGGGATGCCGTAAGCATGGAGGACGGTCTTGGCTTCCTGCTCTCCCAGCCATTCGCGACCTTGCGCCAGCGCCGCATCGAGTTGCAATTGCGCCGCAGCAACATCGGGCGCCGGCCGCTCGCTGGCGCAGGGCGCTTCCATCAGGATGTCCTGGTTGCGCCGATAGGTCTGCAACATCGCGAATGCGCGAACCGCATCCTCCGGTGTTGGGTAGTCGGGCACGCCGGCCTCTTCGAAGATCTGGCGTGCCTGGGCGACCGCAGCGTCGCCGAGCCAGGCGCTCATGACGCGCGGAACGCTCTTGCGCAGCAATGGAAGGCAAGCGCGGGCAATGTCGTCGCTACGCACGATCGCGGTCGGCGCGTGCATGAAAAGCACGGCGCCGGTTGATTCGTCGGCCAGCAGCGTGGAGAGCGTGGCGGTGTAGCGCTCGATGGGTGCGTCGCCAATGATGTCGATCGGATTCGCATGCGACCACTGGCTCGGCAGCATGGCGTTCAGCCGTTCCATCAGCGCCTCGCCGGGTTCGGCGAGCGCAACGCCGGCGCGTGCCGCCGCGTCGGCTGCCATGACGCCCGCGCCACCGCCATTGGTCATGATGGTGAGTGTTTCGCTGCGGTTGCCCCGAAAGTGCGCCAGCGTCTCGGCGGCGATCAACAGATCCTGCAGCGTGTCCACCCGCAACATGCCTGCCCGGCGGATGGCGGCGTCATACACCACGTCTGAGCCGGCCAGCGCGCCCGTATGGCTGACAGCAGCTTGAACGCCGCGGCCAGCGCGCCCAGCCTTGACCACGATCACGGGCTTGTTGCGCGCTGCCGCACGCGCGGCAGACATGAATTTGCGCGGCGACTGGACCGACTCAATGTAGAGAAGGATCGACCGGGTGCGGGCATCGCTGGCCAGGTGGTCGAGCAAATCGCCGAAGTCGACATCGCAATGGTCGCCGAGCGAGACGAGGTGAGACAGCCCAATCTTGCGGCTCTTGGCCCAGTCGAGCATTGCGGTGACCAATGCGCCGGATTGCGACACGAAAGCGATTTCGCCGGGCAGCGAATCGGTGTGGGCGAAGCTGGCGTTGAGTCCGATATGCGGACTCAACAGCCCGATGCAATTGGGCCCCAGGATACGCATCAGATAGGGGCGCCCTGCGTGGAGCGCCGATTGCTTCTGTGTCGCGCTGAGTCCCGCCGTCATGATGATGACCGCGCGGGTGCCGAGCGCTCCGAGTTCGCCCACCAGTTGGGCGATCGTGTCGGCTGGCGTGCACAGAAGGGCCAGGTCCGGCACCGCTGGCAATTGTGCCGCCGTTGCGAACACGGGCACACCATCCAGCGAGCTGTGCTTGGGATTGATGGCGTAGACCGCGCCGGCAAAACTGCCCGCGCGCAAGTTGCGCCAGACGGTCGCGCCGACGCTGCCGGGGCGGCTGGAAGCGCCGAAGACCGCGACCGAGGTCGGCGAGAGCAGGCGGTCCAGATGGCGAATGGTCATGAATGACTCCCGTGGGAGACTCAATCATGCAAGTCGTGTGACGTCGCTCGTTTGACGAAGGTCAAGCGATCCTGTTCAGGCCATGCTCGGAGCGCTTGACGATGCATTGACCACGTTCGTCCAGCGCGCATTGGCGCCCACGGTGGCTGAGCGGCCAGGCCTCAGTGGGCCATCAACACCGGGAGCCGGGTGGAGTCCAGCACAGTTCGGGTGACGCCGCCGAGGACCAGTTCGCGCGCGCGGCTGTGGCCATAGCAACCCATCACGATCATCTCGGCGTCGCACTCCGCGGCGACCGAGAGCAATGCCTCGCCGGCACGGTGCTCCGGAAGATTGGCCTTTTGATGCACGTTCACAATGCCATGCAGGCGCAGATACTCCCGGACTTCGACTGGCGCTGCCTGCGTCGGGTCGTCGCCTTCCTCGATCAGAAAAACCTTGCTCGCGCTTCGCAGGAACGGAAGGGCGCCAGTCACGGCACGCGCGCATTCACGCGTGGGCTTCCACGCGACAAGCACGATCTTGGGCGCAATACTCGCCGGGCCAGCGTGCGGAACGATGAAGGCAGGCCGGCCGCTGTCGATCAGGACTGATTCGACGAAGTCGGCCGGTACGTCATAGCCGGACACATCGTCGGGATCGCGTTGCCCGAGAAACAGCAGGTCTGCGCTCAGGGCTCGGCGGGAAAAAGTCTCGACGACGGGCTCGCCGGTGAGCTCCATCCATTCGGACGGCGGCGCATTGCCCGAGGAAGCTTGCTCGAAGGCGCTCAACGCCAGAAGCCGATGGTTCGGATCAATTGGCGCCCCGGACGGCATCGAGGGCATGCCCGGTATCAGGGGAAGCACAGAAAGGTATCGCGGCGCCACAGCGAACAGCGCACTCACCCGCGCGTGGCAGGTGGTTGCCAATTGGCGCGCCAGATTCAGCCGGGTTCCGGCGGCTGCCGTGCCGTCCATGTGAACAAGCAGTGACTTGATGGATGTTTCCATGGCTTTCTCCAGCTCCAATCCGATGGGTCAGTCTGCGTGCCTGGCGGGCGACGCCCGAGCGTCAGGTTGATGGCAGCCCTACACCTTGAGGCGTGCACACGCACGACGAAGGCGCTGTTCGGCCTCGTCAGCGACCGCCGAGACGTCTGGCGCACTCGAAAGACCGACCAGGCTCTGCGGATTCACGAAGCCGACGACCACGCGGTCGGGCGGCTCTGCGCGAACGATCACGTTGCAGGGCAGCAGAAGCCCAATGTCGGGCTCGGCTTGCAATGCACGAAGAGCCAGTTGCGGATTGCAGGCACCCAGGATGCGATACGCTCCCATGTCGACGCCGAGCTTTTCCTTGACCGTGCGCTGTACGTCGATGTCAGTGAGAACGCCAAATCCCTCGCCCTTAAGCGCATTGACGACCATGGCGACGACTTCGTCGAAGGGAATGCGGCTCACGGCGACTTTGAATCCATACATGGTGCTCGATCCCTTTCCGAATGCCTCAGACGGCCAGCGGCGACAGGACCGCGGGGCGTACGACCGAATGTGAATCCTCGGCACTGCCCACTGCCGTGCCGAAAGCCTGCAGCCGGGCGGCAAAACTGCCGTCATCCACTTCGTGCATCGCGAGCGAGGTACTGAGGATCGGCGCACGGCCGATCCGTCTCGTGACCTCGGAGATCACGTCGGGCGCACCTGTGCCGCCCATGACGGACACCACGGCCACATCGGGCAGTTGAGCGCATTTTTTGGCGATGAAGCTTCGCATGGGTCCGGCAAGTCGCTGCGCCCAGACCGGTGATACCAGCACCACGACATCGAAGTCCTGCGGGGGTGGCCCGTCGTAGCGGATGGCAGGTGTACGCCGAAACACTGAGTCGAGAACGCACCGCAAGCTCCCGAAGGCGCCCCTACGGGGGCGGAGTTCCACGATCTCTGCCATGTACCAGTGCTGCTGGCTGCACAGCAGTTGCGCCACGCGACGTGAGGTCCCCGTGTAGGAATAGACGATTACCAGGACATGCTCATTGCGGCCTCCGCCTGGCTTAGTCGCGAACGACGAGGTCATTCACGACCCTCGTGACACCCGGCGCGGACCAGGCTGCGCCTTGTGCGGCGTTGAAATCGGCCCATGAATGCACCCGGCCGGTCAAGTTGACCTGCGAGCCGGTCACCGTGATCTGGATCCGATCGGCTTCACGATCGGCCTGTCTCGCGAGGGCTTCGTGCAGCCGCTTCTCGACGTCTGACGGGACAACCTTTGGCGTGAGCTTGAGCAGATTGGAGACGCCTGTGACGCCCATCAAATTGCGCACCGCACTCTCGGCGGCCTTTCTCTGGTATTCCCAATCTACTTCGCCGTTGAGCGTAATCCAGCCGCCTTCGACCAAGGGCTTGATCTTGCCCGCTGGCACGAGTGCGCACCATTCAAGGCCGCGCTCTGCGGCGAGTGCGATGTCGGCGTCGGTGCGTTCATCGGACGCTGGTAGCTTGACCGTGATCTCGACGGCGAGCGCCTTGACGCCCTTTACGCGCTGCGCCGCGCGCTCTGCAGCGTACTTCTCTGCATGGCTGCCGACATGACCCGCCAGCGTGACGACCCCGTCATTGGCGATCACCCCTATGCTGGAGGACTTGATTTCCGGGTCCCAGTCCAGCTCCGCCTGGACGTCGCTTCGCAGTTGTGCATCCGATCTCATGGGTATTTCCTTTCGGGAAGCCAGCTGGGGCTTCGTCACCACTTTAGGTGCTCGCTCCCGGGATGGTCTTGCGCTGGATCAAGGCGCAGGCAGGGCGGAATTGCTCCGCTCGGAATGGCCCGGCTTGGGCACCCAGAAGGGACGCTGTGTTCGCTGCGTATCGACGATGACGAGGTAGCGACCACCGGTGTCGACCGGGGTCTGCGTGGCCGGCAGCACCCACATTGACGAACCTTCGCTACGAGCCCGGAGATAGTCCGCGTCCAGCACGCCAAACTGATCGAGCAGGCGATTCAGGCTCGCCGGGATCCTGATGCAGCCTTTGGATTGCACGCTTCCGAGACGGGGCTCGAGGTAGTCAGGATCGGTGGCATGCATCTGCAGTCGCATCGTGCTGGCGCCGCCACGCCCCCACAGGCGCTCGGCTTGCTGCCACCCGAAGTCGAACACACGCATGCCGGCCAGGCCGTAGCCGCGAATACCGTTGTCGTTGCGTGTGCCTTCGGCCCGAAAATCGGGGTTGGACGGCGTGTGCTCGTAGACGCCCAAGGGCGTCTGGAAGTGATCGAACTCGCCGCCGCGTCCGGTTGAAACCGGCGAAGCGCCGATCAGCTCGGGAGGTGCTGCGGCTGGCAACCAATAGATGAAGATGGCTTGGACGTTCGGATTGCGGTCGACCACTGCCACGTACTGAGCCAATCGCGCTTCCGTGCCGGTGCTTTCAAGCTCGGCGACTGCCAGCAGGCCGTATCGCTGGCTCTCGTCGGGCGGGACTTCCAGCCGGCGGTCGACCATTGCGTTGTAGAAAGTTCGCAGATCGGCCGGGCCGGGCTGCGCGCCCATGCAGTTGCCCCCTGCAAGGGCAACGACAAGCGCAAGCAGCGAAATGGCCAAGCGGCAATGCCCCGGAAATCGGCAGGCAGGGGCGGCTTTGTCGCCGCGCCGGCCCTGGCGCTTGCCCGCGGCCGAATTCAGTGCGTTGTGCTCGGGCGAACATCTGGCCATGACACTTCCATGCCCATCATCGCCCGGGCGTAAAGATAGTTGTTGAGGGCGCGTTCGCTCAGCAAATCCATATCGACGCGCCCTGTCGCGTCGCACGGGAAGGAAAAGGAGCGGTGGTCCGCGAAGAGCGCGTGGAAGCGAAGTTCGTAGGCGTGCGAAGCGTGCGTGGCGGTCATCATGGTCTCCTGAATACGAGGGTGAGTTCCATGACGCCAATCTAGACCTGCTTCGCAACGCCACCGCGAACGTGGCGCATCAACGAGAAACACTGTGTCAACCGGCGGTGTCGAAACGCTCCGTCGAGCTTGGACTCTGTGCGGCGCTATTCGAGCGAGAGCGCGGCCGAGGGCAGATGCACCTTGACGCTGCCCGATTCGGACTGAGCCTTGGTTGCGGCCTCCGATGCGCGCACCAGCAGCACGGGAATGCGCGCATGACGGAGGATGTTTTCTGCACCGCTGCCCATCACGAATCGATCGATACCACGACGACCGTGGGTGCCCAGAACAATCAGGTCCGCGTGCCAGTTGTTCGCCTCGGTCGTGACCTGCTCGTAGACCGGTCCGGTGACACGATCGCATAACACGGTATCGGCTTCTACGCCCGCCGCTTCAGCGGTTGCCTTCGCCGCATCGAGGATGCGGCGTCCGCCTTCACGCAACTGCTTCATCCATTCGCCTGGATGGCCGGAGTAAGCATCCAAGGCCAGGGAGAACGAAAGGTCGTCGATGACATGCAGCATCCGCAGACAGCCTTTGGTGATCTTCGCGAGTTCGATGGCCTCATTCAATCCGCGCTGCGAGGTCAAACTGCCGTCGACGGGAACCAGAATGCGTTGGTACATGGCGTGCTCCGGAGGTAGATAGGTCACTCAGTATTGAAGGCGCAGCGCGAGGAGATTTTGATGTGGCGCAAATTCAGCGCAGAGTGCTGCATCTAACATGAATCTTTCAATCGCTGTCACTTGTCACTTGAAAGGCATCCATGAACGATATGACGCACACCGCTTCACTCGCGGAGCTGTCGCCGGTTCGCGACCGCTACGCGATCTCCGCTCTGGACTGGCAAAGGGCGGCAGTCGAGGTCTGCGTTCAGGCACAGCGCAACCAGTACCAGATCTTCGCTGCCTGGCAGAAGACCCTGATCGCTGTAAACCAAGAGCTCTGGGATCAGTGGGCTTGCCGCTTCGGGGGCGGCGTTCCGTTGGACGGTTAGCGGCCATGAAGATTCTTCTGCCCGTCGACGGCAGCGCCTACACCAGGCACATGCTGTCCTTCCTTGGCGAACACATGGATTCCTTCGGAAGCGCCAACACCTTCACTGTGTTGCACGCGGTCCCCGCCGTCACCGCGAGAGCGGCCGCTGCCCTGGGGAAGGCACTCGTCGACAGCTATTACGAGGAGTGCGCGCACGCGGTGCTTGAGCCCGTGCGTGCCCTGCTGACACATCAGGGCGTCAAGGCAGAATTTGTCCACAGGATCGGAGATCCGGCGAGCCAAATCGCCGCCTATGCCCAGGCGGGAAGGTTCGATCTTCTGATCATGGGCTCGCATGGTGAAGGCGCCCTGAAGAACCTCCTGCTCGGGTCCGTGACGACCAAGGTCATGGCGCGGTGCTCCATCCCGGTGTTGCTCGTTCGCAGCGACGAGATTCAGCCTTCCATGGCGAACGCGGCCGAGTTGTCTTCAACGTGTGCGTGAAACCGCATCAGTGACACACGGCCTTCCCTTCGGGTGGCATCTACGGCCGACCATCGGCGCGGCGGTTTTGCGGGACGAATGTTCGAACGAAATCGAGCGAAGAAACAACGCCCGCGAGTCCTTTGCGATCGGTCACGACCACGTGGTGGACGCCTTGTTCGACCATCAGCGAGGCAACCAGGGCGAGCGGAGTTTCGACGTCCACCACGATCGGCTTGTACGAGCACATTTGCCATGCCCGTGTGGTGTGGGCATCGCGCTTGTGCGCGTGAAAGCTGACGATGTCCAAGGCACTGATGACCCCCACGGCCACGCCTCGCGAGGGATCAAGGACCGGAACCCAGCCCAGACGCTTGCCGATGAGCAATGCCTCAACTTGCGCAACGGTGTCGTCCAAGCTCGCGCTGGAGACGCTTGCTTTCATCAGTGAAGAAATGAGCTGGCTCATGGCTTCTCTTTTTATGATTGGTAGGCGTCAACGCGCGCTGGTCGCCGGGCAGACGAGACAATCTTTCGCCGGCTGCGGCTGCGGCTCTTCTGTCAGGCCCGCGGCAATCAGCAGGCCCGTCGCGCCGAGCGTAGCCATGACGAAAGCGATCGCCCTGAGCGTCGTGGAATGCTTGGTGCTCATTTGCACTGGGCTCTACTGAATCTTCAGCGTTCGGCTGGCGGAGCCTTCGCGCTTGGGCAAAGTGAGACGTAGCACACCGTCTTCGAGCTTCGCCACAGAGGCTTTGTCGTCGACCTCGCTGGCGAGCGTGAAACCGCGCGAAACGCTGCCATGGTAGGTCTCGCGAACGAGCGACCGGCCGTGCCGTTCTTCCTGCGCCTTCTTGACGTCCGCGGAGATCGAGACGTAGTTGCCTTCGATGGCCACACGAATGTCGTCCTTCCGGGCACCGGGGACCTCTGCGCTCACGAGATATTCCTTGTCGTTCTCGCTGATGTCGAGGCGAATGTCACCAGGCAGTGCGCTTTCGTCGATGAGTTGCATTGGTCGCGCGAGTCGGCGGAACATTTCCGGAAATGGATTGTCGAGGCGATCGAACCGAGTCAATGCATTCATTTGACATGCTCCAAGTTGGGTTGAACGGTGTCGACCGGACGTCGCTGAGACAGTCATCAATCGGCAATCTCAGTCTATGTAAGGGCGTCCACAGGCCACTTGCGCTCGATCAAGAATCAGGCACTTCGAACTCGGGCGCCGCGCCCGCATCGCAGTTGCGCGCGCGGGCTCTAGGACTTGACGGCCGGCGGGGCAGGGGTCGGCTTCGTTCCCCTGGCCGCTTCGATGCTCTTCGCCGCTGCATCCTTCGCGGCTTGCGCGGCCCGCTGTGTGGCTTCCTCGGCTCTCTGGAGCGCTTCGCGCGCGGCAGCCGCGGCCTTCTCGGCTTCTTCCTTGGTGGGAGCCATCGCGCTCTGGACCGCCACTTCGGCCTTGGCGAGCGCTTCGCGGGTGGCCGCGGATGCCTTCTTGCCTTCTTCCTCGGCCCTGATCGCAGCCTCCTTGCTGGAGTCAAGCGCTTGTCTGGCAAATGCCGTCGCTTTTTCCTGGAACCGGGTCGCCGACGGATGGCCTCGGCGATCGCCTGGGAGATCTTGCCCGCGTTGGCTTTGCTCTGCTCTGCGGCCTCCTTGGCCTCCTCGGCCTCATCGGCCGCGCATGCGGCCGCGCTCAGGGCCATCAGCACGGTCGTAAGAAGGTTTTTCGATGTCATGACCGTTTTCCCTCGAGGTCTATCGGCGTTTGCACCGGCACCGGTGGCGAGCAGGCGTCGTCGCGTCGCAGGATGCGGGCCACCGACGCATTGCCCAAGACAATCCATTGGTCTTTCATGTGGGTCTCCCGAGAGCGAATGTTCAGCAGCGGCTGGCGCGGGGTGCGCGGGGTCAGATTGGATCGCGCGCATTCCGCAACGGCTCCTTGATCTGACGCAAGACTCGGTCGCCCATTTCGGAGCAGGCTTCGATTTGCCCGTGCGACCGCGTGACTACGAATCAGGAGAGTTGCCATGACCAGCGATGCGATCTATTGCTTTGATCGAGCGAGCGTTTTGTTCGCGATCTATCCGACGGGGAGCGCCGGACTCCGAATCGTCGCGCAGATCGCCGAGGAGGCGTTGCGCGACGTGTTCGGTGCTCAAGGTGGCGGCCAGAGTCTCGTCACTGCTTGTCGCGATCACTTTGACCAGATCGAGGCGGCGGCCTTGCGCCACTATCGGCGCGATCCTCGAAAGCCCGTGTTGCTGGAGACCGCCGATTTTGCGGTTGCCTCCTCCTTGGCTTTCGACGGGTGAATTGAAAGGTCCGCCAGTTCATCTGTGCCTCAATCGGGCTGGAAGGGCCAGTAGAAGGTCATCACGGCGAGGAGCAGCAGCCTGCGCACGGAGGACGAACTGGACGACTCATACAGCGAACGTTGGAGAGGCGGGCGCGGCCGAAATTTGATCGCGCGCAAGGAAAGACATCGAACCTTCGCGGTAGCTGTGAACTTCACGCATCATTGCGCTGCATCAAGATGCAGCCGGGGTCGATGCGACATGCTGGCGCTTCGTCGTTGGCAAGCATCTGCGGTGCGACGATGCGCACGAGGAGCGCCCAATGGCAACTCAGCTTTTGAAAACATGCATTCTGTTGGCAGCACTGGTCAGCGCCTCGGCCATTGCTCAGTCGCGCGGGGAACTTCTGTACACGACCCACTGCGTTGCATGTCACACGACACAGGTGCATTGGCGCGAACGCAGACTGGCGACGGACTGGGCGAGCCTGCAAGCGCAGGTCGTTCGCTGGCAAGCCGCGGGCTCACTCAACTGGAGTGACGAGGATGTCCTCGCCGTGACACAGCACCTGAACGAACGCTTCTACGGATTCAAGTCGCCCTCTGTTGCGCCCGTGGTGATGACGCCGGCGCGCACTGAACGCCAGTAGTCACCGAGTCAGGAACTGAGCGACGTGAAAAAAGGCGGCCACTTGCTATGCGGAAGGAACTGCTGTGAAGACTTTGTGGATCTACGTCCACGCGTGTTTGGCCTTGCTCGCGTGGATCTTCATTCTCCTGGCGTGGTCCGTCGCCCTGCTGGACCCGAGATCGGGCATCAATCAAGACCCGGTCTTTGCCGCGATCTCGTACTTGGTCGCACTGGGGCACCTCAGCGCAGGGAGCTATCTGGTGCGCCGCATCCGGGAAGACATTCGACAAGCAAAACAGGCCTCGGCGATCACCGGCGCCTGCGATCGAACGGCGGATCGCTGCATACAGCCGTCCTCTTGACGCCGCCTCGGCTGCCACGCAGTCCAGACGGCTTCACGGCTTAAATGTGGGAAGGCGCAAGCCGCGGCGAAGGAGAAGAAGCGCCGCAAGGACAGAAAGTAGGCTTTTGCGGAGGTCGCACGGATGAAACTGCAAAGCACCTTTGCGCCGGCGGTCGACCCGACTCTTGTCGTGGCGCTGCGCGAGCACCTGCGCAAGAAGTCCGGCCACGAGGTGGCGCTGATCGAAACGCACATCTCCTGGGTCTTGCTGACCGATCGCTTGGCGTACAAGCTTAAGAAGCCGGTTCATCTTTCCTTTGTTGACTTCAGTACGCTGGCGGAGCGCAAGCACTGCTGCGAGGAAGAGGTGCGGCTCAATGGACGCCTTGCGCCCTCGATCTACCTCGGCGTGGTGCCGGTATGCGGCACACGCGAGGCCCCGTATCTGGGAGGCGGCGACAGCGCCATCGACTTTGCCGTTTGCATGCGCCGCTTTCCCGAGGATGCGCTTGTGCGCAACTTGCTCTTGGCAGGGCGGCTCAGAACCGATCATCTGGTGCGCTTTGGGCAACGTCTGGCTGAATTCCACCAACAAGCGGAGGTCGCCCCGCTGTTCTCTGATTTTGGGGCGCCGCAGCAGGTTTTGCGCACGATGAACGAAGCGTTGGCAATTGTGCGAGCCCGATATGGTCCTGGGCGACTGATCGGGTTGCAGGACTTTATTTCGCGGCACGGCGTGTGGCTACGAACCGCATGGCTTGAGCGCCAGCGCGAGGGCGCCGTGCGCGAATGCCATGGCGACCTCCATTTGGCCAACGTGGTCCTGATCGACGATGACTTGATCGCGTTCGACTGCATCGAGTTCGATCCGGCACTGCGCTGGATTGACGTCATGAGCGATGTGGCCTTCTTCACGATGGATCTCAAGGCGCACGGCCGGATCGATCTTGCTTTTCGCTTCCTCGATGCATACCTGCAGCACAGTGGAGACTATGCCGGTACAGGGGTGCTTCGGAGCTACGAACTGTACAGGGCGTTGGTGCGAGAGATGGTGGCCTGCATACGTGGGCGAGCACTCGGCGAGAGATCGGAGCAGCTGGAACCCGACTATCTCGCTTGCGCCGAAGCTCTTGGAGCGCAGGACACAGGCGCCACGCTCGGCCTGATGATCACTCAGGGAGTGTCTGGATCAGGCAAGTCCACGATTGCGGCGGAGCTATCGGCCGCTGCGGGTGCGATCCGCATCCGCTCCGACGTCGAGCGCAAGAGGATCTTCGGTTTGGCGCCAATGCAGCACTCTGCAAATGAGGAGATTGGCATCTTCACCCCCGAAGGCACCCGGCGCACCTTTCAGCGGCTGTCAGCCTGTGCCCGCGCGGCGCTGCAGGCTGGCTATCCGGTCGTGGTCGACGCGGCGTTTCTGCGGCGAGAGGAACGACTGGTGTTCCGTGCCTTGGCGGCCGAGCTGCAAGTGCCTTTCACAATCCTTCACTGCCACGCATCCGCAGTCCAATTGCGTCAAAGGGTAGCGGCACGACTGCGTCGTGGCGACGACGCCTCCGAGGCGACTCTTGCCGTGTTGGAGCAGCAATTGATCACCCAGGAGCCGCTGGACGACATGGAGCGTTCCGCGACACTTGATGTCCCCACCGACGAACCGCCGGACATCCCTTCACTCTTGACTCGCTGGCGCGCCTTGGTGGAATGACCGCCAAGGGAGTTCGCGGTCGAGATCCGCAACTGATGCGGGGCGACTCGAACTGGCGCCGGTGCATTTCCTGACCGAGCCGATTGGACTTGGCGACCGTGGCGTCGTTGCCCCGGCCCGCCATTCAGTTTGTTCCAGTTTCAATCTCCGGCGCGTCTGCTTGCGAAGGCGCGGATGATCCGTTGTCGTCCTTCGACTCAGACCCCGTCGCGCGCACCAGAAGCACAGGCACAGGCGGCCTTTAGTGAGTTGGGCGAGATGGATGGCCTCGTCCAAACCGCGGCGTGACGTGGGACTTCCGTCAACCGGAACAAGAATTCGCTGATACATGGCGCGTTCTTTGGCAGTGGAGATGCGACCAGTATCGGATCGTCCCAGCGTCGCCCATTGATATGGCGCAAGCCAGGCCACGGTAGTCACCTCGCCCGTGAAATGACGTGCAGCCTACGTCCATGGCGAATTGCCATCGAATGAGTATCGAAGTCTCAGGACGGTCAGCGCCGTGCCTGCATCGACCGGGTCGGGTGCGCAACGCTGAATCTCAAGCCGCGCATCGCAGCCCCGGGCCAGGATCACGCAACGACCGTCCCGAAGAAAGTGCCCACGGCATAGGTCACGGCCATCGCGAGTGCACTCCAGAAGGTCACACGCACGACGCCCGGAAGAAGCTTCGCGCCGCCGGTCCTGGCTGCCAATGCACCGAGGCCCGCGAGCGCGAGCAAGGCCGCGACCGCCACGGCCGCTGCGAGGTTCGGACCTGAGTAGAGAGCGACGACAACGAGCGGAAGTGCGGCACCGATGGCAAAACTGAGGGCAGACGCAAAGGCTGCCTGCAGCGGTCGCGCGGTTGTGATCGCCGAGATGCCGAGTTCATCGCGTGCATGAGCGTCGAGCGCGTCATGGCGCATCAACTTGTCGGCGACTTGGCGCGCCAGCGCCAGGTCGAGACCTCGGCGTACGTAGATCGCGGCAAGTTCGCGGTGCTCCCCGCTGGCATCGCGGGCGAGTTCGGCGCGCTCCTCCTTCAGTGCGGCCGATTCAGTGTCGGATTGGGAAGAGACAGACACGTACTCGCCGGTCGCCATCGACATGGAGCCCGACACAAGCCCCGCGATTGCGGCCACAAGAATGCTGCCGTGCGCAGCATGCGCGGCCGCGACACCGATCACCAAGCTTGCTGTTGAGACGATGCCGTCGTTTGCCCCCAGTACGGCTGCGCGTAACCAGCCGACGTGCTTGATCCTGTGGAATTCTTTCATGTTGTCAGGGCCGGTTCGGCAGCATGCGTCGAAGTACGCCATCCTTCAAGACGAAATGATGCAGCAGCGCTGCGATGGCATGGAAGAAGGCAATGATCAGCAGCGTGTTGGCTGCAAGCCCATGCAAATCTTCAACCGTCTCCCTAAGGCTCTTGTTGTTCGCGTCGAAGGGCTGGATCCTGAACAGGTTGTAGATCGTGTCCCCGCGCACCCACGCATTGGCGATGCCAAGAGCCACGGTCACGATCAGCATGGCATACAGCAGCCAGTGCAGGATCGTCGCGAGCTTGTCGGGCCAACCAAGCCCAGCAGGTGGCAGGCGAACCGCTCGCGAACCGAAGCGCCAGTGAACGCGAGCGACCAGTACGATTGCGAGTGCAACGCCCAGTGAGATGTGCGTGCTGCGGGCGAAGATCCGCGGATTGCCCTTTGGAAACCAATCGATGGTCTGCCCCAGGACCCACAGTGACACCACCAACGCCACAGTCAACCAATGTAGAAGGATCGTTCGCCGGTCGTAGTGCGGGAAGGTAGCTTTCATGTCGTGCATCAATCAATCCTAACGCGCACGCGCTCACGAGTGCGGGTGGAGCAGGTGGCTTGGCCCGGGGTGCCGTGGGCTTTCCACGACAAGTCTATGCCGGTATGCCAAGGCGGCACCGGGCTAGAACCTGACGTTTGACATGGCTGTTCAGTCTTCGCACCGCAACACATATGGCCTGCGCAAATTCAACTTGGTGCAAGCATCCTTTCGAGGTCGGGCAGTCGAACGTGGCGCTGGAGTCTTTCCACTGGCCGCTTGGGCCGGAGTTTCCGCAGGCAAGCACTATGTGTTGCGGCACATCGCATATAGCCACCACGATTCCTCGACCGTGTTCACGTTTCAAAATTATGGCGTCGACTAGCCGGGGCAATAGTGGTGGCTGACGAGCCTAAGTGTCTCTGTGCGCAAAGGTCTTCGAGGGCGGACGAAGGTTCAATCCGTGCCGCGACGGGCTACAGTCGGCCGCAACCGGCCGTTCGTCACGACCGCTCAGTCTTCCTGCTGATCTGGCTTTAAGGGCGCCTGGTCCAAGGCTACAGTCGGTCCGTTGCCAGTTCAGTCCAATATGCCAGATGTAGACCTCCTCCGAACGCCGATGCTGGGCCACTGGGACGTCAGGTTCGCGCCGCAGCGAAGCCAGCGTCTTTCACCTGCCGAGATGCATGGCCGCTTTGGAAGCCGGTCGTCGCTGGTTGCGGGTCGCGTCCATGCAATGCGCCGGTATTCAATTGCCAATGTGGCTCGCAAGCCTGACTGCCTCGGTCAGTGCCTCGAGCTGTCCCGCACGTGGCGTGGCAAGTAAGCCAGCTCGATGCGGGAATGTATCAGCGCCGCTATCGAACCCGGTAGTCCAGGAGCGCCGCTCGAATCGATTCACCCGCGGGTCCGGCTTCATCAACTTCGTCGTGTGCGTCGGCGATCCTGGCACACAGTGCCACCACGGCCATCGTGTAAGACCAGAGCTCGTCTCCGACCGAATCGCTGTTGGAGGAAAGCAGCCCGTGCTGCATCGCAAGATCCTTGAAGACGCGATCGGGATCGATGTCAGCCATTTCTTCAGTGGTCTGGGTCATGTGCAGTCCTTTCATGCCTCTAGAGGGGCACAGATCTTTGGTGGAGCGCCCTCTTGAGGTGATCGACAAGAGCCGATGAAGGTTCCGGATTCATCAAGTCCGAGTGCGCAGGTGACTCATAATGCGAGGCATTCTGGAAACCAGCATCTTGTCGTGATCGAATCCGAAGCTGCCATCCCCAGAGGTCTCTCGCTGCTGAGTTACAGATTCGCCAATGGCTGGCCACGGCTCAAGCCATGGCTGATGGTGGTGCTGGCCGCGCTCCTGTGCGTCCTGATCGGCAAGGCACTTCACGGATTGTTGAGCGAGGTGCGTTACGCCAGCGTAATGCAGGCAATCACTGCAACGCCGGACCTTCGCATCGGTCTTGCATTGGCGGCGACCGCTGCGAGCTATCTGATCCTGACGGGGTACGACTTCTCGTCTCTCTCCTACGCAGGCGCCCGCATCAAGCCATCGACAGTCTTGCTGACTTCCTTTGTCGCTTACGCGCTTTCGAACACCATCGGTTTCGGTCCCTTGACGGGCGGTGCCGTCCGCACGCGGATATACACAGCCGCCGGGCTGACGCCACAGCAGATTGCGCAGGTGATCGCGTTCAACGCCTTGGCCTTTGGCCTGGGCATCTCCGCGTTCGGAGCGGTTGCCATCCTCTGGGGCGCACCCGACGTCGCGCCATTGCTGCGCCTGCCATCTTCCTTCTTGCGATCGGCCGCAGGACTGACGCTGCTCGGTCTGGGCACTTTTCTCTCGCTTTGCGTTGGACGGCGAGCGCTCAAGCTCGGAGCGCGATGGACACTGCGGCTCCCGCCGATCGGACTTGCGGTGCGCCAGTTGGCGATATCAGCCCTGGAACTGACTGCCTCGGCGTCGGCACTGTGGTTCTTGTTGCCGGCGGATCGCATTCCGCTGCCCACCTTCGTCAGCTTCTATGCGATCGCCATTGCGGCAGCGATCGTGAGCCATGTGCCGGGCGGCGTGGGAGTTTTCGAGGCGGTCATGCTGTTGGTGAGTGGCCCGCACGTTTCGACCGAAGCCATGCTCGGCGCGTTGCTCCTCAATCGCGGCATCTACTACGTGATCCCGCTGGTCGTGGCGACAGCGATCGTGCTGACCTACGAGTTGCGCTCCGGCGTCGCGGCCCCGGTGGGTCGTGCAGCGATGCGCCTGAGCCCTCGCCTGCTGACTGCCTTGGCGTTGGTCGCGGGCGTCTGGCTGCTGGTGTCGGGTGTGACGCCGCTGACCGAGGACGCGCGGGATTTGCTCGAAGCCTTGAAGGTCCCGTTGCCTCTGATAGAGGCATCGCACTTTCTAGGCAGTGTTGCCGGCCTTGGCTTTCTCCTGGTGGCTCGGGGGCTGTTCCATCGGCTTGACGGCGCGTGGTGGGTTGCGCTGGTGCTGGCCGTCGTTTCCGGCGTTCTTGCACTGCCCAAGGGCATCGCGTTGAACGAGGCCGCTCTGATGTCGGTGCTCGCGATTTTGCTGTGGGTCTCCCGACGCGAGTTCGATCGTCCCTCGTCGCTGTTCTCCCAACGCCTGGAGCCGGGATGGCTTCTCGCACTGGCTGCGGTCCTGGCAGCGTGCGTCTGGATCCTTCTGTTCGCTTATCAGGAGGTGAGCTACACGCGCGGGCTGTGGTGGCAGTTCGAACTCGATGCGCAAGCGCCGCGTTCGCTGCGCGCGCTGCTAGGGGCGGCGTTGATTGCACTCACATTCGGACTGTGGCAACTGTTGCGCCCTCCTGCAGGGGAGGTGGCTTCGCCGTCGGATGACGAGATCGATTGTGCGGCCGCCATCGTCCGAGCCGGTTCGGCGCCGCAAGGCTGGATGGCGCTGATGGGAGACAAGCACCTGCTGTTCTCGCCGACGGCCAAGAGCTTCCTCATGTACGGCAAGCGCGGCCGATCGTGGATAGCGCTCTTCGGCCCCTTCGGGCAAACGGGCGAGTGGCCCGACCTGATCTGGACGTTTGTCGAACTTGCAACTGCCCATGGTGGTCGGCCGGCCTTCTATCAGGTCGAGCCAGCGAGCTTGCCCCTGTACCTGGATTGTGGTCTGCAGGTCTTCAAGCTGGGCGAGTACGCGCACATCGACTTGCCCGGCTTCAGCCTCAAGGGCGCTCGAAGGGCCAACCTGCGCTCGGGGATGAATCGAGGCCAGCGTGAAGGCTTGTCCTTCGAGGTGCTCTCGCCCGAAGAGGCGAAAAGCGTCATACCCGAGCTGCAGAAGGTGTCCGACGCATGGCTGGAGAAGCAGAACACCCGCGAAAAGGGCTTCTCGGTCGGGCGCTTCGAGCCCGATCGCCTGCCGCCCTGTCCCATCGCGGTGGTGCGACATGAGGGGCGCATCATTGCGTTTGCGACGCTGTTCATCACGGACGCGGCGCAGGAGGCCTGCGTGGACCTCATGCGTCATCTGCCCGATTCGCCGCCAGGCACCATGGACTTCATGTTTGCAAAGATCCTGCTCCACCTGCAGGCCGAAGGGTTCCGGCAGTTCGGCCTGGGGATGTCGCCCATGGCCGGCATGGCGACGCGCCAGAATGCACCCAGGTGGCAGCGGCTCGGGCGCGTTCTCTTCGACTATGGCGAGCGCTTCTACAACTTCCGGGGTCTGTACAGTTTCAAGGATAAGTTCGAACCCGTCTGGGAGGCGCGCTACCTGGCCGCCCCGGGCGGTGTGTCGCCTCTGCTCGTGCTGATCGACTTGGCGGCTTTGATCGGCGGCGGCGCCAAGGGAGTGATCACGAAATGAACGGTTGGATTGCGCGCGTGCGTGGCCTGAGGGCGCTTGGCCTTGCGGCGCTCATCTTCGCGGGTTGGCTGCAGTTCGCCGGCGCGCAGACGCGAGACTCAACGGCCATGCTCAAGCCCGCTCACACCATCTCGCATGGCGTATTCGTGGACATCCCGGTTTTTCGTCCGTCGGGACAGGTTCGGCAGTTCGTGCTTCTCTTCTCCGGCACTTCCGCGCCGAACGCGAAGGATCAGAAGCTCGTGCGGTGGATGGTCGGCAAGGGTGCGATGGTGCTCGTCGTGCCTCTTGGCGCCTTCTATGACGGCATCGCGGCGGTGAGCCGCGAGTGCGTCCACGGACCGGGCGGTATCGAGAATTTCGCGCGCTACGTGCAGGCCTCCGAGAAGTTGCCCGTGTACCTCGAGCCGCTGCTGGTAGGCACAGGAAAGGGCGGTGCATTCGTCTATGGGTTGCTCGCGCAGGCGCCGGCCGATACCTTCGCGGGCGCCGTGTCGCTCGATTTCTGTCCCCAGCTGGCACTGCCGATGCCGTTGTGCGCTGAAGGATCGCTGCGATGGCATCGCATCGCCGGCGGTGTCGACTTCGAGGCCGGCCCGCGTCTGACGGCGCCCTGGAGCGTGTTGCAAGGCGAAGTGCCGCCGTCCTGTGCCGCAGAGGCCGAGGCGTTCACGCGCAAGGTGCCTGGAGCCACGTGGGTCGCCCCTACGGCAAGCGGCGGGTCGAGCACCCAGGAGCTGCCTGCTGGGTTCCAGGCTGCATTCGAGCAACTCGCCAAGAGCCGCGCGGCCCCCGAAGGGCCGCCCGCCGAACTTGCGGACTTGCCGATCACCGAAGTACCGGCCGGCAGGGAAGGCACTCGCTTCGCGGTGATGATTTCGGGCGACGGCGGCTGGGCGGGCATCGACAAGGGTGTCGCAGCGTCGCTCGCAGAGAGCGGCGTACCCGTCGTCGGTATCGATTCATTGCGCTACTTCTGGTCCGCGCGCACGCCAGAAGGCATCGCCGTCGACATCGACCGGGTGATTCGCTACTACGCGGCGCGTTGGAGGCGAAGTGAAGTCGTCTTGATCGGCTATTCCCAAGGGGCCGACGTCCTGCCCTTCGCCCTCAACCGCCTGCCGGCGCCCACACGCGCCCAGGTACGCCTCACTGCGCTTCTCGGGCCTGGGGAGAAGGCTTCGTTCGAGTTTCATCTGAGCAATTGGATCGGCAAGAGCGGCGATCGCCCGATCGCTCCCGAAGCGCGAAACATGCCGGCGAATGCCACGTTGTGCATTTATGGAACCGAAGAACGAAAGGACTCCCTGTGCCCGCTGCTGGAGAGTGCCGGCGCGCACACCATCGCGATGCCCGGAGGCCATCACTTCGGCGGCGACTACGAGGCGCTTGCAGCGACGATATTGGCCGCAATCCGACGTTGATCATGGTGGCCTTCGGCAGTTATCGACCGGAAGTTGAACGCCCCGGCCTGGACGGACGGCAAAAAGCGGGGCAGGGGAGGCGATTCGCAGGCCGCGATCACATTGAAGCGCGTGCGCACTGATCGGGTGCTGGTGAACAATCCGCAGCCAGCCGCTTCCGGGCCGACTACGGTAGTACGCGCGCATCGGCGCAAGGACCGCAACCGCTGCGGAGCAGAAGTACGCGCCACACCGGTTGTTGGGAAGGGGCGGGCTTAGATGCTGTGACATTCGACCGCATGAGGCCTCCGATGGCACCGCGGAGCCAGGTTGCGCTGACTTGCCGGTCAAAAGACACGGCGCGCTACGTTGGGCCGCTTGTCGATTGCGCACGCATCGAAAATGCGATCGCACGTAGGCCTTCCATGGGGACTTCTTTGTCAAATCTTTCGGATCAACGGCGATAGTTCATGACGGCACCAAGATGTCGCGGAACGAATGGCGATGGCATGGCATTCGAGATGCATCTCAGTCGCGAGGTCGGGGTATCGCAAGTGTTCGGGTCAGTGCTCGGACGACCTTCTATCCGTGAGGATGTGAACATCCTTCACCTCATGCTGCATGCGCGCGAAGCGCACTGACAAACCCAGTCACCGGCGCGCCCCACTTGGACGACCACCTATGGCGTGACCCGCCTGCTTCGCGGGCGCGTCGACCTTGATCATGAATGCATTGTCACCAAGCCCGGCTCAGGCTGTGGCCGGCTTTAGCAAGGCCTCGGTCGGTATCTCTCCGTGCTGCAAATAAGCCACAGCGCAATCGCAAGTTTTCGCGCGAGGGCTACGATGCCCAGTCATGGCGCAAGAGAGGCCCAGTGCTTTTGTCCTCCCTTCGGCGACGCTTGTCAAAGGCTCGAGTGGCAGCGGCAGGTTATGCCGAAGGGTCATTTGGCTGCGTTGACAGCATCCTTCAGGGCTTTGCCTGCCGTGAACTTTGGGGCCTTGCTCGCCTTGATCGTCATCGTCTCGCCGGTCGAAGGATTGCGGCCGGCGCGCTCGGCGCGGCTCGCCACGGCGAAATTGCCGAACCCGATGAGTTGCACTGTTTCGCCGCGCGCCAATGCCTGCGTCAAATTTTCAAGTGCTGAATCAAGTACACGACCGGCATCGGCCTTGCTGAGTTCCGTGTCCGCAGCGATGGCGGCGATAAGTTCTGTCTTGTTCAAACTGAGGTTCCTTCTAAAAGTTGGAGGATTATCCGGTCGAGCACATCAGAGGCTAGCGCTTCGCCATCAGCCTCGTGTCCTTTATCGGCATGAGCTTCCTGAAGCAGGACCCGGGCGGCGCGAGTTTCGGCGGGCCGATGACGCTGGACAACTGCGTCAAGGCTCTCGGCTCCGACTATGCGCGGCACGTGGCCTTCCAGACCTTCATGATCGCGGTGAAGGTCACGGCATTGGCGATCCTGCTCGGCTTCCCCCTGGCGTACGTGCTCGCGCGTTCGCCGTCGCCGCTCGTGCGCAACACCATCCTGTTCGGGCTGGTCGCCACGTTTCTCTCGGGCGGCGTCACGCGAGCCTATGCATGGATGCTGATCCTCGGCAACAAGGGCGTGGTGAATTCCATCCTGACGAGCCTCGGTTTGTCCACGCCGGGTCAGGGCAGCGCTCAAGCGCAAGAAATGCCTACGGCTCGAGGACTTTCAGCATGAGCACTCCGTCGACCGTCTGAAAAGTTCCGACTCCCGTGCGCGTGACACTGCGGCCGGCCTCGAGGCGGTACTCAAAAGCCTCTATTGTCGGCTGGTGCTCTCCTGCGGCGAGGTCGGTCTCCACCTCCACGTATCGCACAACGACGTGTCGCTTGCCGACCTGGTCCGTCACAGGGATGCGTTCTGCCGGTGACTTTCGTTTCATGGCGCAGTCCGTTTTTGCTGCAGAGCAGCAATTTTCGCGCTACTCTGTGGCCTGCATTAAGAACACCCCCACGCTTGACGCGGTGGCCATCGGGAAACGTTTGGCGCCACCGTTCGTCCAGTAGAAATCGGTCAAAGTTTCCGGGGAGCGCCGACCGCCGCAACGACTCCACCGCCGGTCGCCTGAACGCGACTCTTGGCCACCCAGGCCGCGCCGGCAGCGGCAACCTCAGCCAGCGTTCTTCTTTGGGCGACCTGCCTTGAGAGGCGCGAGGGCGTCCAGTGCACCGCCCAGTTCGCGTGGGGTGAGCTTTGCCAACGCATGCAGGCCGGCATGTAGCAGCTCGCTCTTCTTCGCCGGTCGCTTGTATTCGAGGGCGCGCATCTTGAGAGATGCAATCAACGCGTAGTCCTGATGCGGATCGTGAAGCTGTCTCGCAAAAGCTTCATCTTCTTGGTGGTGTCCGGCGCGCGCTCGTCTGCAGAGCGTGCCGCCGATGCTAGTGTTTTCGGAGCCGGCACAGCGAGCGCGTCCTTGGCCTTGACTGGCTTAGCCTTCTTCCCGGTCGTGCCCTTTCGAGCAGGGCTTGACCGTCACGGTCTTGTTGGCCAAGGTCGTTTTGCGAGGCGCTCTTGCAGCCCTCGGAGATTCCGCGATGACTGGAGTGGTCGTGAGCGATGGCGAGTTGGCTGCCGACCCCTCAGCAGCTTCAGCAAAAGCGGAAGAATTCACGTCGGGCGCCGCCATGGTGATGGGACTAGGTACTGACGGACGAGCCACGACTCAAATATTCATCAGCATTGGGGCTGGTCGCGCCATCGAGGTCATTCATAAAGGTCAGAGGGCGCCGTCTTGGCGCTCCGCGGCTTAGCACGCCCTTCGGTCATCGAATCGTCAAAACTGCTTTCTAGACTGCTGGGATTGCTTTTGCGTTGCACGTCTTTCGAAGACCTTTCTCAAGGAGTCCCATGAACAAGAGCCGTCTTCTGTCGCTCGCACTGAGCGTGCTGCTGGCGACTGGTGGGGGAGCCGCCAGCGCAGATCAGCGGGACGAGCGGCACGACCGCTCTGAGCCGTACGCCATCGGATTGTGGGGAGACCTCCCATATTCCGACGCCCAGGCACTCAGCGGTGTGCCCAATTTGATCGCCGACATGAACCGTCAGGACCTTGCCTTCAGTGTCCACGACGGGGATCTCAAGGCCGGCAACGGCACGCCAGGATCAGTGACGCCCACCACCTGCACCGATGCGCTCTACCTCCAGGCGCTCGGTTTCTTCAATGCGTTGCGCGCGCCGGCGATGCTGACCCCGGGTGACAACGACTGGACGGACTGCGATCGTCCCGCAAATGGTGGCTTCTCCTCGCGCGAGCGTCTTGACCACGAGCGGAAGGTTTTCTTCGGCACCCCGTACTCGCTGGGGCAGCGGCGGATGCACCAGGAGGTGCAGACTTCGCCCCTGTGCCTCGGAGTCAATGGCCCGGTGCCATGTGTCGAAAACCGCCGCTGGACGCTAGGCGACGTCATGTACGTCACGCTCAACGTTCAGGGCTCGTGCAACAACCTCTGCGATACCGCGCCGGACGCTGCCGAGTGGACGGCCCGCAATCAGGCGAACATCGCCTGGCTGCGCGAGTCGTTCCGCTATGCGGCGGCGCTTCAGTCGGCCGCCGTGATGATCATTTCTCAGGCCAATCCGGGGTGGGATGCGACCGATGGCACCCGCGCGCCGCTGCGCAATGCGCTGACGCTGGCACAAACAGACGGGCAACCCGACGGTTTCCAAGACTACCTGATGGCGCTGCGCGATGAGGTCGTCGCATTCCGTCGTCCCGTGGCTTACGTGCATGGCGACTCGCACTATCACCGCATCGACAAGCCGCTGCTTGACGCACAGGGACATCGTCTGGAGAACTTCACGCGTGTGGAGACTTTCGGCGACAACCAGGCGAACGGCAACAACGATGTGAACTGGTTGAAGGTGACAGTCGATTCGCGCAGCCGGGAGGTGTTTTCCTATCAGGCGCAGATCGTGCCGGCAAATCGCGTCGCGGTGCCGGCACCTTGAAGTCCTGCGACCCGCATTTCAGAAGATCGCCGAGCCCAGAGGTCAGCTCGGTCCTGACGCAGGGCCGAGGGGGAGGGGAGCGGTCTGTGGCGGCGAACCGCATCACGAGCGATCAGGTACGCCGGCACGTCCTTCTGGCTTCTGACGCGCCTGCCGGCGACCGCACGCTCATGAGCGACAGCCAATGATGACGTCAATGTCCCCAGGTGACTGCCGTCGGCCGCTGGTGCTGATCGCCTCAAATCGGCGAACCCGACTTTCGCACGACCGGAGAAATACGGCGAAGCCCTCGTGCTTGATCTGACGCGCAATGTCCGCAGCGTCAGCACGCTGATAAGTCTTTTGCGGGTTCAAGCGATGGCGCGACTTGTAGCAGGCAAGGTTCTTCAAGTCCGCATCTGGAGGGCATTGCAGCGGGAGTAGGACCGGCGGGCAGTGCGACGAACTTCCGAGGTTCAACTCGATGCACAGCTTTCTCAGACTGCTGTAACTCCATGGTGACCTACAGGCCCGCTGCGCGAATGACGTTCCCTGCGCAGACGAAGTTGCCACCACCAAGGTGGTGGATGGTCTGCAGATCGGCGTTGGCGCTCTCGAACAGCCAGTGACCGTCCCTGAAAATTCGCGGATCGGCGGCCGCTCCGACAACCTCTGCGAAGCACGTGTCATACGCATCTTCGCTGTGCCTTTCCGGAATCAATCGGCATTCGAGCCACGCGGAACAGCCAGATGACAACACTGGCAAATTCATCGACGCGCTGAGCTCGGTCGCGATACCGAAATGACTGAACTTGTCCACGGTTCGTCCGCTGGTGCTGCCAACAGCATGCGTCAGGTCGATGAGTGTCGATCCCGGTAAACAGATCGCAAACGTGCCGCTGGCTGCGATCAATTCACGGGTGTAGGTCTTCTTGTCAATGACCACTGCGACGCGCGGCGGTGTGAACTCCACGGGCATCGACCACGCGGCCGCCATCACATTGCGGCGCGTACCGTCGTAAGTCGTGATCAAGACCGTGGGACCGTGGTTGATCATGCGGCTGGCGTGCTCGAGGATCACTGGAAGATAGTTGCTCGTGTTCATTGATTCATTTCAAAACGTGTTGCTTAGCGAGAATTTATATCGCTTTCGGTTATGCGATCCGCTTTTTAAAGTCGCGTCATTCTGAACCACAGCACCACGAGGACCCCATGACCGACACATCCCAACGCATTCCGTTTCATCTCGCGTTTCCGGTTCGCGATATTGCAGAAGCCCGCACGTTCTACGGCGATTTGCTGGGGTGCCCTGAAGGCCGCAGTGCGCCGGAGTGGGTCGACTTCGACTTCTACGGTCATCAGATCGTTGCGCATCTGGCGCCCGATGAGTGCGGCCACAAGCAGAGCAGCGCCGTCGATGGCCAAGACGTGCCGGTCAAGCATTTCGGCGCCATCCTGCCGATGGACAAGTGGCAAGCCATGGCCGACCGGCTGATCGCGAACAAGACGGAATTCGTTATCGAGCCGTACATCCGCTTCAAGGGTGAAGCCGGCGAACAGGCCACGATGTTCTTCCTCGATCCGTCGGGCAACGCCATCGAGATGAAATCGTTCGCCGATCTCGGCTCGTTGTTTGCAAAGTAAGGCGAGATCATGCAAAAGCAACTTCCGGTCCTGGCAGGCGTCGCCGCTGCCTTGTTGACCTGCGCGAGTGCCGCTACGGCGCATACAGACACCCTGAAGAAGATCAAGGAATCGGGCGTGATCACGATGGGCGTGCGCGACGCTTCCGGCGCGATGTCTTTCGCGCTCGGCCCCGGCAAGTACACCGGCTTCCATGTCGACATCTGCGAGCACGTCATCGCAGACATCAAGAAGGCGATCCAGCTCGACAAGCTGGAGGTGAAGTACCAATTGGTCACGCCGCAGAACCGCATCCCGCTCGTGCAGAACGGCACGGTCGACATTGAATGCGGGACCACCACCAACAACGCGGCGCGTCAAAAGGACGTGGCCTTCGCGCCCACGCTCTACGTGGAAGGCGTGCGCCTGGCAGTCAAATCGACCTCCGGCATCCGCTCGACGGCCCAGCTTGCCGGCAAGACGGTGGTAGCGACGACGGGGAGCACTTCCGTGCAGTTGCTGCGAAAGCTCAAGAGCGATGCGACGGAGCTGACCGCCAAAGACAACAGCGAAGGCTTTCTGTTGCTGGAAACCGGCCGTGCCGACGCCTTCGTGGCCGACGGACAGATCCTCGCAACGCTGATCTCGAAGAGCAGGGACCCAGCGCAGTACAAATTGCTGGACCAGGTGTTGAGCACCGAACCGATCGCCATCATGCTGCCCAAGGGCGATGCTGCGCTCAAGAAGGTGGTCGACCAGAGCATCGTGTCGCTGGCGAAGAGCGGCGACGCCGCGCGCATCTACGACAAGTGGTTCTTGAAGCCGATCCCGCCGCAGAACGTGATCGTGGGCTTGCCCGCCACCGAGATGACCAAAGCCGCGTGGGCGAACCCCACCGACAAACCCCTTGAAGGGTACGAGGCGCGCTGAGCGCTGGAAGGACATCATGAACGCAAAGGGGTAGACCGCTTCTTGCCCGCCGCGCCACCCCGAGTACCTGCCTTTGTGGTGGGGGGCTCCGAAGCTTCCGCCAGGCAACGCGAAAAATGGGCAACGATCGGCGAGCTCGCTCGACCCCGGCGCTGGAGCAGCCCGATCTCCCGATAGAAGGTGTGCTCGCCCAACGACACCACCCGGACGGTGTCGGGCAACGGCAAATGGGCTTCGACGAGCGGGACGAGCGCGACGCCCATCCCGTTCGCCACGAGCTGGATGAGTGCGGCGATCTCATCGAGCTCGATGCCCTCCTTCACATTGATCGCTTGCCGCCGCAGGAAGCCTTCTGCCATTCGCCCGCCAAAAGACACGCGGTCGTATCGCAAGAACGGCTGCACCCGCAGCAATTCGCGCCAGTCCTTGCTGCTCGAAACATTCTTCGAGACGATCAGCACGAAAGGCTCGTGGACGAGCGCCTGCCATGTCATGTCAGGCGGCATGCCGAAGGGCGGCCGGATCATCACGGCGGCGTCGATGCTTCCGGCATCGAGATCGTCCATCAACCGAAGAGACACGCCGGGAGCCACGTGGACCCGAACCAGCGGGAGCGCCGTGCGGAGCTGGTCGAGCGCACGCACGACCAGCGTCGACTGCGCCGACGCAATCGCGCCAATGCGCAAAAGACCTTGCGTTGACTGCTCATCGGGCGGATCGCCGAGCTTTGCAAACAGCGTGCAGATGAGTTCCGCTCGCTCGAGGACCGTTCGACCGGCGGCGTTGAGGGTGGCGGAGCGCCCGGTTCGATCGAACAGAGCGAAGCCAAGGCCCTCCTCAATCCGACGGACCTGACTGCTCACCGCCGATTGCGTCAGGCCGATGTGCTCGCCAGCGGACGCGAATGTTCCGTACTTGCAAACGGCGATGAGGGTCTTAAGTTCAGCGATCATTGACCGAGCATGTACAGTATCGATCGAAAAATCAAGGATCCATCAGGCGCTGAGATGCTCAAGAGAGCTTCGCTTGGTCGACTGCAACGCGTCGCCCATGTGTGGTGAACTTGGCGTGTGATTTTGCAATGGCTGCTTCAGACTCTGGTTGCCGTCGTTCGAGGCGGGCTCACCGAGCGGCGGCTATTGGCTGTAAGGCGGTAGTCGGTCGCAGTAGTGTGGCATGTCAGAAAGCTGCAGCTCATCTCGGCAGCGCTACGCCAATCGAGACGTTCAAAAGCCGCCGAATACCGGATGAGGCTGTGCACAGCTGCCGTTCACCTGGACGTGTGAGCGGCAGCAACGGGTCGGAGCAAAGAAGCGCGAGTGCCGCGTGCAGCAGACGTACCGCCAGCATGGCTCATTGAGCAATCGGCTCGGCGGCGGTGCACGCACTCTTGGCTTCCATGGGCATTGCCTTTCGCTTCTTCCGCAGTGCGTCCAACGCCGTTGCGCCAGCGTCAGATCAGAAAGCGTGACGGATACCGAAGTCGTAGCCGACCGAGTGTTGTGCAACGGGCGTGAACGCCACACCGAAAGAATGCGCAGCCTTGGCATCATGGGCAGTGTCCTGTGGTGGCGCGCGTCATGGTTGCACGTATCCACGCTTGCGCCGAACCGTAATGCCAAGGCGGGCAAGCTCGGTTGGCAACAGCGCTGCCTGGACCAGCGCCACCGGCGGGCTGCCGGAGAGGGCCTTGAAGGTGCGATCGTAGATGGCCATGCAGTCACCGCTGGTCAAGCGCGAGTTGAAGAGAATGCCGTCGATATCGGGCATATCAGCGTGTACCGCTTCCGACAGCGCCTGCCCCGAGGCGTGAGAGCGTGCACGGCTGGCATCCGTATCGATCCCAACTTCATAGACGGCGGCACCTCGCAGATCGACCAGCGTCAATTCGCGGCTCGAACTGATCGATGTCACGCACAGCTGTTCCAGATGCGGTCGATAGAGGAGACGCCTCGTCTTGCCTTCGAAACGGTCGCGCGCGACGGCTTCTGCGAATGCCGTTGCAAAATTGTTGGCAGCACAAAGTACACGGAGTGCTCCCGCAGGACTTGAAAAGCGGCTTGATCCAAAGCCAGCGTTGGCGGGTGTCGATCGGTGCCGGCTCGGCAAGATGCGTGGCCAGTCGGCCGATACGGGCCTCGACGACGCGCTCCCGTAGCTTGGGGGTGACGAGCTTCACGGGTAGTCCAATGCGCCTTCCGCCGCGCTCCTAACCAGCGAGACATTGCCCTCGCGGAGCTTGTCAATCGGGGGCTTGCCGCCGGTCATGCGATTAGGGGCAACCAGCCATTCCGATTCTTCCAATTGGCCGAAGCCCAGTATTCATGCGGTGCACAGCCCCTCTTTAGATCGATTTCACAAAACGTCCAAGGGCGTCCGGTTTCATCACCGGACGTCCTTTTTCATTGCCGAACTGAATTCCTGTGCGGTGCCCTGAGCCTCTTCCCGCCGCATAAGCCACAGCTCGACAGCTCACGAAGGCGGCGTCCGATTCGTCCGCGCTGTCACCATAACCAGGAGCGCGCCAACCACCAGCAGTCCGGCACTGAAAGCGAAGGTGCTCTGATACCCCCTGCTATCGAACAGCACCCCACCGGCGGTGGAGCCCAGCGCGATAGCGAACTGGACCACCGCCACCATCAGCCCTCCGCCGGCCTCGGCGTCCCCCGGGAGCGTTCGTGCGACCCAAGTCCACCAGCCCACCGGCGCGGCCGTTGCTACGAGCCCCCAGGCACCCAGCAGAACTGCCGTGGCGACCACCGAAGAGCCTGCGGCGATGAGCGCCGCCGCGATGGCGGCCATCAGAACAGGGATGACCGCGAGCGTGCTGTAGAAACCCATCTTCAAAAATCGGCCGATGACCGTGGTGCCGATGAAACCTGCGACGCCCACTGCGAGCAGCAGGAGCGACAAGGCCGACGCATTGACGCGCGTCACTGTTTCGAGAAAGGGCCGAAGGTAGGTGAAAAGCGCGAACTGGCCCATGAAGAAAATGCCCACCGCCATCATTCCGAACGCCACCACGGGGCGCTTGAGTAGCCTCAAGGCGTTGCTGGAGCGCTGTGTCCGTGCCTGCGCGGGCATGGCCGGCAGACTGAACCACTGCCAGATGAATGCAACGATCGCGAGTGGCACCAGGCAGAAGAAGGCGCCGCGCCAGCCGACGATCGAAGCGAGATAGCTGCCCAGTGGCGCTGCCACAACGGTGGCCAGCGCATTGCCGCCATTGAAGATGGCCAGGGCGCGAGGCACCTGGGCAGGCGGTACCAACTGCATGGCGGTGGCGGCCGACATGGACCAGAAGCCGCCGATGACGACGCCGATCAGTACCCGGCCGGCCATGTATGCCTGATAGTTCGGCGCGAGCGCGACGATGGCCCCCGAGAGGCACATCATCGCCGTCAGCGCCAGCAGCAGCATCTTGCGATCGATTCGAACTGCGATGGCTGGGATGCACAGGCTTGTGAGTACCGCGAAAGCGCCGGAGATTGCGATGCCCTGTCCGGCCATGCCTTCGGTGACCTGGAGGTCGGACGCCAGCGGCGTCAGCAGACTCACCGGCATGAACTCGGAGGCGATCAGCGCAAACACGCACAGCGCCATCGCGAAGACGCCTCCCCAATGCGCAGCGGGGGCATTGCCATGGCGGTCGAAAGGGCCGCTCCCTGTGGATGCGGCGATGGACTGTGCCGTCATCAGGCGACCGCCGCGACAAGGTGCTTGCCGAAGAACGCCCCCAGCTTGTCCCATGGGATCAGGGTCACCCGGTCGTAGAGGTCCACGTGACCGGCACCGGGAACGATGTGCAGTTCCTTCGGTTCGGCTGCGCGCTGGTAGGCGTCTTCGCTGAACTCCCTGGAGTGCGCATGGTCGCCCGTGATGAACAGCATGGGCCGCGGCGAAATCGTTTCAATGTCGTTGAACGGATAGAAATTCATGAACTTGACGTTGCTGGTCAGCGTAGGCCGCGTGGTGGTTCTTGCCGATGCGCCCGGTGGCGTGAACTGGCCGCGCGGCGTTCGATAGAAATCGAAAAACTCGCGCTGAATGGGATCTGTATCCGCCGTCAGTTCGAGGACCGTGCCGCCTGTGTATTGAATGGCGCCCCCGTCGAATTCCGCCTGGCGTTGCTGCGCGGCCGCGGCAATGATCTGTCTGCGCTGCTCCAGCGTCTGCGAGTGATTGAGCGCATTGCGGTTGGCCGAGCCCATGTCGTACATGCTCACCGTGGCGATGGCCTTCATGCGCGGATCGATCTTCGCCGCACTGACGACAAAGCTGCCGCTGCCGCAAACCCCGATGGCTCCGATCTGCTCTCTGTCCACGAAGGCTTGGTTGCCGAGGAAGTCGACCGCGGCGCTGAAGCTCTCGGCATACATGTCCGGCGAAACGGCATTGCGCGGCTGGCCTTCGCTGCCGCCCCAGAAGGGGAGATCGAGCGACAACGTGACGAAGCCGCGCTCGGCCATCTTGGTGGCGTACAGGTTTGCGCTTTGCTCCTTCACCGCCCCCATGGGGTGGCCGACCACGATTGCCGGCGTGCGCTTCTTCCGGTCCAGCGCCTTGGGAGCGAAGAGGTTCCCGGCAACGGTCATCTGGTACTGGTTCTTGAAGGCGATCTGGCGCACCGTGACCTGGTCGCTCGTGTAGAAGTTGTCGGCGTCATTGGGCAGGCTTGTGCTCTTTGGTGGTGCTGCCGCCAGTGAAGGGTCCGTCGCCGACAGCATGCCGACAGCAGCCGCGCCGGAGGCGGCCATCTTCAGGAATTCGCGTCGGTCGCTCGCCGGGCCGACCGGCTCTGCGCCGACGGAGGTGCACTTTGTGGTTCTCATGGTCGATGTCCTTGGGAGGTGGTGTGAGTGCCGAGGCGGGTATGTCTTGCCTCGTTCGATGTCTTCGCATTCAGCTTGAGGGAAGTTTGCCGACCCGAGGCGTGATTGACTAGGTAATGAATGCTTAATACATTTATTACCGCCACTAATCAGTTCTCCTGTGAGACAGCGATATGCCTCGCCGCAACCTCAACGACCTGCTTGCTTTCGTGACAGTGGCCCGCCAGGGCAGCTTCACCAAGGCAGCGGGCACGCTCGGTGTCACGCAGTCGGCGCTGAGCCAGGCGATCCGCGGGTTGGAGGAAGGCTTGAAGATCCGTTTGTTGACGCGCACCACGCGCAGCGTCGCGCCCACCCCGGCCGGCGAGCGGCTCATGAAGGCCATCGGCTACCGATTCGACGAGATCGAAGCAGAGCTCGAAGCATTGACCGAGTTGCGCGACAAGCCTGCAGGCACGGTGCGCATCACCTGCGGCGATCACGTTCTGCAAACCGTTCTGCTTCCGAAGCTCATGCCGCTGCTGCGCGAGTATCCCGACATCAAGCTCGAGTTCGACATGAACTACGGTTTTCGGGACATCGTGGCAGACCGGTTCGACGCTGGTGTTCGCATGGGGAACACCATCGACAAAGACATGATTGCCGTTCCCATCGGCCCACCGCTGCAAATGGCCGTCGTGGCTTCACCGGAGTACTTTGCAGTTCATCCCGTACCCAAGACGCCGGCCGAACTGACAGCGCATCAATGCATTAATCAGCGGATGCCGACATCGGGTGGACTGTACGTTTGGGATTTCGAAAAGCGCGGGCGAAAGGTCAACGTGCGAGTCGATGGTCCTCTCATCTTCAACACGGCGCCGCCGCAGGTGGATGCGGCGCTGGCCGGGCTGGGAATTTCGCTGCTGCCGGAAGATGAGTTGATGGTGCACATCGAATCCGGAAGACTCGTTCGGGTGCTGCAGGACTGGTGTCCGAAATTCGCCGGCTACCACCTGTACTACCCCAGCAAGCGCCAACCGTCGCCGGCTTTTTCGCTGATCGTGAAAGCGCTGCGCTTCAGTGGGTCACGACAGCAGTAGGTGTCGGGTTTCTGCGAGGCAGCGATATCGCAGTGTCCGCACATCACCCCACCAATGTCGGGTTGCGCCGTGCTTCGTCGATCTTGCGCTGGCGGAGGGCCTGCCGGCACTGCCCGAAACGCGATGCGCCGGGTTCCGCACATCGTGTGTTGATGCAAATGGCGCGAGCGAAGAAGACTTGGTCCCTGCACGCGGCGAGCGGGTCCGACGTCGCCCTCACCGCGCGCGAGCGGCTGCCGTTCGAAGCCTTGCGAGGCACGGATGACGACGAGCGAGGGGAGAGTGCACCCGCGTCGTCGTCTTCAGCCTCGACGGTCGATTCTTGAGGCCGAGGCGCTGCATCGGCTTCGCTGTGGTCCCTCTCCGGGGTGACCAACGCGATTTCCTGCAACTTCCTGGGCGCTTGCAGCGTAGAAGGAGGTGGGGACAGGTTGGGCGCAACGGTCTGCGCTCGCGCCACTCGTGCCGTCTGCGCAACTTCGGGGACCGTTCTGGACGCAGAGCGGGACATTTCCCAACCGACGAACATCGAAGAAAGCAGCACCGCGGGCGTCAGCACAAGAAAGAGAACATTGCGGAGCGGGCGATAGTTCGAGTTCAGCAACTCGCCCTTGCGAGCGGCGTGCCGCGACGAGGAAGTGTCGATCTGCTCATCGACCCCGGTCGGCATTGCCTCTCCGCACGCGCGGCAACGGGTGACGCACCCTCGATTGACCGTATGGCACGACGGGCAACTTGCGGTTGCGACGCCCTTATGAAACATCAAGCCGAGATAGTCGCTTATCTCGGCATAGGCAATGTTCGTGTCTGGCGCAACGGGCCAGGCGGACGCAGCAAACTCAGTCATCTTCAGGGCCCCTTCGCTTGCGGGCACTCGCCAGACAGCGCAATAGCACTCTGTCCGGCGCAGATCCGCGCAATCACGCTTTATCGGAGGACAGCAAGCCGCCGCTTGTAAGACGAGGGCTGAACATTCACCCGGAATGGCGCCGTACGCGTCACGCTGTTGAGACAGCAGCAACGCGCTTCGGCAACGAGACACTCAAACGCAATGTATCTCAGCGACCGAATGCGACACGAACGACAGGAAATCAGCGATCTCCAACTTGACGGGCAGGGAAGGCGCTGCCCTGTGGCGCGCCAGGGCCAGCGGTTCGATCACGTCGAAGCTTGCGTCGCAGGTCTCGACGAGGTCTTCCTCGCCTTCGCCTGAGCCGAAAATTTCGAGAAGTGCCTCATCGGATACGTGAGCCATGATGCGGGGTCCATCGAAGCCGTCCGGATAAATTGCAAACCTCACTGTCTCCGAATCGGGACAATGGATCGCTTCGCAGTGCATGGTGGTCTCCTTATCTACTTATGGATTTCACCCTTCCACAACCTGAAAAGCACGCGGCATACTTCGTCATACGCGGACAGATGCGACCTACAGGAGGAGCTCGTTCATGAACGATCCCTTCGATTTGAAGCGCTTCACGGATGCCCAGAAGGACGTGATGGACCACGTCCTGGATGAACTGCGCGCCGGCAAAAAGCGCAGCCACTGGATGTGGTTCATATTCCCTCAACTGGCTGGCCTCGGACGAAGTGCGATGGCGCAGCGCTACGCCATTTCATCGCTCGAGGAAGCGCGTGCGTACCTCGCGCATCCGGTCCTCGGTGCGCGGCTGAAGGCATGCAGTGAGTTGGTCTTTGCGGTGGAAGGTCGCAGCGCCGCGGAGATTTTCGGTGCGCCCGATGACCAGAAGTTCTGGTCATCGATGACCTTGTTTTCGATCACTGCGGATGCATCGACTCCAGTGTTTCGCGCGTGCCTTCAAAAATACTTCGGCGGCAGCACCGACCGCGGCACCTTGCGGCTCCTGCAGGGGGGAAGCTAGCCGAAGGCTGCCCCAATAGACAGGCCGGCGCTAGTGCAGATCGCCGTTGAGGTATGGCTCGGGATCCACGGCGACGCCTTGCTTGCGAATCTCGAAGTGGAGCTTGACGCGTTCGGCGCCGCTGTTGCCCATCTCGGCGATCTTCTGGCCTTGGCGCACCACCTCGTTTTCCTTCACGTTGATGGTCTGCGCATGCGCGTAGGCAGTGAGAAAGGTTTCGTTGTGCTTGACGATCACCATGTTGCCGTAGCCGCGCAGTTCGCCGCCGACATACACGACGCGCCCATCGGCCGCCGCCACGATCGGGTCGCCCAAGTTGCCCGCAATGTCGATGCCTTTGTTTTGCCCGCCGTCGAAAGTGGAAAGCGTGCGCCCTGGAGCGGGCCGAATGAATATCGCCTGCGGCTTGGGCGCAGGCGGTGTGGCGCGGGGTGCCGAGGCGGGCGGCAATGGGTAGAACCCAGGCGCGGGGGCCTGGCTTTGCGGCGTGGACATCGGTGTGGTCGTACATGCGACCAAGGAGGCCGCTGCGATCGATGAAATCGCGAGGCGAAGGAGGTAGGTCTGAACTTGCATGGCTTTTCTTCGAAACGAGGTCTAGGCGAGGGATTCCTCGGCCTCACGGCGAGGGAGCATTTTTAGCACGGCGCGGTTGCGGCCGGTGCCGCGGTGCTGCGAAGGCTTTGCTGGCGCGCCAGGAGCGCGTCGCGTGGCCCTGCATCGACGACCCTTCCGGCCTCCATCAGAACGACAGTGTCGAATCGGTCCAGCAAGCTCAGGCGGTGGATCGAAGCGATCACGCAAGCATTGGGAAACGCACCGGCCATCCGTTCGAGGACACGCGCCTCGGTTGCTGCGTCGAGGGCGCTGGTCGGTTCGTCGAGCAGCAACAGCGAACTGCCTTGCGCCGCCAACACGCCCCGAGCGAGCGACAGGCGCTGCCGCTGGCCACCGGACAGATTGAAGCCGCGCTCGGAGAGCGGTGTGTCGAGATGCGCGTGCGTTGACGTCAACACGTCGTCGAAAGTGCTGACGTGCATGGCAGCATGAAGATCGGCGTCATCGAAGCTCTGGCCGAAGCTCAGGTTCTCGCGCACGCTGGCCTCGAAAACTTCGGTCTCCTGCGGAATCAGCGTCGCGAAGGTTCGCAATAGAGGCCAGGGTTGCGGTTGCCCGTCGATGAACACCGTGCCCGCCTGTGGGGCATAGAGGCCCGCGAGCACGCGCAGCAAGGTGCTCTTGCCCCCGCCGCTCGGGCCGACCAAGGCAATGCGTTCGCCTCGCCGGAGCGCGAGGGACACTTCATGCAGGCCGCTGCGCGCCGTCTCGCCGGCCGCTTGCATGCCGCGCGGACGGTAGTTCCACACCAATCCGCTGACCTCGATCGTCTGCCAATTGGCTTGGCTGTCGATGCGTTCGTCCGCAAGATCGGCAACCCGCGAAGGCGCTTCCCAGATGGGCGCTGCGCTGCTGTAGTCGGTGTGCATCCGCGCGAAGAACTGAAAGTTCGCTGCCATCGACGACACAACGCTCGCCGCCTGTTGCGCATACTGATAAATCATGAACACGCCGCCGAGCAACACCGTCTGGCCTGGCGCGCGCGACTGCCAGACGTAGATCACGACGAGGCCCCAGGTCAACGCCAACCCCATCAGGTCGACGGCGAACCACTTGCCTTCGTTCAGCACGACGGTGCGCTTCATTGGCTCGGAGATGGCTTCCATCCGCCGGCCCAGGAGCCATCGCGATGCGGCCGACAGGCGCAAGCCGATGACCGTCGATGCATTGCCGAGAAAATCGAGCAGCGCCGCGACGTAGCGGCGGTCGGCATCGTTCTCGACGCGCGCGAGCCGCATCAGCGAGCGGTCGAAGCGAACGATCACGACAGCGATCACCACATAGCCGACGATGGCCATCGCGCCACTGCTGCGCGAAAGCAGGGTCAGTGCAATCAGTGGGCCGATGAAGTTGACGATGTTGGTGAGATAGATGAACTGGTTCTGCGCGAAATCCGAGAGCGCGCGGCTCGCTTGATGCACCCGGTGCTGCAATTCGCCCGAATGGTGCGCGTCGTGCCAGACCAGCGGCGCCGAGGCGATGCGCGCATAGAGCGTGTCGGCCAGTTTTTCGCGCACGCGCAGGCCGACATTGCGCTCGAGGATGCGTCCAGGCCCGTGGATTGCCCATGAGAAGACATACACCCCCGACAGCGCGGCGATCCAGCGGCCCGCGCGGCCGATGTCGCCGGTCTGCAGCGCGTTGATCGCCTGCGCTGCGAACCACGGCATGGTAAGCCGCAAGAGCTGCGAACAGGTGAGAAGCACCGTCGCGGTGAGCAACTGCGGTCGTGCGCCCTCGGCGTAGCGCCACAGAGCCGCGAACAGCTCGCGGACAGCGTTGCCTGGTGCGCTCGTGTTCATGCGCGGCTGCTCGCGTTATTTTTGCGGGATCGGCGTCGCGCGGTCGATCGGAACAGCAGTGACACTGTTCTTCGGGGAGCCATCGATGAGGAGATCGGAATAGGTCAGGTAGACGAGCGTGTTGCGCTTCGCGTCGACCATCCGTACGACGCGCAACCGCTTGAACATGACCGACAGGCGCTCGCTATAGACCTCTTCGCGCTTCGGCAGCGGCTGGACAATGCTCACGGGTCCGACTTGCCGGCATGCGATCGAAGCCTCGGACTTGTCTTCGGCCAATCCGAGCGCGCCGGACACGCCGCCCGTCTTGGCGCGCGAAACATAGCAGGTGACGCCGTTGACCTTCGGGTCGTCATAGGCTTCGACGACGATCTTGTGGTCGGGGCCGATCAGCTTGAAGACGGTGTCGACTTCGCCCACGGGCTCCGCGCGCGCCAGCGTCGTTGCCAACAAGCCCACGATGACGGCGCAAGACTTCAGCCGCTTCATGCGATGTCCAGGGTATGAACGCGATCGAAGCTGCCGCGCCGCCGATCCTCGAAGTAAAACCGGAGCGCCTCCTTGACCGTGCGGAAGGCGATTTCGTCCCAGGGAATCTCGTCCTCGGTGAAGAGCTTCGCCTCGATCGTCTCGTGACCCGGATCGAACCTGTCGCTCAAGAGACGCGCGCGGTAGAAGAGGTGCACTTGCCCCACCCGCACGACACTCATCACCGCGAACAGGCCTTCCATCTCGTATTCGGCACCGGCTTCCTCGTCGGTTTCGCGTGCTGCGCCTTGCTCAGTCGTTTCGTTCAGCTCCATGAAGCCCGCCGGCAACGTCCACTTGCCCCATCGCGGCTCGATGTTGCGCTTGCAAAGCAGCACGCGGTCGCCCAGCACGGGGATCGTGCCCACCACGTTCAGCGGGTTTTCGTAGTGGATCGTGTTGCAGGCCGGACAGACGGCGCGCTCCTTGGTGTCGCCGTCGTCAGGAATGCGGTACACCACCGCCGTGCCGCAGTTCTTGCAGTGCTTGATGGGGACGCGCAGGAACATGCCGGTTTCAGACGACCTTGACCGTGAGCGACGGCAGGCCGGTGATTTCGCCGACGAGCGTGTCTCCTGCGACCACCGCTGCAACGCCTTCCGGCGTGCCGGTGAAGATCAGGTCGCCGGGTTGCAATTCCCAGGCGGCCGACAGATGCTCGATGGTTTCGCCGATGCTCCAGATCAGCTTGCTCACGTTGCTCCGCTGCCGGTCGACGCCGCCCACGGTCACCGAAATCTCCGCCTTCTCGACATCGCCCGCCTCCGCGACCGGCACGATCGGCCCGATGGGCGCGCTCTGCTCGAAGCTCTTGCCGATGTCCCACGGACGACCCTGCTTCTTCATGTCGTTCTGCAGATCACGGCGGGTCATGTCGAGGCCCACGGCATAGCCGAAGATGTGTTTGTGCGCGTCGGCGGCCTTGATGTTCTTTCCGCCGGTTCCGATCGCTGCAACGAGTTCGATCTCGTGGTGCAGGTTCTTGGTGAGCGTCGGATAGGCCATAGTGCCGGTGGTTCCGGCATCGACCACCACCACGGCGTCGGCCGGCTTCATGAAGAAGAAGGGCGGCTCGCGGCCGGTAAACCCCATTTCCTTGGCGTGTTCCTCGTAGTTGCGGCCGACGCAATAGATGCGGTGCACCGGAAAGCGGCCGGGTTGGCCGACGACAGGGATCGAAACGACAGGGCAGGGGGTGAAAACGTATTCGGAGGCCATGAAAAAACGTCCTTTTCAGCGAAGATGGCAGTGTGCCAGAGGGCAGGGTGCGTTGTCCGCGCCAGGGCTGTGGGCGCCGGGCGGGGATATGCTTGCGCCATGATGAAGCTGCACAACTATTTCCGATCCTCCGCATCGTTCCGCGTCCGCATTGCGCTGAATCTCAAGGGACTGGACTACGACTACATCCCGGTGCATATCGCCCGCGGCGAGCACAAGACGGGGCCCTTCTCGGCCATCTCGCCGGACATGCTGGTGCCCCTTCTCGAAGACGATGGCGAACGCTTTACGCAGTCGATGGCCATCATCGAATACCTGGACGAAATCCACCCCGAGCCGGCCCTGCTGCCGCATGATCCGGTGGGCCGGGCACGCGTGCGGGCGCTGTCGGAGTCGATTGCCTGCGAAATCCATCCGCTGAACAACCTTCGCGTGCTGAAGTACCTGGTCCGCGAACTCAAGCTGGACGACGACGCCAAGAACGCGTGGTATCGCCACTGGGTACGCGAAGGCATGCTGGCGTTCGAGCGTCAGCTTGCGTTGCTGCCCGCCGGCACGTACTGCTACGGCAACACGCCGACGATGGCCGATTGCTGCCTGGTGCCGCAGATTTTCAACGGGCAGCGCTTTGATTGCGACTTTTCGGGCTTGCCGCGCACGATGGCAGCTTTCGAGGCGTGCATGCAGCTGGAAGCCTTCCAGCGCGCCCAACCTTCGCAATGCCCTGACGCTGAAGCGTGATCGATCCTGACTGGCTCGTCCCGCAATGGCCGGCGCCGCCCGGCGTAAAGGCGTTGTGCACGACGCGTGCAGGCGGGATATCGACCGCGAACTACGAGGGCCTGAACCTTGGCGACCACGTGGGCGACAACCCGTCCGCGGTGCAATCCAACCGGCAAGCCCTTCGCGACGCGATCGGCGCACGGCCGGTGTTCCTGCAGCAAGTCCATGGAACGGGAGTGCTCGCGCTCGATGCCTCCAGCGTGGACGGCGCGGCTGCCGACGCCTGCACCACCGATGTAAGCGGCATCGCCTGCACGATCATGGTCGCCGATTGCCTGCCGGTGCTGTTCACCGACATGGCTGGCAGGCGAGTCGCCGCGGCGCATGCCGGTTGGCGCGGGCTTGCCGCCGGTGTGATCGAACGCACGCTGGAGACTTTTCAAGCCGACGGCGGTGCGGGCAGTGTCATGGCATGGCTCGGTCCGTGCATCGGCCCCGACGCCTTCGAAGTGGGCGATGAGGTTCGTGCTGCATTTGAAGCAGTTTCACCCGAGGCGCGTAAATGTTTCGTCGCGGCGGACAGCACAGGCACTCCAATGGCTGCAGGCAAATGGATGGCAGACTTGGCGGGCTTGGCCCGCCAGCGCCTGGTTGCTGCCGGCGTCACCCTACTGCACGGAAACGACAGCAGCGACGCCTGGTGCACCGTCCACAACCCGTTACGCTTTTTCTCGCACCGGCGGGACCGGTTCAGCGGCCGCTTCGCCGCCTGCATCTGGCGCGGCTGAATGCGCCCGGATCGCCGCCTCTCGCGCAGCCGCTTCACGCGCCTTCAGAGCGCGGCGCCGTGCGGGCGTGGCCATCAGGTAAACCACCAGTGCCACCGGCGCCAGCCCATAGAGTAGAAAGGTGAAGACGGCGCCCAGCACGGTGCCGTTGGTGTTGGTCGCCTCGGCGACTGCCATCATCAAGGCAACGTAGAGCCACGCGATCACGACAAGGTGCATAGACGGTTTTGTTTCAGGAAGTTATCGGAGGTCTTGCTGGTGAGGCGGTTGCGAATGCAGCATACTCAAATCCCGTTCTGAAGAGGTGAGGCAGCAGGAGACATGATGAAACAAGAACACACTGCGGCGGCAGAGCCTTTTGCGCCCTTTCAGCAGGCGCTTTCAGAGGGATGGAGCAAGGCGCTCGAATCCTTCCAATCACTGGGCTTGCAGGGCGCCCAAGCCACGCAGGGCATCCAGGGCGACGGGCACCACGCGCCCTGGGATCTCCCGAAACTCTTCCTTTCCACCGAGAAACTCCAGGAACTGCAGCAGCAGTACATCAGCGAAGCCACGGAGCTTTGGCGTCAGGACATGGCCAGCCGGTCGGCAACGGACAAGCGTTTCGCCAGCGAAGCGTGGGGCAGCAATCCGGTTTCATCGTTTGCCGCAGCTGTTTACCTGTTGAACGCGCGGACGCTCCTCAGTATGGCCGAGGCGGTCGAAGCCGATGCCAAGACTCGCGCCCGCCTACGCTTCGCGGTGGAGCAGTGGATGGCGGCTTCGTCGCCGAGCAATTACCTTGCATTCAACGCCGAGGCCCAGAAGAAGGCCATCGAAACGCACGGTGAGAGCATCGCGAAGGGGATCCAGAACCTTCTCCACGACGTGCAGCAGGGCCACCTGAGCATGACGGATGAAAGCGCGTTCGAAGTGGGCCGCAATGTCGGCACCACCGAGGGCGCGGTCGTTTTCGAGAACAATCTCTTCCAACTGCTCGAATACAAGCCGCTCACGGCCAAGGTGTATGAACGGCCTCTGCTGCTCGTGCCGCCTTGCATCAACAAGTTCTACATCCTCGACCTGCAGCCCGAGAATTCGCTGATCCGCTATGCGGTGGAGCAGGGGCATCGCGTGTTCGTCGTCAGTTGGCGCAATCCGGATCCATCGATGGCGCAATACACGTGGGACCAGTACGTGGAGGACGGCGCCATCAAGGCGATTCATGTCGCGCAGGAAATCACCGGCCAGAACAAGAAGGGTGGAAAGATCGACACGCTGGGCTTCTGCGTCGGCGGCACCATCCTGAGTACGGCGCTGGCTGTGCTCGCTGCGCGTGGCGAACAGCCGGCATCTTCAGTGACGTTGCTGACGACTTTGCTGGATTTCACCGACACCGGCGTGCTCGACATCTTCATCGACGAGCCTTTCGTGCAGTTCCGCGAAATGCAGATGGGGAAGGGCGGGCTGCTGCAAGGTGGCGAACTCGCGTCGACCTTCAGCTTTCTGCGGCCCAACGACCTGGTCTGGAACTACGTCGTCGGCAACTACCTGAAGGGCGAAACGCCGCCTCCGTTCGACCTGCTTTACTGGAACAGCGACGCGACCAACCTCCCGGGACCGATGTACTGCTGGTACCTGCGCAACACCTATCACGAGAACAAACTGGCGGTGCCCGGTGCAGTGACCGTGGCGGGCGAGAAGGTGGACCTTGGTGCGATCGATGCGCCGGTCTACATCTACGGCTCGCGTGAAGACCACATCGTGCCGATCGGCGGGGCCTATGCGTCGACGCAACTCCTGCAGGGCAAGAAGCGCTTCGTGATGGGGGCGTCCGGCCATATTGCCGGCGTCATCAATCCACCGGCGAAGAAGAAGCGAAGCCACTGGATCCGCGAAGACGGCAAGCTGCCCAAGACGCAAGCCGAGTGGCTGAGCGGCGCGACCGAACACCCCGGAAGCTGGTGGACCGACTGGTCCAACTGGCTCAAGACCCATGCGGGCAAGCAGATCCCTGCCCCCAAGACCTACGGCAAGGGCACCGCCTACAAGGCGCTGGAGCCGGCGCCGGGTCGCTACGTCAAAGCAAAAGCCTGAACCGCCCCTTTCCCGTCGTTTCAACTGTCATTTCAATCCACGCATCGGAGAGCACATCATGGAAGACATCGTCATCGTTTCAGCCGCACGCACGGCCGTCGGCAAGTTTGGCGGCTCGCTGGCCAACATTCCTGCGACGGAATTGGGCGCGCTCGTGATCAAGGAAGTGCTCGCGCGCGCCAAGGTCGGCAATGACCAGATCGGCGAAGTCATCATGGGCCAGGTCCTGACGGCGGGCAGCGGACAGAATCCCGCGCGCCAGGCGCTGCTGAAGAGCGGCATCGTCAATTCGGTTCCGGCGCTCACGATCAATGCCGTTTGCGGTTCGGGGCTCAAGGCAGTGATGCTGGCCGCACAGGCCGTGGCCACCGGCGACAGCGAAATCGTCGTTGCCGGCGGGCAGGAAAGCATGAGCCTCGCGCCGCACGTGCTGCCCAATTCGCGCAACGGCCAGCGCATGGGCGACTGGAAGCTGGTCGATTCGATGATCATCGACGGCCTGTGGGACGTGTACAACCAGTACCACATGGGCATCACCGCCGAGAACGTCGCCAAGAAATACGACATCAGCCGCTCCGCCCAGGATGAACTCGCACTGGGCAGCCAGACCAAGGCCGCCGCTGCGCAGGACGCCGGCAAGTTCAAGGACGAGATCGTCGCCGTCAACATCCCGCAGAAGAAGGGCGACCCGATCGTCTTCGACAAGGATGAGTTCATCAATCGCAAGACCAGTGCCGAAGGGCTCGCGGGCCTGCGCCCCGCCTTCGACAAGGCGGGTGGTGTGACGGCCGGCAACGCTTCCGGCCTGAACGACGGCGCTGCCGCGGTGATGGTGATGACCGCCAAGAAGGCCGCGGCGCTCGGGCTCAAGCCGCTTGGCCGCATTGCCAGCTACGCGAGCACCGGCCTCGATCCTGCATTCATGGGCATGGGACCCGTGCCGGCATCGCAGAAGGCGTTGCAGCGCGCGGGCTGGAAGTCCCAGGACCTGGACGTGCTCGAAATCAACGAAGCCTTTGCTGCGCAAGCCTGCGCCGTGAATCGCGAAATGGGCTGGGACGTGAACAAGGTCAACGTGAACGGCGGTGCGATCGCGATCGGCCATCCGATCGGTGCGTCCGGTTGCCGCATCTTGGTGACCTTGCTGCACGAGATGCAGCGGCAGAACGCCAAGAAGGGCATTGCGTCGCTGTGCATCGGCGGTGGCATGGGGGTTGCCCTGACGATTGAGCGTTGAGCGCGATTGCGTTGGACAACAACAAGCCGCGTCCCAGGGCGCGGCTTTTTTCATTTCCGATTTGAACCACAAGGAAAGACGATGAACGACAGCGACCACGCCCTGTTCCAGCAAATCCGCGACGAACTCTTCGTTGCTGCGGTAGGTGATGTGCTCGACACGATGGGCTATCAGCACCAGTTTCTTCCCGCGGGCATCGCGCCGCTGGAGAAGACGATGCGCATCGTCGGGCGTGCAATGCCGGTGCTCGAGGCGGACGTCATCAATGACGGCAATCGATCGGCCGGGCCGCTGTCGGGCAAGCCCTTCGGACTGATGCTCGAGGCGCTCGACGATCTGAAGGCGGGCGAAATCTATATCGCCACGGGCGCCTCGTTGCGCTATGCGCTCTGGGGCGGCTTGATGTCGACGCGGGCGCAGCACCTCAAGGCCGCGGGCGCCATTCTTGACGGCTACGTGCGCGACGCCAATGAAATCGAGCGTCTCGGGTTCAATGTGTTTTGCCGAGGCACTTATGCGCAGGACCAGGGAGTGCGGGGGCAGGTGATCGACTATCGCTGCACGATCGAGATCGACGGCGTACGTATTGCACCGGGCGATTTGCTGTTCGGTGATCGCGAGGGTGTGCTGGTGATTCCGCGCGCGGTCGAGGCGGAAGCCGTGGCAAAGGCACTGGACAAGGTGCGCACCGAAAACAAGGTGGCGGATGCGATCAAGGATGGCATGAGTGCCTGCGAGGCGCTGGCGACCTTTGGCGTGATGTAGTCGTTTTTTTCGGCTCAGAGACTCATTGCCCGCGCTTGTCGCAGCATGGTGAGTGGCTGTTCCAGCGTGCGCTCTTGAACTTGCTGCTGATCTCGTTCCATGGCTTGCTCCCAAGCCTGAGTGCTCTGAGAAATCGGCGTGTTCAGGCTTTCGACCGTCGGCACACCGGCAATTCGTTTGAGAGCCGAGTCCAGCGCGCCT